>CP013614.1:3000000-3600000 GCA_001465115.1 Enterococcus silesiacus | reverse complement strand
AACAATTATGGCTAAGTTCATCTCATCAAACAGACTATTTTACTGTAATCGTAAAAAACTGTTTTTAAACGAGCGCAAAATTAGCCACGCACCAAAGTGCTTTATGCTTTACAACAAAATATTGTTTAGTCTTTTATTAGTGGTTATTGCGGTTGTAATTCTTTTTCTCTTGAATGATACCTTGACGCTCTTCTGGTGTCAAATTAGGATCTCCCAATTGCTCGCCCCACTCACGATTTCTTTGACCTCGTTCCTGGCCATTAGCTGAAGCTCCTGAAACAACGTCAGCAGTGGCTTCATTTTCTGGTATTTGCGGTGCTGGTGTTTCTACCGGTGGTTGAACTGCCGCTTGCTCTGCTGCGACTGCTTGAGCTGCCTCAGCGGCTTGGGCCGCTTGAGCGGAAGCCTGACTTGCTGTCGCTTCAGCTTCAGTTTTCTTTGCGGCGGCTTTTTGTTCGTTTTCTTCTTTTTGCTTTTGGGCTTTCTTTATTTCTTGGTCTTTTAGTTTTTTCTTGATTGAGTTTTCAACATGAGCGATTTTTTTTGATACGACCTCAGCTAATCGTTCTCTTTTTAAGGCAAAACGTTCTCTAACTGCTTCATCTTTAGAAAATGCCGCATCTGCGGTAGTTATTGTCTGAGTTGTCCCAATACCGATCATTAAAAAAGCTATGCAAAATACTATAAATTTTTTCATTCTAACTTCTCCTTAATCAACATATTTCTTTCCTACTAGTTATCCTTGAAAAGCATCTAGCAATTCATTAAACCGTTTTTCCTCGTCTACAATGATCCAATATTTTTTCTCTTTTTTATCTAGCTCTAATTCAAAATGAATTGTTCTCGGTTCTTTCGCTGCTTTCAATTCTTTAAATGTCTTTTTTAGTGCTTCAAACTGAATTTGATTAAGGTCTTTGTCTGTTAATGCATTTAATTCTTTTAAAATCCCGTTTAATTGCTTTTCATCAGAAATTTTATCGATATCCTCTAGCTGTTTGATCGTCTCATAGCCTTTATTCTTTAACCATTGTACTAGTTCTTCATCGGTTTTTTGATCAATTATTTGATCGAAATTAGTCTGATCCAATCCAGTGACCGTTACTTCTGCTTCTTGCTTTTTTGCTTGACTGTCTTTCATTTTTACCGAAAAGCTGGTTTCTTTTTCCAATTGTTCCTGATAGATTGTTACCAATTCTTTCGCTTGCTCTTTTGAAAGATCGAACAGCTCAGAGAAATCTTGAATCAAATCTGCTTGACTTGGCGCATCTAATTGATAAAAATATTTTTCTGCTTCTTCTTTATCTCGCTCGTAAATTACATTATTGATGAAAGCTGTAGCAACATCTTTAGGATCAGCGTTCTTCGCGCATCCCGTAAAAACAACAACTATAAAAGCTAACATGATAATTATTCTCTTATTTTTCATACGTCTAATTGGCTCCTTTTATGACAATAACTGTTGATTTTTTTGTGCATCTTTTCTATTTTTGAAGATATACTTGAAAATCGTGTAAAACTTAACTCTAATGGAATGGATATCACCCACACCATATTTTGGGTCTGAATAGATCAAACCTAACCAACGATAGTGATTCTTACGTGAAAATTTCTGGGTCTTGAACGTAATTTCAACTGTTCCAGTTAAATTAATTATACGCGAACGAACCATTTTTACATTTTTTATTTTTTGAAAAGAAAGAAGACCCTCTTCTTGATTCAACAATATACTTAAGAACGGATCTTTTGGATCAGCTGTGATCGTCACACTTCGTTCACCTAGATAATTAATTCTAACAGGGATCACTTGATCTTCTTTGACCAGCTTTCCGTCATAGTCGACCGGTATAATCATTGGTAAACGTGGACGCTCATACGCCACAGACACTGCAACCGTCAAACTGACAATGTTGTAGAGCAACCAATAAATATTGATAGAAAAAACATTCCACCACTGCAGATGAGCAAAATCTAATTGCGCGATATAATAAATCAAGGCAAAACAATTTGCAGCCAATAATAAGATCTGAACTTTACAATTGCGCCAGTCAAAATAGCCTTTTTCTCCTTGAATTCCTTTGATCGTTACATGAAATTTTTTATTTTTTTTAGGACTAAATAGTGTCTCTTTCCAAACGGCCCAGGAAACTTGCGGCGCAGTAACTAATTCATAAATATTACTGATAAATGAATTGTATTTTTTTCTAGCAACGGACTTATACATCAAACTCCCCGATAGAAATGCCGGTAACCAGAAAACTACTAGATGTGGTAGCGTAGTCTTCAAGCTTGAAATATTAAAAACCAAATATAGAAAAGGGCACAGTAAATAAATCAATTTATACATGCCAGAATACCAATACATCACACCATCCAGATAAAACCATTTTTGAATAAACGTTAAATTCTTCAACTTCTTCAACGTATACTTTTTGGCAACTTGCACATTGCCTCGTCCCCAGCGATCCCGCTGTTTGACATAATCTGCTAATGTTTCTGGTGACAGACCTGAAGCAAGGGCTTCATTGACGAACACGCCTTGCCAGCCGTTGTTTTGCAACAGTAATCCTGTAGCCATATCCTCTGTGATCACTCCTGTTGTAAATCCGCCAATCGAATCCAGTGCCTTACGCTTGAACAATGCATTGCTTCCTACATAAAGAACCGCATTGAATTGATCTTTACCCTCTTCTAAGCTACGCATAAAAAAGTCTTGTTCGTTATTGATCTCACTGTCTAAATATAGATTATGCTGAAAGATATCTGAATTAAAAAATGTCTGAGGTGTTTGAATAAACCCTACCTTTTCTTCTGCAAAATAGCCCAACGTCCGTTCCAGAAATTCTCGCTTAGGTACCATATCGGCATCTTGCGTTACGATGATTTCTCCATTCGTTTTCGTTAAAGCATAGTTCAGATTACCTGCTTTAGCATGCTCATGTGTCGGACGGGCAATAACTTTTACATGATGTTTTTCAGCTAACTTTCGCACCATCGAGCGGTCCCCATCATCACAAAGATAAATATTCAGTAATTCTTTGGGATAATCAATCGATAAACACCCAACAACAGTTCTTTCTAAGATCTCAATATTTTCATTATATGTAGCGATTAAAATATCGACTGTGGGTAATTCTTTTAATTCAGCCAATGATTTTTCAGTTCGTTTATATGGTTTCCAAAACAAGACAACCAAAGTAAAGGCCTGAATAAATCCCATAAACTCTGCCAAATACAATAGACTTCCTGCAATCAGCTCGGTAACATTTCCAGTAGGAATCGTATAAAAAAATCGCCATACTAAGTAAACAAACTGGATCATCACAAAACCAGTTAGTACAAATTTCCGATAATCTTCCTTTTTTTTCGAAATAAGATAAAACACAAACAAATAACTTAAACTAAATACCAAGTAACCTAACCCAAATTTTTCCATTACGCTCTCCTTTTCACTCTCTATTATTCATAAAATAGTAGAAGCTAATCAACAATATACTAAGGTTTCCAGCTATTGTCAATAGAATAATAGTTGTTCAAAAAATCTTCTCTGACTTTTTCATTATATTTAGTATTAAAATGTCACTATTCCTTCATTATTTTTGACCTTAAAAAACAAAAAAAACATCTGATTTGTCGAAATCGCTGTTTTGTAGCATACTAGTAGTAGAAACATTTAGTAGGAAACACTGACGTCAGTTAGAAAATGAGACACAGAAAAAAGAATTTGGGGTGAGAAAGTTGATCGAATTTCAACATGTTTCAAAAATTTACAAAGGCGGTAAAATCGCTGTAGATGACATCAATCTGTCTTTTGATAAAGGTGAATTTGTCTGCTTTATCGGAACCAGTGGTAGCGGTAAAACAACCTCTATGCGAATGATCAATCGAATGACTGATCCATCAAAAGGAAAAATCTTAATCAATGGTGAGGACATTCAAACAATCAATCCGGTCGAATTACGCCGGAAAATTGGTTATGTCATTCAAAGTATTGGCTTGATGCCGCACATGACAATCAGAGAAAATATCGTACTTGTACCAAAGCTATTAAAAGTTGATCTAGACGAACGGAATAAAATTGCTGAAAAAATGATTGATCTAGTTGAATTACCTAGAGAAATGCTGGATCGTTATCCAAATGAGCTTTCCGGTGGACAACAACAACGAATCGGTGTTGTTCGAGCACTTGCAGCAAATCAAGATATTATTTTGATGGATGAACCGTTCGGAGCGCTTGATCCGATTACAAGAGACTCTTTACAAGATTTAGTGAAAGATTTGCAAGAACGTTTAGGGAAAACGATTGTTTTCGTTACACATGACATGGACGAAGCATTAAAATTAGCCAACCGAATTGCTATCATGAGTGAAGGAAAAGTCATTCAGTTTGATACACCCGATAATATTTTACGTCACCCAGTGAATGAGTTTGTTGAAGAATTGATTGGAGAAGACCGCTTGATTCAAGCCAAACCAGATATTACTACGGTTGGTGAAGTGATGCTAAACAACGCAATTACGATCACACCGGAAAAATCACTATCTGAAGCAATCAAATTAATGAGAGAAAAACGTGTTGATACATTGCTAGTTGTTGATGGAACAGGTGTCTTAAAAGGCTTTATCGATGTCGAAACGCTGGATCGCCGTAGAAAAGCTGCAACCAGTGTTAGTGATATCATGAATCCAAAAGTATTCTTTGTAAAAAAATCTTCTTTATTACGTGATACCTTACAACGAATTTTGAAACGCGGTTTAAAATACGTGCCAGTTGTGGACGACCAACAAAAAGTCGTTGGTATTTTAACGCGGGCTTCTTTAGTAGATATCGTTTACGATGTTATCTGGGGTGAAGAAGAAACAGAAGAGGCGACTCCTGCTTCAAGTGAACCAGAAACAACTGACGCCCCAAAACCTCAAGCGGAGGTGTAAGAAAATGAATCAGTTTCTTTTAGAAAGAGGAAATGAACTTGTTACTAAAATCGGAGAACATATTTTTATCTCTGGTGTAGCACTCATTTTAGGGATTTTGTTTGCCGTCCCGATCGGTATTTTATTGACAAGAACCAAACGAACAGCGGCCATTGTCATTGGTTTAACTAGTGCGTTACAAACCGTTCCTTCTCTGGCATTACTTGCGTTGATGATTCCAATTTTTGGTGTTGGAAAAATTCCAGCAATCATCGCATTGTTTATCTACTCATTGTTACCTATTTTACGAAATACGTATATTGGGATCAAAGAAGTTAGTCCTGATTATAAAGATGCTGCCAAAGGAATGGGGATGACTAATGTCCAGTCGATTTTCATGGTAGAATTGCCTATTGCAATGCCAACGATCATGGCTGGGATTCGACTAGCAGCAGTCTATGTTATTGCTTGGGCAACGTTGGCCTCTTATATTGGTGCCGGCGGACTTGGCGACTTTATCTTTAGTGGGTTAAACAATTATCAGCCAGATTTAATTTTTGCTGGAACGATCCCTGTTACTATTTTGGCTTTAGCAGCAGACTTATTACTTGGGCTGTTGGAGAAAAAATTAACGCCTAAAGCATTAAGGGAGGCGGAATAAGCATGAAACAAAAATTAAAATTGTTCCTCATCACATTTTGTAGCATCTTATTATTGTCAGGCTGTTCTTTGCCTGGACTAGCTTCTAACTCTGATGACTCGACCATTTCTATTACCGGAGGAATTACCTCTGAAGCGCAGATATTAGCAAGTTTAGTCGCTGGAATGATCGAGCATTATACTGATGAAAAAACTACGATTATCAACAACTTAGCAACGACCACAATCAACCATCAAGCAATGATGAATGGTGATGCGCAAATTTCGGCTGCCCGCTATACTGGGACTGATTTGACCACTACGTTGAATCTAGAACCGATCAAGGAACCAAAAAAAGCCTTTGATGTTGTACAATCAGAATTTCAGAAAAGATTTCAGCAAAAATGGTTTAACTCTTACGGATTTGCCAATACGTATGCCTTTATGGTCACACAAGAAACTGCTAAAAAATATAATTTAAAAACCATCAGTGATCTAAAAAAAGTTGGTGATCAATTGACCGCAGGTGTGGATACTTCTTGGATTGACCGTAAAGGTGACGGCTATAAAGGGTTTACTGAAACTTATGGCTTTGACTTTAAACGTGTCTTCCCGATGCAGATCGGTTTAGTTTATGATGCTGTTGCGGCTAATAAGATGGATGTTGTTTTAGGGTATTCAACAGATGGCCGAATCGGCAGTTATGATCTGGTTATTTTAGAAGATGATCTTCACTTCTTCCCGCCGTATGATGCCTGTGCAGTTGCAACGGACGAACTCTTAAAAAAACATCCTGAATTGAATGATGTCCTTGGTAAACTATCAGGAAAAATTTCAACAGAAACCATGCAAAAACTAAATTATCAAGCAGACAACGATTTAATGGAACCTGAAACAGTTGCTGATAATTTCTTAAAAGAACACCATTTCTTCGAATCTGAAGGAGGTGGGAAATAATGCAGAATTTACAAGATATGAATTTACTGCAGCAGTTTTTCTATTATTTTGAGCAAAACGGCAGTTATGTGTTAAGTCAATTTGTTCGACATTTTCTAATTTCCATTTACGGTGTATTATTTGCGGCAATCATCGGCATTCCAATTGGCATTTTCATAGCTCGCAGAAGAAAAATGGCTGGCTGGGTCGTGAGTATCGCAAACTTGATCCAAACAGTTCCTTCCCTTGCCATGCTTTCGATCTTAATGCTTGGTCTTGGACTTGGGGTAAATACTGTTATCGTAACAGTATTTCTCTACTCGCTTTTACCAATCATTAAGAATACCTATACTGGAATGATTCAGGTAGATAAAAATATTTTAGATGTCGGTAAAGGAATGGGCATGACGAAATGGCAACGCCTTTACATGGTGGAATTGCCGCTTTCCGTATCCGTGATCATGGCAGGTATCCGTAATGCTTTAGTTGTAGCGATTGGAATCACCGCTATCGGTGCTTTCGTTGGTGCCGGTGGTCTTGGCGATATCATTATTCGCGGAACCAATGCAACAGACGGTACAGCCATCATCCTTGTCGGGGCATTGCCAACGGCTTTAATGGCCATCATTACAGACTGGGTATTAGGCATGATCGAACGTCGATTAGATCCGGCTAGTAAACATTCATAGAAAAGCGGAACAAAACGTTTAGCCTTAGAGAAAATTAGGAATCTTGATAGAGAACACTTTTCATTCTCTATCAAGATTATCTATTTTCCTCAAAGGCTGTTTTGTGCAGCTAGATCACTAAAAAGCGGATTGAGCCCGTCTAGCTCTGACAGAAAAAGTAGGTAAGAATTCAAAAAATTCTTACCTACTTTTTTCTATTTCTTCAAATGATAACTATATGTCGCAACCACAATATTTTCCCGCCAAGATAATCGTAGACGTAACCGTAAACTCGTCTGATTATGCAAGATATTTTGCCAGCGCCGATTAGGGACAAACTGCGGAATCAACACTGTTGTCGTGTAATTTCGTTTCGCTGAATTTTTACTTACCAAATCTACATAACGGAGAATTGGATTTGTGATCGAACGATAAGATGAATGAACGACAGAAAAACGAATATCAGGAAAATGTTGTTTAAATTCAGCTTCGATTTCCTTTTCTTTCTCGACATTTTCATCTAATGATACATGCATCGCAACAACATAATCACCGATCGAACGAGCATAATTTAAGGCTCCCACATTTGCTTGAGTGGCATTTCCTACTAAAACAATGACGGTATTACCATAAAATTCTTGCTGCTTCACCGTTTCTTCCAAACGCAGTTGTTCTGCGACGTTTTGGTAATGTGCGTGGATACTGTAAAAAACAAAAATCAAAACAGGCATAATAATAAAGAATGGCCAGATATCACCTAAACGATACATGAATAAAATAACGATGATCGCATAAGAAATGAAAGCTCCAACAATGTTAGCCACTGATTTTGACAACCATTTTTCAGTCTCTTTCCGCCATTTAAGTACCATCCCAGTCTGAGATAATGCAAATGGAATAAATACACCAATTGAATAGAGCGGAATCAATCGTTCGGTCGATCCTTGAAAGATCAATAACAATACAACAGAACCTGCTGCCAAGGTCAATATCCCATTTGAATAGCCTAATCGATCTCCACGATCCATATACATATGCGGCATAAATTTATCTTTTGCTAAGTTATATGCGAGCACTGGAAAAGCTGAAAATCCTGTATTTGCAGCAACAGCTAAAATCAACGCCGTTGTAAACTGCAATACATAATAAAGAATATTTTGACCGAAGACCGCTTTTCCGATTTGAGCCAACACAGTCACTTCAGTTTGCGGAACAATCCCATACCAATAGTTGATAAATGTGATTCCAACAAAGAAAAACCCCAAAATCACTGCCATCAAAGTTAACGTACCTGCCGCATTTTTTGCTCTAGGCTTTTTGAAAAAAGGAACTGCATTACTAATTGCTTCAACTCCTGTCAACGAAGACGAACCAGAAGAAAATGCTCGTAAAATCAAGGCAATCGTAATGCCTGGCACAATGGTTCCTGGTACTGCTGTTGCATGTAATGGTACGGCTCCTGTAACGATCTTAAATAAACCTGTCGCGATCAGCAATGTAATCACCGCAATAAAACTATACACAGGAAACATCAAAAAACTAGCCGACTCTCTTAATCCCCGCAGATTCATCAACATGATCAACAGAACAATCACGATCGAAATGGCTACCTGATGACCATACAACGCAGGGACTGCTGAAATAATCGCCTCAGCTCCTGCAGAAACCGAAACAGCCACTGTCAGCATATAATCAACCAACAACGAGCCGCCAGCCACTAACCCGGCATTCTTCCCTAAATTTTCACTGCTGACAACATACGCTCCGCCGCCATGAGGATACGCATGGATGATTTGCCGATAAGATAAGGTTAATGAAATAAGTAAAATAATAACAAAAGCAGCAATCGGTAACGAATACCATATAGCGGCAGCGGATAACGTAACGAGCACAACTACGATTTGTTCTGTGCCGTAAGCAATTGAAGACAATGCATCGGATGACAATAAGGCAAGCGCCGCAAATCGGCTCAGTTTATGCTCATCATTTTCAGTAGATTTTAACGGTTTTCCGATAAACAAGCGTTTTAAATAGTCCACTTTTTAATCTCCCCTTCTATAATTTTTTTCTGTTCTATTTTCAGAAAAAAGTATGTTTTTTTCGCAAACAATCACATATGCTACGCCTCTAACTTACGATTGTCAATTATTTACCTGTTAAACTATTTAAATATTTACCCCCTCCTCTTTATCCATTAAAGAAATTCTTAGACCGCAACTTTTCTTCATTTTAGCAAGATTAGCTTTTCAAAAAAAATATTTCGTCCTGCTTCTGTCTTCCAACAAAAAAAGATGTGATCGGAACATAACTCTTCGAGTCAGATCCTGATCACATGAAATCCGTATCAACGACCGAGCAAAAACAGCTTTGGCCCCAACATTTAATTATTCTACTGTTTGCCACGTACGATGTTCATCAAAATAATCAGCTTCTTTTTTCGCTTGCTCAACAACCTTTTCAGGATAATTCAAGACATGCAACAGCTGGATTGCATTCCTAGTAGTAGAAGGCCCTTCCCTCAAACAATAATCAAACGTCACACCACGTTCTTTCGTCACTTGTTCTTCAAAATGAACATTTGAGCATGATGCCTTTAAAATTTCTGTCAGCTCGATATCATGCGTTGCAACAAAAGCAAGCGATGGATAAGATTTTAGCCAATTGACTATACTGGATGAGGCTGATATTCGTTCGATTGTATTGGTTCCTTTGAGTATTTCGTCAATAAAACATAGGCAAGGAACGCCTGTTTCGACAAAGCCAGCACTCGTTTGACGGATTTAGTTTCAGCAACAAAATAGCTGTCCCCTTCGAAAATATTGTCTTCGACAGCCATCGAAGTTAAAATATGTCCGAATGGCAATTGAAACTTGGTTGCTAAAGCAGTGTGAATCGTTGTAGATAGAATACAGCTGATTGCTACACTCTTGACATAGGTTGACTTGCCTGAGGCATTAGAACCTGTTACAAGGGTATTTTTGGTCCAATTAACGTCATTTGGTACTGGCGTCGCTAATAAAGGATGATAGACTTCTTCTCCTTGTACTTGAATATCTTCAGAAAAAACGGGTTGACTAGTATCAGGCATTACTGTTCTAAAATTCAACACAGCAATGGCAACTTCCAATTCTCCAAGCAAACGCCACATTTCTTTGGCTTGATCTTCGTAGTTTTTTAACTTTTCCAAAACAAAATTATACGAAATAAACGGTAACATAAAAATCATTGCTAAATAATCGAACATCAACTCAGCATCACTGTTCGACTTCATTCTAAAAGAAACACCCAATTTTGTCATCGAAGCAAGCGGTTTGAGATTATTCGTTAACTCTTCTTGATAGGGTGTCTTTATTTTCGCTAATTTCTTTGCACAAGCGACTGTTTGGACTAAATATCCCATTGAAGCCAATTCACGCTGCAGCTTTTCCTTTTTTATCAGATAGTAGACAACATTGAATAAAATCGAGCCTAACAGCAGTAGCACTGGCAGTGTCGCTGGAAACACTACTAACAAAATCAGTGCAACAATTGGCAATATGCCTAACCCGAGATATAATTTAGTATTCGGCAGTTTTTGACTTCTTGTTTCGCTCAAATAACTTTCTACATGGTTGCTGTCTTTTTTGCCTAAACAAGCAAAGTGAAATTGGATCTCTTCCCTGATAGTAGGATTTTGTTTATAGTACTCAATCAATAGTTCCAAACGCTCATGACTTTTCTCGGAGAAATTAAAATTGCGTAGTCGTTGATACAAGGCCTCAGAGCCGACACTTGAATAGGTGGCGTTAATTCGTTCAAACAAAGCAAAACCATCTAGGTCATACCAAGTAATATCATCAATCTCACTATCATATGTTCGATACTCTTTCGCTTGTTTCCACGCTTCTTTTAAACTCTTTTCTTTATCAAAAAAACGAGCACTAGGAAAAGTTTCCCACTTACTTTTGACCATTGCTCTTAATTTTAAACGGTTATAGATTTCCATTGCCGTGATAATCAAAATAATTAGTCCGACAAAACCAAGGACAATCACTTGAGCCTCCATATAGCATCCCTCTTTTCAGTTTTAGTATATGGTTTTATCACTCTACATTCAAGAAAAAATTAGCGAACGGTTGATTTACGCTTTGAAAACAAAAAAAGTAACTAAAGAAGAGCAGTCACGCACTTCTTCAGTCACTTTGGTTTTACTGGCTGATTCTTTGTTATAAATGGTAATACTCCTGATTCATACTCTTAAACTGATCTAAATCCCACTCTTGTACGACTGGTTCTTCAGGCACACTCTGTTTTGAATAATTGATTTCTACCGGAGTATTCGTTGTCAGCATATGAGCAATTGTTTCATCTTGCATTCTTATTATATGTTTCAAACGGACTTTTTCTAACATCAACTCCGTAATTTCTTCTTGTTGTAACTCTTTTTTACTCAATAGACTTCGTAAAAATTGTTTATCTTTGACAATAACTAATGTTAAAACAACAATAACCACCACCAAAAAATATAAAACAAGCAGTAAGTTTTCATCCATCCTTTTAACTCCCCCTAACATTCAATACCTATGTTACCACGTTAGAGAGTTGTATTTTTTCATTTTTTTAGTTAAAACAGCTAGTTTATATATTTTTTTGAGAAACTTTTTCTATAATATATTTTTTATATCATTATATATATTTTTAAAGAAGATAATTATGGTCAAAGACTATTTCTACCATGTAGTCCCCAATGTTTCTATAGACTTGCTCTTGAATGCGAATCTTTAATTCTTGATCGGTTGCTTTAAAGTGATTGGGGACAACCAAATCAAATAAAATACGAGGCTTCTCACCATGGTCCACGAGACGAATATCGTGTCCTCTTAGTTCACTGTTGATTCCCTTGATGATTTTTTTAAGCTCTTGATGGATAAACTGTTGTCTTTGATCATGCAAGTTCACAGGATCAATATGGCAAACAAGATCCACACCTAATTTCTCCTTAAAATTCTTTTCAATTCCATCGATTGTTTCATGGGCTTGCGTTAAATCCCAGCGGTCGTCAATTTCAATGTGCACAGAAGCAAAAGTTTTATTGGGACCGTATTGATGAATCAGCAGATCATGATATCCTATAATCTCTGAAACAGATGACAAATATAACTTCATCTGATCAATCGCAGCTTGATCAGGTCGCAA
Source organism: Enterococcus silesiacus (assembly GCA_001465115.1). Lineage (GTDB taxonomy): Bacteria > Bacillota > Bacilli > Lactobacillales > Enterococcaceae > Enterococcus_L > Enterococcus_L silesiacus. Next base: position 3,587,674 of record CP013614.1, on the reverse strand, counting down.
CCCCATCAGCTCATTCACAAATTCTCGAATCAGCTGCAAACCGCTAAAAATAATGTAACACGCAATCAACAGGCCGACAATCCCATCGATTTTTAATCCAGTCATTCCTTCAACTGTCGCTGATACTAAAACAGCAATCGTCGTAAACACATCATTTAAGCTATCCTTTGCTGTCGCAACAAGTGTATTAGAATCAATCTTTTTAGCTACACGCTGGTAAAAAACACTTTGCCAGACTTTGATCAAAATGGATAATAACAACACGATCAAGATCACAGGCGTCACCTTAATACTTTGTGGATCTTTGATTCGCTCAATCGAGGTCATAAAAAATTGAAACCCGACAAATGTAATCAATAATGAAACCAGCATTCCGCTAATATACTCAAAACGCTCGTGCCCATAAGGATGCTCTTCATCTGCTGGTTTCCCAGAAATATAAAAACCAACCAAGGTCAAAACTGACGATACTGTATCTGACAAATTATTCATTGCATCTGCCATGATTGACACACTGCCAGAGATCAGTCCAATCAATAATTTACTGACAAAAAGCAGCAGATTTGATACTAAGCCGACGATACCGGCAAAAATTCCAAATCCTGTCCGCATATCTGATTTTTTCTGTTGTCTTTTTTCAAAACGATCTATTAAAAAATTTATCATTTATAATCCCTACCTCGTTTTTTAGCATATCTTAAGACTATAAAATGATTTCATAGATTTGTATAGTAAAATGAGGCCTTTTTTAGTGACTTTTTATTGTTTAGAAAGACCCAAGTTGATTGATTGGGTTCATTTGTTTTTTTGTTAGGGATACCTTGAAAAACGACTACTAACGATCTTATTTTGCACCAAGAAAGAGTATAATCCTTCCGTTTATCTTCAGCACTATACAAAAAGACTGTGAAGAAATGTTGCATTTCTTCACAGTCTTTCAAAATCGCTCGTCTCATTATTGCTTAATGGAAAATATGACTCTCATGTGAGACCTTCGCTAATTTCTTCGTCTTTTCTTCGATATAAGGATATAAAAGAATCCCCAGTACACAAAAGACAATCGAAATACAGGTCAAGATGATGATTGCCTTCCAAGCATTCGGCCAGTAGATTCCGCCAGCGGATTCCCGCAGTAAATTCACCGCATGTGTAAACGGTAAAAATGGATTGATAAATTGGAAGAATTTACCAGAGACTTGGATCGGATAGTTTCCTCCACCACCGGAAATAGACAATACTAAGATAATAATCGCAGCACCTTTTCCGACATTGCCGAACAAGGCCACGAGTACATAGACCATCATCATAAAAGCAAAGGCGATCAATAAAGCAAATAAGACACTATAAAATGGTTGTCTTACATCCACGCCCAATAAGAAATAGTTCCCTAAAGTAACAATCAGCCCTTGAGCTAGTCCCATGACTAAGAATGTTAACATTCTTGCAGAAAATTGTTCTCGTTTAGAGTATTTGCCACGATCTTTTTCATCTAAGTGGAAATCAGTCGTCGCAACACTTGAAAATAATACTGCACCAACCCACAAACAAAGTGCCGTATAAAATGGTGTGCTAGCTGATCCGTTGTTGGCGATTGGATATATTTTATTTTCAGAAACTTCAACTGGCTTAGCAAAGAAGTCACTTTCTGCATTTGCGTCTAATTTAAGCAATTTTATCACTTGACCAAGATCAACATCCTTCTCACCTTTGCGGATCGCTTCAGCCGCTTTATGAAGTCCTGTTTTAATGTTGGGCCAGTCATTTTGAACTAAATCATTTGCTTTGTTTAAAGCATCTTCTAAATCCGGCATTTTTTCATTGACTGTTTTTAAGGTCCCAGTGATATTTTCTTTGATGCCTGGATAATCATTTTTAATAAAATCTGCGGCTAATCCTAGTTTTTCATCAATAATAGGTAATTCATTATTATAAAGCTCTGCACCTTTATTAATGCCATTTACAATCGTCTCCATATGACCGTTCAGTAAAACATTAGCATCATGGATTTCTTGTTTAATTGCTGGTAATTCTGCTTGGTATTTTTCTAAGATCCCAATCGCATTAGACACTGTTGCCTCGGTTGAGCTTAGTAACGAAGCAAAATCGATTTGCTTCGCTTGGTTAAGTAGTCCTTGAGCGGTTGCTATCGTATTGATTAGTTTAGTCAAAATATCATTCACGTCTGTTGCAACAGCATCAACATTGATACTTCCCGCAATTGACGCAATATTGTTGGCCATACTTTCAATTTCACCTAAAACAGCTCTTAGCTGATCGACTGAGATCGAGTCTGCATCAATACTATCTACTCGAGCTTTTAAACCACTAATCAAGGTACTAAGATTATTTAGGTTATCAATGATCGGTTGAAGCTCTTGATTACCTGATGAATTTTGAATATCGGTCAACATCACAGCTAATTGATCAATAGCAGCTTGTTGTTTACCTAGACTGTCGCTAAATTGCTGTAACAGTTGTTTTAACGCTACACGCTCTTCTGGTGTCAGCTCGTTGTCTGTTAGCAATTGATCGATTTGTCCTGCAATAGCTGATACATTTGAGCCAATCGTTTGAACAGACTCCAACGTTACTTTGATACTGCTTGTAATACTTGGCAGTGCTTCTTGTAATTTTGCTGCACCTTCACTTGTTGCAGTCGCTAATTGGTCTGCTTGGTTCCCAAGTTTTTCAATGTCTGGTAATGCTGTTTGAACTTGCTGAATAATCGTTAAGCCTTGTTTTGCTTCATCGATTCCCTCGGTCATCGTTTGTTCGACTGATGCAAAATCTTCATCGATCATCGCTAATTGTTTGCCAGCATTTTGGATTTCTGGAATCTTCTCCTGCAAGGTTAAAATAACTTTTGCCTGCTCCTTGATCGTCGGCATCTTGTCATTTAAATCAACTAGTTTTGCCCCTAAGGCATCAACTTGAGGTAAATAATCAACAAATTCATTCGCCTTTGCTAATTTCGTTTTCAATTCTGGCATTTTACCATGTAGCGCAACAACCTCTTGCGTATACTTATCGATTTGGTCAATATTCTCATCTGTTGAAAGAATCATGTCTTTGACTTTGGTAATGCTAACTAGATTAGAATCTAAATTATAGCCAATGTCATTAAAAACACCAACTAATGTACTACTTGCGGTCTTAGTAAATTCATCTGTGATTTGCGCTTGCAAAGAAGATGCACCTTTTTCCGCAATCTTTGGTGCAATCGCATTGATTTTCTCATTGATTGAATAGTCTATTTTAGGCTTGGTGATTTCTCCTGTCGTGAAACTTAATAAGTCTTTAGAGAAATCTTTAGGCAAATAAATACCGGCATAGTATTTACCAGATCGTACCCCTTTGTCTAATTCTTGTTTAGAGTCGACAAACCGCCACCCCAATTGCTTGTTTTCATGGAGATTTTTCAAAACTTCCTCACCAATATTAACTTTTTTGTCTTTGAAAGTCGCTGCTTGATCATCGCTATAGACCGCAATCGGCAGCTCTCCTGTATTCGCATATGGATCCCACAAAGCTTTGATATTGAACCATGCATAAAGTGATGGAATAATCATCAGTGCAATAATCAAAAATGTTGCGATTGGGTTTTTAAAAATGCGTTGCCAATCTAATTTAAATAACTTCAATGTATTTTTTATATGTTTCATCCTGCTCACCCACTCTTTTTAATGACTGATATACTTTAGCATAATTTTTTTATCAATAACAAATGAAAAATGCTTTTTTTGTCTATTTCTGCGACAGGTCTCTTAAACTGTCGTAGAGATTTTCTTTTAGTTTCGCTATCTAGCTATATAACTGATTTTTTTCAATTTTAATTTGCTACTTTCCAGCACCTAAAAAAAGACAAACTCATCCAATTGAATCAGCTTGTCTTGAATTTTTGCTTATAGTTTTGCTGAAAACTCTGATACTACTTTTTTTACTTCATTTACTGAATCAGGATCTAAATAAGAAAGCGCTCTAGGAACCACACTCATAAGATACATCTTATCGAGTTTATTCGTTGATTTTCTTTCCATCAATTCTGCCAGCAAATGTTTCATGTCTTCTTGATGATCCGACTTTGTTCGATCCATTATAAAGTCATAAAACTTCTTTTCTTCTGCTTTCATCAGCGATGCCTCCTAGAATTTTATTCTATTATAAGCTTAAATAACAATAAGTTGTAGTATTTTGCTTTTTATCCAAAAAAATGAATATTTATAAAAAAATAAAGCTTCGTTTCACTGCGTTTAATTCTATTTAAACATTCTCCGTTTAGACATACGTCGTCTTTCTTTAAAGCAAAAGATTGTTGTGCACTTTTAGGTCACTGAAACATCCATCAGGTTCCAAACAAGACTGCTCGATGTTTCTCTTCAGTTATGCTTTATACTTTCCTATCAAAAATTCATAAGCTGCTCGACTAATGATTCCCATCGGCTGATTGATCCCTGGATTAAAATAGAAATCCATCGTGACTAATTCTTCTAGGGTTGTTTCTTTGTCAATCGCTAAAGATAACGTGTTGATTGATTGTGTAATATCTTTTTCTGACATCAATTGACCGCCGATCAGCTTATGCGTTCCTTTTTCAAAAACCATCTTAATATGTACTTCTTCTTGAAGTTCAAGATAAGGTAATTGACATGGTAATGTTAAAAAGATGCTTTCAACTTCAAGTCCTTCAAATTTTGCTTCTACTGCAGTTAAGCCAGTACTAGCAACATAGTTATTGAAAATTTTAGTGGCTGTTGTTTTTTGTGTCATATTGTATTTTAGCGTATGCCCTAATACATTCATAGCAGCGACTGTTGCACTCCTGACCACATTGTTCACTAAAGGAATAAATGACTTGCGGTAACTGTTGCGCACAGGATATGAAATAACATCACCCAAGGCATAAATATCGGCATCACTGGTCTGCATATATTCATTGACCCGAACTGTTCCATTGGTATTCAAATCTAAAAAATCTTTGACTAATGTGGTATCTGGTCGAGCGTTCACAGCTACAATCACATAATCATTTTTGATTTCTTCATTCGTTGTTTTTGTAGTAAATAGCTCTTCCTCTGTGTCTGAAAAACCAATTACACTTTCGCCTAAATGAAGCTTCACTCCAGAGTCTATAATCTTTTGCTTGATCAGTGAGGAAATTTCGTTATCTAGATAACGAAAAAGAACAGAGTCTGCACTTTCGATCAGGTTGATTTCCTTGCCTTGACCTCTTAAGGCATCGCACAATTCTACTCCGATATATCCGCCTCCAATAATCGAAACAGCTTGGGCTTTTTCCAATTTTTCCAATACTTCTACAGAACTGAGATAACTTTTAAAAACCGTTACTTTATCTTTACTTGGCAATGTTAGATTTGTTGAAAATTGATTTGAACCTGTTGCAAGGATCAATTTATCATAGTTTACTTCATATGTTTTTTTTGAAGTATCTTCATAGATAATCGTTTTTTGCTCTGGATTGATTGTAGTAACTGCTGTATTAAGCAAAACCTCTATGTTTTTGCTAGCCAATTCTTCTAAGGTAAGATACCTCACTTTGTCTAATTCATCGACTAATTGATTCATTCTCAATACTATCCCGCTTGAAACGAAGCTGATTTCACTTCTTTTTTCAATTAGCACAACCTCAGTTTGAGAATTCAATTTTTTTAATGTTAATGCGGCTTGAAGCCCTCCATGTGAGGCCCCGATAATGACTACTTTCACTAAGGTTCGTTCTCCCTTCACTCAACTAAAGCATCGTTATAATTACATAAACACAAAATAAAAATAACATTCAATTCCATTATATATAAAATTTCGCTTTTTTTAAATAATAATAACTAGTAAATTTCTTTTTATAAGTTGCGTATTGCCATTTTCATGTGAATCAAGTATCCTTAAAGTGAGGTGTCTATTATGCTAAAACGAGATTTTTTAGAGAAGCCCTTCGATTATATGAATGATATACTATTATTTTTATACAACAATCAAGGCAATGCGACAAAAAACGAGCTAGTCAGTGAATTTCAAATTAGCTTGCCAACATTAAATGAATATTTGTCTTTCTTACAAAGTTTTCTTGAAGAAAACCATGTAAATGAACAAGTAGAAATAACCTTACAAGGTGAAAATATCTCTTTGAAGAAACACCCAACTTTTCCATTAAAGAAAGTTGTGGTCCTTTTTCTAGAAAAATCAATTAAGTTCCAAATGGTCAATCAGTTATTTACTAAAGGTGAATTGACTTGTGATTATTTCCAGTTGAATTACGCCATCAGTTCTGCGACTTATTATCGTAAAATTACTGAGCTTAATGACCTTTTAAAAGAGTTTCGCTTACAAATCAAACGAGGAAAACTTATTGGAGAAGAAAAACAGATCCGTTATTTTTTCTTTAGTTTCTTTTGGTTTCTTTTTGAAGATAAAACAAGCTTGGAAAAAGAAACTGCCAATCAATATCTTGGTTTTGTGGATATTTTAAAGGATTCTCTTAATTTAGTTTTTGATCCGACTGAGGTGTTGCAGATAAAATTATGGATGAAAATATCCTTCCGGCGACTGACCAGTGAATATAATCCAGTCATCAGTCCTAACTATGATTATCCAGATCGTCCTTTGTTTGAAGAAATCAATTTAGCCTTACATACATATATGAAAAAAATCGACCGTCCATATACTATTTATGAAGCTTATATGTTTTATGACTTTTTTTGTTCTATGCATAATTTTTCGCCTAACTCTTCCTTTGCTTTTAGATTGGCTGAAAAACAGCGTAGAGAAAGTTCTTACTTAAATTATATGAATAAAGTTATCTTAAAGTACCTAAAGCACCAAGGCTATCTCTCGAGTTATGCTTCATCGGCTAGATTGCTTTACATTGAAAATCTGTTGTTCCAGCTTCATTCACAACTCTATTATTTCGATGGTTTCATCTTGCCTTTTGACAGCTGGACCATACGATCGATTGTCAATGCGCATCGACATCCATTTTCGGGTAATGAAGTTTTTGAATTAATGGATATTGCTACTAAAAAATTTGATCAAGATGGCGACAAGGGAAGTTATAAAAATAAATTTACTGAGATTCACTATACAATCATCCTAAATCATATTGCTGAATTAAATGAAGAAAAAATTGCAATCGGTGTTTACCATTCACTAAATCCTTCTATCGGTGAATTAGTTATCCAACATTTAACGAATGTTTTAGGTCATAAATATCCGATCAAAGCAGAAGCATTCAAAGAAGACAGTCATTATGATATCTTGCTTTCCAATATCTTCAATGAGACAATCTCTGAAAAACAAGAATTAGTCTACATTTTTTCTGACATTGGTAACAGCTATGATATGACTGAGGTCGAAAAACTGATTATTCAGCTGATCGATACAAAATAAATAGCCTTTGTGATATGTGCTACTATCTGAAATTATAACAGAGAACCTCCTCTTGATGTTCTCTGTTTTCTTTGTGTCTAGTAAATTTAATGAGAATAGTAATAATGAGATCAATAAAATATCAATAATTTTATTTATACTCGTTTTTTTATTTATTATAAATAATAATAAATAAAAAAACGATAAAAATTTATCGTTTTTATTTTATCCAACCAATATTGTTAAACGGCGCAAACCTGAAAGAAACAACACCTTCGATCGCCTGACCATCTACTAAACCGAAAGCTCTACTGTCGCTGGAATTATTTCGGTTGTCCCCTAGCACAAAATAATGTCCTTTAGGAATTTTTTTCAATTGTGACATTTGAGCCAAACTATCCTCGGATACATTTACTTTGATCGTTCCATCCGGCAATTCATTTGCAGCAGATAATTCTGAAACTTTCGGTAAAGCTTCCGCTTGATGATTAATAAATAAGTCACTGCCTTCGGTCCAAACTAAATCTCCTGGCATCCCGATAATTCGTTTTACATATTGAAAATCACTTTTTACAGGTGGCTTAAATGTGATGACCTCATATCTTTTTGGCTCTTTCGTACGACGGACAATGACCCGGTCACCATTTAAAAGTGTTGGTTTCATTGAATCGCCATCGACCATATGAGGAGAAGTATTTAAAATAAAGAAAAAAACAAAGACTGCAAATAATAGGACTGGCAGCATAAATTTAACGATCTCAACAATGTTTTCTTTTCTTTTTTTTCTTTTTCTTTTCTCAAACTCTTCTTTCGTTAATTTCTTCTTTTTTCTCTTTTTATTAGTTGGTGGTACTTTTCTGAACTGTTCTTCTTTTGTTTTTGGCCTATTTCTTGGCTCTTCTCTAGCGGGTTCAATTCGTTCTCTTGATTGAGGTCGTTTCTTTTGAACTCCTGATGGCGGACGTCTTCTATTCGTATTTTTGCGTTTATTTTTTGATTTATTGTTTGTACTGAATTTCCTTTTTAATTGTCGTTTTAGTGTTTCAAAACGCTCTCTTATTTCATCCATAATACACCTCATTATACCGATTAATGCTCTTCTTTAAGAATAACAGACTGCTGTGTATTTTTCCATATAAAAGAAAAGCCAACTAAATAGGCGAAAAGCTATCTAGCGTCTTGTGCCGGATTATCAATAAAATCTTCTTTGCCTCTTTAGTTTCCGCATCCTTTTTAACACAGCGTTCTCTTCTAATGAAAAAAGTGAGCAAAACAAAACTTTTAGCGTTTTGCTTTGCTCACCTAAAATCCACTCTGTGACTTCTCACTACCTAAATAAATACTCACTAACGATCGAAGACTAATTCCTGTCCTTCAACAATCACGCTACTACTAAGCTGATTTTTATTCATTAATGTTTGGACTGATAAGCCGGAATCCTGAGCAATCTCCCATAATGTCTGGCCATCTTTTACAACGTAGACTTCTTTAGGGGGTTCATTCGCTTTGCTTTCAGTTTCGGTAGCAGTGCTCTGTGCGGTTGCTTCCTCTGTAGTTTGTTCTACTTCCGGAGCTACTGGAGCTGATTCAGGCATAACAGCCGTTGTGTCTGCATTTACTGGTGCAGTTTCGGTTCCACCTACTGATGCCCCTAATACAACCGAATCAGACATAAAGTAAATAGCAGTACTAATTCGATGCTCTTGTATAAACAATCGATTTTTTAGAAAGTTTGTTGGTTTTATCTCGATATGTAAAGTTAAAATCGATCATTGTGATTTCTTTTACAGATTGTAACTCTTTGAGAAAGGTCTCAATATTTTTTTCAGCTGTTTGGAAATCATTAAATGTCAACGCTGTTGGAAAAACTGAAACTGTCACTGTTTCCGTTTTTTGACTGATCATAATCGCTACATTCGCTTCTCCAAAAAAGGGCTGCCAATCTCTTATAAGTTGAAGTTCATAGTTGTCTAATGCTTGAGCATCTCGGCTTTCTACGACTTTTTTCCAAGGGAATTCAGTCAATTTCAATGCATTTTCTTTGTAGCTCTCAATTTCAGCACCAGAAGCTCCGCCTCTGGCATCCTTGATTTCTTCTATCTTCAATTCTAAATCCTTATTATCTTTTCTCAAAGTATCTTGATTGTACAATACCCCAAACAATATTAAGCAAAAAATAATTGCTGCAATCATCAAAAATAATAATGATCGGTTGTTCTCTTGATACTTATAAAAATTGATCTTACGTTTCATCTTTGGACTATCAGAATCTAAGCTCTCCAATTGGAAGCGAACATACAGCTGATAGCTGAAAAAAAGAAACAACAATACTACTAACACGAACATGAAAATCGTCATCAAATATAAACTCCTTTATCCCTTAATAAAAAAACACTAAATATATCTATTTTTTGAAAGTTATCCACTTTCCACCCAATTATACATAGTTTATTGTAACATTACGTTGCGTTATTGCCAACTTTTTTTTATAAACTCATGAAAAAGTCAATAAAAACAGCAGGGCGCTTGATAAATTTTAGCATTTTTTTATTATTTGAATCGAGTAAAATCATTTATATTTAGTTGTTTCTCCTATCTTTGTGCTTGATATCAGTATTTTAGCGTCTGTTGACTAAATAATGAAAAATAACAATATAAGTAAGTAACAATGTGACTACACGTATAATTTCATTGTCTCAGGCATCTTTTTTGGCATTGCTGACAAAAATCGACTATGTCTTATGTTCTTTCATTAATACCCGATACTTTCAATGATATGTACCAAGATTTTCTTCTTCTAGTTCTGCTTCATGAATTCCCACGCTAACTCCTAAAGCCCGGTCGACAGAATCCCTGATTTCTATCCCTAAATGACAAACTTTTTCTTTTAATCGTATTTTATCAATGGTGCGGATCTGCTCTAATAAAATGACAGAATCACGCTCGATTCCAGTTTCTTCAGAATTGATCCCTATATGTGTCGGTAATTTTGGTTTAGCCATTTTTGCTGTAATCGCCGCTACGATAATCGTCGGACTAAAATGATTTCCTAAATTATTTTGTATGACTAGTACTGGACGTACTCCCCCTTGTTCTGATCCTACAACAGGGGATAAGTCTGCAAAATATATGTCACCCCTTTTGACCATTTGAAACCTCCTATTCTATTTATACTCTCTTGGCATACGTTCAGAAAACGTACATGCTACTTCATAATGGATCGTCTCTAATTGATCTGCCACCATCTGCATTGTGATATTTGCCCCATGATCGTGTCCAATCAGAGTGACTTTTGTACCCACTGTCATTTTTTCTGGTAAGCGAATCATGCATTGGTCCATACAAATTCTTCCGATAATTTCACACTCTTTACCATTTACTAAAACTGAAAAACCTTGTAAGTGGCGCAACCAACCATCTGCATACCCTATTGGGACAGTACCAACCCATTCATTTTTAGTTGTCGTATAAGTATTTCCATAACCAATTCCTTCCCCTGTGGAAAGTTCTTTGACCTGAATCAATTGGGATACCAAACTAAGCGCAGGTTTCAAGGGATATACCTCTGGTAACGCTTGCCCCGATGGATTCAAGCCATACATCGCTATACCAAACCGAATCATATTCCCCACATTATCAGGATGCCAAAGCGCTGTTGCACTATTACTGACATGAACGTATTTAGGCAACTCAAAAAGTACTGCTAAGACTTCCTTAAAACGCTGCGCTTGTTTTTCAAAATAGTTTGTATCTTTTTCATCAGCTGTCGCAAAATGAGTGAATACCCCTTCCCAAAAGAGTGACTTCGTTGATTGTACCAATTCAACGATTTGTTTTACAGCGCTCGGTGTCGTAAAACCAATGCGTCCCATACCTGTATCGACTTTTATATGTATTTTCAATGGTGTTTGTCTCTCTATATGATTCAACTGCTCAATTGCTTGTTCCAGCCATTCTTGAGTCGCCACTGTGACAGATAGATCGTATTTCAGCAGCAAGTCTATGTAAGAAACATCCACAACACTCAAAATGAGTATTGGCTCTGTAATGCCGGCTTCACGTAGTTCTATTGCTTCATCTAAGATTGCTACACAAAACCCGGTAGCGCCCCCCTTAATGGCTGCCTTAGCCGTTTGAATAGCTCCATGCCCATAGCCATTTGCTTTAACTACCGCAAATAATTCCGTTCCCTGCGGCATTCGTTTGACCTCACTGTAAACATTGTCTTTAATTGCCTGTGTATCGATCACTAATTTTGTGGGACGATGCCATCCTACTGCCATATGTATTGTATCCTTCTTTCTTTTATGATCGAAACGGAAATCCTTCAGCTATCGCAGTTCACTTGTCACATCGTAAAAATTCCAGTGAACGCTGAACTATAGCTTTCGTTCCAACCTTTATTCCGTAAATTTTTAATCAACTTCTAAAATGATTTGAGCGACCGCAAAAGTATCCGTGTGTGAAATTGAAACAAATACCGTTCCTTCATGGGGAGACTTTGTCACTTTAGGCGCTCCGTTATCTTCTTTTAAGATTTCGATATCCTGTAATCCCACACTTCCGATTCCAGTGCCCCACGCCTTAGAGAATGCTTCTTTACAGGCAAAACGCCCTGCTAAAAACTCAACTTGACGTTTATGCGGTAATTGTTGAAAGAGGACATATTCATCATTGGTGAGAACTCGTTGTACAAAAGAAGACTTGTTATTGATAATTTTTTCGATTCTTGAAAGTTCTACCATGTCTATACCAATTCCTTTGATCATTCTTCCAAGTCCTCTCCTTTATTTTATAAATTACTCTTATTCTATCAAATTTTAACAATTTTTCCACATAATAATGTAAAAATTAATAAAAAGCTGCAAGAGCTCATCCAATCTCAAGTAAAAATAGGAAAAATTGACCGTGGTGCTTTTGGACTCGTTCCATTTTCACCTTTTTTCCGAAGGGCTAGCTCTTGAAGCTGGATTAAACAAAATAAACAAAAGAGGGTAAAGCAAAGCCTGCAAGCTCTGTTTTACCCTCTTAAAATTCAATAAATAGTTAAACCGAAGCGAGCTTCTGCTTATTTCTACTTTTTACGAATTTATTAATTTGAGTTGTCTCTGATAACAAAGCTACGTTTTTTATCGTTATGACGTTTTGCTGAACGATTGTCTTTGCTCTTGTTGTAGCCGCCGCCGTTTCCACTGCCGCCAGCTCCAGTACCTTTGTTATTTTTGTTGCCACGGTAACCGCCACCGCCAGTTTTATTACGGTTACGGCTATTACCACCGCCACCGCTGCGATTGTTTTTATTGAAGCCTTTTTTATTTGATGGTAATGGACGTTCTGGTGTAATTTTTACTGGGACAGCATCTGATGGGTCTTTAGAAATAGTTTTTAGTAATAATGCTGCTAAATCTTCAGCAGAATATTTTTCTAAAAGATCTTTCGCAGCAGGTAAGTAGTTTTCTAGTCCATTTTCTGCCATTTTTTCTTCAACCGTTTCGATTGCTGCACCTAGTTGTCCTTTAAAAGCTTCTTGTTCATTTGGTGGACGTAATGGTGTCATACGTTTTTTCGTTAATTCTTCGATAACATGCAAGTAGCCCATTTCGTTTGGTGTCACGAAAGTAACGGACATTCCGCCTTTTCCAGCACGACCAGTCCGACCGATACGGTGAACATAGCTTTCTGGATCTTGAGGGATATCGTAGTTATAAACATGTGTTACACCTGAGATATCTAACCCACGAGCTGCAACGTCTGTCGCTACTAAGATATCTAAGTTGCCACTCTTGAATGAACGTAAAACGCTCATACGTTTTTGTTGAGACAAGTCTCCGTGAATGCCTTCAGCTTTGTATCCACGAGCTTCTAAACCACGAGCTAATTCGTCTACACGACGTTTTGTACGACCAAATACGATTGTCAATTCTGGTGTTTGAACGTCTAATAAGCGCGTCATTACATCGAATTTTTCAAAGTCTTTTGAACGTACATAGTATTGATCAATTAAATCAGCTGTCATTTCTTTTGCTTTGATCTTCACGTGTTCTGGTTCTTTCATGAATTTCACGCCAATATTTTTGATTGCTGGCGGCATTGTTGCTGAAAATAGCAATGTTTGACGAGTTGACGGGATTTTAGAGATAATTTTTTCAATATCTTCTAAGAAGCCCATGTTTAACATTTCGTCTGCTTCATCTAAAACTAACGTTTCGATTGTATCTAGTTTTAGCGTGCGACGATTGATGTGATCCAATAAACGTCCAGGTGTTCCGACAACGACATGTGGGTTTTCTTTTAGTCCACGGATTTGACGGCCAATATCTGCTCCGCCATAAACTGCTTGAACGCGGATTTTTTTATCGCGGCCTAAACGGTATAATTCTTCTTGTGTTTGAATCGCTAACTCACGAGTTGGCGCAATCACGATTCCTTGCAACATACGTTTTGATGTATCGATTTTTTGTAACATTGGAAGACCAAAGGCAGCTGTTTTACCAGTTCCGGTTTGTGCTTGTCCAATTACGTCTTTTCCTTGTAATGCTAGAGGGATTGTTTCCTCCTGAATCGGTGTTGCTTCTTCAAATCCTGAGCGCTCGATTGCTGCCAATAAGTCTGGTTCTAAGCCTAGTTCTTTAAATTTCAAATGATATCCTCCTAAATAGTGTTTGTTGCAGAAGAAATAGATTCTCCTAAAAATGGTGTTACAGGTGATTTGACTTTCACTAATTTTGAAAATGTTTTATGGAGTCAGTAAACCTTCTACATAGGTTTAGTTTATTTTCTCATTAGTGTTACCGAAAAATCCACCTTATGAAGCTACAGGCACTAGAAAAGCCAAACGAGTTCGTTTAGCTTTTTTAATCTTTATATGATAGAAAAGTATCTTCAATAGGTACTTTCGATTTATCTACTTCGATCTTTCGGCAATAGGTAATTTTAGCATAGTTTTATATTTTCAGCAAGTTTTATGAAAGCTCACTACATTTCGAGAAGTTTTGTCACGACTTCATTTAAACCCATACCGTTACTTGCTTTTAAAACAACCATATCTTTTGGTTTAAGAATTGATTTTAATGCATTGATCAAGTGTTCCTTTTCGTCTTTTTTGAAGTAATGAAGTTGACTTTCCGGGTATTTTTTCGTTAGCGCATTATACAGGGCCTGCATCTGCTCGCCATATAAGACAACATCTGTGACTTCAGTTGGGTTTAAGTGTTCACTGACAGAGGCATGCATTCTAGCTGAATCTGGTCCTAACTCAAGCATGTCTCCTAAAACTGCTACCCGATGTCCTAGTGTGGGCATTTGACTGAAACTATCCAAAACTAAATTCATTGCTGTTGGATTGGCGTTATATACATCACTTAAAATTTCGATTTCTAAGTTATTTTTTAGCCATTCAGTCCGATTTTTGGTTAGTTGAAAATCAGCTAAACCAGCTTGGATTTTTTCTTCGGTAAGCTTAAACCATTGACCAATACTAATTGCAATCAAGGCGTTTCCAACATTGTATTTACCTGGAACTGGGATCGTAAATAACGTATCTGAGCCGCTGATGTTAAAGGTCGTATACTCTTTTTGTGCTTCAATGATCGTGGCTTTGCAGTCCGCTTGCTCTAAACCAAATGTGCTGATTGTTTGCGGTAATTCCTTAGTTAAAGGCAGTAGTAACGGTTCGTCTGCTGGAATGATCAATAAGCCATTAACAGCAAGTCCAGCAGTGATCTCCATTTTTGCTTGTGCGATTCCGGCTCTTGAGCCAAGGTTTTCAATATGTGCTTCACCGATCATGGTGATAGCCGCCACATCTGGTTGAGCTAATTGTGATAGAAAATCAATTTCGTGTGCATGGTCCATGCCCATTTCTAAAATCAATTTTTCGGTTGCATCAGGCATATGTAAAATAGTATACGGTAGTCCGATGTCGTTATTGTAATTCCCTTGGGTTTTATATGTTTTGAATTGTTGCGCCAAAACAGCTTCTGTCATATCTTTCGTTGTTGTTTTACCATTGCTTCCTGTGATTGCAATCACTGTGGGCGTCATTTTTTTCAAATAATATACAGCTAAATCCTGCATTGCTTTTAAACTATCCGCCACTTGTAAAATTGGGAATTGGTCAGGCGCTGTTTTTGTCGAACTCCAAAATGCTGCTCCAGCACCTTTGCTCACTGCACTTTCAATAAATGAATGCCCGTCATTCTCACCTTTTAACGGAACAAACAAATTACCTCGTGTAATCAGTCGACTGTCAAATTCAATGCCAGTCAATTCGAAATCTGTCCATTGTTTCCAATTATTCGTAGCTTTTGTCACTTTAGCTGCTTCCCAAAAAGTCAATTTCATTGGTTTCTCTCCTTTAAAATTAAGTTAGCTCTAACCTCTTGTCATTAAACGATACATAAAAGGGCTGAAACAAAACTGCTGCGTTTTGCTTCCTCCCTTTTAATGTCTTATCTTTCGTAAAAGCTTTGTCTTTGTTTGAAGCGATTTAAGGCTAACTGAATCAATTCTTCGATCAAATCACTGTATTTCAAACCCATATTCTCCCACAATAATGGGTACATACTAAATTCTGTAAATCCAGGCATTGTATTCAGTTCATTTAAAAATAGCTCGTTTTTGCTAGTCAAAAAGAAATCACAACGGCTTAAACCACTGCCATCTAAAATAGTATACGCTTTTTTGGCAAATTCCTGTGCCTTTTGGTGCACTTCTTCCGGCACTTCTGCTGGAATTTTCATCGTAATTTGGTTATCGATATATTTTGAATTATAATCATAAAATTCCACATCTTTGACGATCTCGCCCGGCAATGTCGTTCTGACGTCCTCATTACCTAAAATTGCTACTTCGATTTCGCGGGCTTCGATTCCTTGCTCAACAATCGCTCTAGAATCATAACGATAGGCTTCTTCTAAAGCATGTTGCAGCTCTTCACGATTTTCAGCTTTGCTGATTCCAACGCTAGAACCCATATTAGCAGGTTTGACAAATACTGGATAAATCAATGAACCTTCACATTGCTCAAATACTTTTTTAGGGTTTTCTTTCCAATCACTTTTTAGGACGGGTACAAATGGTACTTGAGGAATCCCAGCTGTTTGTAATAGATATTTTGTCATGATCTTGTCCATTGCGTTGGCACTTGCCAACACGCCAGCTCCCACATAAGGCATTCCGATCGTTTCTAAAAAGCCTTGAATCGTACCATCTTCACCGTTAGGCCCATGTAAAACAGGAAAAACGATCGCTTCTTCTTCTTGAATGTCACAAGGTTGAATCACTTTACCAGTAAATTCGCCCCATTTATCTATTTCCCCATCGTCAGACCAAGTCAGCTTAAGAATGTCCTTACTTTCAGGTTTTTCTGACAAGAGTGGACCTTTAACCCATTGTCCTTCTTTACTGATAAAGACCAACTGGACTTGATAATAATTATAATAAATCGCATTTAAAACAGAATAGGCAGATAATATAGAGACATCGTGTTCTTCACTTCTCCCACCATATAGTAATGTAATCTTCAAATGCTTTTCCTCCTAATTTTTAAAGCTGAAAGAGCTCATTTAGCCTTGAATGGAAAATAGGAAAAAATGACTGAGACGTTTTTTGTCTCATTCAGTTTTTATCTTTTTCCCGAGAGGCTAGCTCTTGAAGCTAGATAATTTTTAAAGCTGAAAGAGCTCATTTAGCCTTGAAAAGAAAATAGGAAAAATTGACTGTGATGCTCTTTGTCACATTCAATTTTCATCTTTTTTTCGACTAGCCCATATAGCTAAATAATTTTTATTATTGCATTCAACAAGGATATTCAAAATAGCTCTTCCATATTTTAGCATAAAAGCGTTAGTCCGAATAGAAACAAATCATGAATCAAGCAAAAAATTTTAGCAAGGCTGTTCTACCAAGCTTTCTGGTTCCTTTTATTGACTCAACTAGATACAAAAATAAGACATTCAATTAAGGATGCCTTATTGCAGAAAGGTTTATTTTATTGATTTATCTGTACCGCTGAAAGCAGACTTTTGTACCTGATTGATTCTGCGATCGCACGCTTAGTAATAGCTTTAGCTTCCAGACCCGAGCAGAACAACCATTATTTTTTTATCACAGCTTGGCTAACGCTTCTCTTCGATTAACTCGATAAGTTTTTCCTTGAATTTGTCACGGTCGGCTTGCGTAAAGGCTTTTGGCCCTTTTGTACGTCCGCCACTTTTTCGAACCTTTGCACTAAAATAACGCTGTTCCAACAAGCCGTCCATATTTTCACCTGTATATTCATAGCCTAATTGATGTAACACTCGAACGCCCTTTGGCAGAACTAGGGAGGCTAATCCGTAATCTTGCGTCACTAAAATATCATTGTTTTTAATCAATTGAACAATTTTATAATCAGCCGCGTCAGCCCCTTTATCTACGTAAACAAAAGAAACATTATCAGGATATTCTTTCAGCGAATAATGATCAATACTTGTCACAATCACAACATCAATTGAGTAAGTACGGGCGATTTCAATTGCACAATCCTTAACTGGTGAACCATCACCATCGATAAATATTTTCATTATTTTTCCTTTCAGCACATTATACTTAACTTAAATACCAAGCTGGATGTCGTTTTAAAAAGATCGACACATCTGTAAACACAGCTTCTTTCACGATTTTATACAGCTCAGGATTTCTGATTTTCTTTTTGACAGCGCCAGTGTACCTTGGTCGTTTGACTTTGATCGACAGAACAACATCAAAACGTTCAGAAAAATTATCGGTCGTTAGATATTTTAGTCGGTTTGTTTCCTCTAAAAACTGATTGATCGCATCGACTGTTCCTTGAATAAATCCATCAAGATGTGTCCCACCATCAGCTGGCAAGTGTCCATTGACAAAACTGTCTTTGATGCTAGTAGAACCATTTTTGGAAATAACAGCTTGAATCGTCACCCCTTCACTGACTGTGTTGATGATCAATGGCTGACCGTTTCGTGTGATGCTATCATCTTTTTGAAAAATATAATCAACCAATCCTTGCTCGTAGTGCAAATAATTTTTCTGTTTTTTCCCATCCGTCAATGAAATCGTCAAACCGCTGTTCAACAGTGCTAATTCCTGACAACGGTTAAATAAAATAAAGTATGATAATGGCTTATTGCCGAATAATGTTTCATCAGGTGTAAAGGCCAATTCGATTCTTTGCCCTTCATCTTCTGAAGGAATCAATGCTTTTTTGTTTAGCTGACCGTTCTGATAGATCTGGATGGTCCGCTTACCTAACTTTTCTACACCAAAACCCAACTGTTCTGATAAGGCATTAACGACAGAAAGAAACAGATAAGGCGGTGTGTACTGTTCTTCTGGGCTTTTATCTAAGAGAAACCCCTTTTGGCTGAAAAAGGAAAAAATAAATTGTTTCTCTGATAATTCAATCGACAGTTCTGCCTGCTTTAGATCGACTGCTAATTGCAGTAAATGATCCAGCACTTGCAATAGCATACTTTCTAAGCCAGTCGGACCAATCCCACCAATGTACATACCTGGTCGTTTTCGAATACTATCTTTCAAAACATCATCATCTAGTGCTTTCCAAATATTTTCATCGGTCACGTTGATCTCCTCCTGTAAACAGACTTTTATCTATAAAATAACATCTAAATACTACCTGATACTTCCTAAGCATACCAATTAATCTGAGCCACGTAAATGGTTACGCTAAATTCCAGCTCTATACTCATTATAATGAAAAAAAGAGTAGAACGAAAGTAGTATAAACACATTTATACTATTTCGTTCTACTCTTTCTTTTAACGAATTAAATCAACGGTCGGCTGTTCCATGATATGTCTGACTTGCTTGCGCGTTGTAAGCGGCACATCTCCTTGAATCGTATGCGCTAAAACACCGTTGGCTGTAGCAAATTCGACCGTCTCCAACAACGACCAAGCTTCACTGTAGCCAAGCAGTACCCCAGCGGCATAACCATCTCCTGCACCGATTCTATCTAAATTAATAATCTCCCGCGGCGCTGCTTGTACGTTGTTTTCCCTATCAAAGAGAAAACCCGTCAAATAATGTTTGTCTGCTTCACCTTGACGAATCGTTCCGGCAAATGCTTCGATCTGGTATTGTTTCATAAAGCGATGCACTAATTCTTCAAATTGTTTAGAAGAATCCAACGACTCATCAAGCGACATCCCTAACAGATCCGTTAAATCGCGTTGACTGCCAAAAACTAAATCGCAATACGGTAGCATTTTTTCATACTGTTCTTTCATAAATGAAACACCATGTACTTCATTTAAACTAGGACGAAAATTAAAGTCAAAGCAAACTTTTTTTCCTAAAGTATGTGCCTTTTTCGCTAAAGTAAGCGCCGCATCTCGTGTTTCTTGAGTCAGGCTCAATGCTATCCCGCAGATGTGCACTAAATCAGTTTCAGCTAAAAATGCATCAAAATCATAGCTAGCAGCCCCGCTCACACCAAATGAACTATTCCGGCGATTTTGGTACGTCACTTGTGTCGGCCTTGGTCCAAAACCCATTTCAGCGAAATAAGAACCGATGTGATCACCAGCTGTTCCAATCCAATGATCTTGAATTCCCAGCTGCCGAACGCTCGCTTTAGCCGCCTCACCTAATCGATTATTTGGTACGTTCGTGATCAAACTTGTTTGACAACCAAAATGGGCTAAATTACTTAAAATATTTACGCCGGTACCAGTAAAGTCTAACCGTAATTCCTTGGTTTGTTCCAACATCAGATATTCCGGTGGCGTCAAACGCATCATTATTTCACCAAAAGCTGCAATTTTCATCATGATCCCTGCCTATTTCTAGCTTCACGAGCTCGTTCTGCTTTTATTTTGTCTAGCTTTACAAACTAGGTCTTCGGAAAAAAGATAAACCTTTATTGTGGCACAATACGCCACAGTCAAGGTTTCCTATTTTTCTGTCAGCCCTGAGTGAGTTTGTTCAGCTTTTATTTTTTCAATGTATTTTTCATCATACCAAGTAATGTTTTTACATCAGCTGGTCTTGTATCGCCTGTTTCTGAATCGATGATTGAACTGTAAACATGAGGAATAATTTTTTTAACACCTGCATCCACAGCGATTTGAACGATTTCTTCAAAGTTTTCTAAATCGATCCCGCCAGTTGGTTCTAAATAAAAATCATATTTAGCACATGCTCTTGCGACAGCCTTGTATTCTTCAATATGAGCTAAGCCTTTCATTGGGAAAAATTTGATTGAACTACCACCCATATCTTGCAATAAACGAATCGCCGTTTCAATTGTTACTTCACCTGCTGGTGTTTGTGAGCTTAATGGACCTGTTGCGATATTCACGATGCCGACTTTGCCTGTTGGTGAGACCAAACCGTTAACTATCGTTTCGTTTTGTCCTAGTAACGCACGTGATGTACCAACGCCTGTAAAGACTTGATTCACATGTTGCGGTTGTAAGTCTTTTGAAATTCTTGAAACCATTTGGCTTTGGTTAGGATCTCCTGCACCTAAACCAACCGATAACGCATTGTTCGTTGCTGCAGCATATTTTTTCATATCCTCGATTGCCGCTTCATCTGTTGGATAATTTTTAGATAATACACCTAAAACGATGTGTCCTTCAGCTGCTTCGTAACATTCTTTAGCATTTTCTACTGAGTTAGCTAGGACATTTAGGCAAATACGATCTTCTAAATAGTTTGGTGTTAATGACATAATTGATTGCTCCTCTACATTTTTAGTTAGTTCATGATCGTAGTTAAACGCGTCACGATTTTTTTCATTTCTGTTTCATTCACGGAACGAATATCAAATTCGATAATACCATTGTTGGCTTGGTATTCTCTGGTGTAAATCGCAGGACTTTCTACGCTTAATTCTTTGATAACCTCTTTAGCCGATTTAGCGCCGCTAACTTTGATGCTAGCACGATATATCTCTCTGCCTGCACCATCTTGAACGACTTTAGCTTCAATGTTTTTGATTTTATTCAGCTCATCGATAAACGGTGACAGACGTGCCTGCATCGACTCTCCTGATTCACTGCCATTTTTCACGTAATCTTCGACTGCTTGTGTAAATCCTAGAATATTATCTTTGCCGATCTTCATCGCACGCCCAATTCCTTTACCTTGTAGGCGAATCCATTCAATATATTCTTTTTGACCAATCACAAGTCCAGCACTTGGGCCTTCAATAGCTTTTGCACCACTGTAGATAACTAGATCAGCGCCTGCTTCGCTATACTTGAATAAGTCTTCCTCCGCTGCAGCATCAACGATCAGTGGTAAGTTGTGCGCTTTTGCTACTGCTGCTGCTTCTGCTACAGTTAACATACTTTTTTGAACAGTATGGTGACTCTTGATATAAAGTATGGCTGCGGTTTGGTCTGTGATCATCATTTCGATATGTTCTGGAGAGCACATATTCGCATAGCCTGCTTCTACAACATGACCGCCACCTTGTTCCACCATTACTTCAACTGGTGTGCCATAATCTACATTATGTCCTTTGGGTAAAATGATTTCACGTTTGTTAATCTTATCTGTATACGGATGATAGGCATGATACACCGACCCTTCGCCAATCAAAGCAGCTACGCTTTGGGCAATTCCGGCAGATGCAGAAGAGACGACTTGGGCATCTTCAACATGTAATAGTTTGGCTAAATAAGCACCCGTTTGAATACTTAGTTCACTCATCTCAAAGAAATGTTCACCGCCAAATTTTTGAGCGGCTAAAACATTCTCTGACACTTTAGAGACGCCTAAAATGGTCATCCGTCCCGAAGCATTGATCACTTCTTTTAAGTTGAATTTTTCATAACTAATTGTCATAAACTATTCCTCCAATAATGGTCTTTACAGGTTTGATCAATTCTGTCGCTTCCCTTGTAAATCCGTTTGAATCAGTTAACGTTTTTTTGCCTGCTTCGATCGTAAAAATCGTAATATCGCCATCGTAACCTTCTTTCAAGCGCCCTTTAGTATCAAAATGGAAACTTTCAGCTGGAGCTATAGTAACTTTTTCGATAATTTCAGGCCACCCATAACCTACGACACGCAGTTTTTCCATGGTCGTCGCTAGATCATAAACTGGACCCGCTTCACGGTTTCGAATATAGATATCCGTACTGATCGAAGTGGCTTTCATGCCTTCATTTAAGGCTGTTTCAGCTACATGAAAATTAAAACTATCTGTCCCATGACCTATATCAAAAATAACACCTTTCTCATATGCTTTCCAGGCAAAATCTTTGATTTGGTCAGTTTCTTGATTTAAGATTCCGTTCGCTTTCCCATTGAAACAATGTGTTAAAATATCCCCTTTTGACATATGCGCCAAAATTTCATCTAATTTTGGTGGTGCTGAGCCAATATGCACCATTAGCGGAAGATCATTGTTGTTTTTTTGAATCTTTTTAGCCATTTCCAATGGCGTGATCCCATTGTCGCCGATCACGGTTTTACTCATACGGGCTTTGATTCCTACGACAAAATCCGGCAGTTCAGACAACGCTTGATGAACTAATTCTTCTTTCACCTTGCTAAGATCCGCCAATTCATCCTGTTCAACAATCCCCCATTTTGAAATATTCACTAACGCATAGACATTCGTTTGTGCTTGTTTTGCTAGGTCGTAAAATTCGTGGATGTTTTCAGCGCCAGTCGTACCTGCATCAATTACTGTTGTTACGCCTTTTTTGACACCAATTTCATCGGGAAAATCGTAGTATAAGGTCATTTTTTCAAAACAATGAACGTGATCATCGATCCAACCTGCCGATACATAAGTCCCTTCAGCTAGTTCAACAACCTCTTTACTGTCCGCTTCGATTTTATCTGCAACTTTTGCTATTTTTCCAGCATTGATCGCTATTTCTATTGGTTTACCTTCAATGGTTTTGCCATTTTTTATGATTAAGTCGTAACTCATCTTATCCCCTACTTTTCTTTAAATCTAAATTTAGTCCAGGGTTTTACAAAATCCAACAACAACAATTCTTTCTCTGTTATTTGCCCCACTTTATTTTTACGGTCATCTGAATGTGGCTGTAAAACAATTTGCAGTTCATTTTTGTATTTTCCAAATGAATCATTGCCAATCACAACATCACCTACTTGGAATTCTTGCGTATTCTCATGTGCTGGATTCGCTTCATTTTTGTATTTTTTACGAACTTCTGTTGAACGAACCACTTGATCTGTGATATCACCACGACGGAAGTGTTGTTCAGTCAACGTAATTTCCTTTTCAACTTTACTGGCATCTTTTGTAAATTCCACAGCAAATTCTAGTTGATAACGATTTAAACTACCTAATAATTCTAGTTCCTCATCTGAAGCATACGCATTGCCAATGATCACATCATCGATCAAACCTGTCGCAAATAAATGTTTTGTCTGGATATCCACTGGTAAATGTCGATGCATTTCTAACGTCGGCAATCCATCATTGACATCCCAAGGTCCAATCGTTCCTGCCTGAGAGTTAATAAATGCCGCTGTCCGAATCCCATGCTTTTTAAAACGAACGCTACAACGTTCAAAAAAATCATACGGCAACGCCGTTCCCTCTTGTGGGTAGAAATTATGACAACCATAAAGAAATGGAACATTGGCCTCATAGGTTAAGATATTATCCAAATACGCCACATCATTGCTCATGTTTAGTTCAATCGCCAATTCAAACGGATTAAAGGTCAGCTTTGCTTCTTTATTTCCGTCAAACCCTACATCTAAACGAATGCCATCTGCACCCGTTTCATAAAAGAACGTTAAATCATCATATGAAATTTGTAATTCATCAAAAATATTTGGTGCCACATCTAAAATCGTTTCATAGCCTAAACTTTTTGCATACGAGATTAGTGATTTGAACCGTTCTTTGACCACTTCTTTGCCTTCTGTTACTTCTAGCATACTCATAAAGATCCGTGAAAATCCACATTCACTGGCTTTCTTTAAATAAGCTTTATCTTTTTCTATATCACTATGATCTGGATAAACAGATACACCTAATGCTCTTTTCATCACTTTTACCCTCGCTTTATATGGTCGAATTTATTTCTATATCTCCAGGAGATAACTGAACTGCAAAAAATAGTGACCGTTCCTACTACAAATAGAGGTTGTTGAACTAAAATACCAATTACGATCGATAAGAAAATCAAACCAATCGAAGCAATACATAGATGCAACAATCTTAAATCTGTAAACTTTGTAGGCAGCCATTTTCTTTCAATCATTACTTGACTAAGAATAAAAAATACTATGAACCAAATCAACATAACCTTAATCACCAAAGAGAGGTTGGTACAGAAGCGTTTATCAGTATTTAAAGGATGGTTCAAAACTGTTTTTGGTTTTGTCCCATCCTCTCCTCTCTTCCTCTCTACTTAATTAAGCAACTGCTTTTGCTTTTTGTTCAGCTGCTAACTCTTCAGCTTCTTTGTCTAACTGTTGTTTTTCATATACTTTGAAGAACGGGTAGTAGATCGCTAAAGTAATCGCGAAATTGACACAGACAAGCAGAGCTGCCGGAACACTCCAGTTGGTACTCATCCACGCAGCGACTGGCGCAGGTATGGCAAATGGTAAGCGTGCCGCCATCATTGGAATTACATTTGTGACCGTTAAAAAGTAAGAAAATGTTGTTGTGATCAATGGTGCTACGATAAACGGAATACCCAAAATCGGGTTCATCACGATCGGTGTACCAAAAATCACAGGTTCATTAATATTGAATAATCCTGGTAAGAAAGACAAACGTCCTAAGCTTTTCAGGTAAGTTGATTTAGAAAACATCATTAAAACGACTAACGCTAAAGTAGTACCAGCACCGCCGATCCAGATAAACCATTGTAAAAATTGTTCTGTAAAGATATTCGGCAAATTATGAACAGATGCGCCTTCTTGGAAAGCAAGTGTATTTTCAGCAATCGACATATCCCAAAATGGTCTGATGACAGGACCCATAATCGCTGGTCCATGAATCCCTAAGACCCAGAAGAAACAAATTAAGAAGACTGTAAGCAACCCGCCAAATAAGCTGTTTCCAGCCAAAGTATCTTTCAACGGCATTAATAATGTACTCAAGAAACCATTTAAATCAAAACCAATAACGTGACGAATCACCCAGAATAGTAATAAAATCACAGCGCCAGGAATCAACGCGATAAATGAATTAGACACTTCAGGTGGGACACCATCAGGCATTTTTATCGTAATATTTTTTTGAATAAAGAAGCGGTAAATTTCAACAGAAACAAGCGCTGTCACGATCGCACCAAATAATGACGCTGAACCAATATTCGCTAAATTGATATAACGTCCTGTCCCAATGACATCCTTCACATCTTCAAAAACTCTTGTAGGTGGTGCTGCTGTGACTAAAAAGGCCATAACAGCTAAAATCCCACATGTTAAAGAATCCAGCTTGTAACTCGTTGCTAAAGAAGAAGCAATTCCAAAGGTTGCATATAAAGCTAAAATCCCCATCGTATAACGAGATGGAATATCCAAAACTGCTTGATAAGGTTCAATAAATTTCATATAAGCATCAATCGGGATATTCTGAAATACCGTGAAAAAGGCACCAACAATTGTCAACGGCATCGTTGCGATAAGACCCTTTCTAATCGCTGTCATATGTCTTTGAGAGCCAAACTTATTGGCAATCGGCATCAATTTTACTTCCATCCACTGCACAAAACCATTCATTTCTTTTGTCCTCCATTCAAAAAATTAGTATAAATAAAAAATCAAATTATTTCTCATTCATAATAACATGGTAACATTATAATGTAAACGGTTTTCAAAAGAAAAGTGCAATTAGGATCGGTTTTAACTAGGTAAATCTACTGGGAATATTGCACCAAAAATCATTGCGCCTAAAATTGCGCCACCCGCTATCGGTTTTTTCCACACATAGAAAATCACGGCACCGATCACTGAGCCAATTCCGATGGGTGCAGAGGCTCCACATGCACTGATAATGATCAACGGACCTAAAAAGCGTCCTGAAGCATTTCCTGCTCCCATCATGACATCTGCACCAAATGTGGAATTTGACTGATTGATGGTAAATTTACGAATCATTACAATAATCCCACCGATGACTACACCAAGAAGCATGCCAGTTAACAATGAAAGGCTAAAGTTTGTAAGTGGTGCTTCAATTCCCATACTCAAAAGAATTGCCGGAACCCCAATACCAACCCCTGTTAAAATTGCACCACCGATATCTAAAATCCCAACCAGTGAGCCTTCCAAAATACGAGCAAATAAGAAACTAGCCCCAAATGCCGCCGCCGCACCATATGAACCGCCGTCCATTCCAGCTTTTAACATTGCAACAATCGCTACCTCATTAAACGCTCCAACACCATAAACAAAATACATATGCGTTCCAGCAAAAACACCTGCTGACAACAATCCAACTAAAATCGGAAATGACCAATCAGCAAACCAAAAATTCTTTCTTCCTTCTAATTCCAATGTTTCTTCCATTATGATTCCCTCTCTTTCTTTTTAATTATTTACCGATGCTGAAGACATCATGCATGTTTTCTAGCCATCCAGGAATTTGTAAACGGAAGCTTTCGATCATTTGCAAATCAAAACCACGGAAAAAGGCACTCAATACAAATAATAGAATAACTGCTGCCATCATACTTTTCGTTACTTTATTCCAGCCGATTTCATCGACTCCTTTACCAATTAAAATACCTAAAACCACACCAGGAACGGCATTGCCCATAATCATTGTTGCAAGACCTCCAAATATTGTTGCCCAAAGACCAGAACGTTTTCCAGCATCAATTGCTGCTAGCCAGAATAAAACTGGCATTACTGTGTTGATCAAAAGGTTCGCTGCAGGTACTAAAACAGCAATTGCTGTCACTTGTAAAGACTCCGGAATTGCGGATGCCGTTGTATTCAAGAAAGCCACAACCAACATCCCCACAACTGCACCTGAAATACCCATTTTCTTAGGATTATGCATTGTTTCAGCGACATTTTTATTTTTTACTAATAAAGCTGCAGCAGCCCAGTTAGGAATAACGCGGTGATCCACATCCTGCGTAAATGCCCCAGCTCCAACGGTTGAAGCCCAAGCGTTAAAGAAAAAACCTAAGCCAAATGAAAAATGACTAGCCGCATCTCCTTCACATGCATTCATTTCTCCTAATGTTCTAAAAGCACCTAAGCCTTGCGTACTTGGTGCATGAAACATTCTTGCAGCTCCTGCTCCTGCTGCAAATCCAACCAATCCCCCAATCAGTAATGACTTGAGTAAAACGACTAAAACATCCATTTAATTTGCCTCCTTATGCATTCTTTTGTTCTTTCCGAAAGGGATCGGAAGACCATTTGGATCAGCAACCTTTTTTTCTACAAA
Source organism: Enterococcus silesiacus (assembly GCA_001465115.1). Classification (GTDB taxonomy): domain Bacteria; phylum Bacillota; class Bacilli; order Lactobacillales; family Enterococcaceae; genus Enterococcus_L; species Enterococcus_L silesiacus. The sequence goes on along the minus strand of CP013614.1, from coordinate 3,559,893 downwards.
AGAGACCGTTTCCATCTCAATCAGTGTGATCTCAACTTCAACATCCAGCAGTACGCGATAATCCGCACGCGTGCGAGGTAAAAAGAAAAATAGAAAGTGTTCTGTAAATGTTTCTTGTTCTGCTCTTACAATTTGAATATCCACAGGTTCAATTCGAACGATCACATCATCTTTTTCCTTTAATACACGATTATGGATTTGATTCAGAGCATTGGCGAAAGCTAAATTTTTTTCTTTTCCTGTTCCTTCAACCTGAATGACCTGACGCTTTTTAATTGTTACTTTTTCCATTTGGTTTTCCCCCTCCAGCTTTAATGCTTAGCCAATCTTTTTCAGATACGCTTCTACTATACGTTTCCCTAATTCTTCTTGGTCCATAAACCCAAACCCTAAAACTGTTTTGCCGTCATTGATAGCCGTCACACCTTCATCGATTGAGCGCATACCATGGCGTTCTGGATAGCCATATTTTGTAGCAGCTGTTAAAGCGCCAGCCCCGCCGCTTCCGCAAAATGAAATACCTAAATCGGCATTTTCTTGCTGCATCACATCTCCTAAACGCATATCAGCGCCCATTCCTGGTACAACAACGGCTTTACCGCCAGCGGCTTCCACTCCTTTGGCTACATTTTGCCCTTTACCTAAACGATCTGCGATTACTACTGTTATCATCCTAATTCCTCCAATTTTTTTATTTGAAAGCCGCTCATGCAGACTTCAATTTTTCTCTCTTATCCTTCGTTTTGTCTAGCTGCTTCAAAATGAATCGATAATACGTACATTTCATCTTGCGGCAGATTACCGATATGTTGAACCACTTGATCTGCAATTGCTAAGGCTTCTTTAGACACTTCTTCAAACATTACAGGATCAACGCCGGACATTTTTTCTCCAGCAATCGAGCGTTTGATCATTTCATTAACATGATTGATCAAAATCGTCCATTGCAACTCAGTCGGTTGAATCGCCTGTTTTAGTAACAAGGTTCTGATTTTTTCCAGTGATGCTTCCAACTCAACCTTATTCGGACTTTCATCAATGATTTTTTGAGCATCGTCATTTAACATCATACGTGCCCCTCCTCTCTTATATAATTCAATAAAGCAGTAATTTCTGCTTGATTAACCATTAAATCATTTTTAGCAAAAATCCGTTCAATTTGCTCCACTAATTCTTGCTGTGCCAACAAGGTTTCTTTAACAATATTTCCCTCATTCTCATATTGACTATCAAACGTGATTCGATGAACCATCAGCATCACATGAAGCAAAAAGGCTTCTTTGTATTCTTGCGTCAATTTTTCAGCAAATGCTTTCAGTAATTCTTCATAAATCACATATGTCCGGACGATAATGTCCCGGCTTTCTGCTTCAATGCCTTGTTTTTCTTTGATCGGCTGACGAGGGATCAATCGTGGAACCTTACCCGTTTTCGTATGTGTCAAAATTTTATTGACTTCTTCTTGGATGCTATGGATATCCGCTTCCGTTGGCAGTGGATTCACTTTTATGAACGGACGATTTATGATTTCGATTGGAAAAATACTTAAGACCAGATCCGGATTTTTTTCTTCTATTGTATCCACTGCATTCAAGACAGAAGCAAATCCTGCAATCTCAACATTAGCGACTTCTTCCAGAATTTTTTGTTCGATCAAACTGGTTACACCTAAACCTGTTGAACATACATAAACGATCCGCACTACGTTTACTTCATGCTGATTTTTTTCATAAGCAACTAAAAAGTGCAGCGCAATATAGGCAATAAATGAATCGTTGATCAACAATGCCGAACCAACAATGTCGCTTTGACTAGCAAATTGGATGGCCGAAAATAATTGTGGATACTTGGCTTTGATGTCATCTACAAACGGATTATACTCATTTATAAAAAGGTGTTTCTTTGTTAAACGCAAAGACAAATGAGCGAAAAGATTTGTAAACAATTGTCGATCACGGTAAAAAGGAAACTTGATTTCTTCTGATACATCCTTGATCAGCTCTTCAGTCAAACCAACAATGTCCTGTTGATTATTAGCTACAAACACATCACTATAAATATAGAAATACTCATCAGCTAAAAGCGGCAACTCATAATGATCGAAAACTTTTTTCATTAATAGAAACGGTAATTCTTGTTTTTGCCGCAATACATTTTGATTCGTCAACATTTTATAGCCGCCAACAGTATGGTGGAGCTGCATTCTAGCAGTTGCGATTGCAACTCGTAAGGTGATCGACAAAATTTCTGCGTAATTAAATTGGTCAAACAAGGACGGATCTAACAGGCTAGTCATTTCTTTTAGCGCAACCTGATAAATTTTTTGAAAGATTGTATTGACGCCAACATGAACTTCCTGCATTTTTTTCTGCTGACCAGATTGAACAAAATAGCTCATAATTTGATAAATGTCATACTCTGTTATTTCTTTTTGCGTGATATATTCCATCAATAAGCGAATCTTACTTTCTTCCCCTATGATTGAAAACCCTTGCCGGCTTTGTCTATTCAGTACAAGACCATATGCCTGAATCAGCTCTTGTACACGATCTAAATCACTGACGATCGTATTTCTGCTCACTTGGATTTCATCTGCCAACTCTTGAGAAGTTAAATAATTAGATGCCAACAACAAACGAAAAATCAATTGATTTACTCGCAACTCCTGATCAGGATAGGTTTCAAAGCGTTCCACCTCGATAATTTCATTTTTTAAGGTTAATCGTTCTGAATCAGGTAGTTCCAACCAAATGCCTTTATTGCGGCGTGTTTGCAGCAAAACGTTCTGTTCTTTAAACCAATCACGAATATTCTCCAAATCATATTTGATCGTTCTTACACTAACTTGAAACGTTTCTGCCAATTCTTTTGTAGTAACACTTTCTTCTAAATCTAAAAGCAATAACAAGATTTTTATTTCTCGTTTTGATAAGTGCAGTGACATAAATTCACCAACTTTCTTTCCCTTACACTTGAACTATAGCTTGATTTTTATTGCTTAACAACACAAAAAAGTTGCACTTACACAAGTGCAACTTTCTTAGTATACTATTTTTATTTGCCTATTTAAATTTCTTTATTCGTTATTTTATAGTGTTTCACCCAGACTATATATAGCGAAATACTAGCTTTCGAGGTGTTTCTTTTAGTGCAACAACATTTATCCATGATTGAATAGTTTTTGCACTAGCTGCTTTTATAGCAAAAAATACAACATTTCCCCAAGATAAGCGCTTGAGCGAGAATGCATCTATTCGCTTCGTCTCTTTGTTCCTCGTTCCTTGTGTTTCGAAACATTGGTGACAACGTTCCGCTTCGCTTCACCTTGTACTGTTCAACATTGTTTTCCTGCGACGAGCACTTGGCGAGAATGCATCTACTCTCTTCGTCTCTTCGTTCCACATTCATAGTGTTTCGGAACACTGGTGACAACGTTCCGCTTCGCTTCACCTTGTACTGTTCAACATCTATTCTCTTCGTTCCTCGTTCATAGTGTTTCACAGCAAAAAAGAAGACCGAAGTCTTCTTTTTTGCCACAGTATTTATAAAAATAAATAGATAACATCTTCTCCACAAAAATATTTATCCGACACGCCTACATCCGGTAGGTATGATTTAACATATGTGCCTCTGTTGTTTAGTTAATCACTAGCCGTCAAAACGGAACAGCCTAAGCTGTCTGATTAAGTCAACTCGTCGCATGAGAATTACTTTAACACAGATAGTCTATGATTGCAACTGGCTTCTATATTTTATCTTCTTTAAGCCACTTTGTATAAAGCCGTTCTACTAATCGGACAGTATCTATCGTCATCTGTTTTGTCATGATCGGACTTTCAAGTAACTGGTTTTGGATGCAATCGTTCACATGGTCCACTTCAAAGACAAACTCACTTTCAAACGCACCCAGCAAGTTTTCTTGGCTGCCATCTTCATAATAAACAACCGCCTGCTCAGCTTTCCAAAAATAAGGAATTTCGATCCGTCCTTTTTCACCATAAATCGTCATTTTACTTGGAATATCTACTTTTACCGAAATAAAAATATTTCCCAATACCTGATTTTGAAATTTTAAAGCCAAAGTTACTTGATCATCGGTTGCCCCCTTGTTTCTCGTTACACTGCCGCTGTACTCTTCAATGGAATAATCCAGCATAAATTGCATGTACTGAAGCGGATAACTGCCTGAGCCATGTAACGCGCCACCGCCTGCTTCTAGTGAATGAAACCAACTGATATGGTCTACACTTGGATAGGAAGTTATTGACTGCATCCAACGAACTTCACCGATTTTATTTTGCTGGATCACCTGTTTTATTTGTCTACTGATCGGTAAAAAAACAGCTTTTTGGGCTTCCATTAAGAAACAACCATTTTTTTCAGCTAATGCAAAAAGTTCTTCTGCTTGGGCCGTTTCTAGCGTAAAAGGCTTTTCGACTAACACATGTTTCTGATGTGTCAAAGCCAGTTTGGCTGCTTCATAGTGCCCTTTGTTATAGGTAGCCACATAGACAATGTCTATTTCTTCGTCCTTACACAACTCCTCATAACTGCCATACGCTTTAGGAATCCCCAAAACATTTGCCAGCTGTTCCCCCTTATCCAAACTTCGTGAAGCAATCGCTGTAGCCTCTCCTACTTTACTTTGTTTAATTCCGGCCACAAAGCGAGGAACAATTTGCGCAGTACTTAAAATGCCATACCGAATTTTCTTCATCCGTATCGACTCCTTTCTTTATACTATAACGATAAATTTCAAAAACTTCAAAAAACTTCCTTACTATAAATTCTATGATATTTAACTAAAAACACTGCAGATGATTCAAGTCGTTTAATGGCCTTTCTCATTCATCATAATTTTTCAAGTTGAAATAGGCTAAGACAAAAGGTAAAAAACACCCTCATCTCAGCCTATCTAGTCCATTTTGATTATCCAAAAAGCATATTCGCGAATCGTTCGGCCTTACGGCTACCCTAATTTTTTCAATCCTTTGCTTACGAATATTTATGTATATCTTTACCTATGTACTACTCCTCATTTAACGAATACCAATACTTATTTTCAGTGCTTGATTGACCTTCACCATATCGTCTTCATGTAACTGACAAATTTTGTGAAGAATTCGTTCTTTATCCAGTGTTCGGATCTGTTCCAGTAATACCAACGACGGTGTCATTCGATCGTCATGAGGTATATCCACCTTGACCTGTGTCGGCTGCATTTTTTTATTCACATTTCTAGTGATTGGTGCAACGATCAACGTTGGACTAAATAAGTTTCCCTTGTTATTTTGAATAATCAATACTGGCCTAATCCCTCCTTGTTCTGAACCAACAACAGGCGAGAGGTTCGCATAAAAGATTTCTCCCCTTCGCATCATAATAGTTTATCACCTCTAATCTAACAAAAACTTCTTCTGTGTAAATTATATCATGCTTTTATAATAAAATTTTTCAATATTTTATACCAACCCCTGAAAACTTTGATAATCTCTGTAAAAAGGAAGATTTCATGAGAAAACAAGCGTAATATATTTTATCGAAAAAACATAAACAATAAATATTGTTTCGTTTTTTAAAACCTTAAAAATACAACAAAATACTATAATTACAAATATAAACAATAAAAAACCACCTAAATACAAAGCAAACCCCTTTATATCTTTAGTTACACAGAAAATATGCCCCCTCAAAAACAAGCGTTCTATTTGTTTATTCTTGACAAAAATAAAATTTATATTTAAATAAATTGATTAAAAAAACTGCTCTCCTTTGCTACTAACTAAAACAGAAAAACCCTTCTCATTGAATTTTTATTTTACAATGAGCGCTTGCTTTGCAATAAAAAAACAAAACCAGGTTAAAACAACACCTGATTTCGTTCTTTATAGTGATATTTATATGTTAGCTCGGCATTTCTTTTGAGTCTTGTTCCTTTCCAGAATCATTTTTAGAAGATTTAGGTGGTTGATTTGACGCTCCCTCTAAATTTCCTAAGCTAATATCTAAAGCTACTGTATATTCTAATGGTACATATAAATTATATGCACTCATTCTTACAACTGTCCCTTTAGGTTCTGCCGAGTCAACATACCTGACAGTATATTGAATATTTGCACCTTTTGATTGAAATTCATCATAGAATTGTTTTTGCAAATCACCTTCTAGAGTATTTCCTCTTAAATCTTTAAGGTAAGGTTGACCTGCTGAATAGTAGATTTTGACTTTCAAGTCATCCTTACTTGTTAACTGAGTTCCTGCTTCAACACTTTGAGAGATTAATTGACCGTATGGAACACTATTCGTAAAGACACTTTTAGCCTGAAGGTTCAGTCCTTCTACCGCTGTTCCAGCTTCTTCTTGGGTATAGTCTGCAAAGTTCGGTACGATAAAGCCTTTACCGAGAGATACGGTTACCGTTAAACTATCCTTTTTGGCAACTTTTTGATCTTTGGCAATACTTTGTGAAATAATACTTTCTGCTGGTATTTCTGCTGAGCTGGCTTCTTCATAGGTCACTTTGATGTCATTTGTTTTGGCCCAGCTTTCAACCTCTGCCTTCATTTTTTTTGTAAAATCAGGAACGGAAATATTTTTTTCAAATGTCTCTTTGCCTTTAGAATAATACATATTGGCTTTGTCTTTGCGCTTGTAAGTATCTTTAGTGACTTCTTTATTGACAATTTCAAAGCGAACTGGCTTGCCTTTTTCTAAGGTATCACTGTATTCATCAATGAGCGAGACATTCTCAGCTTGATTGTCTTTGATCCATTTTTCAGCTTCTGATTTTTTCATTGTCATAAAATCTGGCAACGTCAACTTCTCTTCTGGATCAGCACCTAAGCTTGATTGAATCGTCAATTCGCTTCCTTTTTTGATTTTACTCCCTTTTTTTGATTTTTGAGAAATTACTTTATTGACTTCAACCTCTTTACTATAGCTTGAATCAACTTTTAATTTCAATTTGTTCTCCGTTGCCCATGCTCGTGCTTCCGCCAACTCTTTTCCTGTAAAATCTGGGAGCTCAACATGTGTCATTTGATAATAACCAAAATAAAGAATACAGAGTGTAATAAACGCCCCCAGACCTATCAGCAAAAATTTCTTTTTTCTTTTCTTATGATAGGTAGGATCTATTTCTGTGTCATCATCTGGCTGGTTTCTAAGCGTTTGTTGAGTTGTTTCTTGTTCGATAGCAAATGAGGTCGAACGTTCATTTTTTTCTGTTTCTGCATTGAATGGGCCCATTTTTGTCGGAGCTTCACTTATTTTTTCAGTAAAAGATTCTGTTAAAGCTACTGTTTTTGGTTCCTGTTTTATTGAGGGCTCTTTTTCAGAGTCTTCCCGTAACTTTTTTTCTTTTGTATTATCATAATTTGATTTATTGAAATTAGATAAAAAATCACTCATTCAACATCAACTCACCTTGCTTAAGAAAATACGTTTTATCTGACTGTTTGGCTATTTCATTCGAGTGCGTCACAACGATCACACATTTATTATGCGTTTCAGCTAAATCTTTAAAGATATCAACGATTTCTTGTTCCATGCCCTCATCTAAATTTCCTGTTGGCTCATCTGCTAGTATGATATCGACATTCGTTGCTAAGGCTCTAGCAATTGCCACACGTTGTTGCTCACCACCAGATAATTGGCCCACTAAACGGTCCGCCTTCGCTTTATTGATGCCAATATAATCCAACAAATTATACGCTACTTCACGGTTATCTTTAGGCATATCGTTATCTGTGATCGACATCGCTACTAGAACATTTTCTAATGCTGTTAAATACGGAACTAAATTGTAGCTTTGAAAAATAATACTGATATCATCTCTCCGATACTTCTCCAACCCAATCGTTTTGATATTTTGCCCTTTGTACAACACTTCGCCAGATTTTGGTTCGTCCAAGGCACTGATCAACGAAAGAAAGGTTGTTTTTCCTGAACCAGATTGGCCTAAAATCGTGTAAAATTGTCCTTGTTCAAAATTGATCGACGTATCTTGCAAGATCATTCGACGTCTGTCGCCGTCTTGATAAAAATAGCTCACATTTTTGGTTTGTAAAATTGTCATATTGGTTCCCTCCTACATCATGATTTTCTTTGGATTCAACCGTAAGACATAGGTCAAAGGTAAAATCGCTGATAATAAAACTGTACTTAATCCTGCAATCAAGAATGTCACGATGTAGCTAATTGAGAATTTCACTTCATACGCACTAGATACATCCTCTGTTGTTAAGGTCGGCATATTGGCACCACTACCTCCGATCATCATTGCACCACCATTACCTGCGGTATCTCCTGTTTGTGAGAAGGCATCACTGGCAATCAAGGATTCTGAAACCATTTTTCCAAGAATATTTCCTGTAACTAAAGACAGACACATCGCAACTAGACTAATCAGTAACAATTCTATCAGAATCTGTTGCATAACTTTGGCTCTTGTTTCACCTAATGATAAATAAATTCCTAATTCATGTTTACGATCACGTAAGAAGAGAATGACCACTAATGAAATAATCAATAGGGTGGCGCCAATCGCTAAAAGCACGACATAACCAGAAATTTGTGACATTTTTTTGAAGGTACCACCAACTTGATCATACTGATCCGTCGATGCAGTTAACTTATACCCTTCTGGGATCATAGCTTTTGCTTCTTCTTTGAATGCCTCCACATCTTCTGGCGTTTTAAGCACATAGACAGGGGTGATTTGATTCATATCTTCTACAGTTGAATCTGTACCATCTGCTTTTTTATAACGATCTGGTAATAGCGCTTTACCTTTTTCAAATTCGACTTTATTGATATTCATTACTGCATCATTTGGCATATAGACCGTATTGAATTGTTCGGTTTCCATAAACTGCTCTTCGATTCCTTTTTGATCTTTGCCATCCGATTTTTTCTTTTCAATACTTGTCGGTTCAAATATGCCGATGATCTCTACTGGGTGATCTTGACTTGCTAACTCTTCCATCGAGCCATCTTGTTTAAAATCCATGACAGAACTATCTAAAACAACTTTGTCTCCTACGTTAAAGCCGTTTGCTTCAGCTAGTTTTTTTGAAATGATCGCAACGTCTTTACCATTGTTGATTTCATCTTGTTTAAATGTTCGACCTTCAACTAGATTGACTTTTTTATCCTTAAAATCCAATGGTTCAAGCAAATTGTTCCCTTTAAGACTCAACGTTTTTGGCATACCGCCCATCGTCGCAGCATTTTCCATTTCATACGTTTTAATTTTTTTCACAAAAAGATTGGTTTTGACATTATAGTCAAATTCTTTAACATACGAGGACTCACCCATTTTTTTAACATCTTCTACTTTTAACGCTGAGGGTGAAAAAGATTGACCTTCATCCATCATTTTTTGATAATCCAATTCAGCACTTACCGTGGCACCTAGATCATGTTTGATTTTCTTTTCAACATTTGCAGTCGATTGCTGAATCGCGATTGATCCTGCAATCACATTACCTAAGATAAAAATAACTGCAAATAAAATAATTGATTTTCCTTTTCTCCTTGTCACACTGCACAATGCTCGATTCCAATAGTTCATATACTCTTCCTTCCTACTTACAAACAATGTAGAAATCACTCAAGTAGCTATCCATCAAGCCTACAACAACCTTGATATGCTCTAAAGTTTCCCTTTTTCTATATTGTCTTTGATAAATGATAGTTTCCCACCATTCAATCCCCACAACTCATCAACATGCTCTGCAATTGCTTTTGATTGCGAACAAATGATGATACACTTGTTTTCATTTTTTGCGTATATACGTATGTACTCCATGACCATTTTTAATGACAATTCATTTAATGACTCGACAGGATCATCCATCAAGATAAGCTCAGGATTATTGATGATTGCTTTGGCCAAATAAACACGTTGTTGATTAGCAACAGATAATTTTTTGATTTTTTGGTTTGCCATTTTTTGATTGATCCCGACTTTTTTTAATGCTTCATACAAACGATCAATTCCTTGTGTACAGGAATTGAGTGTACACAATTTAAGGGTTGTCATAGCCGTTTCATTCGGGAGTACATTGTACTGTTGAAAAACGGTCCCTATTTCCTGCTGGCGATACTTGTCTCGATTAATGTTCTCAAGATTTTGATTTTTAAAAAAAATCGCACCTGAATCAACGGTGTCCATTCCTGCAATCAGCGCAAGTAATGTCGTTTTTCCTACTCCGCTTTTTCCTAAAATGCCGTAAACCTTTCCCGGTGAAAAATCAACCGTTACATCATCCAACACAGTCACTTTGTTTTTTTTATGCGTATATACTATATTTTTAAGAGAGAGAATCATTGTTCACTTCTGTTCCTTTCTAACAAAAACTCAATCGGTTCAAATTTGAAAATCTTATACCCTTCGATGGAAATGATCGTCATCAAAAATAAACAAGCTATGCCAATCAGCATGAGAAGAGAATTATCGTTGATCATCATAGGAATCGATATGATAGCTTCATTTTTACTGTTGCCCATCACACTAAACAACTGGTCGACATTGCCCATTAGCAGTTTTTGATTTTTCAATTGCCAATCAGCGATCGGTTGTACGATCCATTGTGCGCTCAAGAATGCCAAACTAAAACTAAACATTGTAACCCCTACTAATTCGATCAATCGGCTATTGATCAACTGCTTTTGGGTGATTCCTATATTACGCATCACACAAATTTCTGTTTGCTTTTGTTTAAATGCACGAATCGAAAATAATGCCAAACTAAAGCTGCCGAATAGCAATAAGCCTAATAAAATCGTTCCAGCCAATGTTCCTAGTCCGTTAACTGGGCTTAAAAGCATCTGCAGATTTGTTTCATTGGTTATAACCTGATACTTACTAGGCAGACCTTTAGCTTGAATTTCTTTAAAAAACGCATCAAAATCATCTGCGTTTTTTAATTCATATGCCACATTATTGTATCCAAAACGATCAAATGTTTTTATTGCATAGACCGTTTCCCAGTTCGTAAAAATATCATTTTCCTGAATCTTCACCAATTCACTGGCTCCATTTGATTGGGTCTTTTTCTGTGAGCGATACATTCCAGCAATGACCAATCTTTGTTTCTCCGCTTGGTCACTTCCTATTGCCGCTACTTGAATCGAATCGCCTATCTTAAGCTGGTTCATCTGAGCTAACTCTTCACTGATCAAACAGTCATTTCTTTTTAGATCAGCATTTCCTGCACTGATTTCCATGCCGCTTTCTGCGAGCTCTTTTGCAAGATCTGCCGCTCCTGCTCCAAGCCAATTAGCTATTGATTGATAAGAACTTCGCTTTAGCTCGTCGCCCTCTACTTTTTGAAATTGAAAAGGGCTTACAGCGGTAATTGTTTTTAATGATTCAAGCGATACTGGAACACTTGCTGTCATTCGCGTGTTATTTACATACGTTGATTCTCCAAATTTGAGATATTGTTCTTTTGTTAGTTTTTCTTCATGCGTTAAATTACTTAAATCTGGTTCAAGAATCGTGACTAGCGTCGTAAACTGCTTACTGTAATTTTTTACAAATAATTTAGTAGATGTGTATATGGTGTTTGTCACCATTGAACTTAACATCAAAAAGAATAAAATAATGCCGACTAGTACATAATTCCAAGTGTGTCTTCTAAGATTTAAGAAAGCATGTTTAAAGACGAACATGTTCTTACTCTCCTCCTTTCCTGCTCCTACAATACCAAATCAATTGTTAACTGAATGTTAACTTTCAGCAATTTGTGGAAATGATAGATAAAAAGTCGATCCTTGATTCTTTGTACTTTCAACATAAACAAATCCCTTACACAAGTCACATACATGAGAAACCACTGACAAACCGATACCATAACCATCTTGTTTTAACCCATTGATTCGATAATTATGATTAAAAATAGCGGCATGAACTGCCTGATCGATTCCTTTGCCATGGTCTTTGATCTCAACGATCACACTGCCTTTTTGATTATTGACGGAAACTTCAATCGGTTTGCTTTCGCCATATTTGATGGCATTGTCCACTAAATTTGAGACAGCTCGATAAATCCAGCGGTTCTTTCCTAAAATCAGCGTTGAATCAACCTCATCAAAAGAAAAGATCAAATTAGGATAACTTTTACGGTAGGTATCGCAAACCTCAGCACAGATCAAAGAAACATCGACAGACTCACTCATCGCTTCTTCCGTGCTATTTGAAAGTGTCAAAATATCATCAATACTATCCGTTAACCGATCCAAAATATGTAGATTACTCGTTTCATTTTGCTTCAATTCTAAATTAGCTCTTAAAATGGCAATGGCATTTTTTTGTTCATGTGTCAGATAGCTGCTAAGCCTTTTATAATCGCTTAGATTCCCATCGAATTTATCTTTTAATTGCTTAAATGCTTTGGCAACTGACTTATCTTCGACTTTTTCTTCTGAAAATTTTTCTAAAAACTGTAAATCATGAATGATCGAAACCATTTGCTTGGTATAAATCCGCCGTAAAACAACCCACAAAGTCATAGTCAAAATTAAAATAGCTGAACAAACCACTAAAATAATCATCGGTAAATACTTTAATAAGCTATTTAAATAAATATCATCCAGCGCTTGTGTACTAACCAGTTCAGAGGCCTTAAGCTCAACTGTTGCAGTAGGTTGAGCAATGGTTTCATTGGCATCATTCACCACGTACACAGCAGAACCGATCGACTGGCCTATATTTAGTGAACGCCAGTTACTTTTGACTGCAAAAAAACCACCACTGATAATCAAAATAACAAAAAAGGCAAAGGTTAAAACGGTTAAACTGATTTTTAAATTTACTCGCATAATTGATATCCTTTCGCTCGAATCGTTTTTAGTAAGTCTTTTCCAGAGGCTTTGGCAAGCTGTTTTTTTAAACGTGCAAGATGGACCCGTAGCACAGAAGAAAATGGATCAAAGTTCTCATCATACACATGTTCAGCTATTTCTTCGGTGGAAATCACTGCTGGATATTTTTGGGCAATACACAGTAAAATATCAAATTCTTTCGGCTTTAACACTACTTCAGAATTTTCATAACGAACAGAGCGTTTCACCGGATCGATCATTAACGAACCAATCTTGATATGTGGCGAAGTTCGACCATGGAAACGTCGAACAACTGCTCGAATACGAGCAACCAATTCTAATAATTCAAACGGCTTGACTAAATAATCATCTGCTCCAAAATCAAGCCCTTTTGCCCGCTCTTCAATCTCATCTCTAGCTGTAATAATAATAATTGGACTATCTATATCCGATTCTCTTAAAAAGTTTAGGATCGATAGCCCATCTTTATCAGGTAAGTTCAAGTCTAATAAAATTGCGTCATATGTATTTACATAGGCTTTCTCTTCGCCAGTCACACCGGAAAATGCTAGGTCTACCGAAAATTTTTCCCGTTCTAATCCTTTTTGTACAGATAGCGCTAATTCACGATTGTCTTCAATAATTAAAATTCTCATCTATTCCGTTCCCTTCAAAAAACTGATCTGTGCTCAATAGTTATCTCATAAGATACTATATCTAAGAATGCTTTGTCTATGATTCATTTTTTAAACAGATATAAAATAACAAAAAAACCAGTAATTATACTTGATAAATTCAAATACAATTACTGATTTTTTGGTTTTAAATACTGTCAACTTATTTTAAAATACTGGCTACTTTTGTCGTGATCAAGTCAATTGCGACATGATTTTCTCCACCTTCTGGAACAATCACATCTGCGTAACGTTTCGTTGGTTCGATGAATTGATGGTACATCGGTTTGACCACAGTCAAATACTGTTCAATAACAGAGTCTAAGGTTCTTCCACGCTCTTCCATATCCCGTTTGATTCTGCGGATGATACGGATATCGTCATCCGTATCCACATATAATTTAATATCCATCAACTCTCTTAAACGGATATCTTCCAAAATCAGAATCCCTTCTAAAATAATCACTTCTTTTGGTTCTTGGATAATAATGTCCGAACTCCGCGTATGCGCAACATAATCATATACTGGTTTTTCAATTGACTCATAATTGATTAATTGTTTTAAATGATCGATCAATAAATCCGTATCAAAAGCGAATGGATGATCATAATTTGTCGCTAATCTTTCTTCAAAGCTCAGATGACTTTGGTCTTTATAATAAGAATCTTGCTCCAACATCATGATCGAATGATTTGGGAAATGATTGAAAATCGCCCGACTGACACTAGTTTTCCCACTGCCTGAACCGCCAGTAACACCAATCACGATTGGTTGAGTATTTTTCATTCAACGAAACCTCTCTCTTATCTGTAATAGTCATAATATCCTTTTTCTATTATAATAGAAAAGAGCCAGAAAGCTACAATTTTATCTATTTATTTTTTAAACTTCTTCGTTTATTAGATAGGTTTATCAGAAAGGAAAAAGTAGGATGACAATTAGAGTAATTCAGCCCCTTCAAGCACCTCACTATGACTTATTATTATCAGCTGATCCGAATAAACAGTTAGTAGACGATTACATAAAACGCGGCTTGTGTTTTGAACTTATTTTTAATAACACTGTAGCAGGTATTTTAGTCTTACTTCCTACGAGACCAGAAACACTGGAAATCGTCAATATCGCTGTATCTGAAAGTTACCAAGGACAAGGTCTTGGTGAAAAACTGATTCAGTTTGCCTTAGCTTACGCCACAAATCATTCTTATAAAACAGTAGAAATCGGCACCGGTAGCACTAGTTTGGGGCAGTTATATCTTTATCAAAAATGTGGATTTCGTATGACAAGCATCGATCGTGACTTTTTCCTTCGTCATTATCAAGACGAAATTGTCGAAAATAAGCTTGTATTGAAAGATATGGTTCGATTAAGCATCGATATATAAGCATAAAACAGCGACCACGAGAGTTGTTCAAAACTCGTAATCGCTGTTTTTCATGGTGCTAATACATTAAAAATTTCATCTAAACGACTGATTTCATAAGTAGGCTGAATATCAAGCGTCGCTGGTTGTTTTGATGGATTCAACCAAAGAGTCTCAATATTCGCTACGTTACCGCCTTTGATATCAGAAGCAAGTGAATCTCCAATGATCAATGTTTTTTCTCGATCAAAGCTAGGAATTCGTTCAAAAACATAATCAAAGTATTCCTTCATCGGCTTTTGATAACCTACTTCTTCTGAAACAAAAATGTCGTTGAAAAACGTGGTCATTTTTGAATCATTTAACCGCTGATATTGCGTTTTAGCGACACCATTTGTCACAATATATAAGTCATAATCCGGTTGAAGTCGTTCGATAATTTCTTTACTGTTCCCTAATAAATCATGACCTTGACTTAAATGATAGCGATATTGCTCACCCATTTTTTTCCCATCAACATTTTTATTCAATTGAGCAAATAACAGACTAAAACGAGTATCGGTCACGGTCTTTTTATCTGTTTTTCCTTGCTCAAATTCACGCCACAACTGAATGTTGATTTTTTTATAAGTTGCTTCTATTTCATCAGTCAGAGTTAGCTCTTCTTCTTGAAAAAGTGCTTGTAAGGCTTTTTTTTCTGTTAATTGAAAATCTAATAATGTATCGTCGACATCAAATAATAACGTTTTAAATTTCATGTTCCACGCTCTTTTCTTTTTTATGGATAGTAAAATAAGGCAATAATGCCTGTAATTCTGCCTGGTTTAAAGGACGGTATGCTCCTAAACTAAGTGTTGGATCTAGCTGGATCGGACCCATCGATAAACGTTTTAAGTACATCACTTTTTTACCTACAGCTAAAAACATTTTTTTGACCTGATGAAATTTCCCTTCAGTGATATCCAAATAGGCACGACTCTGATTTTTCTCTGATGATAGAATCACCAGCTCTGCCGGCTTACATTTTTTTCCGTCTAAAAAAACGATCCCTTCAGAGAATGCTTTACAATCAAGCAACGTCAACGGTTCATTCACAATGACTTCATAGCGCTTTGAGACTTTTTTATGCGGTAATAGTAATTGGTACCCTAACTGACCATTATCTGTTAACAGCAACAACCCTTCTGTATCACGGTCCAACCGACCGACAGGATATAAGCCTACTCTTTGATCATTGACACTGATTAAATCGATCACTGTTTGGTGCTGGGCATCTTTGACGGCAGTCACAACACCATTAGGCTTATTCAGCATGTAATACACATGTGTGGTTTGCTGAATTTTTTTATCACCAACAAAAATATCTTGTAACGCTGCGTCTACATTTAAGCTCTCACTCATAATGATCTGTCCATCAACTGTCACTTGTTTACTGCGGATTAAGGCTTTGACTTTTCTTCTAGAGCCGATTTTTTCTTGTTCCAATAATTTATCTAAACGCATTTCTTTTCCTCTTTTCAATTACTAGTTTAGTATAAATTCTACCGAATGAAAAGCAATCAAGATAATAAATGCACCGATATTTTGCTAGAGTAACCTTTAAGTAAAAATTAAAAGACTTCACTTCCCTTGACTTAACTTTGAATTCGCGTTATGGTTGATATAGAAAGTGAATAAGGTTTCTCAAAAACAGCGTAATGACCTGGGAGAGAATAAGATATCATATAGAATTTTCCCCTGGATAATTGTGCACAATTATTCGGGATTTTTTGTCTTTGCTGTCCTTTTTTGTAGGAGCTGCTTGTTCGTTTCACAAACGAACAGGAGAACTTTAGCTAAGTTACAGCTTTTATACGAAGTAGCAGTGAAACTCCTTTTTTACATTATTTTGCTTTTTGCAGATGACCAAATATACATTCATTTTGATTTATCAAGCTACACGAGCAGTCTTTCGACTAAGCGAACTCGTTTAGCTTTAAATTTAAGGAGGATTTTGGTTATGTCAGTATCATTAGAAGTTAAAGAAAGAGCTGTCCGTCCACGTTCCCTAAGAAATCAACTACGTCACACAGGTCAAGTTCCCGCCGTCGTTTATGGGTATGAAATTGAAAGTACACCTATTTCAGTTGATCAAAAAGAGTTAACTAAAATTTTACGAGATAATGGTGCCAATGCTGTAATCACAATGACTATTGGTGGTAAAAAAATCAATACGTTGCTGTTTAAAGCACAGTTGGACACGTTTACAAGTCAAATGAAACACGTTGAGTTTTTAGCTGTAAACATGAAGGAAACAACTGAAGTGGAAGCTGAAATCGTTCTTGTTGGTGAATCCGAAGGTGTGAAAGCCGGTGGTGAACTAACACAAAACTTATACAACGTTTTAGTTTCAGCTACACCAGATAAATTACCAGAACGTGTAGAAGTTGATATTACTAAACTTGCAATCGGTGACGCAATCACTGTCGCTGATTTACCAAAAGATAAAGATTATGACATCATTACTGATGGTGAAGAACAAATCTTGGCAATTACAGAAGCCAAAGCAGCGACTGAAGAAAGCTCAGAAGAAGCAGCTGAACCTACAGTAATCGGTGAAAAACCAGAATAACTGGTTGCCTAAATATATAGTTAAAGAGGATGGGACAGAAGTGTTTAACTCCGAGAAATAAGAAGGAGTTGCTTCTGCTCCCACCGTTTATTCGGATTCCTTGAGGCTGGGATGTAACTCATAGAGTTATAGCCCGGCCTCTTTTTTGCAACAATTAAAAGAAGCCTTATTCTAAGCAATATACTTGCTTTCTTTATGAAACATGACAGAAGCGTGTTTTAATCAAATAAGGTATACTATTGGTATTAGATAAACAAAGGAGGTCAATAAAATGGTTGAAAGTTTTGATAGTGAACGTAGTCGTTATGCTTCTTTAGGTGTGGTTGAAAGCCTGCCTGCAGCTTTGATCGACAGTATCTGGCTGATTATTGATTTAGATTTAAAAGGCGTTATCCCACTTACAAATATGCTGTATTTTGATTTGATCGATAATGGCGGAAAAGTAACTGTTCATTTCTCACAAGAAATCAGCGACGTTCAAATGGCCGTTGACTTACCTTTCCCTTATTCTGAAGATTATCCATCGCAAGTTTTTGCTTTTGATGATGGCAATAAAGAGACAATTTTATTGCCAGCTGAAATGTTGGAATAGCTATAGTGTATTCTCTAATCAAACAAATAAGTTCCTCCAGCTTACTCTTAACGACTTGGCTGAAGGAACTTATTTGTTTGTCTTTAATTATCTAACGAACGTTGCTTATTTTGGAACATCTTCTAGCGTCCAGATTAGATTTCCCTCGTATGAACCTATTTTCATTTCAGGGGTTACTTCTAAAAAGAGACCTGAATCTTTCCCATAATCTATATCGAATTCTTTTTGGCTGTTATCTGCTTGCGTCTTTCCACTGTAAATAGAAATTGCTTGACCATTTTCTAATCTTTCCATCTCAGAATCAGCACTTTTTTTGAAAAAAAAGTGTGTACTTAGCTGATTATTTTGGGTTTTATCAATTAGCGACACCGTTAAGTTAAATTGCTTATTGGGCCCTCTAAAATCGCCTACTTTAAAGGATTGCATTTCCTTGGGTTTGATATATGTCTTTTGATTCGGAATTTTGATTGTACCAAAATCTGATTCTATAGGTGCAGAGGTAAATTGTAGAATACCAAAGACTTCGATCGATAAGCCAATTACATTTGATTGATTTCCGTACTCATCCGTTACATACAGCGTAGCACTCATCTTCCCCGTAACAACGTCTATCATCTTCACGTCTATTTCAAAATTTTTCCCTTCACTATTTGTTGCACCTTTGTCAATTACCTGATTTTGTTTATTGTACGCTAAATGCAACGTATAGCCGTAATCCTCTAGTTCATCTAATTTAATATTTCCTTTAAGATGAAGTAAATTATCCGCAGCATCGACAGTCAGAGTTGTAGCAGCTACCGATAATAGTGGTGCATTCAAGTGCTTATAATTTAAGATCACTTCATCCGTTGTTTTCTCTAACACATGATTTTCTAAATCAATAGTACTTGGTGTGTAGGAAACTAATTTATGGTTGGTTATTTTAGTTGATATTTTCATTTTTTGTGTGAGGAATTTTTTCTCCACGCTATCTGGAACATCCGCTATTGGTTTGCCATCCAAATGATGTTTGATACTTATTGAGCTATTAAAATTGATTTTTTCTTTTGCCGTTGCACTTGAAACAACGCCATTCAAATTTCTTTGTGCAGTTGTTTCAAAATTATAATAACCTACTTCATCTAAACTCGAAGGGTCTATTTCTTTTGAATAGTCAATTTTGTACTTCACCTTAAACTTATATATATTATCATAGAAACTTGCTTGCTTCAGCGCTTGAGCTGTAGCTTCTATTTTTATTTCATTCTCTGCCACTTTAACATTAAAGTTTTTAGAGGCATTCTTATCTTGCATATCCTTAATTTCTATCGAATCATAGGATAACTGGCCTTTTTCCAGTGGAATTGTTACACCATAATTCTTATAATAGTTATTCACACTATGCTTATAAGGAACGGTTTGAACAAATTCTATATCAGCAGTTGTATTTTTTGAATCAACAACTTCCAATTCAGACTCTATTCCTTCTAATTCGCTTGTTTCAATATCTGTTTTTGCGGCTCCGTTATAATATAAACCAACAGCAGATGAATAAGTTGAGGGTTTACTTACTTGCAAGGTGATTGACTCTCTCTTAGGAAACAAGACTACCGCTTCAAATTTTGGATCGTTTGGATTTGGCGCAGGTTCAGATCCAGTAAGATATAGACCAGCTTTTTTATTTTTATCATATATCAAATAAGTTGGTGTTTTTGAGACAACACTTTCTAATGAAGTATTTACAATATATATACTTAAATTTTCATCTATATTTTTATAGTCCATGTACTGTCCGATAGCTATCGGTGTATTGGTTTTAGAAATAAAAAATTCATACTTAAGGTTAGAGGTAACATTTTTAGACGTATTGAAAATCCAATCTAAAAAGTTGCTCTCTGTCACACCAAGGGTAAACTTTTCCGATTTACTGTTCTTGCTTACAGACACCTTAGTATCAATAGACTTCCCATTATAGAAGCCGACATTTGTTATTCTAACGCTCCCAGTGGAGGTCACACTAGAAAAATCAACATGGTCCTTTTCAAGTTTCGCCCCCCCTGTTAGGTCTATGGCCTTCGTATTACTGGTATGTCTCATAAAAAAACTATTTTCTACTGGTATGGTTGTTTTATCAATATTTTTCCATTTTGGATATTGATCTAGCCACCCAAGTAAAAAAGTTCGAGATGTCGCGTAGTCATCTGATGACTCCGCCTTTGCAAGTACTGTACCTAATGAGCAGCTAACAAAGATAATCAATAAACAAACGACTTTTTTTACTTTCCTCACTGTAATTCCTCCTGTTAAACGCACTGTTCTATTCAAAAAAAATTGCTTTAATTTAACGTTATTCACTCTTTCTTTGGTCACTGCGCGATAATCGCTATAGTGAAATACCATTCTATAAATGATTCCTATGTAAAATGGAGTATTCGGGTATCTTACAAAGAGAACAACTTTCATTATATTGCGCTACACACTGCACTTCAATCTATTTTTTTCTCTTTTTATATTCAGTTTTTTTCCAAAAAAAGATAATTCATTTTTTATAAAAATAAAAAATGAATTATCTTTGCTAGTTTTATTGTGTAGTAACTTGATTGATCTACTCATTTCTAACGTTCTACTTCTCTATCTTAGCACCTTGATCGTTATTTAAAAGATCAACTCTTTAAGCCATTTTTTTCGCAATAAACGAGTAAATAGCAATACAGATTACAGCACCGATCAGTGCAGATATAATTGGAAATCCTCCGATAATTGGACCGAAATTTCCTAATAGCATCGTTCCTACCCAACTACCGATAAATCCGACAATGATATTCCCGATAATACCGCCTGGTACATCTCTACCTAAAATTGCTCCGGCAATGGCGCCTAGCACACCACCGACAATTAATGACCAAATAAAACTCAACATAGTAATCTTCCTCCTCGTAATATGCAATTACTGACTATTGTAATGTACGTGTGCTGTTTTCTTGTTGTTTCTCGTTTTCGTTATCATCTTTTTTCTTGTTTTCAAATTTTTCTGCATATTGTTCTTTTGACATGACATCATCTACATTCATGTTAAATTCAATAACATCTAAACCAGTCATATTTTTCACTTCATCTGCAACTTTTTTAGTTGCTGTATCAAATACTTGGGCAATATTTTTTCCATACTCCCCGATAACATCTAAATCGATTGCTACTTGTTTTGTTCCAACTTCTGCACTGATGCCTTTCGTCGGATTGTTTCCATTCGTAAATTTGTCGGTCAAGTTTGTAATTGCATTTCCGCTTAATCCCAAAATACCAGGGATTTCTGATACGGCGATACCAGCAATTTTTTTCACGACTTGATCGTCAAATGTTAATTTAGTTTTGATGCCATTTGCATTTGTTCCTTCAGTTGTGTTTCCATTTGCTTTGTTATCCATTTCTTCTCAACCTTTCTGATTTTGATTCAATTTATTTTTATCTTTCAAAAAAAGCTTGTATAGAAGCTAAAATTGAAGAGATAGAGCGTTTTTCATCTTGCGTTTTACCAATAAAATAACCTGCTCCTGTTAAAACGACAAGTAAAACTGTTTTCCAAAATCCAATTGTCATCAAAAGAATCGCAATGAGGACCGCTAAAATCGTAAAGATAATTTGATTGCGATAAGGAGCGAAAGTTTTTAATTTTTTCAACCTACTTCCTCCTTTAAACTACACGAGACTCTTTTTTGCTGTTTGGCAATAAAGAGGATTCTGCTTTTTTCTTTTTGAAAATAACTTTTGTTTTGTGCGTCTCGACCATAGCCATTTTTTGCAAGGCTTGCGGGATCTGTTCTTGAATTTGTTTTCCTCGGCTTATAAAATGTTGTTGTTGCTCATCTGCAATCGTCACTTCTACATCTGCTGTTTGGCTCTTGGTCAGTCTTATTTTCACCTGTGCATTCTCACTATCGACGATGTCATGTATTGATGATTTCGCAATAGCTTCTAGTGTATTGAGCGGCAGATTTACCTGACCTGTATCTTTTTTTTGATGTATTTGCTTTTTGGTGATCGGTTTGAATACAATGATCAAAAACAGCAGCAGCAGTATTGCTAATAAAGCAAAAAGAACAATCTGGTAAAAATAAAACAACCCATCAGATTGAAACAGCAAATCGTTGAAAAACGTGCTCACAACGCCCAAATCCGTCATCTGTGAATACAACCCGACAACTCCAAAAATACCGGCTATTAACAATAAAGAAACAAGTCCTTTGATTACTCGCATAGTTTTTCCCTCCAACGTTGTTCGGACTATTACAAAAGTTTTCTCTTATCTATACATTTTATGTTAAACGCATTTTCCAACAATTACAAAAGATACGCACAGTCAAAATGGGCTGTCCAGTTTTTTTCTTCCCTTGATTGTTCTCTAGTTTCTTGCATGAATCCACTTTGTCAGTATTTTTACTATAAAAAGAGCGAGTTGCACTTAAGGGAATTTCCCTTAAAACGCAACTCGCTCTTTTATTTAACTATTAATCGACATAAGCTAAACGATATGAAACTGTTCTCCCAAAAGGAAAAACTTGCAGTTCTTTTAATCGATCTGCTTTAAGATATCCGATTGCTCCTTGGTATAGAGGTAAGACAGCGGCATCTTTTTCAATCAATGTTTCTTCTAATTCTTTTAATTTATCCCAACGTTTTTCTGGCTCATTTGCTAATGTGATTCTTGCATCATTCAACCCTTTATCATATTCAGGATTGTTGTACCCTGCTGTATTCAACCCACTCTTAGAATCATAAAATTCTAAGAAATTGATTGGATCAGCATAATCTGGCGTCCATGTACCAAAAACTAAATCAAAATTACTAGCTGTTTGTAAGTCCAAACGATTTTGTAATGGTACCGATTTTAAGGTAACTTTTAAGCCTGATAGATTTTGTTGTAATTGTCCTTGCACATATTCAATCGTCTTTTTCGCCAAAGCTGAATCAGCTGAAAGTAACTCTAACTCGATTTCGTCTTTGCCTAATTCTTTCTTCGCTGTTTCCCAGCTTTTTTGAGCGGCTTTCAAATCATATGGCAGAAAATCACCATTTTCTTTACGGAAGTCTTCACCATTTTCTGGATCTTTGGCAAAATCTTTTGGTACAAAACCATTGATAGCGGTTGAACCATCTCCTAAAATTTCTTTAGCAAACGTTTCTTTGTCGATGGCTTGTAAAATTGCTTTACGAACATTGACATTACCCGTTACTTCTCGTTTATGATTAGGACTTAAATACCCCACCATAGCCTTAGGTGTAAAGTGTGCTTGAGGTGAATCTTTATATTGTAATGCATAAGTATCGGCTAAAACAGTGTAATCTAAGTCACCTGCATCAAACAAGTTCGTTCCAGTACCGATTTCTTTGACTACTTGAACATCGATTGTATCCAGTTTGACATTTTTTTGATCCCAGTAATCTTTATTTTTCGTTAATTTCCAGTTTTCTGTGTTACCATCCCAACCAGAAATCACAAACGGACCATTGCCAACAAAATTATCTGCTGAAGTTCCGTAAGCTTCCCCTTTTTCTTTAACAAGTTTTTCGTTTTTAGGCATAAATGGTGTGCCAACTAACACTTGAGCTAAATAAGGAATTGGGTATTCTAACGTCATTTCTAGCGTTTGATTATCGATCGCTTTCACACCGAGCTCATCTAATTTCGCTTGTCCTTCGCGTATTTTCCGACCATTTTTGAACACATCCATTTGGTTGCTGCTGCTTGAGCCAAAGCTTGGATCGACAACATTTTTAAAAGCAGACACAAAATCACCCGCTACGACTGGATCACCATTGCTCCATTTTGTCTCTTTTAATTTAAATGTGTAAACTAATCCATCATCACTAACTGTAGGTTCACTTGCAGCTACAGCCAATTCAGGATCATGATTTTTATCCATACGATACAGGCCTTCCACAACTTGACCAATCATGTCAGAGCTGTAAACATCTGTGTAGTGAGCACTGTCTAGTGTTGACAGTTCTCCTCCGGAAGCGACTTTAATGACCTGGGTTTGTGCTGTTTTGTTCCCGTCTTCTTTTTCCTTCGTTGAACTTGTCTCGCTATTGCTATTACATGCCGCTAACAATAGACTTGCCGCCAAAACAAAAACACCTAATCTTTTCTTCATTATACAATTCCTCCTCTTTTTTAAAGCTGAACAGAACGCTATCTTCCTAAGCAATTTTGAAACTCAACTTACCGTCATTTTTTGGCGTTCAAGTGAGTTATCTAATTACCGTGGAAGTTGTTCTGTAAAGCTAAATAAGTTATAATTCTTTGACTACATAATGAAAAACAGCCATTTCTTGTTCTAAATACTCATAGGCAAAATCGGGATGCCACTGGACACCTAAAAATACTAAGCTAGGATCGTTGCTTTCTACCCCTTCAATGATGCCATCTTCACTGAGTGCTGTAACTCTTAACTCTTTCGCCAATTTCTTTACTGCTTGAAAATGAAAAGAGTTAACAGTCGTCGCTTCCCCGTATATGTCACGTAAAATGCTGTCTGCTTCTGTTTGAATCTGATGCGTTGGAATTTCTCTAGATACCGGCACTTGCATGTGAGCAATTTTTTGCTGGTTCAAGCAGCTGATATCTTGGTACAAACTTCCGCCAAGAGCTACATTGACTAGCTGTAGACCACGACAAACTGCAAAGATTGGTTTTCCTTGTGCAATTGCTTCTTCAATCAAAGTCAGCTCAAATTGATCGCGTTCGTTAGATAGCTCCGCCTCTTCAACCTGAATCGTTTCGCCATACAGGGTTGGTGAGACATTTTGCCCACCAGCTAGGATCAATTTATCGATCTGGGTAATGTATGCTTTTGCCAATTCAGGAGAACCGACTGGTAAAACCAACGGCAAGCCGCCAGCGCTTTGAACAGCTTTTACATACCCGCAAGGAGTGTAACTGATTGGTAAATGATATAATTTTGCTCCTGCATCCTCGATTTCATTTGCTGCAATGCCAATAATCGGCCGCTTCAATCGCCACCACTCCTTTTTACTTTCCGACAATAATTGTACATAGTTTATCAGATATATACGCAAAAGGATAGTACTAAAAGGGGCAGTGCGATAGTTTCTACCTATCACAATTTACTTACTTTTTAAAAGGAAATAACTATTTTCATTTTAACTCAACTTTGCTGAATCAGTAAGTTTTATGCTTAAAGAATGGTATTTTCTGAATTTTCTAAACAATTCATTGTTGACAAGGGTAAAAACTGATGGTAAAGTTAGAAAAAACAAAGAACAGAAGAGTACCTTTATTTTTTCTTGAAGAGAGTCTTTGGCTGGTGAAAAAAGACAGAAGAATAAAGCGAACCACATCTGGGAGTTAACTTTTTGAACAAAAAGTAGAAAAGTTCGGGAATGCCCGTTATAGCATTTGAAGTCTATGACTTCATGAGGTTGTCATTGTGAGATGATAACGAAAAAAGGTGGAACCACGAATTTTACGTCCTTTGGCTTAATTGCCAGAGGACTTTTTGCTATTCATCGCTACGACTGGCTTCGCCAGAGTAGATGATGAATAGTACTTGGCGACCAACGGGAGAGAAGTTTCCTTACTAGTGAATTACCAAACGTCTTACATCTCGCAACAAATAGAAACTAACAGTTAAAAAAATCCCATCAGCCATTCCAATAAAAACCAAAACACATAAACAGAACAAGTAATCACCGACTATTTCCTGACAGAGACTTTTTTATTCGCTGAGAAAAAAAGCTGGAAACCTTTGATGAACACATCTGTTTCAGTCATCTTCTGAATCAAGTAAGAAGCTGCGGCCTTCTCCGTTATCAGAAAAGAATCTTTAGTCACACTAGAGATTTCATGAGGTTAATACTGCGAGGTATTAACAAATTGAGGTGGAACCACGATTATTTCGTCCTCTTGGCAGATTGCCAAGAGGACTTTTTTGCTTTCTATCTACAAAAAAGGAAAAATTTAAAAAACTGGAGGAAAAAATATGAACTACATTTTAGAAATCATGCCGGCTTTATTAGACGGGGCACTTATGACATTGAAAGTATTTATCTTTACACTATTGGGCTCGATTCCACTTGGGATTTTAGTTGCTTTTGCTTTACAGACACATTTTAAACCTTTGAATTTTCTGATCAATATCTATATTTGGCTAATGCGAGGAACGCCATTATTATTACAGCTCATTTTTGTTTTTTACGGTTTGCCTTTGATCGGGGTCGTCTTTGAACGTTACGATGCAGCTTTGTTTGCTTTTATTTTAAATTATGCAGCTTATTTTGCTGAAATTTTCCGGGGCGGGATTCAGTCAATTCCAGAAGGTCAATATGAAGCGGCTAAAGTTTTACGTTTAACACGCTTTCAAACAGTCTCAAGGATTATTTTACCTCAAGTAATCAAAGTCGTGTTACCTTCTATCGGTAATGAAGTGATTAATTTGGTTAAAGATACTTCGTTGATTTACGTACTTGGTTTAGGGGATTTATTGAGAGCCGGAAAAATTGCGATGAGCCGGGATGTCAGTTTATTGCCATTAGTTTTGGTGGGCGTTATTTATCTACTGTTAACCGCCGTGTTGACTTTGGCTTCAAAAAAATTGGAAAAACACTATCAGTATTATAAATAAAAGGAACCTTGTAACCATATCTAGCTTTGTGGGCTAGCTCTTCGGGAAAAAGATAAATTATGCTTGAGGCAAAAAGCACCTCATTCATAATTTCCTATTTTCCTGTCAGAGCTGGACGAGCCCGCTGCGCTTTTAAATTTAGGAGGAAAATTATGTTACTAATAAAAAATTTAACCAAAAGCTTCGATGGTCGTCGCATCATCGATCAATTGAATTTAGAAATCAAAGATGGTGAGATCTTAACAATCGTAGGGCCTTCTGGTGGTGGGAAAACAACTTTACTACGTTGTTTAGCTGGGCTAGAGACAATTGATTCTGGTGAGCTGCTTATGGATGATGTGCCTTTCAATCCTGTTGAAATGGATAATGCCGACCAGGTCGTAGGAATCGTATTTCAAGATTTTCAATTATTTCCGCATCTTTCAGTACTAGATAACGTTACGTTAGCACCTATCCTGGCTTTGAAGCAATCTAAAGAGTCTAGTGAACTAGAAGCTGTCGATCTACTAACCAAATTTGGTTTAGGCGGAAAAGAAAAGCTTTATCCTTATCAATTATCTGGGGGTCAAAAACAAAGAGTCGCACTTGCTCGAGCTCTTGCAATGAAACCCAAAGTATTAGGCTATGATGAACCAACTAGTGCACTTGATCCCGAGCTTCGCCAACAAGTCGAAGAAGTGATTTTAACACTAAAAGCGCAAGGTATGACTCAAATCGTGGTGACGCATGATATGAATTTTGCTGAAAATATTGCTGATAACTTACTAACAGTGTCACCTGTTCAGTAGAAAGGACACGTTCTATGAAGAGAAAAAACTATCTAATACTCACCATCGCTAGTTTATTGGTTATTTTATCAATTATAGGCTGCGGCAGAAAAAAAACTGACACCGATCAATGGTCGCGAATCAATTCTGAAAAACGAGTGATCGTCGGCTTAGATGATTCTTTTGTACCGATGGGCTTTCAAAATAAAGCTGGCGAAATCATCGGTTTTGATGTTGATTTAGCTAGAGCAGTCTTTGATTCATATGGAATCAAAGTTGATTTTCAACCCATTGATTGGTCGATGAAAGAAAACGAACTGCAAAATCAAACCATTGATTTAATTTGGAATGGCTATTCTAAAAGCGCTGAGCGGGAAGAGAAGGTCTTGTTTAGTGATGAATATATGAAAAATGAGCAAGTCGTGGTTTCTTTAAAAAAGAATAATATCAACAGCTTTACAGATATGAAAGGAAAAATTTTAGGTGCTCAAAATGGTTCCTCTGGTTATAACAGTTTTGAAGAACAGCCTGAGATTTTAAAAAATTTAGTAAACGATCAGACCGCCATTTTGTATGATGGCTTCAATGAGGCCTTTATGGATTTAAAATCTGGTCGTATCGACGGATTATTGATCGATCGGGTTTATGCAAATTATTATCTTTCACATGAAGATAATTTAGCAGATTATTCCATTGTCAGCGGTGCTTTTGAAAGTGAGGCGTTTGCTGTCGGATTACGGAAATCGGATAAAAAATTAGCAGAAAAAATCAACAATGCTTTTGAACAACTCAGAAAATCTGGTAAACTAGCTGCTATTTCTAAAGAATGGTTCGGAGCAGATGTAACTAAGTGAGCAGTCACTATCAAAAATAAACGCCAAAAAAGCCGTTAGCTATTCGTCTAATGGCTTTTTTGACGTTATTCAATTAACTCAAATATTTACTTGCTACATCAACCAATCGTTTGGTTTGATCTTGAATCGCTGCTTTGACTTCATCAGCTTTCAACATATTGCCTTCACCATCGATTGAAGCACTTGTTCCATAAGGATTCCCGCCAGCTGCAAAAGTCGATGGGTTTACATACCCTGCTGGAACAATAATGGCACCCCAATGTTGCATAACCGTATAGATTCCTTGAATCACTTGTTCTTGTCCGCCATTTGGATTTTGAGCTGAAGAGAAAGCCGTAACAAATTTATTCGCTAATTTACCTTGCGCCCAAAGTCCACCTTGCAAATCAAAAAATTGCTTTAATTGGCTTGCCATTACACCAAAACGTGAAGGTGAAGAGAAGATATAGGCATCTGCCCATAACAGATCATCACTGGTAACTTCTGGAATATCAGCACTTGCTTCCACATTTTTACGCCAAGCTGGATTTGAATCAATCGCCACGTCTGGTGCCAATTCGTGTACCTTTCTCAAACGAACTTCAGCGCCATTTGCTTCGGCTGCTTCTTTAGCCCATGTTACCATTTGTGTACCAGTCCCTGTGGAACTATAATATGCAATTAATAATTTTGTTGTCATGATTTTTTCCTCCAATAACGATTGTTTTCTTATCTACATTTACATACTAACAAAAAGTAAGTGAATCAACAACTTATTTGCTTACTAAAAATAAGTGTTGCTCAATATCCTATTTTAAAGATGTCTTATTCGTTAAAAAAAGGTGTGAGACAAAAGTAAAAACCACTTTTGTTTCACACCCTAAATTCGAATAAACGGTGTCATCAGAACCACCCTTTCTTCTTATCTATAACTATTGACTTTACTTTCTCCATCCCAAACTGACATACCTTCTGATACAGAAATTACATTATAGCCATAATTCTCAAGAAAAGAACACGCGTGTTCAGATCGAACACCGTGCTGACAAATAACGTAATGGGGTTGCTCCCGATCGATTTCTGACATTGCTTCCGGTAATGTGGACAATGGATAATTCTTAGCAGTCACAATATGTCCTTCAGCAAATTCTTCTACTTCTCGAACATCAATGATCGAAACTGGTTCATTGACTGTTAATTCAATTAACTTTTTTAATTCCTTGACCGATACTCTTTTCATCTTATCTATTATTCCTCCTGCAGCTTTTTCAGCCACCTGATTACTGCTTCTTAATTCCGTAATCAGTTAATTCGTCTCATTAGCAGTATACCACTGTTCCTTCCCACTACAACATTTTACGCTCTTTTTGCGACTTTTATTAAAAAAGACTTACTTCAAATTATCTTTGAAATAAGTCTTAACTCGTTTATTCTTCTATACCGTTTGCTGCAATCAATTTTTTATACCAATAAAATGACTCTTTTCTAGAACGAGCCAACGTTCCATTCCCTTGGTCATCCATATCGACATAAATAAAACCATATCTTTTTTTCATTTCACCTGTTCCAGATGAAACCACATCAATACAGCCCCAAGGGGTATAACCAATCAAGTCAACTCCGTCTAACTCGATCGCATCTTTCATTGCAGCAATGTGCTTGCTGAAATAATCAATACGGTAGTCATCTTGGATGGTGCCGTCTACTTCTATCTTATCAACTGCGCCAAAACCATTTTCTACAACAAATAAGGGAACATTATAACGATCATATAATTTACATAAAGAAATCCGTAGACCTAGAGGATCGACAGCCCAACCCCAAGCTGATTCTTGTAAATAAGGATTTTTGACCGCTGGCATTTGATTGCCACCAACATACTTTACCTCATCCGGATTAGAAGCAGAAACAGTTGACATATAATAACTAAATCCAATGTAATCAACCGTGCCCGCTTGAATGATTTCATCGTCACCCGCTTCTTTTTTGATTACAACATTTTCCCGTTCAAATTCTTTTAGTTTATGAGCAGGATAATAACCTTTGACCTGTACATCGATGTAAAATTCTTGCTCACGATTAAATCGGATCGCCTCCATAACATCCTCTGGATTACAGCTCAGCGGATAACTTGGAATATATGCTACCATCATGCCAATCTGAAAATCAGGATTGATCTCATGACCTAATTTAACTGCCTCAGCACTTGCTACAAATAAATGATGGGCGGCTTGATATTTCGCTTGTTTATCATTTTGATGGATCCCTATTTGCGTCCAGCTACGTAAAAAATTGATTTCATTAAAGGTCATCCAATATTTTACTTTGTCTTTATAACGTTTAAATAATGTTTCACAGAAAAACAAGAAATAATCGATTACTTTTCGACTTGACCATCCATCCAATTCATCGGCTAAATACATCGGAATGTCAAAGTGATTAATTGTAACAATCGGTTCAATCCCGTAACGTAACAATTCATCAAAAACCTTATCATAAAAGGCTAAACCTTCTTCATTGATTTCTGTCGTTCCTTTGGGGCAGATTCTAGCCCAAGCGATTGAAAGTCTGAAACACTTAAAACCCATTTCTGCAAATAACGCAATGTCCTCTTTATAATGATGATAAAAATCGGTAGCTACATGACTTGGGTAATACTGTTCAGGATCGATATAACCCACTGCACCTTCTGGTAAAGTAGCATCTCTCGTACAAGTTTCAATTTTACCTTCTTTGGTTTTGTACGTGATCATTCTAGGACTTGTATGGCTGCCACCTGTAATTGCATCCAGCGTACTTAGTTCTTTACCACCGGAAAGATAGCCACCTTCATATTGGTTAGCTGCTGTTGCGCCACCCCATAAAAAATTTTCAGGAAATACTGATTTGTTCATTAATTATTTCTCCTTGTCCAATAGTTTCGCTGCTGCTTCATCTAGAATAACAGTTAAATGAGGGTGCATTTTCAAAATAGAAGCAGGTATTTCATCAGTGATTGCGCCTTCAATAAACGCTTTCATAATTTTGGCTTTCTTTTCACCACTCGCAAAAAGAATCAAGTGTCTAGCATTCATTACACTTCTTGGTCCCATTGTAACATAAAAATCAGGTGTTTCAGCACGATCTTCAAAATGCGGAGCGATTCGTTCTTTCATTGCATCATCGCAGTCAACCTTCGTTGTAAAGTCATTAAAACTTGTTGTACTTGGTAGATTGCCACAATAGTGACCATCCGCACCGATTCCCAGTAAAATCGCATCAAGACCACCAGCTTCGGCTATCCGTCGATCCTGGTCTTCATAATTTTCTCCATCTAACACGTGGATTTGTTCATCTGAAATAGCTGCTGGTGTAAAGTATAATTCTCTCAAATCACCAATTGTCACCCCTTCGCGACGTCCTGATTTATAAGGGATTTCATCAAAATTATAGTAATGAACATTATCAAAATAGTCCTTATCTCTCACTTCAGCAACTAACTTTTCATACATACCAATCGGCGTCGTCCCTGCCGTGATCGCCAAATTCACTCGTTCATGCCGTTGAAACATTTCCCCAAGCAGCATCTGTGCGGCAACTTTACTTAATTCATCATAATCCTTCGTTAAAATAACTTTCATAATACTTCCTCCTAAATTTAAAAGCGCAGCGGGCTCGTTCAGTCTCGTAGAAAAATAGGAAAAATTGATTGAGTCGCTTTTTGTCTCACGCCATTTTTATCTTTTTTCATAGAGACTAGCCCGCGGAGCTAGATATGGTTAAAAGCTGAAAGGGCTCATTCAGCTCTGACTGGAAAATAGAAAATTATGAATGAGGCGCTTTTTGCCTCAAGCGTAATTTATCTTTTTCCCGAAGAGCTAGCCCGCGAAGCTAGATATGGTTAAAAGCTGAAAGGGCTCGTTCAGCTCTGACTGGAAAATAGAAAATTATGAATGAGGCGCTTTTTGCCTCAAGCGTAATTTATCTTTTTCCCGAAGAGCTAGCCCGTGGAGCTAGATAATATACGGTAACAAAGTTCCGCTTTGCTTCACCTTGTACTTTTCAACATCAATTCACTTCATTCTTCGTTTCATTCTGCTTCAATCATTCCATCACTAAATTGACTTCGTTTCTATCATGTGTCAAACCAGGCACAATTGTAATCAAAGTCTCTTCTTCCTGAACCTGTTTTTGATCGTCCATTGCTAAAACAGATAAATAATCATCTGAATTAGTCACAACCACAATCACACTTATGTCATAACCCGCTTCACTAATTTTTTCACGATCAAATTGCAGTAATGGCGTTCCTACATGAACAGCTTGACCTTGCTTACACAACAACTCAAAATACTGCCCTTCCAATGCCACTGTATCTAATCCCACGTGGATCAAAACTTCAATTCCTTCTTTTGAGGTCAAACCGATAGCGTGTTTTGTCTTAAAAGCAATTGTCACTACCCCTTCCACCGGGGACACGATTCGATCTGTCTCAGGCATAATCGCAATTCCCTTTCCAACTAATTCTTTTGAGAATGTTTGGTCAGCAACATCCCCGATAGGATAAACAGTTCCAGAAACTGGTGCGTTGATAACCACAACATCCTGTTCCTTTTCTACAGTAGGTATATTCAATGAACTCCTTCTTTTTTCCGGACTATCCTCCATTTTCATCACGCTTTTCGCTAGTAAAAAGGTAATGGCAAAAGTAGCAATCACCGTTACGATCAAGGCAATAATAAATCCTATTGCTGCATCATTTAAAAAAACTGGAATCGAAAGAATACTTGGCATTACCGGCGCCATTGATTTAGCTCCCAAAACCGCCCCAACGGCACCACCGATTCCACCACCTAAAGATGCCCCGACAAAAGCTGCTTTATATTTTACTAAAACACCATATAAAGCAGGCTCAGTAATTCCTAAATACCCGGAAACTGTGGAAGACAAAGCCACTTGCTTCATCTTTTTATTTGAAATCAAAAAGTAGACAGCTAATGCGGCTGTTGCTTGAGCCATCGTGCTCATAAAATTCATTGGCCCCATTGTCGAATAACCATATGTTGCGATTTGTTGCTGCGTAATTGGCCGAATTGCATGATGCATCCCCATTAATACAAGCAATGGACGACTTGCGCCAATAACGAAACCTGATACTAGCGGAGAAAATTTAATCAGTGCTTCAATTCCTTGAGCAATGTATTCTCCTACGTAAAAGCCGATTGGAGCCAAAACCACTAGCATCACTGGCACCATCAAAATCAACGTTAACAACGGGGTAAAAATCACTGTTACCATACTAGGTATCACATTTTCAAAGAAACGATACACATGACTCAACAGCCAGACAGCTAAAATAATCGGTAAAATTGAACTACTGTAATTTACGATTGGAACAGGTAAAAAACCTAAAAACTGAACATTGGTCAATTCTCCAGCTATTGCAGCATTGATCAGAGTTGGATACATCAATACGCCCGCCAAACTTAAAGCCATATATTCATTTGTCTTAAATCTACGAGCACTACTCACTGCCAATAAGAATGGGAAAAAATAAAACATAGCATCACCAGTCATATTCAACACAAACATCGTACCACTTTCAGGGTTCACCCAGCCTAGGCTCGTTAGCATGAATAAGAAACCTTTCAACATTCCGCCACCGATGATCGGTGCCAAACTTGGAACCAAGATAGCGGAAAGCGTATTGATTAAACGGTTTAATAGCGAATCTTTTTCACCTTTTGGAGCTTCTTGACTGGTATGATCATCTAAACGAGGGACAATTTTGATAATCTCGGCATAAACCTTCCCAACTTTCCCACCAATGATCACTTGATATTGACCACCTTGTCGTTGAATACCCATGACTCCATCAAGTGTTTCAAGATCCTTTGTTTGAGCTTTAGACTCATTTTTCAAATTAAATCTTAATCGCGTAACACAATGAGTTAAGCTGCTGATATTTTCTTCTCCACCAACCAACAAAATGATTTTTCCAGCTAAATCCTGCATATTTGCTCCTCTTTTCTATTTAGTATTTTTATTGGTTACGTAAATCCCGCAGTTAGTCTGTTGAAAAAAAAGACCTGCTCAAAAAAACTATTTTCTTTAGAAAATAATCTTTTTCAAACAGGTCTTGCCAGCCTAACTGTAACGAATCCTCGTATTGATATTTATGAATGCAATAAGCGAGCTAAATGTAAGGTTAAATATAGTTGTTCATCAAATGTTGCCGTTTTTTTGTATCTTTCTTCCAAATAATTACTGATTTTTAGACTACATTTGAATTCTTTTGGATATTTCTTTTTAACCGTTAAAACAATTTCTTCATTATCAAGAGAATTTGCGGTCTCATGTGTATTCAACCGCATCAAATAATAACGCAGATGATTCAAAAAACGTTGGTAATTGATAGAGTTCTCATCTAATTCTACTTGAAAATAATAACGAACTAGTTGAGTAATATCCCCCATCGCTTCCATATAGTCCATTGTAGTTTCCATTGATTCTTGGTCGAATTGGTAGTTTACAAAGTGCATGGCAATAAACACTGCTTCTGATTTTTCTAAAACAATTCCTTGTTCTTTTTCAATCAACGAAAGTGCTTGAAGACCAACCTCAATTTCTTTTGGATAGAACTGTTTAATTTCCCACTCAATTGGACTCCGTATTTTTAATTTTTCTTGATGGCGCTTGAATGCGAATAATAAATGATCCAGTAAACTAAACAAAATAACTGGATTGATTTCTCTGCCAAGCTTTGCTTCGCCGATCTTTACTATTTTTTCTACTAACAAAATTTCCTCAAAACTCGCTTCATTTAATAAAACAGCCATTTGCTTAACATTTATTTTTTCTGTAGGCAGATACACTTGCTGGATTAACGTGGGATCAACAGGATCGTTAGGATATGCTTGAAATCCCAACCCTTTCCCAACAACAATAACTTCTAACTCCCCATCAACAGCTAAGACAACATTATTATTGATTCGCTTTTTTATATACATGTTCCACCTCCTTACTATAAAAGCCAAAAGAGCTCGTCCAGTCTCTTAGAAAAATAGAAAAAATTGCTTGAGATGCTTCTTGTCTCACGCCTTTTTTATCTTTTTTCATAGAAACTAGCCCGCAGAGCTAGATAATATATGGTGACAACGTTCCGCTTCTCTTCAATCACATGCTAAAAATAAGAAAAACCATAACATAGCAGTCACGATAAAGAATCCTTTATCATTTTTGCTATATTATGGTTATGCCTGAAAAATCAGTAACAATTCCATCAACTATACTCAATATAACATGACAAGAAAACGCTGTCAATTCCTTTTTTTACTTTTCATTTTTTCGCTTAAGCTATTTTAGTAACGGACAGATCCGTTTTTTTGCACATACAATGACCGTAGCACTTGGATAGACACAAAAGCCTCAGGCTCTTTTTATCCGAATAAACGGTGGAAGCAGAAGCAATCCCTTCGGAAATAAGCTGAAATTCACAAAAATTTGAAGAGCAATTTTCGTGAATTCCTTCTTATTCTCGGGATTAGACGCTGTCTGTCCCAACCTCTAAGCTCATTCCTTATGAATAATTATTTCTATGTGCTTTCCATCTGTTGAACAGTAAATAAATCAACAATACAATGAAGCCAATCGGCGTGATTGTTTCGATAAGACTACCAGTATTTGGAAATTTTCTTAGTTCTATATGTGTTTGTTTTGGTTGTGCCAATTTTGTTTCTAATTCTTGCTCTTTTGGTGGTTGTACATTGGTTTTATTTCCGCCAATTTGCCCATTTACCTCTATTTCAGTGGTAGCGGCATAAGCAAAATCTTGATAAAAACCGATACAGCCTACCAAAAGAATAATCATAATGATGTGACAACTGAATTGTTTCATTGTTAATCACAGCCTTTTATTGAATTATGGCGTTACACCAAGAGTTGTACCATCTTTTTGGATTGACGTGAATTTCAATGTCAACGTATAGTTTTCTGCCGTAGTGGCTTGCTCAACATTTGCTGGCAAATCCGCAACCGTTGTACCTGTATAGTAGAATTTTGCAGAATTTGCATATGCTGAAGCAGCATCTGTAGCAATATTTAAGCGTCCATCTTTATTGGCTAAACGCATCCAAACAGGTGCGCTTGTCAAATCAGCTAACGCATTGTTATCAACTAAGTTAGTGGCTACAGGAGCCGCAACTAAACCGTCTCCTTTGGCATTGATTGTCAATGTGTCAACATACTTAGGCGTTCCATCCATTTTATTCAATGTCACAGCAACCCCACGACCAGAATTATTCACAATGCTATAATCAGCAGACTCAATGTTTTTGTGTGCACTTGCTGTCGTAGTGTGAAAGGCTGTTGCAGTATCAACTGTAACATTGATCCATTCATCAGAGCCTTCTGGGATATTCGTATTTGGATCTGTATTGTCTAATTTACCGATCGTTCCATTGATGATAACGTCCGCTGAATTTTCTCCATCAATGGTTTCAGCTGAAGCTAGTTGCGTTAATCCTGAGACACTTAAACCTAGTATCATTGCAGTAAGTAAATAGTTAGTTGTTTTCATATTGTTTCTCCCTCTGTGTGTTAGTAATTTATTTTTAACAGAAAACCTGTTAAATAACGATGTTAGTTATTGACACGAATTGTAATTCCAGCTTGTACTTGGCCACGTTTTGTCTTGGTTTTTGAATCATAAATCTCGAATGTAGCTGTTGCTGGATGATCTCCTTGAGCAAGTGTTTTCTCTAGTTTGGCTCCGTTTATTTCATATCCCGGCTGAATTGCACCAGAGGAATAAATTTGTTCATTATTGCTGTCTAAACGAATCACAACATTGATTGGATAACCGTTTTCGACTGGATTTTGAATGTAGAGACTGCCTTCACTGTTGCCATTTTCAAATACGGCCTCTGATTTAATGACCATATTGAACTTACTAGCATCCACGGCTTTTTGTTCAGCCTCTTTCACTTCTTTATCACTCATCTTCTTAGCACCTTTTGTCTCTGGTAAATACTCTCCTGAAACGACTTGAACAGGTTCAGTTTTGGTTGAATAATAGTAGTATACCCCTCCTGCTGCTACTGCTAGTAAAAGTAGTAATAGTAATATCAGCAGTCGTTTCTTTTTCTTCTTTTCTTCAGTTGGTTGGTTAGTTTTATCCATAGATTTCCTCTCATTCTTCATTTCTTTCAACTTTAAAAGTCATTTTATAGGTTGGAAAGATTGCTTGTTTTGCTGCATTAAAATACTTTCCTCTAAGCGTCAAACTTTTCTGTTCATTGACATTTAACACACCGATCGATAAGGGTGCGTTGGCTAGATCACTCGTTAAAAAGAGTGTATCTGACTGATTGTTATTGACTAGCAATTGCAAAGCAAGTTCATTTTGACCAACATTTCCACCAAAATTACTCAATAATAATAATTGATTCGCGTCCGTATTTTCCTTGCTTAGATTCGTTAGAGAAATTTTTGTTGCCGTGTTGCCTTTGTTTATGACTTGATATTCACTAGAGGAGATTTCACCTTCTTGTGTTGTACCAATGTCTTTATTTTGTGTCTGAAAAGCCATTTCAATCGGCACTTCGACTTTGATGACTTCCGTTACTGTTTGAAATTCAGTTAGAGGCGTCATCGTTAAAACAGCTTCTTCTCCGTGAACTCCTGCCACTCTCACACGAACATAATAAGTAGCTTCACCTTCTAGTCCTTTTAGCTTCGTAGTAAATTTTTGATTCTTATCTCCTGAAAGATCAGCGATTTGAGATTTTGTTTCATTCTTTGGAAAGTCTTTATTTTTACTATATTCTACTGTGACTTGTCGATACATTCCACCAAAATCAGCCTGTTGGTCAGGTATTGCTGCTGCTTCTCCATTCGAATAATCTGTCCACTTTCCTGTATCACTGGCTAGTTCACCATTGATGATGGCAGTAGTCGTTGTGACATTAGCTGTGAGATTGCTCAACTGTGGTTTTGTAGCAAATACTTCCGTATCAGAAAATTCACTTTCGCCAGCTTGATTGATAACAATCATTTGAACCCAATAAATTGTGTTTGGGTTCAAGCTGTCCACGTTGACATTGTAATAAGAATTAAATGCTGTGTTTATCTGGCCATCAAATGAATCTAACGTAACGATTTGCCTTGCATTTCTTAAATCATTTGCATCTTCTTCAGCAGAGAAAATGAAAAACTTCACTTCTGTTGCAGGACTTCCGTTATTGACCGATGAACCATAGAGAGAGACTGATGTATCCGTTTCATCTGCAGCAATCAATCCTAGTTGATTCGGGACATTCACAAACTCACTAAAAACGATTTTTTGCGAATTTCTCATGGCAAGAATCTCTTGAGCTGAAAATGGATCTTTAGAACCAGCTATATTCGTAAAATTTGTTCCTTGAACGCTTAAATCAGAGGCTTCTTTAAATATCTCTTGCGTTGGCGTAGTATTGGTCTTACTTGAAAAGGTCTCTATTTTTTGTAAATAGTTACTTGTAAATGCCAAGTTATTTACCCCTGTAGCACCATTTAACCCTAAAGTCCCAAGACTAGTCCCCGCAAATGAAACTCGTTTTGCCTTATTCATGTTGATAGCAAACAGACTGGAAGTATACGCTAAGAAGGCATTGCCATTTGCGACATCTATTGAAACATCCGCATTTTCACCGATATTCATTCCACCACTAGCAGTGTAAAGGTTGATCGGTAGTGGCAACTTAAAATCTACTTGAGCATTTTCTTTAAAATCAAACGTAATTGGTCGAGTCAGATTAGCAGCAAAAAATTGATTTTTTGAACTCGTAGATGCTAGTGTAACTTTGTCCAAATTAAAGACACCATTTTTTTCAACGATATAGCTTGGTGAGAGGGTACCATACATCACATTTCCATTCGTTTGTACATCAAGTTGAGCGTTTTCTCTGACTATGATTTGAGAAGTTCCTGCATGAGGATTAGCTGAGGCATTGCCGGACGACCAGATAAATGCTTCTGTTGTCCCAGAATGTTGAATTGAAGTATGACCACTTTGAATTTCTACGTAATTGATTTCTGCCCATTCCTGGGAATATGTACTCGTACCTCTTTGATCGATTCTATTTTGTCCCCGCATAATAACCGATCCGTTTATGTTATAAATCATTTGACCGTTTGTAGAATAATAATCAACACCATCAAAAATGATTGTCATATTAGCTGCTGATATCCCAGATATGATTCCATAATAACCAACTGCACCTGAACCATCGCTATTACCAAATTGTGTATTGCGAATCTCGATCACAGCATTTGCTTGGTTTGCATAAAAACCACTGGCAGCTGTACCGCCTTTATTGTATGTAATAATATGATTTGCACCATCTATGATCATCTTATCTTTAAGCTGATAACCAGCTGAGCCTAAATTGATATCATTCGTTAAACGAAAATTTAGTTTTTGACTATCCTTTAAATACTCAGTCAAGGTAGCTGCTGAATCAACCAACCAAAAACCATCTTCGTCTTGTGCAGCAATCTTTAATATATTCCCACTTTTTATTTCAGGTTTATTTTCACCTATCACGTTATTTATATCATTACTATTCGTTATATTATCAGTTTCAACAAACTCTTTTTCTTCTGTTGATTCCTGTGTGTCTGAAGAATCATCGCTAGTCAGCTCTGTTGATTCTGAAACTAATTCTTCCGTTGTTGACTCAGAGGTTGCTAACGTTTCCTCATTCGATTGTTCCACTTGCGATTGATCTATTTCGATAGCGTAGGACCAATCAATCGGAAAAATCATTGCGATGACGTATATGATTAAAAACAAATGAATCTTTTTTTTCATGACAGACCTCCCCTATTTTTTAATAGAAATTAAGCTAATAATCGCTCGCACTTCTATCATTGTATTGTAATTTACAACTGATTTCAATTTAATAACATTAGTTTTTTATTATTTATCCATTTTTCTTATCAATTAATTATTTTTTTTGAACTTTTTATAATAAATTAGCGCTTTAGCAGACTTTGATTTTCATTTAACAAAAGTTAAGTTTTTTTTAAGCTCTGGATCTGCCTTCTCAGTTTGCACTTTTTTTGAATAATTGCTTAAATTGTTCCACTTGTAAAAGAGCACTTGAATAAAATAATAGCGAGATTGGGACAAACAGATTTTAAGGTGCTACGATCTAACACTCTGAGTTAGATCGTAGCACCTCTTGAAAATATTGGAAATAGGCTGATGTCCACAAAAAACACTGAAATTTGAAGTACTTGCTTCTCAGAGTTAAGTGTCTTGTTCTTGTCTTTGCACATTTATTAATTTTTTACAAGTATTTCTAAATAGGCTCCTGTTTTTTTCGTTACCTTAAATTGGTCGACAATCAAAAATGTATCAAACATTTTTTGTAGAAAATAACGATCGTGTGACACGACTAACAGGGTTCCTTCGAACGCTTCTAGTATTTCTTCGATTTCTTCTCTGGTTTCAATATCCAAATGATTAGTCGGTTCATCTAATAAAAGGAAATTGACTTCATTATGCATTAATTTTGCTAGCTCTAAACGAATTTTTTCACTCCCACTTAAAAAACGAACCTGTTTCATTACATCTTCACTATAAAAAGAATAGTTTGCTAGTGCTTGGCGACTTTCTCGTTCAGGCAAGGAACAACTTTGGCTAAATGAAGTCAAAACAGTTTGATTGGGCTGTTCATAGTGAATGACCTGAGGTAAATAGCCAATATGAAGATTCGTTCCCTGTTTGATTTCACCACTGTCTGCTGACTCTAATTTTAAAGCAAGCTTTAATAATGTACTTTTTCCTACACCATTTTCGCCTATAATGGCTGAATGCTCTTTCCAAAACAACGAAAAGTCTATTTGATCGAACAAACCTTGAGCAGCATAGTTTTTGCTAACGGCTTTAAATTGAAGTACCTCTTTACCTGAACGATCAGCTTCTTTGAATTTCTTCCCTAATTTCGCGCTTTCATCTTTAGGCTTAGGGATTTTCTGAATCTTTTCTAAACGTTTTTCCAGTTCTTTGGCTTTTTTGAAAAATTTTTCATTATCTCCTTCATAACCCCACTGACGAAATCGGCGAATTGTCAGTTTGATTTTTTTAATTTCCTTTTGCTGTTCTGTAAAATCTTTTCTCAGCTTTTCAAGCTGCTCTTCCTTTTGTCTCTTATAAGCTGAATAATTGCCTTTATATTTCTCTAATCGCCCTGATTCTAGCTCTACAATTTTATCTACCGTATGGTCTAAAAATAAACGATCGTGTGACACGATTAAATATGCTGTTTTCTCATGAGTTAAATAGCCTTCTAGCCAAGTAATTCTTTTGGCATCCAAATGATTGGTCGGTTCATCTAGTAACACTAGCTCATTCTCTTGCAGTAATATTCTTGCTAGAGAAACAATCGTTTGCTCTCCACCGCTTAGTTCTGAAAGTTTTTTCGCCAGCAAATGAGTGATCATTAAGCCATTGGTAATCATTTCTAGTTTATTTTCCATTTCATAGCCGCCAGCTTGTTGAAATTCTTCTTGCTTTTGCCCATAACGCACTAATATTTTATCTAAATCACACGTTGGATCGGTCATGAGTTCTTCTAAATGTGTTAATTGATTTTGGATCGAATTCAGTAATGTAAAGGTTTCTAATAGATACGTTTTGACTTGTTGTTCATAAACTTCTGAAATTTGTGCTAGATAGCCAATACGAATATTTTTCTGGCAGCTGACTACTCCTGAATCAATTGCTTCAAGCCCAGTGATAATCTTTAAAATCGTTGATTTCCCTGAACCGTTGGTGCCGATCAGCCCAATTTTTTCGCCTTTATTTATTTGTAGATTTACTTCTTCAAAAAGTGGAACACTTCCATAATTTTTGGTTATTTTTTGTAATTGTACTAACATATCGTCCTCTTTCTGCCATTCAGACAGATAAACGGAAATAAACTCTCTTGTCTTTTATTTTCCTTTGCTTTACATTTTCACTAGTTATTTGGTGTACACAAAAAAGCTGAGCGAATTTCTCCGTTCAACCTTCGTCATTTACTAGTCAGTCGCACAACTCACTCCTACGGTTTTAGCCAGAAGCGAGCTCAATTAGCGAGTATCATGTTATTTTATGACTGATTGCTTTTTCAGTAAATAAGTCTGAATGGTCTGTTTTATTCAATTAATTAGCCCTTTTTGGACACACTTGTCCCTTGAGATAAAAAATTGGAAATAATAACATGACAAAAAGCCAGGTACTCCATCGTATACGAAAAGCTAACTGTTATTTTTGACATGTTGACCATTGTACTTATTCACCACCTTCGTCATTTCTTAGGGATATTGTAGCATGAACATCACATTTGTGCAAAACAGTTTATGCTTGATAACGACTCAATCGTTCTTCTAAAGTCCCTGTATGCAATTCAAATAAGTGATTATCGAAATCGTAGAAATAAATTGAGCTTGCCTCCCCCGCGACTCGT
Organism: Enterococcus silesiacus; assembly: GCA_001465115.1. Lineage (GTDB taxonomy): Bacteria > Bacillota > Bacilli > Lactobacillales > Enterococcaceae > Enterococcus_L > Enterococcus_L silesiacus. The sequence continues at coordinate 3,517,126 of CP013614.1, read as the reverse complement.
GGACGCCCCTCTTTTATTTCTAACCCCAAACTATTGATTTTCTCTAAGTAATCATCATATTCACTTTCTTCTATTTTAAAAGCAATGTGATTGTAAGTTTTAGTTGGTAAAGAATCTCCCTGCATGATCGCTATCCAAAGATCATTCATTAAGAAGAATTTTTCCTGCGCGATGGAGAACGTATTTATACCGCTAGAATAGACTTCTTTTGCACCAAATATTTTTTCAAAAAACAGGGTTGCTTTTTCTAAATCTTGAACAATGAATGTCATGTGGCTAATCATTTTTTTCACCTTCTTATGAGTTTAGTAAAACAGAGATACTGGTTTATTCAGTATCCCTGTTTTTAATTTGCTACATTGTTAGCTTTGATTCAATTCTAAACAGTATAAATAAACATAGTTTTATTTATACTACGGTTATTTGCACAGACAAAAACCACCATGCCAATAGATAAATTACTGGTTATTTTCTTCGCTATATAACGGTTTTTCAGGAGTATGATTTGATGATGTAATTTCTTTAAAAAGTTTATCATACTGATCTTTATCTATTTTCTGGATATCAGGACTATCTTTTGTGAGCTCAAAATATACTTCTTTATTATCTGAAGTAATTATTTCCACTAACCACTTATCTCTCTTAGTATAGTCATCGTTAGTAAAGATGTGTATATCTAGCTTTTCTCTTTCTAATGATTCTTTCTTAGTTACTTGATCTATTATATCTTCACATATTTCAGAGTCTTCCACATCAAAAACTATGCCTTCTGATTCATCTTCGCTCTCTGAAATACTTGTTTCATTCGTCTGACTTATATTCTCACTTGAACTACTATTTTTTTCTCCATTACTTTGACAGCCACTAAAGATCAATAATACTAATGGTAATATAACTAAACTGATTTTTTTCATCTTTTTTCTCCTTTAAATGTTCTATGTATAATCATATCAAGAGTAAGAATAGATAGCTAGAGTTTTTGCAGAAATATAGTTCAAAATTTATTTTAGACTATACATCACAATTGAGAATATCTAAAACTGCTCAAAATTCGCTCTATGCCATCCTCTTCATGCAGCTCAAGAGATAACCCATATAATTACCTAAGGAACGTTCTCGATCTGGATAGGATTCCTTTAACGCAAAAAATCCCACCTCAAACGAGATGGGAAGGCACGTAGCTAGTTATAGGTTAGGTTACTAATTCGCTACAATATTCACTAATTTATCTGGTACAACAATAACTTTTCGTACTGTTTTCCCTTCAATAAATGTCAGGATTTCTTCAGCTGCTAACGCTTTTTCTTCTAATTCTTCTTTACTCAAACCGCGAGCAATATTTAGTTTTGCACGAACTTTTCCATTCACTTGGAAAACGACTTCAACCTCATCTTCGATCAATGCGGCTTCATCGTACGTCGGCCAAGGTGCGTTCGTTAAGCTTTCGTCATTTCCGAGAATCGCCCATAGCTCTTCGCCAATATGCGGTGCAATTGGTGCTAGTAACTGAACAAAGCCTTCAATGTATTCATATGGCAACACGTCAACTTTGTTGGCTTCATTGACAAAGACCATCAATTGCGAGATTGCTGTATTGAAGTGCAGATTTTCCATATCTTCGGTCACTTTTTTGACGGTTTGATTATACACTTTAGTCAAGCATCCATCATTTATCGTTGTAATACGGTCCCGCATTTTATCATTTTCGTCTACGATCAAGCGCCACACTCGATCTAAGAACTTACGACTACCTTCAAGACCATTTTCGCTCCATGCAATCGATGCATCAAGTGGGCCCATGAACATTTCGTACATTCTTAGTGTATCAGCTCCGTATTTTTCAACAACATCGTCAGGATTCACGACATTTTTCAAAGATTTACTCATCTTGGCTGGCGCTTCTTCAAGTTCTTCACCTGTTTCGATATTGACCCAAATACCATCACGTTTTTCAACCATATTCGTAGGAACAAGTACTCCACGGTCATCACGGAAGCTTTGGCCTAAGATCATTCCTTGATTATATAGTTTTTGATACGGCTCTTTAGTTGGTACAACACCAATATCATACAAGAATTTATGCCAGAAACGTGCATATAACAAGTGAAGGACAGCATGTTCCGCTCCACCAATATAAATATCCACCGGCAACCAGCGTTCTAATTTCTCATAGTTGGCAATTTCATTTTTGTTATGTGGATCGATATAACGTAAATGATACCAAGAGCTTCCTGCCCACTGCGGCATTGTATTCGTTTCACGTTTACCTTTTTTACCAGTTTCAGGATCAGTCACATTGATCCATTCGGTAATATTTGCAAGCGGTGACTCTCCTGTTCCACTTGGCTTGATATCATCCGTTTTTGGTAATCTTAAAGGTAACTCACTTTCTGGAACGGTTGTTGTTGTACCATCTTCCCAATGAATCACAGGAATTGGCTCACCCCAATAACGTTGACGAGAAAATAGCCAGTCACGCAAACGATACGTCACTTCTTTTCTACCACAGCCATTTTCTGTTAGCCATTGATACATTTTTTCATTGGCTTCTTCTTTATTTAGGCCGTCTAAGAAATCGGAATTGATATGAAGACCATCACCCGTATACGCGGCTTTTGTAATATCTCCACCTTCGATTACTTGGATCATTTCAATGTCAAACGTATCAGCAAACTCATAATCTCTTTCATCATGGGCAGGAACAGCCATGACAGCGCCTGTTCCATAGCTTCCTAAAACGTAATCAGCGATCCAGATTGGAATTTCTTTACCATTTACTGGATTGATTGCATAGGCTCCTGTAAAGGCTCCTGTTTTTGTTTTAGATAGATCTGTACGATCCAAATCAGATTTTTTGCTGACTTCTGCTTGATAAGCCGTAACTACAGCTTTTTGCTCTGGTGTCGTGATTTCATCAACTATTTTTAATTCAGGTGCGATGACCAAATAGCTAGCACCAAATAATGTATCTGCTCGGGTTGTGAAGACTGTTACTGTTTCATTGCTTCCTTTGATCTTGAAGTCAACATTGGCTCCCTCAGAACGTCCAATCCAATTACGTTGCATATCTTTAATATTCTCTGGCCAATCAACCAAATCTAGATCATCCAGTAAGCGATCTGCATAGGCTGTGATTTTAAGCATCCATTGACGCATTGGTTTTCTAACAACATCGTAGCCGCCGCGCTCGCTTTTGCCATCGATCACTTCTTCATTTGAAATAACTGTTCCAAGTTCTGGCACCCAGTTTACCGCTACTTCTGCTTCATAAGCCAAATCATGTTCATATAGCTTGGTAAAAATCCACTGTGTCCATTTATAATACTCAGGATCTGTCGTATTAATTTCGCGATTCCAATCATAACTAAAACCTAAGGAATTAATTTGACGTTTGAATGTTTCAATATTTTTTTTTGTGAATTCAGCTGGATCGTTTCCTGTATCCAATGCATATTGCTCTGCTGGCAACCCAAATGCATCCCAACCCATTGGATGTAACACGCTGTATCCTTGGCTTCTCTTCATGCGAGATAAAATATCTGTTGCAGTATATCCTTCTGGATGTCCCACATGGAGTCCTTGTCCTGACGGATATGGGAACATATCTAAAGCGTAAAATTTCTTTTTGCTAGGATCATCATGGGTAGTAAAACTATTATGCTTAGCCCAATATTTTTGCCATTTTTTTTCGATTTTCTTGTGATCGTAACTCACGTTTTTTCTCCTCCTATTTAAGTAGCTTTTGATTATTAGTTTTTGATGGTGGGTGGTTTACCTATTTCTTAAGGCTAGCCTTCTTCACTTTGTTAGAGTGGTAACTTTGGGGTGATTCACTAGTTAGGTAACTTCTCTCTCGTCGCACCCTTCATGTTTCATCATCTGTTTTAGATAAGATGATTAGCAGTTTTGGTTTTTACACTTTGTTCGGGTGCTGGCTTGGAGGTGATTCACTAGTTAGGTAATTTCTCTCCCGTCGCACCCTTCGTGTTTCATCATCTGTTTTAGAATAAGATGATTAGCAGTTTTGGTTTTTTACACTTTGTTCGGGTGCTGGCTTGGGGTGATTCACTAGTTAGGTAACTTCTCTCTCGTCGCACCCTTCATATTTCATCATCTGTTTTAGATAAGATGATTAGGACTTTTGGCTTTTTACACTTTGTTCGGGTGCTGGCTTGGGGTGATTCACTAGTTAGGTAACTTCTCTCCCTTTGGTCGCCAAGTATTGTTCATCATCTGTTCTGCCGTTGGCAATCACAGTGATTCACAACAAAAAGTCCTACAGGAATCTATTCCTATAGGACGTAAATTGACAACGTGGTACCACCTAAGTTCACTTGTATAAATACAAGCCTCAACATTGTAACGGCTGTCGCCGATTTTACTTAATAAAGTGAAGATGATTGTTCAACTGTTTTCAGCCGCTCATCAGAATCGGAAAAATTCTCTAAGAGTCTGTATCCGTCACTCATTCAGTAAAATAACTCAAAGGCGAGTTCAAAAGCTTCTGTGCGTATTTTCACCAGCCATACGCTCTCTAAAACAGAGTTCTTTCTACTATTCCTTTTCACTGTTTATATATCTATTATGTGCTACCATACTACCAAATATTTCAGGCAATATCAATCGTTTTATTTAACTTTCAATTTTTGACCAATATAAATGACATCACTTGATAAGCCATTCAATTGTTTGACCTTTTGAACGCTTGTTCCATATTTTTGAGCAAGTCCCCATAATGTATCACCACTTTTTACGGTGTGTGAGCCTGCTGTTTGAGTACTGCCTTGATTGCCAGAAGAGCTAGCAGCGCCTTGGCTTTTTTTAACTACTAAACGTTGACCTGGCTGAATAATATCACCATTCAAGTTGTTCCACTGACGTAAATTAGTGATACTTATGCCATTTGCATTGGCGATTGCCCACAGTGAATCACCTGATTTCACTGTGTAATAACCGTTTGCTGTTCCAGAATTGTTGGTATTCCCAGTTGCACTGCTATTGCCGCTGTTTGTATTGCCTCCAGTGCTTCCAGATCCTTTTTTCACAACTAATTTTTGACCTGGCTGAATAATATCACCACTCAAATTATTCCACTGACGTAAATTAGTGATACTTATGCCATTTGCATTGGCGATTGCCCACAGTGAATCACCTGATTTCACTGTGTAATAACCGCTTGCTGTTCCAGAATTGTTTGTATTCCCAGTTGCACTGCTATTGCCGCTGTTTGTATTGCCTCCAGTGCTTCCGGAGCCTTTTTTCACAACTAATTTTTGACCTGGATAAATGATATCACCATTTAAGCTATTCCATTGACGTAAATTAGCGATACTTATACCATTTGCATTGGCGATTGCCCACAGCGAGTCACCTGATTTTACTGTGTAATAAGTACTTGATGCTCCTGCATTGCTAGAACCCCCTGAATTTCCTGTTGAACCGCCAGTATTGCCGCTTGTGTTGCCCCCACCAGTGTTTCCAGAACCCTTTTTAACAATCAGCTTTTGACCTGGGTAAATGATATCCCCGCTTAAACTATTCCATTGACGTAAATTAGTGATACTTATACCGTTTGCATTGGCGATCGCCCACAGCGAATCACCTGATTTTACTGTGTAATAAGTACTTGACGTTCCTGTGTTGCCTGTATTTCCGGAACCGCCTGTATTTCCGCCTGAATTACTTCCGCCTGTACTTCCAGAGTTTCCTGATTCTTTTTTCACAACCAGTTTTTGACCGACGTAAATAACATCGCTAGAAAGATTGTTCCAGCTTTTAATAGTAGCGATCGATATACCGTATTTTGCAGACAGCGCCCATAAACTATCCCCAGCTTTTACTGTATGGGTCACATTTTGACTGCTAGTTCCACCGCCTGTATTATTATTATTGCCAGTATTTTCGCCTGTACTGCCTCCGCCAGGCGTAGTTCCGCCTGTATTTCCGCCACCAGATGAAGGAGTATCGTATTGAGTTAAATTATACGTTGTAATAATATTATTCAACTTTGTATTATATCCTGGATCTGTTGCATAACGTCCAGTCAGCCAAGCAGTTGCATCTTTATAAGAATTCGTGTTGCTTTTCCATGCACCTGAATAATAGTAAACCCCTGCTTGAAAAGATGTCGTTTTCAAAACAGCAGCATTATTACTGAATGATTCCGAATAAGAAGGGTATTTTCTAAAAGCGGCGTTTACTTGAACCCATTGTCCATTGATAACTTCCCATGTTTTCATGGTCACAGATTGTCCTTGATAACTTCCTTTGATTCCGAATAAATTATGATTTGGTGCTGCGGCTAAAGTACTTCTGCCCCAATCACTCTCAAGGATTGCTTGGGCCATCATCACAGATGCATATAAGTCATTCGCTGCTGCAACAGAACGAGCATGTCCAGCGATTTCAGCGATGAACGTGGATGGGCTGATACTTCTAGATTGAGCAAAGGCTGAACGCATCATAAGATTCGGTTCTGTTGATTCTTCGGTTTCTGTTTCGGTGGTTGAAGAGTCTGTTGTTTCAGTTGATTTTTCTGTAGATTCAGTTGCCTCAGTACTTTGTGTTGTTTCTGATGTATTTAATTCTGATGATTCCACTGTTTCAGATGTCGCTTCACTTGAAGATGTTTCAGGCGCTGTCGTCTGAGTTTCTTGTGTCATCGAATCGTTTGAGTCAGTCGTCGTTTCTGCTTGAACGGCTTCTGTATGTGTCATTGTATCTGAGTAACTTACTTGTGCGCTTGAACTTTGATCTTCTGCAGCTTCTGCTATTTTTGGCGCGGCAATCGGTGCAGCAATCGAGGAAACAACGAGCGCTGAGCTAAGCATAGTGGTTCCTTTTTTTAACTGATCGTAAGCAAGCTTGTTCTGTTCGGCTTTCCTCCGCTCTTTTCTTGATATTACGTACTTCTTCATAATGTATCCTCCGAATTTTCTAAAAAAGTAATCCTTGATTTATAGTATACCCTTTTTTTAAAGAAAATAGAAATATTTTTTTATTTTATTTCCTGAATATATAAATAAAAATGTAAAATATTTCGTACCTACCATTGATTTGTTTTTTCTATAGGCTTTTACCCTTTTTTTGACATTCTGACTAGGTCTTAAGACTGACCAACCTCTTTACCTTAGGCTGATTTTTTGACCAAAGGCTTGTTATTGCTCCCAAAAAAAATTATAGTGGAGAAGAAGTAAACTGACGATAAAATGAAATGGGGGAAAATAATGAATAAAGAGCATTTTTTAATCGAATTGAAAATCTACTTAAAGCCTTTGAATAGCCAACAACAAGCTCTTATCTTGAACAAATATGAAACAATTTTTGAAGAACGTTTGGCTGAAGGTGACACAGAAGAACAGATTGCTAAAAGCTTAGGAAAACCACGAGGAATCGCTGAAGAAATTTTACAGGAGTTTGATATTTCCGTTCCTGAAAAAAGAATTGAACGTGATGGCTGGCAGGAGATTCAACCAGTTGTAAACAATGACTATTATTATGAGGAAGAACTTGAACATCCTTATGAGGATCCTTACCGTTCTTATGAACGTCCGCACCATAATGGTTTTACAAGATTCTGTCAAATTGCTGGCGTTCTTTCTTTTAATTTTCTCTTTATGTTTTGGATAATTTTTGCTTTTATTATGGTTTTCTTCGCTTTTTGGCTAGTTGGCGTTGTCTTCTTGTTTTCACCTATTTTAGGAGGAATCTCAGTCTTTACCGGCTTCAATGATGGAGCGATGTTCCAGTTGTTTGCTAGTATTTTCCTTTCTGGTGCTGGAATTGTTGGATTATTGATCCTAACGCCATTAACAAAATTTTTTGGAAAATGTCTACAACGTTATCTACAATGGAACGTTCGTGTCTTAAGGGGAGAGGTTTAATATGAAAAAGACAACTGCTTTTTTTCTAACTATTGGTGTTTTAGCTATGATCGTCGGTGGAATAGGTGGTGCTGTTTATTTCAGGCGTGCTGAAAATTCTATGGTCGATGTAAAAAAACAAACTTATGAGATAAAAGATAAGCAAAGTAAAAAAGAGATTCATCTAAATCTTTCTGGCAATGCTGAATTTTATATCCTGACTGAAAATTCTAATAAGGTTGTAATGAACTCTCGCAGTTCCTTACCAGTTTCTATAAAAAGCACCTTAGATGTTAAGGAAAAAAACAATCAATTATTGATCTCAGCAAATAGCGACCAGAGAAAAAAGGAATTTGAAGGTCTGAAATTTGGTTTTTTTGATAGAGGTTCAGCTGTGACATTAACGATTCCAGATGACACTGAACGCTTGATTATTGATGGCAAAGCTGAGGGTTCTATCCACCTTTCAAATGCAGCAACAAAAGATTTAGCCATTGCCTTTACCAACTCTGATATCAATGTTAATGATGTTAATGCTGAAAAATTATCGATTAAAACAACAAATGGTTATCTTAACGTCTTTAATGATGTACGTGCAGATGAAGCGACTTTCCAAACGACCAACGGCGATATCCAAGTAAATGATTTTACTGCTTCAAAATGGTCTGCAAACAGTACCTCTGGTTCCATTTCCTTAAGTGACATCAAGGGCATCACTAACATTGAGACGAGCAATGGTGATATTCAAGTAACGAATCTAAAAGGTGAGGCACAAGCCAAAACTACTAATGGCAGTTTTTCATTATACGGAACAGAAATTCCTAAAAAACTGCTAGTTGAATCTCAACAAGGAGATATTCAAGTAAATACAGAAGAAATTTTGTATGATGTAACAATCAAAACAAAAACTCAATTGGGTGATAGCACGATTTTCGGTAAGGAAAGAACATCTTTCAAACGTGGAAAAGGAACAAAATCATTCACATTGCAAACAAATTCTGGTGACATTTCGGTTGATGGACCATCAGATTATGAAGATGGAGAAGATGATTAATTCTCTTCTTACTTTTGAAGCCTATATGAAACTTTTAAAGTTTTCATATAGGCTTCTTTTTTCCGGATTCTCAGATGCCTTCTTATTTATTTGATGTTATAATAGGCTTTATCTAATTTGGAAAGGACCTTTTAATGAAGAATAAATTATATTATCAATTTGCAGGCAGCTGTTTTTTAGTTGTTTTTATGTTTTTAGGTTACGTGGTACGTTTTTATCCAAGTTGGTTAAACGGTTTTGATCAGACCATCACTGCACTCGCAAGAACTCCGTATCCTTTTGCTAATCAATTTTTTATTTGGTATACAAGATTCGCTGATCCATTGACTGTCGGGATTCTTACTTTAGCAATTGCTTTTATATTATTTAGAGGAAAATATTATGCGGAGGTTCTCTGGCTGTTAATTAATACAGGCTTGATTGCTGGTTTGGCGAACCCTTTGATCAAATTACTATTTATGCGTCCGCGCCCAACATTAAATCATTTAGTAACAGAACATAGTTACAGTTTTCCAAGTGGGCATTCTACTGGAAGTGTCTTATTATATGGAACAATCATTTTACTACTACCGCAATTTATTAAACAAAAAAATCTTTGTTTATTTTTACAAATTCTTTTAGGATTAGGAATTTTTCTGATTGGTATCAGCAGAATCTATGTAGGTGTTCATTTCCCTAGTGATGTTTTAGGTGGATTCTGTTTTGGCTTAGCTTGGCTGTTGATGACGTATCCAATCTATTTAGAAAAACGCTTTGTTTGGCGCTTTAAAAGTAAACAACAATAGAAAGAAGAATGACAATGTCTGAGTTTCCATATACAGAAGATCCGAATAAACGCTATCACACATGGAATTATGCTTTACGCCAGCAGTTTGGCGGAAAAATTTTTAAAGTCCCCTTAGATGGCGGATTTGATTGTCCTAATCGTGATGGGACTGTTGCTAAAGGCGGTTGTACTTTTTGCAGTGTATCAGGCTCAGGTGATATGATCGTTGCACCACAAGATCCTTTACCGATTCAATTTCAAAAAGAGGTTCAAATGATGCATAAAAAATGGCCTCAAGTCGATCAATATATTGTTTATTTTCAAAATTTCACAAATACTCATGCACCTGTTGAGGTCATTCGACATCGCTTTGAACAAGTAGTCAATGAAAAAGGCGTGGTCGGCATTTCCATCGGTACACGTCCTGATTGCCTACCAGATGATGTTGTTGACTATTTAGCAGAATTAAATCAACGCTATTATTTATGGGTAGAACTAGGCTTACAAACAACCTATGAAAACACCAGTCATACGATCAATCGAGCACATGACTATCAAACCTATTTAGAAGGCGTAGCGAAATTGCGCAAACATAATATCCGTGTTTGTACTCATTTAATCAACGGTTTACCTGGTGAAAGTCTGGAGATGATGAAAGAAAATGTTCGTCGGACGATCCTCGACTCAGATATACAAGGGATTAAATTACACTTACTGCACCTTATGACTAATACACGGATGCTGAGAGATTATCATGAGGGACGTTTACAATTAATGACCCGAGAAGACTATGTCACTGTTATTTGTGATCAATTGGAAATGATTCCCAAAGAGATCGTGATTCACCGCTTAACAGGCGATGCACCAGCTGATTCATTAGTTGGCCCGATGTGGAGTTTAAAAAAATGGGAAGTGTTAAATGCAATTGATGATGAAATGAAACGTCGCAATAGTGTCCAAGGAATTTATAATGTCCGCAAGGAGGTGCTTGCTTAATGTTGCAAACAGCTCTTCATTTTAGCCATACACTGTTAAAAGAAGTGGTAGAACCAGGTGCTTCCGTTGTCGATGCTACTATGGGCAATGGCAATGATACAGCATTTCTAGCACAGCTTGTTGGTTCGAAAGGCTTAGTTTATGCATTTGATATACAAGAAGCAGCCTTGATAAACACTGAAAAAAAACTCACTGAATTAGGCTTAACAGAACAAGTTACTTTGTTTCATAAGGGGCACGAAACCATTGAAGAGACGATCCCAACAGAAACAAGCCTGACTGCCGCTGTCTTTAATCTGGGATATCTTCCTAAAAGTGACAAACAAATCATCACAAAACCAGATACAACTAAAAAAGCCTTAGATGCTATACTGACTAGATTAAAGCCTAAAGGACGGATTATTTTAGTTGTTTATTATGGACATACAGGCGGTGAAGCAGAATTAGCATTAGTCCAAGACTATTCTCAAAAACTACCTCAAGAAGAATATAGCGTCTTGACTTACCAGTTTGTTAATCAGAGAAACAATCCGCCGATTTTGTTTTGTATTGAAAAAAAATAAGTAGTAGAGCAAAACGGACAATGTTTTGCTCTACTACTTATTTTTAATGTATATATTTTACAAATACTTCCTATTTTTGTGGTTAATTTCCCCAGATTCGGATCAACTTTCAGCTGCAGACTAATTAGATTTTTTATAAGTAAACATGTACCCTCTTGAGCGAACGGTCTTGATATAATGATTCTTCGGGTCATCTACTTTATTGATTTTTTTTCTTAAATGATACATTAGATTGGTTATACGGTATTGGCGATCCTCAGAAATATTTCCATATAGATGTTTTTGTAGCGCTTCATAGGTAAAAGTTACCCTGGGATTTTCGAATAGCAGACCTAATAATTGAAATTCTAATTTAGTCAAGGAAACTTCCGTCCCTCCGTTGATTCTCACACTTAAATTTTCAGGTATTAAGTCAAATTTCATTTCATTTTCTTCAGATAAGGCTACATTAGGTTGCTCAGTCTCATTTTCTGCTTTTAACACATAACTTCTGCGCATTGAGTTTTTTACGATCAACTCTTTTTCCATTTTACTAGAATTTTTATTAATGACAAAATCAACACCTAATTGTAGATAGACTAGCTTTTCCATGTCTTTTTCTAGAGCTGAAACAAGCCAAATAAAACAAGCCGATTGCTTTTTAATTGCCATAATCAATTCGCAAGTTTCACCTAACTTATTTTTTTCTTCTTCAACAATAATAACGCCCTCAAACTGATTTAATCGTTCAAAAAGTTCTGCTTTGTTGCTTAATAAAGAAATTTCTTGATATTCTTCTAAGTAGTCGGTCTTGACTTCTTCTTCCTCAACTCTCATATATATTAACCCTATAGTACTCATTTTTGTTCACACCTTATGTTTATTTCTATTCACTGGATCCAAATACGCGTAAAATCGAAATAAAATCAGACCCTCTTATCTCGATTTATATTCGTATTTACAAAAACATTATCCTTGTAAAAATTAACCCACTGAAGCTGAAAGCCTCTCCTTCATTTGACCTATTCAAATAAACGATTTAGTATTATCGGCTCTTATTCTTCTTTTTTTTCTTTTTCAATTTTCCTTTGTTGGTATTCACCTGTTTTTCTTTTTTCTTCTTAAATAAGAGTACCACCAGTAAAATGATAATTAAAATAAATAAAAGAGCAATCAAGAGATACATCCAGTTATTTTCCTTTTTAATACTTACGTCTGTTTTATTTAGTTTTTTAGCAACATCGGCTTTAATTTCAAAATCTTGGGTAAAATGCCAATCTTGTTTCATAGAGGTTGCTGTCATGTCCAATGTATATTTACCTGGCTTCAACGCTTCTCCTTTTAGTGAGACTGGATAGTCGAAAGAACTATTCGGTGCCATTTGCATCCCTTCTTTTTCAGAAGAGTATAATACCTCTTTTTCGCCCTTTTTAGTAATCTTTGTATTGACGGATAGTTGGTTCATATACTTAGGTTGAGTATTTTGAATCGTTGCATTAATCACATTTCGAACATTTACTTGTCCAGGTTCTACTTTGGCAAGTTTTAATTCTGAAGCAACTTTTTCCTCTGATTCATGTAAGACAACAGCTACAACATAGGCATATTTATTTTCAATAGCCAGCCCTTGTGCTTTATTTTTTTCCTCTTTTTTTTCTGCTTCTTTTTCTTCTAAAGTAATTCCTCCTGCTAAAACTCCCTTAAATTTTGCTTCTGGCATTTGAACATTCAAGTCTAAGTCTGTTTCTCCATTAGCTGGAACCTTGATCTCGTCCACAGACGATTTAACAATGTCTTCAATATTATATTGAATTGTCTCATCAACCTTGGTATTTGACTCACCATATTCAACAACACCATTGATATTCGTTGTCGCTGCATGAATGGATGGCTTCACAATTACTTCTTTATCTGTATCATTGCGCATGTGGACTTTTAGTGTTTGCTTTTGATTTTGTTTCATATTCAAATCAAAATAAGTATGTCCTTTACTCCTTTGATTTTCTGGAAGTACCGGTTCAACACTAAATTTTAGTTCTGAAGCCTCTACTTTTGGCATAAAACCTACTAAACTAATAAATAGGATTAAAGAAAAAATCCATAACCTTTTTAATTTTAACATTATTATTTTCCTCCTATATTTGCATATGTAAATAGAATCAAGAAAAGAACAGATAAAAATAGTATGCTTCGCTTGTTTAATTGAGTGATTTGCAGCTGATTGTTGGTGAGAAAATAAGTATTACTTATTCTCTCATCAACGCTCTTAATTACTTCTCGCTACTCAGAGTTTGAATTTACTAATTTTCACCAGATCTTATCTCATTCTAAACATGTTACTCTTATGTTTATTCTTCAGTGTTTTCTGGAATATCTGTTAAAGTCCAAGTTAAAGTTGTTTTGTAAGTATCTGCTTCTTTAACTGTAGAACCTGGAACGTCTAATTTAATACTTTCTTTCATTGTTGTTGCATCCCCAAAACGATAAACCCAAGTACCAAAGCCTTCGCCTGTAGTTGCAGCCATCACATTTTCAGCTACACCAATACCATCAGTCCCTAAGCTGAATGTTTCTTTCACAGTACTTGGGGCGTTTGAAGAAGATACTGTAGCTGCTTCACCGTTTAGGAAAGTGATTTGGGCACCAGTTAATTCTTTTTTATTTGTTAACGATTTAAATTGACCATTTTGTTTCACACTAAGCGCCCAGCCTTTTTCACCACCACGTTTGTCTGTTACTTGAGCGTAGTTAGGTACTGGATTTACTTCGTCAACATTGCCATCTTTGTCTTTTAAATATTGAGGTTTTGCAAAGTAGGTTTGATTTTTGTTAGAAATCAGTTGCGTCCCAAAGTCTAAAATTGAAGCATAATCTAAACTTAACGGTCCATTTGTACCTGGTTCTACTGGTTGATCTGGGTTGGTTGGATCTACTGGAACAACTGGTTTTTCTGGATCTGGGTTGGTTGGATCAGTAGGATCGGTTGGCGCATCATCTTCTATAAATTTTACTTGTGCATCTGTGTCACGATTTGCAGGCAAAACACCTGGTGCAGCTAGTGCTTGTGTGCCAAATAATACTGTGCTAAATAATAATACTCCTGCTGTTGTTGCTAATTTGATTGATTTCATGTTGTTATTCTCCTCTGTCTATTTCATTATTTTTTTATGATTATTCTGCTTCTGTTGCATTTCCTGGTACATCTGTTAAGGACCAAATTAATGTTGTTTCATATTTCACTGCATCTTTTGGTGTTGTTCCTGGTACAGATAACGTGATTGCTTTATTTTTTTTCACTGTTTGACCATTGATTTCAACCTCTTCAAGTGTGCCAAAACGGTCTACCCAAGTACCTGCGCCCGCACCTTTATCTGCTGCCATAACGTTGGTAGTTGTTCCTGGCACTAAAGTCATATCAACAGTTTTTGGTGCTACTACACTTGTGCTATTTGACGCAGCTTGACCTTGCGTAAATTTAATCTGTGAACCTGTTAACTCTTTGTTTAATGTTGCTTCATTTTTGAATTGTGCATCTTGTTTAACTGTCAGTGTCCAACCACCGTTTGTTCCACGTTTATCAGATATTTGGACATAGTTAGGTTTTGCAGAAGCTGGTTCAAAGTCTGAATGATCTTCATTCCATAAATATTGTGGTTCTGCATAGTATAATTCATCTTTGTTGGTAATTTTATTTTTACCAAAGTCAATGCTTGATGCAAAATCTATACTTAATGGGCCATCTGTTCCTGGGGTCGGTTTGTGGTCAGGTGTTGTTGGATCCCAAGGCGCCACAGGATTGTTAGGATCTGGATTCGTTGGATCAACGGGATCAGTTGGATCTGTATCCGGAACAAATTCAACGAGACCGCCACTTTGATAGTTTCTTTCATAATTTTCCTCTGCATATGCGTTCATTCCTGAAGCAGTCATTGATCCTAGAATCATTAATACTGCTGCTGATTTTAAATTGATAAATTTCATTATACGTTCTCCTCTTTACTCTTTTTTCTATTTATAAGGACGATCAATATAGCCATCACGACAATCAAACTACCGATCAATCCAATATAGCGGTTATTCATTTCCCCTGTATGAGGAAATACTCTTCCTACAGGTTTACTGGTTAATTGATTAATACCAGTTTCACGTTGAGGCGGCTCATCCTCTATTGGCTTTTCCGGGGAAGGTATTTCTGTAGACCCTTCAGTTGAAGAGTCATCTGGTTGAGATTCTTCTTCGGGATATTCATAAGAACCATAAAATCCAACCCCAGCCGGTGATCCATATTCTTGATGTTCATCTGCCTGTACTTGTTGGCCTCCAATCAGTAGAAAGAAGAGACCGCATAGTGACAACAACACAACAAAAACTTGTCTTTTTTTCATTTGCTTCTTCTCCTATTCCTGGTCATTGGCTGGAACATCTTGCAATGTCCACTTTATGGAGCCTGAATATTTTTCAGCACGTGGTTGACCAGCTTTTACATCTAAAAAGGGACCATTGTTCGTGCTTGCCCAATCAGCAGAAATATCTACTCCCTGTTCATCGGTTGTCTCTTTTTCTATAACTGGAATAGCATTCCCCAAAGTAAAGATATAATCCTGATTTTGGTTTTTATAGTGCAAACTGTTTGTTAGTTGATGTCCAGAAGTACTGCTTAATTCTTTTAACAAAGTAGCTGTCATCGACCAATGTTCCCCTGTACCACGATAATCTTCTACAACAAGAGCATCATCTTTTGAAGCGATCGGATAACTTTTATTTTTTGCAGAAATTTTTAGATTTTCACCAAAATCAAGGACTGTTGGTGCCGAAACGAACAGTAAGTCTCCTCTTTTGGTCACAATCTCTGTTTGTACCTCATTAGAAGTGGGTTTGTCGTCTTGATCTAGCGCAGTATCATTTTTAAAGTCCGCCCAAAAATTAGCCTGGGCTTTAATCAATGATCCATCTGGTGTGTCTTGTTTAACGGTTGCTTTATATTCAACATAAATATCTTGATTAATAGGAAGAATATCCGTCTCTTCAAGATAGTTTCCAGAATAAATGACACTATTAGAAGCAGCGCTATAAACAACGATCCCAATTATGTTGCCGGATTGATCTTTCAGTGTTCCTTCTTTCACATTCTCCAAATTAGTGTCCAATGGTATATAACCTTGAAGACTTCGATAATTTAGTTTGCCTAAACTATTCGGGTTGAAAATGGTTGTTCGATATAATAATGTTTCCCCTTGATTTGCCTTTTCGGCAACTGTACCATCTTCATGAAAAACCTCTTCTTTTAGTTTGAAGTCTAGACGTTCACTAACAGGAATCTGGACTTCCGCTTCGGCTGTCTCAGCTTTTTGATTAGTCGCAGTAAATTTATTGATGATTGTTTGATCGATCCCTGAAATGATTTTAGCTTTGTATTTTATTTCAATCTGTTTCTTAGGTGAAATATTATACGCTCCTGCAGTAAACTTATGCATTTTTTCATCATAAATTGCTGGATCAAGCTGACTTTCTATTCCATTTTCATCTACTAGAATTAATGAGGACGTATCCAGCTCTAGTTCCTTAGGTAAGGTATCTGTTAGGTTGACTTGTTCCCAAATATCTATATCGCCTCTGTTCATGGCTGTTAAACTGAAAGACAGAGTATCGCCTACGCGATTTACATTGTTTGTTGAGCTTTCATTTGTATAGTTTTTTTCTGCTACTGGCAAAATGGGTGCTGGTTCTTCGATTGATAAATCTAAAGAGCCTGTACCGACATCATTAGGTTTGACATTTATTTTATTCCATCGTAATGCAAAAACTGGATGCTTTAACGGAAACTCGTATCCCATAGGTTGGAATGGATCCCAAGGTTCATAGGGAGTTGTATAACCATTCATAGGGTTTAACCACCTTTGAATTTTGATATCACTCCAATACCCAATTTTATATAAGGCTTGCTTTCCTGAGCTCGTGGTAGTTTCATATAAATTCCCTGATTTGTAGTCTGCCGGACCTACCTGATTGCCATAGCCATTATTCATATAAAAATAAATACGTGCTGGCAATTTATCCACTGGTGTTTTAGTAGGTTCATCGAAATACAACCCTGATTCACCATATGAAAACAGCCTTGAATTTGTATGAGCACCTCCGACGTCCATATGCGCTCCATAAGTCAATGCATACTCTTTTTCTTCTTGATCCTCATTGTAAAAAGAAATGTCATAACGAATTCTCCCAGTTCCTTTACTTACTACATATCCATGGACTCTGACAGGTTGATAAAATGTTTCTTTCTTATTTCCTATTACTTGTTTTGCTACAAATCCATATGACAAGATTTCATTTTCTTTTACATACTGAGAAATGATCCAGGTTTTCGATACTGATAGATTTACGGGATCAGTTATACCTGCTTTTGAGATTGTACCTGTTTGGGAATCTATCTCTCCTATATCAAAATTGGCTCCGCTACCACCAACATTACTGTCAGTATAAGAATAATCATACCCAAAAAGACCTGTGCTTGTTTCAGCTGCTACTTGTTTTTTTACCCCGATCATCATTGGTGATAATAGTGGCAGCATACTTTTTTCCCCTAAAGGCGCGTACATGTTTCCTTGAGTATTGAATCCCGTATCATATTTATAGGTGTTCATTTTCCCAACATGACCGAAAAACATATAGTAGTCTCGTTGCTGTTGATCAAACGCACTCCCTGTTAATTTGACAGGTGTATTGACAGAAACTTGTTCATATGTTGACAGATCCGTTCCATCTGTGTTCAACAAATTCCAATCGAAGCTTGGTAAAATGTCAGCTCTTGGTTGAACAGCTTCTAACGTGTTATCGCTCAGTGAACGTGTAGTCATCTCTTCAGTCGAAGTTGTTTTCAACACGTTTGAACTTTTGACTTGATCAGAAGTACTTTCAGCTGTTGCGCCTTGAACACTAATCAGCAGCTGCTCTTTTTCTACGCCAGCATAAACCGTAAGTTTCTGTTCACCTTGCTCTAAGAACTCACCAGAAAACACAATCTCTGTTGTATTTTTATTCTTTAGCATAAATGAAAGTTGGTGTTGCCGAGAATCAACTTCAATATTTTGAACTTTATCACTATTTTCTTGCTTAAATTTTTCCTCTTCTAATTGAAAGCTTTTTGGATACTGCAACGTGAGAGCATTTTCTTCCACACCATTTAAACCAATTGTGAAATCCGTAATACTTTCAATTTGAACTATGCTTTCAGCTGTACTCAAGTGCAATGATTTCTCTTGAGCAGAAATTTTACTAGAAAAAAACATAGTTATACTTCCCGTTAATACGAAAAGAATAGACAACGTAAGAAGTATATAAGTACTGGAAAAAAGTTTTTTTCTCCGCTTTGTGATCATTAGCCTCTCCTTTCTAGCTGATACACGATTTGCCTTATTCTAGAGGACTTGGTGCACCGCATCCCTAAGACATAAATTATTATATTGTCACCCGCTCTTTTTGTCATTTCAATTTTTTTGAAAAAAATGCAAAAAAAATGGAAACCCAGAGAAGCACTTCTAAATCAATAATTTTTAATTTTTTCCTTTTTTTTCGGAAATTGTTTGTCGTTTTGCCACAATTTTGTCTATATAATGGAAGTTTGAAGTATATTTTAAAGGAGAAGAGTTTTTATGAAGCAGTTTTTAAATAAAGAATACCAATATAGACTTGCTATTTTAAATTATCTTGAAATACAACCTCTGCAAAATGCTTCATTTAAACAATTATCTAATGAGTTGATGTTGTCTACCTATGTAATAAAAAAAGAAGTCGGTCAATTACTTGAAGACTTCGACTTTTATCAAATTTCTGATCTTAAGATAGTTATTGAAAATAAAACTGTCTATTTTTACACAACAGGACAAGATTCATTATTAACTCTCCAATGGTATTATTTAAAGGAATCAAAACTATTTTTACTTTTAGATGCCCTTTTTAAAGAGGAGCATTTTTCTTTTGAGGACTTTTCAACGCATCACTATTTAAGTCTTTCCGCCACTTATCTGTTAAAATCTGAACTTGATGAGTTACTGGACTTGTATGATATAAGTATCAATTCCAATTTAGAATTTTCAGGAGTGGAGACGGCGATTCGTATTTTTCTTTTCGATGTCTATTTCTTTTCTTTTAATAGCTTAGAATTTCCTTTTTCAACGGAAATTCTTAATCTATCTGAAAACCTGTTAAAAAAAATCGGGCTGCTGCACTCGATGAATTTTCCCGATTCACAAAAAATAAAATTAAAATTTTTCCTAGCCATTATTTTCCAAAGATTGTATGGCGGACATACTATTTCTACAGAGGAACCAACTGAGGAAGAGGCTTCTTTAAGAATTACATCCGTAAAAGAATGGTTCACTGTTTATACCAATTTAACCTCAGAAGAAATTTCTCGGGAAGTAACGTTTATTTATTCGTTCTTAATTGCTGAACAGATGATAGCCATTTATGAACCAAAAGTAGTTAGGAGTCATATAAAAAATTTTTGCCCAGATGCCTTTCGTTTAACAGCCCATTTTATAAAAGAGTTGAAAAAAGAGTTTGATGTTACTGAAGAATCATCCTATTATTCTAGCTTACGAGACGGTTTACTACAGGTTCATTACCGATACCTTCGTTTCACTCACATAAATGCTTCTTATTCCTTTGAATCTGATTTTGTTTTTTTTAAAGAAAATTACCCTGATTTCTTTTTATTCATTGACTCTTTTATGAAGAAGAGAAAGTTACATACAGATTCAGCAAGCACACTTCAATATGATTACTTATTTTTGCTCATTCAGCATATGCCAACGACAATTATTAGTACGCCAGTATATGTCTGTGTTGATTTTTTGTATGGAAAAGCGTATAACGAGTTTATTATTGAAAATATTCAGTCATTTAAATTTCTTAATATTGTTATAGAAAACACAATTTCTGAAAAAACGGATCTCTATTTATCAGATATCAAATTAAATAACTTGCCGTGTGCGTTTATTATTTGGAAAAAGCCTCCACTAGCTTCTGATTGGGAACACTTCGGTAATATCGTAGTTGAAATGAAAGAAAGGAAAACAGTGCTTAATGAACAAAAACAATCGAAAAAAGACTATTCTCACATCCTCCCTTCTCCATAGCGCAGTGGTGCTAACTAGCTTACTGGTTGTGGCGCCCATTGATGTTCTTGCAACCCAAGACAACAAGGGCGGGGCTCCGGTGAATCCACTTAATCCCACAGTCGTTGTCCAGCCAACCTCACCGCCGCCTGACACTTTTTCAAGCTCTGAAAAAGAAAGCAACACAACTCAAACCTCCAGTTCAAGTTCAAGTTCAAGTTCAAGTTCAAGTTCAAGTTCAAGTTCAACGGAGTCTAATCAATTCCCCCACAAAGTAAATGATGCTAGTGTGACTATGAAAAAAAAGAAGAAATCTAGATTAAAAAACATCAATGAACTTTCTTCTTATCCGTTGAGCAATGAAGGGCTAGTCCTACAAAGTCATCCCGATATAAGTGGCGGGTCAGATGATTTTACTGGAACAACTACTCAGACTGGACAAACATTAGCAAGATTATCAGGAGTCCTTCTATATGGAAGAAAATACAAAAATTAAAAAATAAGCACCAGAGAATACGACCATCAATAGATGATTTTACTCTCTAGTGCTTATTTTAGTGTTGAATTCTATTTTATTACCATTTATTAAAATTTTAAAAGTATTGATTTTCTAGCAGAACAATGACTAGTTTATTTTACCCATTATTCAAATACAAATTGATTGTGGTAAAGCTCCGAATAAAAACCAGCTTGTTCCAATAATTCATGATGGCTTCCTTCTTCGATGACTTCACCATTTCTTAAAACCACAATACGATCCGCATTTAAAATCGTTTTTAAGCGGTGCGCGATGACAAAGCTAGTTCTACCTTTAATTGCTTCATCCATTGCTTTTTGAATTTTTGCTTCCGTTACAGTATCTACATTACTGGTTGCTTCATCCAAAATCAATAGTGATGGATTTGTAATGATCGTTCTAGCAATGCTGATTAATTGCTTTTGACCTGTACTGAAAATGTTGTTTTCTTCAGTAATTTCAGTCTCATACCCTTTTTCTTGTTCCATGATAAATTCGTGAATATTGGCTTGTTTAGCGGCTCCGATGATTTCTTCCTCAGTTGCTTCAGGTTTACCAAAAGCAATATTTGCTCGAATCGTTCCAGAAAATAACACTGAATCCTGTAAAACAATTCCCACGTGGCTTCGTAAACTGCTCAATTCAATTTCACGAATATCCGTTCCATCAAATGTGACTGAACCACTATTTACGTCATAAAAACGATTCAATAAATTCATGATCGTTGTTTTCCCCGAACCCGTCGGACCTACTAAAGCGACCATTTCACCTTTACTTACATTAATTGAAACATTTTTTAAAATCGGCACTTCTGGATCATAGCCAAAATCAACATGGTTCAAAGAAACGGATTGATTGATACCATCGATTTCTTTGCCAGCTGTCGGATTGATTTCATCTGGCTCGTCAAACATTTCATTCAAACGACGTGCTCCTGTGATTGCTAACTGAATCATGCTGTATCCTGAAGAAATCTGCATTAACGGTTGGTAATATTGTTGTGAATATTGAACAAAAGTTACAACCAGACCTAAAGCGACCGTCTTATCCAAATCACCGTTTAATGCTAACCAACCACCAAAGAAAATAACGATCGCGGTATTTACAAGTGACATTCCCTGCATCATTGGAAATAATAGACCAGAGTAAACTTGTCCTTTAAATGTTGCTTTACGCACTGTTTCATTATGCTCTAAGAAACCATCAATCGTTTCTTCTTGCAGACCATTGGTGATAATGACACGTTGACCGCTGATTTTTTCATCCATATAACCGTTTAATTTACCGACTTCATCTTGTTGGATATCAACGTATTTGCGCGCCTTACTGATCACAACTACAGCAATCAAGATAGCAACTGGAGTAGAAGCAATCGTGGCCCAAGCCAATTGAACATTTTGCTGGAACATCATGATCAAGATCCCAACAAATAACGCAATATTCGTCAGCACTTGCAACAACGCCTGATTCAAGCTATTTTGAATATTATCCAAATCACTAGTAAATCGGCTCAAAATTTCACCGTCTTGATGAGAATCAAAGAAACGGATCGTTAGCTTTTCTAATTTATTGAATAAACCGATACGCATCCGATTTGTTGACTTACCAACTACTTGGGTAAATAAGATACTATAAATAAAGTTAGCTGCACTGGTCAGCACATAGAAAATCAATAACTTCCAAATAATATCCACAAACTTACTCTTATCATCCGTTCCTTGTATCAAGGCCCCCACATAATTGGCCAATTCTTGAATTGCTTCACCAACAAATTGGGGTGCTTTCACTTGTAAATAGGTGGCAATGACAACTGTCACAAAGATAAACAAGAAGGAAAGTTTATAGCGTTTTAAATAATGAAAAAAGAATTTACTTGCTCTTATTAAATCAGTCATTATTTTCATCCTTTCCTTTTTGTGTTTCGTAAATTTCTTGATAGATTGGGTTTGTTTTAGCTAGTTCTTCGTGCGTTCCTTCACCCACTAATTGACCTTTGTCTAAGACTAAAATACGGTCAGCATGAACAACAGAGGAAATCTTCTGGGCGATCACGATTGTTGTTGTTTCTTTTAAATCCTTATCTAACGCTTCTCTAACTAGACGTTCTGAACGGGCATCTAAAGCACTCGTACTATCATCTAAAATCAAGATCTTAGGATCGCCGATCACACCTCGTGAAATAGATAAACGTTGTTTCTGTCCGCCGGAGAAATTATTGCTTCGTTCAGCAACTGGTGCTTCATATTGTAATGATAGTTTCTCAATAAATTCTTTTGCTTGCGCAATTTCAGTTGCCCGTGACATATCAGATTCACTAGCATCTCGTTTTCCCTGACGTAAATTTTGCGAGATCGTACCAGAGAAAAGAATCGCTTTTTGTAATACGAAAGATACAGCTTTACGCAAACTATGCTCATTGACCTCTTTAAGATCAATTCCGCCAACTTCCACTTTTCCCTCAGAAGGATCAAATAATCGAGGAATCAATTGTGCTAAGGTTGATTTACCTGCACCAGTCGCACCTACGATCCCAACCATTTCACCTGGCTTGATAGAAAATGAAATATCTTTCAATGTATCGGTCTCATCTCCAGGATAACGGAAACTAACGTGATCAAAAACCACACTGCCATCTAAATTTTGTTCCGGTACATCTTTATATGTTAGTGCAGGAACAGTATCCATGACTTCTTTGATCCGTTTGATTGAGACAGCTGCACGAGAGGTCATCATCATCATTCCACCGATAATGATTGCCATCATGATTTGCATCAAATAGCTCATAAATGAAGCAATGCCACCGATAACAGTTGGATCATCTTTTACAAGATTACTTACAAGAAAAATCGACCCTACAACAGCTAAGTTAGCTGCCAACATAAAGGATGGAATCATCACAGAAAAGAGTGTGCCAACAATCAAATTATGTGTCGTCAATTCTTCACTGACTTTACTGAAACGATTTAATTCATTTTTTTCCTGAACAAAGGATTTAACGACACGAATACCTAAGAGATTCTCTTTCGCTAAACCATTTACTTTATCGATCAATGTTTGAATGATCATAAAATGCTTACCCATTTGCGAAAAAGATAGTGCTGTGATAATGAAGACCGCGACAACAAGTAAGACGATCACCCACCACAACTGCGGCAAGGTCATCATTGCTAGAATAAAACTACCGATAAACAGAATCGGAATTCTGAATAATGACTGCAATGCGATCATGATCACATTTTGAATTTGGGTCACGTCATTCGTCAAACGAACGACTAAATTTCCAGCTGAAAATTCTTCAATGTTCCCAAATGAAAAGGTTTGGATCTTACGAAATGTTGCTTCACGAATATCTGCACTTACACCTTGTGCAACTTTAGCAGAATATATCGTATTGAATACTCCTGCGATCAACCCCAGACCTGCGATCCCAATCAAATATAGTCCAAGTTCTTTCATTTGGCTCTTATCTTCTTTAATAATTGCTTCTAGCACTTTTTGTAATAGTTTAGGTTGCCATAAAGCCGACATGACCATGACAACAACAGTAATCAAGGCAATGGAAACTTCCAGCTTGTACTTTTTGACATGTTCCAGAATAATACTCACTTAATCCCAACTTTCTTAGTAAAACTAGCCATATCTGATTCATTGTGCAACTTTCAACGATCATTTAATGTTATTATGTGATCATAGTCAAGGAATGAGACACATTCATTTCCATTGATTTCACAAACTTAACACTGTAAAATTAGGCTGCATAACAATTTACCATTTTTAGAAATGAAATTCAAGAAGTTAGCTTCTATTTTTTAGATAAAAGGATGAGAAATTTGGAAGAAAAATTATCAAAAGCAAGAATCATTCAGGCAGCATTTGAATTGTTGACGGAAAATCCTGAATTAGATAAATTATCCATGCGTAAAGTAGCGCAAAAGCTTAATATTCAAGCGCCCGCAATCTATTGGCATGTAGAAAATAAACAGGCCTTACTGCAAAGTATGGCTGAAGAAATAGAGGATCATTTTATACCACCAACACACCAAGAAAACTGGAAAGAAACCCTCTATGCTTATATGGAAAATTATTATGAACTGTACCAACAATACCCCTGTGCTATCGAAATCGAAATTCAGACCATTCCTTCTTATCCCTCTCGTTTAAGAAATCTTGACGCAATACTGGGTATTTTGAATGATGCTGGATTTTCTATTGAGTTAAGTTATATGACAATCACTTCTTTACAGCATTTACTCTTTGGCATGCTGATGGATTCTTCTGAAGAGAAAAAATTATACAATAAAGTCATGGCTGGTGATGACTATTTGAAAAAGCAAATTATCTTGATGAAACAATATGTTCAAGAACAAGAGCTGGATAATATCAGCGAAAGCATTCAATATCGACAAAAAGAAAAGCAGAAGGATTTTTTTATGAAAACCTTACGGGTGTTTTTGAATGGGTTAGATACGTTTGTCTAATACTAAATACGCAAAAAAGCTTAGACATTTTTATCTGTCTAAGCTTTTTCACTTTTAGTTTTCTAACGGCAACCATTCCAATACTCGTTGAATCCACTCATCCCAAAAGACCCAATCATGATTGCCAGGACCTGTTTCAAATGTATGTTCGATCTTATTAGCCGTCAAGGCTGCCTCCATTTTCTTATTTCCATATAAAAGTAAATCTTCTTCCCCACAGCATAAAAAAATATTGGGCGCACTCTCTCCACTGTTTACTAACTGATTAAGTAAAAACATGGGGTCATTGATCGATCCTTGAACCTGCTCCAAAGGTCCAAAAATTCCCTCCCAGAAGTTTCTCCCTTTGACCGCTAACAAATCTTCGATTCTATCAGCTAAATTGACCGCTCCTGATAAAGATGCCACAGCCGCAAAATTTTCTGGTTTGGCAAGTCCTAGTTTCAGCGCCCCATAGCCTCCCATCGAAAGTCCTACTGCAAATGTTTTTTCTCTTTTTGTTGTTAGTTGTGGAAATAATTCGTGGCAAATTAATGGTAGCTCTTCTGAGATAAATGTCCAATAATTCATGTCGTAGCTTGTATCTGTATACCAACCAAGATCTGTCGAAGGCATGATCACAGCCAAGCCCAAATCAGCAACGTAACGTTCGATTGACGTCCGGCGTTCCCATACGCTGTGATTGCCGCCCATTCCGTGAAGCAGATACATGACAGGGACATCTGTAAGGTTTCCTTTCGTTGTAGTTCCAATTTTTTTCTCTGTTTTTTGTGGCAAAATAACATTTACTGAAACTTCCATTTCTAATACATTAGAATAAATATTTGCTTGCAAAAAAGCCATCCAGCATCCCTCATTTTCTGTTTTCTTTTATTGTAGCATTAAATCACTTATTTTTTGACTAAATGTCTGACATCACAAAAAAACTCGTTCTTCAATGAAGAACGAGCCGGAGGAGGAGTTAAAAATGAAAAATGATTTTCTTAAGTTGTTTTCTTTTTGTATGTTTCTATCATACAAAGTAAATATGAACTTTGTATGGCGAAACTTCGTATTGTCTGTTTATTTTTTACAAAGAAATATAGACTCCTCTAATTAGCTATTTTCTTTTTAACACTCACATTTAAAATAATTGCAACAATAATCAAGCCAATTCCAACTAAATAAACGTTATGCAAACCAGCATACAGCATACCGCGTAATGGTTTCAGCAAATCTGCTGGGATCGTGTTAGCAGTATGTGGGTTAACCAACTGATTCATCACATCCGAATCAACTTTTAAGGTACTTTTCGCTAATTCAGAAGTTGTCACAGCATTGATGATAACCCCAAAAATCGATACCATCAAGGTTTGCCCAATTGTTCTCGCTAATGTATTGAATGACGTAGCCACACCCATCTCAGAAGGATCCACACTGCTTTGCGCTGTCACAGTTGTTGTTGTGATCGTGATCCCAAAACCAATGCCTAAAACAGAAGAGATTGCAAAGAACCAGACAAATGAAATCGTTGCTGGAACCAACACTAAGAAAATACCCCCTAATAGCGTAATACTCAAGCCAATCGTTAGTACTCTTTTTGTTGTATGTTTCTCCATTAAATTACTCGCAATAAATGAACCGACCATCCATAAAATCGACATCGGCGCTAATACTAATCCACCGATTCCAGCGCTTTTGCCCAATACACCTTGCATCCACATTGGAATATACACTTCTACGCCCATCAAAAATCCGCTGATCAAAGCAGCTACGATATTGACGATCACGAAAGTGGAATTTTTAAACAGCATCAAATCAATAACAGGATCTTTTGCTCTTTTTTCCACAAAAATAAAGCTAATAAAGAATAACACAGAAGCTCCTAAACAAAGGAAGACTTTTAAATCAAAACCATTATCGCCAATTAATTGGAATCCTAATAATAGCGTTAATAAAACGAACATCAACTGAACACTACCCAAGATATCCATTGGTACTTTTGATTTTTCTCTTTTGGGTTCCACTAAGAAGTAAGCGATTAAGCCCATCAAGACAAGTCCAATTGGCACATTAATGAAGAAAATCCAGTGCCAACCAACTGTATCAACGATAAAGCCACCAGCAAGTGGACCAAAGATACTCGCAATTCCCCACGCTGCACTATTTAATCCAAGCATTTTTGCACGTTTATCAATCGAATAGATATCTGCAAGAATCGTTAACGCCACTGGCATGATCGCCCCTGCTCCGATTCCTTGAATTGCTCGAGCAATAATCAAGGTGATCATATTTTGTGCTAGACCACAAAGAGATGAACCGATAATAAAAATAATAATTCCTATCATAAAAATCGGTTTACGCCCGACTTTATCTGCTAATTTTCCGTAAATCGGTGTTAACATCGCATTTGTTAGTAGGTAAATAGAGAAGACCCAATTCATAATCTCCATACCATGTAGCGATCCGACAATCGTCGGCATTGCGGTTGAAACAATTGTTCCTTCGATTGCTGTCATAAAGGTTGCAACGAAAACACTGATCGTTACAAGTTTGACATTTGTTTTTCTTTCCATATATCTCCATCCTTTTTGCTATTTTTTAGTTTGATACAGTTACTTGTGCATTATTTTAAACTTTTTTTACCACTGGTGTGAAGGTTTATTGTAACTTACTTTATGACTATTTTTGTGGATTGTTGACTTCCGTTTGTTGTTCGGTCTATGGTGTTTGGTGATTCACTATCTCTATTTGTTGTTTAGTCTATGGCGTTTGGTGATTCACTATCTCTATTTGTTATTTAGTCTATGGCGTTTGGTGATTCACTATCTCTATTTGTTATTTAGTCTATGGCGTTTGGTGATTCACTATCTCTATTTGTTATTTAGTCTATGGCGTTTGGTGATTCACTAGTAAGGTGACTACGCTCCCTTTGGTCGCCTAGTACTGTTCATCATCCACTCTGGCGGAGCCAGTCGTGGTGATTCACAGCAAAACGGCGCCACTAATTTTCATTAGTAGCGCCGCCTCGTTTACTCCATCAAGCTTTTCTTGATTGCATCGACTTTGTCTGTCTGCTCCCAAGGTAGTTCAATGTCTGTACGACCAAAATGACCATATGCCGCTGTCTGTTTGTAGATTGGACGGCGTAAGTCAAGCATTTCAATTATTCCTGCTGGACGCAGGTCAAAGTTTTTACGAACCGCTTCAATCAATTTACTTTCGGCTACTTCACTCGTTCCAAAAGTATTGATCGAAATCGATACAGGTTGTGCTACACCAATTGCATAGGCTAACTGAACTTCAACTTTCTCAGCTAAACCTGCAGCAACAAGGTTTTTTGCAATATAGCGTGCTGCATAGCTTGCAGAGCGATCGACTTTCGTCGCATCTTTTCCAGAAAAGGCACCACCACCATGACGAGCGTAGCCACCATAGGTATCTACGATGATCTTACGTCCAGTCAAGCCTGCATCGCCTTGCGGTCCACCAATAACAAAGCGACCTGTCGGATTTATAAAATATTTAGTGTCTTCATCTAGTAATTCTGCTGGGATAACTTCATCAATAACGAGTTTTTTTACGTCTGCTTGAATCTGCTCCAGCGTAGCTTCTTCATCATGTTGTGTACTGATTACGACTGTATCTACACGTTGTGGTTTACCGTCTTCGTCATATTCTACTGTTACTTGTGATTTTGCGTCTGGACGTAGATAAGGAAGTTTGTCCTCTTTACGTAATTGCGCTAAACGACGAACGAGTTTATGACTTAAAGAAATCGGTAATGGCATTAATTCTGGGGTTTCATCAACCGCAAAACCAAACATCAAGCCTTGATCTCCAGCACCAATATCATCTTTGGTATCTTTCTCACCACGTGTTTCTAGTGCATCATCCACACCTTGTGCAATATCTGGTGATTGCTCATCAATTGCCACTAAAACAGCAACCGTGTCTCCATCAAAGCCATATTTAGCTCGAGTATAACCAATATCTTTCAGCGTTTGACGAACGACTTTTTGGATATCTACATAAGCTGTAGTCGTAATTTCTCCAAAAACTAAAACTAAGCCAGTTGTAACACTTGTTTCGCATGCCACACGGGCCAGTGGATCTTGTTCTAAAATCGCATCTAGTATTGCGTCACTCACTTGATCGGCAACTTTGTCTGGATGTCCTTCAGAAACGGATTCTGATGTAAATAAATGTCTCTCTGTCATAATGTATTCCCCCTAAGTTTATTCGGTTACAAGGCATCTTTGTACAAAATGTAGCACCACTCGCATCATATCAAAAAGAATATTTCATCGAAAAGCCTACTATTTTACAACAAATCCTTTCGGGAACTTGTAACGCTTACCAGTATAACAGATTTCCAAAGAAAAAACTTACTTTTTATTCTTTCTAAGTGAAACTCTTTTGTTTTTTCATTGATAAAAAAAGATTGACTTCTAAAATGAAAACACCTACGAATCTCTAAAATCGCGGTGTTTTTCAAATATTGCATTAAAATTTCTGTAATTTATGTAGCGGTAGTATTCTCATTTCGACAGTGCCGATGATCTCTTTTTCATCTACGAGCTGATAATAACGACTATCCGTTGCATAAGGTCGATTATCGCCTAAAACCAAATACTTCCCCTTAGGTATCGTAGATTTTCCCGTCAAAGTCTTTAATGTGAAATCTTCGGTAAACATCATACCATCTTTTTCAAATTGACTCTTGTAATCGGCAATAAAACGTTCCTCTTTTTCCTCTTCGTTAATAAACAACTGTCCATTTTTATAGTATACACTTTCTCCAGAACAAGCGATGATTCTTCGAATTGATTTATCTTTAGCGTTAGGTACTTTCATATAGACTAGGTCAAAACGCTTGATATCCTTTAGTTTATTGATAACAACTACATCTTTATCGTCCAATGTATCACTCATAGAATAGCCTTCAACTTTTGCCAAAGAAAAGGTAAACAGAGATAATAGATAGACCACCACAATGGTCACCAACAAAGTGAGTCCGATTTCCCCAAAAAGAAGAAGCATTTTTCTTCTTTTCTTATTCCGTTTCTTCTTACGCTTTTTTGACGGCATTTTAGGATTGGTGAGAACGTTTCTTTTAACTGTTTTTTTAGCGTTCGTTGTTGTTTGGGCGGTTTGTTTTTTTGGTTTTTGTTTCGTCCTATTTTTATGAGTTGCTTTTTTCATAAAATCACCAGGTTATTTTTTATTTACCAACGCTTTTTCATTGATTTTAAAGTAGCTGACAACTGCTGCTTGATTTTTCTTAACTGCCGCAACATCTGCTTCAAATTCATTTAAGAGCATCTCATCTTTGAAAAATCCATCTGTTTGAGAGGATAAGTTTATTCCTAACTCTTTCATTGACTTGTAATATTTATTCAACGTTTTTTGTCCTTGTTCAGTATTTCTGATCGTTGCTTTATAAATACCATAGCTCGAAAGCTGCCCTGCTAATAGTTTAATGTTTTTTCCTGCTTTGATGTCATTATCCGTTGTTTTTGCTGCTTGTAGCTCTTTTTCGATATTGCCTACTAGATAATAACCTTGAATGACAGCTTTAGAATCTTTTTGACTTAAATGCATGGCTTGATAATACAATGAATAGCTAGCGCTTAACATTGATAGTACAAATAGAAGACTTAGCACAATTCCAAACGTCCACTGCTTTTTGCTTTTTTTCGTTAGTTCTCTGATTTTTCGTTTTTTTTGTTTCTTTTTTTTCTTTTTGACTTTGGTTCTTTTTACCTTGTTTAAAGCTTTTTTAGTTTGAATCATCAGATAAAAGGAGGTCCCTGCAAATAATAATCCTACACTGGCTATGGACAAAGAAACAATAAAAAACCAATCTAATATAGTCATTTGTTTACCTCCTTCATTTAAAAGTATCGCTAGCTTTTTAAACTAGATAATTGTTCTTCATTCGTTATTATTTTTTAGGCTTCTTTTTTCTTGCTTGTTTTTTCTTGGCTTGTTTCTTTTTATTCACTGTTCTAATTACTAGGAAGATAATAACTGCTAATGCTAATACTCCTCCAACAATTCCTGCAATCAACTGCCAGTTAAACGTTTGAACGTCTTCTAAACCAGCGTCTTGATTATTAAATTTATCGGCTTCTTCATCTGTAACCTTGAATTTTTCGTTCCATTCCCATTTCTTATCACCAGAAGTCACTAAAATTTTAGCGCGATAGTCTCCTGGAACCATGCGATCGCCTTCCATACTGACTGGAAAATCAATCAAAGAATTAGGTGCCATTCTCATACCAGAACGTTTTGTTTCGTATAAAACTTCATCACTACTGTCTTTCATGATTTGAACTTGTGTGGTCATATTTTCTAGATAGGCAGGTTGCACATTAGAAAAATTCACAAAAAATGTATTTCTAAAGTTATTTAATTCTGCATAAACTTTATTTAATTCTAAATTTGGTTGAACTTCGTTGTCCGTTTCAGAAAGCAGCATCCCGATGACATAAGCGTATTTATTAATAACGCCCGTTTTCTTTGGTTTTGACGCTTCTTCTTTTTCAATTTTTTGCAGTTGGATTCCGCCTGAAATCACTCCATCGAAGGAGGCTTCCGGCATCGTAAGTTCTATGTCGACATCTTTTTCACCATTGGCTGGCAATTTAACCGTTTCAGGAGCTTTAACAATACTTTCAAAATCATATTTTAATGAATTGTCTTTTTTGATTGTTGTCGGACCATACTCAATAACTCCGTTGGCGTTTGTCTTAGCACCATTTAATCTCACTGAAATTTCGACTTCTTCTGAAGCCAAGTTTTTAAGTTTGATTTTCACAGTTTGCTTTTGCCCAGGTGTCATCTTTAAGTCAAAGTAACCTGTATCTTGACTCTTCTGATTATCAGGTTTAATTGTTTCATATGTAAATCCAGTTGCGTTACCGCCGCTGTTTGCTTCTGCATATGTCTTGATTGGCATAAGCATTGTTACAATAAATGTCGCTACTAAAAATAATAGATGCTTTTTCTTCATCGCTATCCCTCTCTTTAAAAAGGCTGAGACAGAAATAATCATTTCTGTCTCGCCATTTATTTGAACATGACTACTTAAAGTATGCGATATAATTCAACCTACTTATTCAGTTTAAATTATAATACTTCAGCGATTGTCCAAGTGATTTCAGCTGTATATTCGTCAGCTAGTAAAACGTTTGTGTTTGGTACAGTTAATTTAACAGATTCTGCAGTTGTATCAGCAGTTCCATCACCATATTGACCAAATTCAATTGTGTATGTTCCGATTCCTTTAGATGCTTCTTTATTATCTAAAACTACTACTGAAGCACCAGCGCCTGTTCCAGCTGCATCTGCTGCTAATTGGAATCCGGCAACAGTTGTTGCAGGCCATTGTGCTGCTGGATCAGCAGATGTGATAGCTGCATTTGAGTAATCGATTGTAGCTGATTTCAAGAATGTTCCAGCATTAGCGTTGGCTTCGAATTGTTTTGATAATTGTGCACTTACTTGATATTTATGGTTTGCAACACCACGTACATCTGTAAATTGTACGAAGTTCCCACGAGTAACATCACCATCAGCAGTTGTTACTGGGATTGCAGCTGCAAAGTATTCTGGGTTAGAAGCGAAAGCTTTTACTTTATCTTCACCAAAGTTTAATTCAGTTACAGCGTCGATACTGAATGAACCACGATCTGGGTTAACGATGATTGGCTCTTTAGGATCTACAACTGGTTTGTCTGGATCTTCTGGATCAACAACATCTTTAGGATCGTTGTCTTCAGTAAATTTGATTTTACCATTAGTTGGTAAAGATTTTGCTTCAGCGTTAGCTACAGCTGGTGTTGCTAGGCTTACTCCTAATAAAGTTAATAATGCTACTGAACATAATGTTTTTGTTTTCATGTGTGTTTCCTCCTAGTTTGTGTGTGTTTTTATGTGTTGTTTCTATTTATGGCAACTCGGCTAATATCCAAGTTAACACCGTAGTATAAGGTACCGGATCAACGATCGTTGTGCCCGGAATCGATAATGAAACAGCTTTATTCAAATAGACAGGTTTATTATCAAATATTGGATCTAAAACTGCTTGACCAGTATGATCTAGTCTTGGTTCCAGTGTATTCCTTTGGTTGTTCTGATTTTCTTCAGATGCACCAAAGGAAATCATCCAGGTTCCTGCACCTTGACCAGCATTTGCTTGTGCTAAATTATACGAAGCACCCACATTGTCTATGTTAATGATCTCTTTTGAGAGTTGGGGCGCGCCGCTAGAGTCTCGAGTAGAACTTACCCAGGATTTATCTAGTGATAACATTGCCCCGTTGATTTCGCTGTGTTCCGTATCTTTGTTGGTAAACTGCATTTCTTGACGTAATTGTAACGTCCATCCCGTCGGCTTTTGTCTCAAGTCAGTGACTTGAACAAAGTTTCCTCTGGGTTTTGTTGCACCAAAGAAATTTTGGGCGTTTCCATAGTATGTCTCATCTTTATCGGAAATTTTATTCTGATAAAAATCTAGTTTTGGAACAAAATCGATTCTCAGATCTCCCTTAAGTTGAGGTGTTTCTCCTGGATCAACAATCTCACCGGGTTTTTCCGGATCGACAATCTCTTGCGGATATTCACCTGAAAATTTGATTTTGCCAGGTCCGCTCATTGATTCTGTTTCTGCAAATGCAGTATTACTGGTAAGCGCTGATAAAGAAATTACAGCAATTGGCATAACGAGAAATTTAATTATTTTTTTCAATCTTCTCATGTGTTATCCCGCCCTTCATTCTCTTTCTTGCGTTTCCAGAAAAACAGAAGTAATCCGATAATGACCAAGGCTACTCCGGTAAATACAAGACTTGTTTTTACCATTTCACCAGTGCTCGGATAACGTCCAACAGGTTTAGAAACTTGGGCTGAGCTAGTTGACGTGCTGCTTGATGGTTGTGTGCTTGTTGACGGCTCTGTTGAAGAACTATCTTCATAAAAACGAATCACACCATCCGTTTGCACTTCTCCTCCATTGCTATTAGCCGTAGCAGTCAAAGGATAGCTGATTGCTAACGTTAATAGCAAAGTAAAGGAGAAGATTAAAAAATTGATTTTTTTTCTCATAGATCAAGAATCTCCTTTACTTTTATGGAGCATCGCCCAATTCCCAGAGAATTTCTCCTTGGTAAGAACCAAGTGCTTTCACATCTTGAGCAGAAACTTCAAATTTGAATCCGTCACCAGACTCAGACCATGTATCACTAATGTTATAGGTAGCGCCTTCGATCGCTCCGCCGGTAACAGCAGTCTGTACCATAATATCTTGCGCACCGCCATTTAACGTGATTTCACGGTTTTTGTAAACATACTTGACTGCTCCATCCAGTGTATACACAGGAGCATCTGGCGTCGTACTTGTCATCGGTGTCGTCATTTTAGCAGTCAATGACCAGCCTTTTTTATTTGCTCGGCTATCTTTAACAACAAGATCAGCACCATGATGTTCAGCAGCATTCACACGGGTTTTCTTCCCTTGATATTTCACACTGCCAAAATCAATTTCCGTTGGCGCAGACGCTAGTTCTAAGACACCAAAGACTGTGCCGCCAGGATTATCTACAGCAAGTGATTTGGCTGAATAGGTTTCATGTTTGGCATCTGGATCATTTGGACCTTCGACAAATGGGGTTTCTCTTGGAGAATCACCAATTGCTTCTGCTTCGTTCGTAATGATCGTTCCGACAGCTTTGGCTGCAACTGTTGCTTTAAATGTTACCTTAGCTGTTGCGCCTGTTGCTAAATTTCCAACATTAACTGTTAATACGCGAGAATCAGAATCATACGTATAATCAGCTGGACTTACGGCTGTTACATCATTAATTTTGATATCTGCTGTTGCTGGATCAAAGTCTAAACCCGCAGGAAGAGTATCCGTAATCACAACTTTTGCCCAATTTGTAGTCAATGTTGCTGCTTTATTATTCTTAGCAGTTAACGTATACGTCAACACGTCCCCAACTTGGGTTGTTTGTCCGCCAGAAGAAACAACTGTTTTTTCCATAAGTGGTTTATCTGGTAATGCATCTTCGACTGTATACTTTGTTGCCGCCTTAAACGTGGCATCGCGGTATTTCAATTCAGTAGCCGGGTTGATATTTCCAGTATCACTATTGGTCGATGGCGCTGCTGGATCTAAAACTTCTGTGATTTTACCAGCATTGTCTTCTAGGAAGATTTGGACGGTTTCACCAGTATTTAAGTAACGAGGTAAGTTATAGGTCCAAGTACCATCTTCATTAACTGCTCCGACTGCTGATTGACGTGTCCCGTTGATATCAACATAGATTTTAGCTTTTGGTTCAGCATCTTTACCGATTAATTGTTTGATTGCATTTGTCACTTTATCCCCTGTAACAACTGCTGGTTCAGGCGGTGTGACGTCAATTACTGTTGTAGGTGTCTTTTCCCCAGTTCTATAAGGAGTCAGGACATTATTAACAAAAGATGCACGATATGGTGTGCCAAACATATTTTGCTCGGCAAGTTGAAATCCTGGTATCGTATGATCTGCCTTTTTCCAATGTACATAGTTATCATCGGTACTAATTCCGGTAAAAGTGTTGCCTAAAGTATCTGTAAAGTCGACATAGGCTTTACGAATACTATCTGCATAAACTGGCTTTGTTTTTGCATTACCATCCTCATCAAACGGATCACTACCACCAACTGCTGTATATCCTATTAAAATACGTGTTCGTTGGTCGAAATCCGCATCAGTTACTGGCGTCCAAGTTAGTTCAGGTATACTATTCATTCCTGAGATACGTTTATAATTTGGACGAAGATATTGACTTTGAAGAGCCGGATCGGAGCTTGTCACTCCTCCATTTGCAGAAGCATTTGTGACAGTGAAGTCTGTTACATTCGAATAGTCATAGGTTGGAGCACCATCGATACCCGCTTGATTATTCCAAATAGATATATCAGAATTTTTTATAGTGAAACTGTTGGTTCCTCTATTCGACGTTGTATCACCCAAAAAGGCATTGGTTGTCGTTGTACTATTATACGAATTACGAATGTCAAATGACTCTGGACTATCAAATATGAATTGATTTCCTCCATTTGTTGAGTTATACGCAACTACTCCACCATTATTATTCCCAACAATGAACACATTTGATTTAGGCTTAAATTCATATTTAGTGTTTTTAGGATTCGCTTGTGAACCAGTATTCGTAGCATTTACTGCACCAGATTGAACAGTAGCTCGACTACCTGCACGAGAAAGTAAATTGACTGTCGAACCTTCTTCTGCTATAAAGCTTGCATTGTCTACATTAAAATAGGCAGCTGATCCTGGCATGTTTGCATTATAAGTTGCATTTTTCCCGACTCTTAGCTCATCAAAAAAGTTATACACAGCTGGGTAATTGGTGCCATTGGCTGTGTAATTTAAATACACAAAACTGCCTTCTCCAATATCAAACTTCCTTGTCCCAGTTGAATCAGTGTCTCCATTTTTACCAGTATTATCCATGAACCAAACAACTGAATAATCATACTCAGCGTTTGTGCCTTTATAAAAGGTACTAGGCTCAAATGTCATTCCACCAGTATAGAAATTTTCAGCACCTGTTACGATGACATTGTAACCATACATGCTAATCTCAGCACGAGGAGCACTGATCAAACGGCCACCCACACGTTGGTTATCACTTTTTTTACTAGTGTCATAAGGAGTGTAAATATTTCCAATTCTGTAACGCCATAATCTTCTATTTGAACCAGTTGAACCACCAGTTCCCCATTGTCCTTTACCATTAACAAATGACCACGCAGTTCCAAGATTCCCCTCTAACGCTCCATACCCAGTGTTATTCGCAATTTGAATATCATGCATGTGAAATACTGGTACATCAGAAAACGCTTTGCCAAAACTTGCTAAAGAACTTAAATCATCGGCATTGATTGAACCATTTCGCATCTCAAGGAGATGCCCCTGACCATCTATTTCAATTGATTCTGCTCTAGAAATAGCAATCGCAGTGGCATAATAAATATCTGCATCAAGTATAATCTTTGAGACTTTATTATTCTCAAAAGCTGATCTAAATTCAGCCCAAGTTGCTACATGGACCGCATTGGTATCAGGTCGGAAATTATATTGAGTATTCCATGCTTGATTTTGCTGAGCATTCAAATCAGCATATTGTGTTTGATACTGCTCATTTGTCATGCTTCCTGTGATTTTATTCTCAATTTTGGTCTGAGCTGGTTGGTAATTAGTTCCATCCATATAAGCTTCCATTTGGGGAATAGTGATTGTTTCTTGATTATGCAGGTCCTCTTCGGTTTTTAGATCAACATTTTCTATCAAAGGTTCCTCAGCTGCTTCAATTTTGTTAGAGTTATTAAATAAAATAACCGCTAAAATACTGAACAGAAAAATAACTAGTCCAATAAAATAAGACTTTTTTCCGATTTTCATTTCTTCTCAACTCCTCCCCTAACATTTTTTGTCCGTCTGTCTTAAAAGAACGCACAATCTATTTCTATTTTTCTTGCCAATTGTTTGATTTTTTGATACATTCACAATGCAGGGGAAAATTAGCGCTCAACTTTTGTTTATCCGTCCATTGAGAATGGCTGTTCTCTATTTAGGACGTTAACAAATGAGCACTGATTTTCTCTATTTTGTTTATGCTTCAACAATTAGTAAAAAAAAGAGAAAACCTATTCACTTTCTTTTTGTCACCGTCATTGTATTTTCTTTCAAAAACAACCGCCATGACATCTGTGTTTCAATAAGTACATCATTTTTATAAAAAATAAGTTTATACAGTTAATTTATAGCCTTTTGAACGAACAGTTTTAATGTATTTAGGATGTGCCGCATCTTTTTCAATTTTCTGCCTTAAATGAAAAATCAGGTTTGACACGCGGTATTGCTTATCACTCCCTTCATTTTTCCAGACATTTTTGTAAATTTCTTCGTAAGAAACAGCGACTCCTTTTTGTGTTTGTAAAAATTCAATTGTTTTAAATTCCAATTTTGTTAGGTTGATTTCTTCTCCATCCAATAAAACACTAAAATTAGCTGGTCGTAGTTGAAGATCGAAAAACGCAGTTTTTTTATTAGGCTGTTCTTCTGTTTTAGAACAGAGCTGCGAGTATCGATTGAATGCATTGAGCATTATGAGCTTCCATTCTTCTGAATCAGATTCGTTATCGAAGATGCCATCTACGCCAAGCTGTAAATAAACGATGTGATTCATTTTATTAGTTCGCTCTGAAATCACCCAAATGAACGTATCGCATTTTTTCTTTAATAGAATGATTAGTTCACAAATTACACCGATATTTTGAGAATCACGTTCTTTAATGATGACACCATC
Organism: Enterococcus silesiacus; assembly: GCA_001465115.1. Taxonomy (GTDB): domain Bacteria; phylum Bacillota; class Bacilli; order Lactobacillales; family Enterococcaceae; genus Enterococcus_L; species Enterococcus_L silesiacus. The sequence goes on along the minus strand of CP013614.1, from coordinate 3,478,428 downwards.
ATAGGTTTCCATTGCTTCAGCAATTTTTTCTTTACTGATTGGCTGCACATGTAACTGACTACTTTTTAGTAAATTTATCGATTCCTGTTCATTTATGTTGTCAAGCAAGGTAAATCCTATGTTGTACATCTAGTGTTCCCCTTTATCATTTTGTTAGTAGGCATCCATCTATCTAATATATCGATTTTATATCATTATATTTAGAAAAAAATATTAATAAGATAAAAATAAGATATATTTCTAAACTAAAATTAGTTTAATCTATTTAATTTGGTTAGTCTACAATAAATCGATCATTTATTTATCATATTTTTGATAAATAACATAAATATTTGAGAATTATGTGAATATAATATCGTTTATTATTAAAATTCATAGTATTTGTTTTGAATATAACTTGAAGCAATTGACGATTTATAACACTTCCTTAATCGTTTTCGGCTATCTTTAAACATGTGTTACACTATTTACAAAGGAGCAAGAATATGAATAGAAAAAAGCAGCTTGATAAGCTGACCACTGTTTTTAACGAAGACAAAAGGTTTATTAAAGACGGTTATTATAGAATACGGACAATCGATGAAGGGACAATTGAGTTAGCTTATTTAATCGCTGGTCCCTGCGGTGAGAGCCTCCCGCATCCTCAAATCACTGTCGCTCTAGACGACACACAAGCAACTGGCATTAAACTAATTGATATGGTTTCTTCTCCCCCACTTTTTTTATCTAGAGATGACGTCAACGCGGTTGAAATTGATTGTGCCTTGGATATGCTAATCGAAAAATTTTTGCAGAGACTATAAAAAAAGCCCGCAACAAAACGATTTGGACCGTTTTGTTGCGGGCTCTAAAGTTGAGTAAATGTTGATAAAAGCCACTCTTAGCTAGTTTAAAGAGTGAAAGACTTTTATCCGTTTTGAAAGTTCAATCTAAATAAATAAAAATCTGATATACATATCTCTAATACAAATTATTCCAACAAACTAAATTACTTTTTCAAAAACAAATTATAGCATTTTCATTGTAAATATCTAAGCTTACATTTTATGTACACTATGTGCACTTTGAATGCCTCCACATGCTTCCTTGCAGGCTTGATTGATCAATCTAAACGAACTCTCGGCACGATTCAATCCGCGTTTGTACTTGATTTCATCAATTACTTCGCATTTATCATTTAATCCTTCCAGCCAGAAGTAGATTCCTTCTTTATAAGCATCTAGACCTTCCAACAAGATCTTTGTTGCTTCTTTTTCGCCATAGAAGACTAAGTTTTTTCTGAAACTCGCTTCTTCTACAAAGAACCGATTAACATTCGTCCGACAAAATACATACGTATCTTTCCCTCTTCGGTTAATCGCTTGGCTGCAGCTGTTCTCTTGTACTTCCTTAGAAATGGCATTAAAAATCTCATTGTAGACTTCAACTCGCTGCATTACTGACAAAATCATATCTGTATAACTAAACATAATGCTCTCTCCTCCCATAACTAAGCAGCTAAAACAGCTGACTTGTACTTATTATAGTATCTCTCAATCTCTTATATCAAGTAATATGCTATTAAAATAAATTTTTTTGTCATTTTTTTCATCCCTATATTTATTTTTTTTAGACTTTAAAACAAAAAAAAACCCCATCCTACAGTGTTTCCAAAGGATTAGAGCATTTTTATTATTTTTAAAAAAAATATTTTTTGGTTTTTTTATTGAGTATCTCGCTTTTTGATTTTTCTAAAATAATTACGTTTTAGACTACTCACCGTAGCTATATTTGTAATGACTACAATAAAATTATACACATTATTCTACATAAGCTAAACAATAATGCTCATTAACGTCTGTCGAGATTCTTAGTTTAGATTATCTGCTCTTATTTGCAAGTGTAAAATTGGATAGGGTCTCCTTGCATCATCAACTTCGCTGCGTTCATATGCTTCGAAACCCAACGCTTGATAAAAGTGCCTCGCAGACAGGTTTTGTTCATTAACATCTACTAATTGTATGCCATTTTCTTCAAGTAAAGTTCTGACTATCTGCTTACCATAACCTTGACCAATATATCTTGGGTCTAAAAAAAGCATTTCTAATTTATTCCCAGCTACACCAGAAAATCCAATTAGCTTTTCTTGATCCGTCCACACTTTTACATCTAGGTGAGGAAAATAGGTTGGTAATTCCTTTTTGATTGTTATAAGATCTTCTCTTCTTAAAAACTCATGTGTTTGTTCAACTGATCTCTCCCAGATTTCTACAAGTGTGTTAAATTCATTTTCAGTTACTTGATGATAATTCATGTTATTCTCCTAATTTTTTTCTTCAGATGCCGTTCTATTATACCAAATCTTTGCTTTTTGATCGATCTCTTTAATAAAAGCATCTTTTCCAGCAACATATGATTCAATATCATATGGAAACTTTTCAGCCAAGTTGATTTTTAATTGACTATAAGCTTCGGTTTGTTCAGGATGATGATTCATGAAATCTCTAAATACCAAATGACGTTTGATTTCTGTGTTGCCTTCTTGAAACACATGGAGGTGATGACTTCTATTATCTCCACCTTTGGTAAAAAAGCGGCGCTCGGAAATACCATTTTCGCCTAGACAGGTATAACCGATTTTTTCAAAAGCTAAATTGTAACTATCGATTTCTTGAATTGCTTTTACAACCATTAAAATATCGATCACAGGCTTTGCACTACTATTTTTGATTGCTGTGCTGCCGATATGTTCGATGCTTACTATTTGTTGAGTTAGTATAGTTTCTAACAGGCTTTTTTCTTGTTCAAAGCACTTTGACCACTTGTCTTGTGGAGCTATGACTTCTATTTTTCTAGGCACTGTTGTCTCCTCATTCCTTTCTATTCAATTCATTGATTTGTTCTTGCAATTCGCCTAACAACTCGATTTGCATATGTTGCATTTGGACTAAATGCTGCCATTGACTGTTAATTAGATAATCCATTTTTTCATGCAGCAAATTGACTTCTATTTCAGCTTTTAAATTTACTTTATAATCATTATTTGCCTGTTCGCGGTCTCTGGATTCTTGACGATTTTGACTCATCATAATGACCGGTGCCTGAATGGCGGCCAAGCACGATAATGCCAGATTTAACAAAATAAATGGGTAGCTGTCGAAGGGCTTTCCGAACAGCTGCGTTGAATTGACAACGATCCAAATAACCAAGACCGTAATAAACAAGAAAATAAACGGCCAGCTTCCACCAAATTTCGCGATTTTATCAGCAGTCTTCTGTCCTAAAGTTAAATTTTTTTCCACAGTTGTATTTAGATTATTCGAGATAGTTTCATTATTTTTGATATTTTGAACAATATTCTCATTTAATTTTTCCATTGTTTGTGAATCACTTTTGATCATTGTTTTTATATAATCTAAACGATAATTTAAAAGTTCAGGAAAAAGAATGATTGAATTTCCGGTTAAATTAGGATGTTGCTTTAAGATAAACTGCTGAATTTCTTCTTCGATATTTTTTAAGAGTATTTCGTTATTGTTGTGTTGTTTGTTATGTGCTGGCTTAGACATTGGCTTCACTCCTAATTTATTTTGCTATCCAGACGTTTTTGCCTAGAATCATTTGCTTTTGATACTCCTATCATACAACGATACCATGATTTCAGATATTAATATGACTAAAAAAGTGGACAAAACTATGCGTTCGTTTTGTCCACTCGTTTTGATTTCATCATTTTTTTAGTAGCAAAATAAATTTTTAGAGCTAAACACGTTCGTCTTAGTTTTTAGCTATTCAGCTTCCTTATAGACATCTTTTAACGTTAAAGGCGCTGCAAACGTGTGATAGCTCAGCCCTTTGACTTGTTGATTTTGTAAAACAGATTGTTGATTTTGACTAATGATGATCATACCAGCTGTCGTTTCAATTCCTTCTTTTTCAGCAGCAATCAATGTCTCCCAGCGTTTTTCTAGATTCGTCGCATATTTCTGCGAAGCATCATCTAATAATCCATCATAAGTAGCATTTGAATAATTACGATCATTGCCTGTCCGCAACATACTTAGCGTTGAGATTGGATCTTGATAATCTGGTGTCCAATAAATCAAGAACATATCATAGTCACTCTCACGACTAAGATTTAACGCTGTCTCAGTTGGCAAGGCAGAAACATTGACAGTCAGACCAGAGAATAATTTTTCTAGACTTCCTTGAAGGCTTTCGCCCATTTTTTTATACGAGCCATCATCTGTCACCATTAAATCCAGTGTGATGTTATCGCCTAATTCTTTTTTAGCTAACTCCCAATATTTTAATGCCTCATCTTTATTATAGGTCATTAAATCCCCAGCTTCTTCTCTGAAATCTACTCCAGTTTCAGGGTTGCTTACAAAGCCTTTTGTTATTGCACCGTACAATGGTTTGGAGCCATCTGCAATAATATTATTCACTAGATTTTCTTTATCGATCCCTAGTGCCAAAGCCTTTCTTAGGTTTTCATTTTTTAAAGGAGTATCTTTCCCTTGTCGTTTTTGATTTAAGCGAATGTAATTCATTGTTGCAGTTGGGTAAGAATGATAATCTGGATTACTTTGATTTTGTTTTGCTAGTTCTCCAGTGATGGTCGCTACATCCAGCTGCCCATCTTCGAAAAGATTCAAGGCGGTCGATGCTTCTTTAACTACCTCATAATGGATTGTATCTGATTTTACATTTGAACGATCCCAATACTTTTCATTTTTCTTTAGATCCCAGCTTAAATCGGTTTGCTTCCAATTTTCTACAGTAAAGGGACCATTGTAAACAACGTTCTCACTTGTTGTTCCATAGTCTGCACCAAGCTTTTCAACAAACTTTTGGTTTTGTGGAAAAAAAGTTGGAAAAGCTAAAACAGACGTGAAATATGGTTTTGCCTCTTTCAATTTTATTTCCAAGGTTTGATCGTCCAGCGATTTTACTCCAAGTTCATCTACCGCTTTTTTCCCAGCTGAAATTTCTTCAGCATTTAGGATCGTATCTACTACTAAAAAGCTATAAACAAAACCATTTTTAGGATCGATCATCTTTTTCCAAGCATATTCAAAATCTGCTGCGGTGACTGGATCGTCATTAGTCCACTTAGCATCATCTCGTAGCTTGATCGTATAGGTCTTCCCATCTTCAGAAATTGTGGGCATTTCTTTAGCGGCCGCTGGAATCAGTTGATCTTTGTCATCTAATGCGTATAGTCCTTCAAAAGCAGCTGTTTGGACGATTGCATCTGGAAAATCCAACATAACGGACGTATCCAACGTTGTTAACTCTGAAGGTGACATTAAATTTATTGGCTTATTCTTTTGTGTTTGTTTTGCTTCTTGACCGCCAGAACATCCCGATAGAATCGTCATCAGCATAACTAAGCCGAAGACTGATTTAAGTGTTTTTTTCATACTTTTCTCCCCTAAACTTGTTTTATGTGCGTTCCACTAAGAGCCAAACAACAACTGCATCTTCAGCGCCATCATTATAATTAATATGACCTTCTCCTGCTTCGATCAGCTGTGCATCACCAGGTTTTCCTACCAAATCTTGTCCATCTTCTAAAATCGTATGGGCTTTTCCCGAAACAACATACGAATATTCATCTTGATCATGTCTTGCAAAGCCTTCCAATGGTCTCTTTTCTCCTGGCTTTAAAATAATCACTCCCATTTGCACATTTTTATTTGGTTGATTCTCTGCATCGAAAAAAATCGTCATTTCCTGCGGTAGTGATGGTTTAATAATCATTATTCGTCTCGCCCCTTTTATTTTTTAGTAAGTGATTTTATCTATTATTGCCTTAACCTCCACAGATGTCAATAACCTTTCGGAAAATTCTGACATTTTATTTTATCCTAAATAAAAAAGTAGAAATGATCCAACCAACTGAATGATTTCTACTTTTTATTAATCCCAATAACCTTGATGAACAAGAGCTGCTGCCTGTTCCACTTCAGGAAATGGACCGATGATTTGAATATCTTTTTGACCATGACTCACTATTTCTTTTGAGGGTAGATCAAAGGTTGGGTTTTGTTCATTATCACCGGTGAGTTCCAACAAACGCTTTTCCGTCATTGCATAAACGATTGTTCCAATATTACCCCAATAAATCGCACCCGTACACATCGCACAGGGTTCAGCAGTGGTGTATAGCAAGCACTCCCATAAAAATTCTTTGCTATACTGTTGCGAGGCTTGTGCTGCCAAGGTTGTCTCAGCATGCCCTGTACAGATATTTTCTGTGATCTCGATATTTTCTTGCTCTAAAAGAATTGTTCCTTCTTTATCAGCTAGTAGAGCGCCAAAAGGTGTATTCCCATGCTCACGGGCATTGCGGGAAATTTCGACGCACCGATTCAATAATTCGATATGCTGTTGTCTCTTCATAAGTCCCTCTTGTCTTTTCTTTTCATCTAATCTAATACAAAACGATGATTTAACGCTTCTTTTGTTCCCTTATCAATACCGATCGCTCGTTTTAAGTAAGTAGCAATATCACCATATTGCTTTTCAACTGTTTGATAAAAATTATCTAAATAGCTGTTGTCTACATTTAAAGCAACATGTAACGCTTCTAAATTTGTTTCTTCCAGCTGAGCTTTTTTGGCTTGTTCCAAAATCATCGCATTTTCTTGTTTTCTCAAATCATTTGTTAATAAATAATCTGCATAAATTGCTTCTCTTGGTACATCTAAAGTCTCCAACACCAATAAGGCTGCAATTCCTGTACGATCTTTCCCTGCAAAACAATGGAATAAAATACTTTCTGGCTTTTGCAATGCTAAAATTTCTTCAAAAAACTTGTTGTACCCCTTTTGAGATGTCGTGTTTAAAGCAATGTCAGCATAGAGTTTTTCCATATACGCAGCTGATTTCTCTGGAGAACCAATTTTAACAAAGTCTTCGATCGATGCACCTTCATCTTGGATATCTTCCAAAATATCAATATGGATATATTCTGCTTTGGGAACAGTCAGATCTGGTCTTTCTTCTACTTCAGCTTCACTTCTTAAATCAATGATTTTACCTAATTGGTAAATTGTTTCCAGGCGTTTTTCATCCTCTTTGGTTAAATTAGATAATTCACCTGATCTTAAGAAAACATTCTTTTTGATTTGTTTTCCAGCTTTATTTTTGATACCGCCGATATCACGAAAATTTGTAATAGTTACCATAATAGTTAGCCCTTTTCCTTCTTTTTGTTATTATTATACACAAAATTCGATCAAAAGTGTTTCTTTGATCGAATTTTATATGAATGAAGCTGAGTTTTAATATTCATTTACTATTGTTAGTTACATCTTTTTCTACTTTTTTTGCCCTGCTTCAACATAACTTAGATCATTGACTTTATCTAACGTGTATTTTCCATCTTTATATTTTACTGTACAAACACTCGCGTTTTTTAAACCGCCTTCTGGAATTTTGTAATCATCGAATAACGTCGCCAGTAGAGCAGAAATACTTAACCCATGTGAAGCGATCAAGACATTACCCGATCCTTCATTTTTCATTTCTTTTTCAACAATATCATCTAGACCTGCTTTAAGTCGAGTAGTGATTGTTTTGTAATCTTCCGCTGGCCAGTTGATTTTAGCTTCTTCTACATTTTTAGCATCTAGTTTGGCTACACTATTAGCAAATGATTCTGGCGTCATATTTTTCAAAAATTCTTCTAGGGTGATTCCTTGATCATCCGCAATATCTTGCCACATGGTGTGATTTAAATCACCTTCATAAGTCCCAAAGTTAAATTCTCTCAAGCGCTCATCTGTAATCACTTTTAAGTCAGAAGATTTTGCGCTTTCTTTTACGATTAAATTGGCAGTTTGAATGGCACGACCACTATCACTGCTGTATGCATTTTGAAAATCAATATCTTTTAAACCAACACCAGCGGCTGTTACGACTTCTTCGCCAGCTTTCGTTAAGACTGCATCTGACCAACCTTGAACACGATCTGTTGTATTTAGCATTGTTTTACCATGTCGAACGATATACAGAGTTAATTCTTCTGGTGTTTTTTTAGCTGCTGATGCCTCATCGCTCTTCGCATTACCATTACCACACCCTGCAACTACTAACAAACCTAACATTAAAACCCCTAACAGTTTTCCAAAATTTTTCATCTGATTTCCTCCTTTTTTATGCGTTCGTCAAATCTTCCCCATTTGTCGCAATAACTTTTTTATACCAGTCAAATGATTTTTTCTTCGAACGTTTTAATGTTCCATTGCCATCATTATCACGATCAACGTAGATAAAGCCGTAACGTTTTTTCATTTCACCTGTTCCTGCTGAAACAAGATCGATACAGCCCCATGTTGTATAGCCTAGTAAATCTACGCCATCAAGCTCTACCGCATCTTTCATCGCTTGGATATGCGCTGCTAGGTATTCAATACGGTAATCATCGATCACATTGCCGTTTTCGTCTGGTGTATCGACTGCACCTAAGCCATTTTCCACGATAAACAATGGTTTTTGGTAACGATCGTATAAATCGTTCATTGTTGTACGTAGGCCTAGTGGATCGATTTGCCAGCCCCATTCACTTGCTTCTAAATATGGGTTCTTAACTGAAGCAAAGATATTTCCAGCCGTTTGTTCATTGATCGCTGGATCGGTTGATTGAACGCGTGATGAATAGTAAGAGAATGAGATAAAGTCTACTGTGTGTGCTTTTAATAATTCTAAATCGCCATCTTCAATTGGTAATTCAATGCCTTCGCGTTCTAATTCTTTCAACGCGTATGCTGGATACTCTCCACGAGATTGCACATCAATAAAGAAGAAATTCTCACGATCGGCTTTGCGTGCTGCCCAAACATCTTCTGGTTTACACGTATAGGCATAGTTTGTGCCAGCCGCTAACATACAGCCGACTTGGTTTTCTGGATCAACTTCGTGGGCGATTTTGGTTGCGATCGCACTGGCCAATAACTCATGGTGTGCTGCTTGATATTTAACTTGTTCTTTGTTTTCGCCTTCTTCAAAATAAAGACCGGCGCCCATAAATGGTGCGTGTAGAATCATATTGATTTCGTTGAACGTTAACCAATATTTTACTAAGCCTATATAACGGTTAAAGATTACATTACATAGATTTTCATAAAAGCCAACCATTTCGCGACTACGCCATGCCCCATATTTTTCCACTAAGTGCATTGGACAATCAAAGTGAGTGATCGTTACAAGGGGTTCTATGTTATGTTTGCGGCATTCTTTGAACAAATCTTCATAGAACTTCAAGCCTTCTTCATTTGGCTCTGTTTCGTCTCCTAGAGGGAAAATACGGCTCCAGGCAATTGATAAACGGTACGTTTTAAAGCCCATTTCGCCAAATAAGGCGATATCTTCTTTATAACGGTGGTACATGTCGATCGCATTTTGCGCTGGGTAAAAATATTCATCATCAAACGCAAACATTTTTTTCTCGCCTGTGATCACTGGGAAACGATCTGGTCCAACGGGTGCTAGATCCACATTCGCTAAACCACGACCGCCTTCGTTATAGCCGCCTTCACATTGATTGGCTGCAGTTGCGCCGCCCCATAAAAAGTCTTTTCTAAATGCCATGTCAAAATCCCTTTCTTTTACAAGCTTACAGCAAAACTTAGCAAGCTTTACTGTAAGCTAATTCTTATCTATAATTTTTTAAGTTAATCCTGTAATTAATGTATCATTTGAAGTTACTTCGCGTTCTTGCGTTTCTACAATATCTAGATAGTCACCAGTATTTGTAACAATGACTGGCGTTTCTACACTATATCCAGCGGCTTTAATAGCATCAATGTCAAAAGTTACTAGAACTTGTCCTTTTTTCACTTTATCTCCTTGTGCTACTTTTGCTTCAAAACCGTTTCCTTCTAATTGAACAGTGTCCATACCGATATGGATCAACAATTCCATCCCTTGATCTGATATCAAACCAATGGCATGTAACGTTGGAAACAGAGTCATCACTGTGCCATCAAATGGTGCTCTAACAACGCCTTCTGTTGGTTCGATCAAAGCCCCTTTTCCTAAAGCGCCTTGTGCAAATGCTTGATCACTTGCTTTACTTAAAGGTAAAACGCGTCCTTTAACTGGACTTAAAACTGCTTCTTTGATTGCTTTTTGAGCTTTTTTATTTTCAGTTATTTCTTCTAATACTGTATCATCTTTCCAGAAGAAGAACGTCAATGCAAAACCGATCACTACTGCGATTAAAATTGATATAAATGAATGAACTACACCACTTGCATCATCACCATTGATAAAGTTTAAAACACCGAAGATCCCTAAACCACCCATTGTGTATGACGTTACACCATTAATCATCAAATACAAACCACCAGCTGCGGCCCCGATCATTGAAAAAATGAACGGCGTTTTTTTAGGTAATGTAATCCCATAAATTGCTGGCTCAGTTACACCAAAGATTCCTGAGATGATTGCTGGTGGACATAAAGCTTTCATTTTTGTATCTTTCAATTTAAAGAACATTGCCATAACAACTGCTGTTTGAGCAAAACTTGCAGCAAAAGAACCTACTAATACTTGGCTTGCGCCTTCTTGGGTAATTTGCATGATTGCAAGTGGCACAACACTCCAGTGTAAACCAAAAATAACCAATACTTGCCAGAAGAAGCCAAGAATAACGCCATATAATGCTGGTGAAAAGCCCATTAAAGCTTGGAAACCTGCACTTAGTAAATCTGTTAACATACTGATGATTGGACCAATCACTAAGAAACCAATTGGTAATGCAATCAATAGTACAAAAAATGGCACCAAGAAAGTTTGAACAACTTCAGGAATTAGTTTCTTGAAGAGTTTTTGAATTTGCGCGGCAAAAGCGACAATGAATATGATCGGTACAACACTACTTGTATAACCTGCACCAACCCACGGAATACCTAAAAACGTATCATAAGCAGGTAATCCTAATAAACTGTAAGGAGCCGCCGCTCCAGCACCTGCGTTCGCTTCAAAAGCTGCTTGTAACGCGCTACCTTGCACTGTAGGGTAACAAAGAGCTGCCCCTATAACAATACCTACCATTGGGTTTAAATTGAATTTTCGTGCGGCTGTATAGCCTAAAATCACTGGCATGAAATAAAATATCGCATCACCAATACCATTTAACATTGTATAAGTTCCAGAAGTAGCTGAATATAATTTCAAGAAAACAAGTAAAGCGTTTAAACCTTTTACCATACCGGCTGCGGCTAGTGCTCCCAAGAATGGTTGGAAACATCCACTTAAAATATCGATCAACCGATTGAATAGATTGCCTCCTGACGATTCTTGTTCTGCATCTGCTGAAATTCCTGCGATACTTACAACATCATCGTAAACTGCTGGTACATGATTTCCGATTACAACTTGATATTGTCCACCGCTTTTCATTACAGTCACAACACCGTCCATATTTTTCAGTACATCATCATTTGCTTTTGATTCATCTTTCAACTTAAAACGTAAACGCGTAATACAATGTGTTAAACTATTAATATTCTCTTTTCCGCCTACGTTATCAACAATTTTTTGTGCTAAATCATGATATTTTCCCATTTTTTGTTCCTCCAAAGTTTCGTTTTTTTAATACATTACATTTGAAGGTTTAGCCAACTTAATGTCACTATCCAAGGGTTCTTGCTGTAATTATTGTTCTTCTACCCACCTTTCATTCCTTTACTAATCTATAGTAAGATTCAATAATCTTATTAACTATTTGTCTGTACCACTCTTGCAATATGAATGATCAAATACATTTTCTCTTCTTCAGAGATAGTATAGTCATAACTTTCTGTTAAAAATTCAGAAATTTTATTCACACAATTGTAGGCATTATGATACTTTTTCTTAATTGCTTCGTATAATTCTCCATCTTCTTCATCATGAAGTTCTTTATGATTTAATAAGCGATAAGCAAAAAATTTTAAATGAGTACTAAAACGATAAAAATAGACCGAGTCTTCATTAAAAGTAATTTTAAAATGATATTTAACGATATTCGTTATTTCCTGCATAATTTTGGTTAGTTCATAAACATTGCCAACCTCTTCATCCATTTCGGCATTGACTAGGTGTAGCGCAATAAATCCAGCTTCATCTTCTGGTAATTGCACATCAAACTGCTCTTTGACCATCTCGACAGCTTTATTTCCAATAAAATACTCATCTGAGAAAAAACGTTTAATATCCCATAACAGAAAATTTTTGACTTCAATTCCTTGTCTTATCCGCTCTAACGCAGTATGAAGATGATCAGTTAAGGAAATAAAGATAGTATCATTTAATTTTTTACCGAGTTTCGTCTTAGCATATGTGATAATCTCATCAGATAACTGCATGACTTCTAAAGGTAGTTCACCTAATAACTCTTGGAATTTCAAAGACGTATCCTGGTTCGCTAAACGAAACACTTGGTCAACTTGTTCTTCTGAAATAAAATCGCCTATCTTTTTTTTGAATGCAATACCACGTCCCATTATTATTTGTTCCTGCTCATTTACATCCAACGTAATCACAACATTATTATTCAAAATTTTTTGAATAACCATTTTTTCGCTCCCTTCCTCACACTTAATTCCTTTAATTGTAAAAAAAGAAAAACCCAACCTTTCCAAAAAAGAAGAAGGTCTCCTTCATTGGAAAAATTAGGTTTAGCTTGTATTTAAACAATCACTATCCATTTATTTACTTGTTGTGTACATGCATAGAATACCTTATTACACTAGAGATGTCAACGTTTTCATAAAAATGTTTATAAAAAAACATTCAGCGCAAAAGCTAAATGCTTGTAAACATGACCCGTACGGGAATCGAACCCGTGATACCGCCGTGAAAGGGCGGTGTCTTAACCGCTTGACCAACGGGCCTTTTAAAATTATGGGCCTAAATGGACTCGAACCATCGACCTCACGCTTATCAGGCGTGCGCTCTAACCAGCTGAGCTATAGGCCCTTAAAGAAAAAAAGCGGGTGACGAGAATCGAACTCGCGACGGCAGCTTGGAAGGCTGTGGTTTTACCACTAAACTACACCCGCATGAGCCAGGATCAAACTCTCATAATAAAAGTTGAACACAATCCGAAGATTGTTAAGCTCATTTGGTTGCTAGCATATTGCTTGCTTGTTAAAAATTGTTGTTTGTTTTTACCGTTGTAAAAACAACCTACACATTTGGTTCGTCTTACTTTGTTCAGTTTTCAAAGGTCTACTGTGTTACCTCGCAGCAACTTTTATATCATATCAAATCTTCGATTTGATGTCAACACTTTTTTAAAAAAAGTTTCAAAGTTTTTTTCTGCTTGATGTTATCGAATGTTTCGCGACAACTTCATTAGTTTATCAGGTTGTTTGTTATTTGTCAACAACTTCCTTCCTGATTTTTCAAGTTTTTTTCAAACTTGATTGTTATTCTATTTTCGTTCAGTCATCATTGTTTCTTTTGACAACTTCACTAGTTTATCAAGATAGTCATTGTTTGTCAACAACTATTTTCTGATTTCCAAAGTTTTTTTCAACCATTGGATTGTTATCTTATGCTTGTCGTTCAGCGTGTTCCATCAGTGCCTTGCGACAAGATATAATATACCAAGTTTCTGAGCTTAGGTCAACTAAAATTTGCACTTTTTTTGAAGTTTTTTTCGTTACCGATTGTTTCGTTACTTTTGTTCTTTATTGTTCGTTTTTAAGCTTCTAGCAACATGATTTAGTCGTTTTTTTCTGATGATTTTCAGAAAATAAAAAAAGAGCAGATTATCATTAAATAATCTACTCTTACACAGTTTATCTCATCGTCGGGAATAATAAGACATCACGAATGGATTGTGCATCAGTTAAAAGCATCACTAGGCGATCAATCCCGATTCCTAAACCACCGGTTGGCGGTAATCCGTATTCTAAAGCTTCAATAAAGTCTTCATCAACACCATGAGCCTCATCATTTCCTTGCTCACGTTCTTTTTCTTGATCTTCAAAGCGCTCACGTTGATCGATCGGATCGTTCAACTCAGTAAATGCATTCGCAAATTCTTTTCCTACTATAAATAGTTCAAAACGATCTGTGAAACGATCATCTTCTAGATTTTTCTTCGCTAACGGAGACACTTCTACTGGGTGTCCATAAATAAATGTTGGTTGTTTCAAGGTTTCTTCCACAAAGGTTTCAAAAAATTCATTTAAAATATGCCCAACTGACATATTATCATTGATTTCTACATTATGTTCTTTTGCCAAAGCACGTGCTTCTCCCACAGTCATCGCTTGCCAGAAATCTACACCCGTCTGTTCTTTGATTGCATCTACCATATGCACGCGTTTAAATTCAGATCCTAAATCAACTTCTTGACCATCATAAGTGATCGTTGTTGTCCCTAAAACTTTTTCAGCAGCATTACGGATGATTCCTTCGGTCAGATCCATTACATCCTTGTAATCTGTATAGGCTGTATAAGCTTCTAGCATCGTAAATTCAGGATTATGCGTTGTGTCGATTCCTTCATTACGGAATACTCGGCCAATTTCATAGACTTTTTCCATACCGCCAACAATCAATCGTTTCAAATGTAATTCTAAAGCAATGCGTAAATACAAGTCCATGTCTAGCGCATTATGATGCGTGATAAACGGACGTGCAGCAGCACCGCCGGCTTCATTATGCAAAACAGGAGTTTCTACTTCTACATAACCGTTGCTATCAAGATAGCGACGAATTTCGCTGATGATTTGGCTGCGTTTCATAAAACGATCGAAACTATCCTTGTTACTGATCAAATCTAAATAGCGTTGACGGTAACGTTGTTCGATGTTTGTTAGGCCGTGATATTTATCTGGTAATGGGCGTAAAGCTTTTGTTAATAATACGATCGTTTTCGCCTTAACAGTCACTTCACCTGTATCAGTTTTCATAATTTGTCCAGTTACACCAAAGAAATCACCAAGATCTGCGTGTTTAAATAGTTCATAAGCTTCATCGCCGACTTGATCTTTGCGTACATAGATTTGAAGTTGTCCTTCACGATCTTGTAAATGAGCAAACCCTGCTTTTCCTTTGCCACGTTTAGTCATCATACGTCCAGCAACACTTGCTGATAAATCCATATCGTTTAATTCTTCTTTTGAGTGTTGGTCAAATTGTTCATGTAATTCTTTTGAATTATGTGTACGGTCAAAACGCTTCCCGAAAGGATCAATCCCTTCTCCACGTAAATTTTCCATTTTCTCACGACGCACAAGCATTTGATCGTTTAGATCTTCTTGGTGCGCTTGTTGTTCATCTGCCACTTTACTTCCTCCATTCTGAAATCACATACCCCTATAATGCCACATTAAAACAAAAAAAAGCAAGCCGAATTTTTGTTTCAGCCTGCTTTTTTTATTAGATTGTTTCGATTGCTTCTTTTTCTGCATGTTTTTCTGCTTTTTCTTCGAAAGCATCAAGCAGATCGACCATCATTCGTTGGGTCTCTGCCTGATTGATTGCCACTTTTACTTTAGCAGCGCGCGGAATGCCTTTTAAATAGTACGAAGCATGTTGACGGAATTCTCTTGTAGCGATTTTTTCACCTTTTAAATCTACCAAGCGTTGTAGATGGACTTTGGCGGTATCGATTTTTTCACGTGGTGTCGGTTCAGGCATAAGTTCTCCTGTTTCTAAATAGTGTTTTGTGTGCTGAATCATCCAAGGATTCCCTAAAGCGGCTCTACCAATCATCACACCATCTGCTCCAACATGTTCTAGCATCCGTTTGGCATCTTCTGGTGTGCGAACATCACCATTTCCCATGAAAGGAATCGTTAGGTGCTGTTTCACTTCCTTTAAAATATCCCAGTTCGCTTGCCCTTCGTACATTTGAACTCTCGTACGACCATGCATAGCGATAGCGGACGCTCCTGCTTTTTCAGCAGCTAATGCATTTTCAACAGCAAACAAATGGTCTTCGTCCCACCCTGTACGCATCTTAACTGTGACAGGTAAGCTTACAGCAGAAGAAACGGCATCTACCATTTCGTAGACTTTGTTTGGATCTAATAACCATTTTGCTCCTGCTTCTGCTTTAATGACTTTGTTTACAGGACATCCCATATTGATATCAATGATTGCAGCTTTCGTATGTTCTTCTACGAATTTTGCAGCTTCAACTAAGTTTTCTTTATCTCCACCAAAAATCTGTACACTTAATGGATATTCCCGATCATCTATATAAAGCATATCTAAGGTCTTTTTGTTTCTTTGCTGGATTCCTTTGTCACTGATCATTTCACAGACAACAAGTCCTGCACCAAACTCTTTAACGGTTACACGAAAAGCAGCATTACTAATACCGGCCATTGGGGCTACAACGACACGATTGGGAATTTCAATGTTGCCTATTTTCCACATATAGATTCCCTCCTATTTTTCACGGGTGTTTTTGATTGCTTCATTTCTTAATTCAATTAAATCAGCTTCGCTATAGTGATATTTATTCCCGCAGAATTGGCAAACAGCTTCCGCTCCATGGTCTTCTTCGATCATTGCATTGATTTCATCTAAACCAACGGCGATGATCGCTGTCCCAAATTTTTCTTTTGAGCAGTTGCATTTGAATTGAACGGGCATTTTTTCTAAGATGTCAATTTGATCTTTACCGAGTAGACGCTCCAAAATTCCTTCAGGTGACTCACCTTCATCGATCAATCGAGAAATCATCGGCACTTCTTGCAAACGTTGTTCAATAAAATCAATCGTCTTTTCGTCTGCTCCTGGCATTACTTGGATCATAAATCCGCCTGCGGCTTTGACACTTTCATCTGTATCAACTAACACACTCAAGCCGATTGCTGATGGAATTTGTTCAGAAACTGCCATGAAATAAGTGAAATCTTCGCCAATTTCACCAGAAACAATCGGTGTTTGTCCTGAAAATGTTTCTTTCAAGCCTAAATCTTTGATCACAGTGAAGATTCCTTCTGTTCCAACAGCTCCACGGACATCAATTTTACCACTTTCGTTTAGCGTTAAGCTAACGTGAGGATTTTTTATGTAGCCTTTAGTCGTTCCACTACCGTCACTATCGACAACAATACTACCTGCAGGTCCGTTTCCTTGAACTTTTACAGTCAACTTGTCGTCTCCTTTTAAGGTCGCACCTAATAGTAAGGAACCTACCATCGTACGACCTAAGGCAGCCGTTGACGAACTCCAGGTATCGTGACGTTTTTGTGCTTCAGAAATTGTATTTGTTGCGCAAACTGCATAGGCGCGAATCGACCCTTCATAACATAATGCTTTAACTAAGTAATCTTCCATTTTTATTTTCCTCTTCTCACTTGCTTCTTTTTCTAACTCATTATCAGATAATACTAGTGTTTGACCATTTTTTCAACTAAATAATTTTAAGCTAAAGAAAAAGCAAGTCGCAACCACCAATTGAAATCGATAGGTACTACTTGCTTTTTTTAGAGTAATAGACGATAGACAATGAAACGTATTTTTATTTATCAGCCGATTGGTTCAAAGGAAAATAAATTCTTAAACCAAAATACAGTAAAATTGTACAAATCAATACTACATAAAAAGCTGTAACTGTTAGTGAGTGCATATAGCCCGTATACAAGCAAATAGCTAACGGAATTCCGATATATTGTACCAAACGAGTCTTCCATTTTTTTCTAACCATGATCCAAATCATACGCAAAGGTAAAAATAAAACGCCGAAAAAGATCAAACCAAAGAGATCCCTTATCAATGACATAGTTTGTGCCCTCCCTTCTTTCCTCTCTGTGATACATTTAAACTGCAAACTATTTTCCAATAAATTCAATGAGATCTGATCAGGTTGACTTTTCCCCAGCTCCCATTTCGAAATTGTTTGACGCGTGACATACACTTTGTCAGCCAACTGTTGTTGTGTAAGTCCAAGTTCCATTCTTTTTTCACGAATCATTTCCCCTAAAGTCATTTCACTCTCTCCTTTAAATCTAGTTCTTGCTACTTATAAAATACAGCAATGCCGTGCGTTGCGCACGCAACTATTCAAAAAATCTCCGCTACACTCATTGAACGAGTGTAACGGAGATTTTCATGTGCTTATTTGTAACGATCGTCAAAGTTGTTACGGTCATACTCAGAATCATTTTTATGTTCTTCATCAGATTTTACTTCTGATTGAACTTGTTCTTCTGTTTTTTCGCTGTCCGCTTTTACTTCTTCGGTTTCGTCATGTAACTCTTTTTTCGCTTCTTCAAAATCTTGTTTTTCTTCGGCCTGTCTTTGCGCATCTTTTTCTTCTAATGCACGTTTTGCCTCTTCAAATGTTTGAGCTTTTTCACTAGGGAATTGGCTGTCGATAACATCTTGTGGCATTACGCCTTCTTCAAACAATGACTTGATGCTGCGAGCATCTAATGTTTCATACTCTAACAGTTTTTCAGCAATTAGTTTATGTTGCGCACGGTGTGATTCAATGATTTCACGCGCTTTATCGTGTGCTTCCATTAAAATACGACGTACTTCTTGATCGATTTCATACGCAACTTGCTCAGAATAAGCTTTTGTTTGACCATAATCGCGGCCAACAAAGACTTGATGGTTTCCTTCATATTGAACAGGACCTAATTTGTCGCTCATTCCATATTCGGTTACCATACTACGGGCAATGCCTGTTGCTTGTTCAAAGTCATTAGATGCACCTGTTGATTGAACATCGAAAATAATTTCTTCCGCTGTACGTCCACCAAGTAACCCAACGATTTGTTCAAACATGTCTTCTTTAGTCATTAAGAACTGATCTTCTTTTGGTAAAGCAATCATGTAACCGCCAGCGCGTCCACGAGGGATAATCGTTACTTTATGAACGATACGAGCACGGCTTAAGACTAAACCAACAATTGTATGTCCCGCTTCATGATAAGCAACCATTTCGCGTTCTTTTTTGTTGATCACACGGTCTCTCTTCGCAGGCCCTGCAATAACACGATCTTCCGCTTCATCCACATCGGATGCATCGATTTTCTTCTTATTACGACGAGCGGCAACTAATGCAGCTTCATTTAAGACGTTTTCTAAATCAGCACCAGCAAAACCTGGTGTTTGTTGTGCTACGACTTTCAAATCAACGTCATCAGCCAACGGTTTGTTACGAGCATGAACTTTAAGGATCGCTTCACGACCTTTTACGTCAGGACGACCAACTAAAATTTGACGGTCAAAACGGCCTGGACGTAATAACGCTGGATCCAACACATCTGAACGGTTTGTTGCAGCAACGACGATGACACCTTCGTTGCCATCAAATCCATCCATTTCAACAAGCAATTGGTTAAGGGTTTGTTCACGTTCATCGTGTCCACCGCCCATACCGGCACCACGTTGACGACCAACGGCATCGATTTCATCGATGAAGATGATTGCTGGTGCATTTTTCTTCGCTGTTTCAAATAAATCACGGACACGGCTTGCACCGACACCGACAAACATTTCAACGAAGTCTGAACCTGAGATAGAGTAGAACGGTACGCCTGCTTCACCGGCAACGGCTTTAGCAAGTAATGTTTTACCAGTCCCTGGAGGTCCTTCTAATAGAACACCTGCTGGAATACGAGCACCTAATTCAACGAAACGGCGAGGATCTTTTAAGAACTCGACTACTTCGACTAATTCTTGTTTTTCTTCTTCCGCTCCGGCTACATCAGAGAAGCGTACGCGGTTGGCTTTTTTGTCAGCTTCTTTGGCTTTTGATTTACCAAAGTTCATGACACGGCCGCCACCACCGCCACCGCCGCCTTGTTGTCCCATCATCATATAGAATAAGAAGATGAACAATACGATCGGTAAGAAACTAAATAAGATAGAAAGCCAAGCACCGCTTGATGATTGTTCTTTCACAGTAAGTTTCACATTGTTCTCTTTAGCCATATCTTGGATACCTGATAATGTGATATCACTTGGCAAGACAACCGTTGTAAATGCTTTTGTAGAGACTTCTGTTGATCCCCATAAAGAAAGACCACCAGTATTTTTAATTTCTTGTTTTTCTTTGTACTGACCTGTGATTTTGTATACACCATTTGTTGGTTGGATCGTCAGTTCCTTCACTTTACCTTTTTCTAATTGGGTACTGAAGGTTGAGTATTCGATATCTGGTGATTGGGAATTGTTATTTCCAAAAATGAAATAAACAACCATGACCATCGCCAAAATAAGCAATACATAATAAAGGCCATTTTTCATGCCACTATTCTTTTTATTCATGCCTGTCCTCCTTTGATTACTGCGCGTAATTTAATTTTACGGTTTATTTTTTATCAATTCTGACCATTACATTGTAACATAACTAAATCTAAGAGAGATATTAATTTGATTCGTAGATTTCAGGTTTCAACACACCTACATAAGGAAGATTCCGATAAGCTTCTGCATAATCTAAACCGTAACCTACAACAAATTCATTTGGTACATCGAAACCAACATAGTCGGCAACGATATCAACCACACGTCCTTCTGGTTTATCTAACAACGTGACAATTTTCACAGATGCAGCTTTTCTGTATTTAAAGAGATCAACTAGATAAGCTAATGTACGGCCGCTGTCGATGATGTCTTCTACGATCAAGATATCGCGCCCTTCAACGTTTGTGTCCAAATCTTTAATGATTTTTACTTCACCTGAAGACACCGTTGCATTTCCATAACTAGATACAGCCATAAAATCCATCTCTAAATGAGTGTCGATACAGCGCGTGATATCAGCCATAAACGGTATTGCACCTTTTAAAATACCAATGACTAAAGGATTTTTCCCTCTATAATCTTCTGTTAGTTGTTTGCCAAGTTCAGTTGATTTTTCAAGAATTTGTTCTTTCGTGATCAACACTTGTTTAATATCGTTCTCTAACATATTGCTCTCCTTCTCTTTTGAGTTTTTTAGTTATTATTTTATGTTGTTTTGCTTCTTTGAATAAAAGTAATTTTCGGTCTTTACTCTTTTATTTTATAAAGGAGCCTGTAGAGTATTTTATCAGTTTCTTTAGGAATACTCAAACATGAATTTGCAATTTTAGGAACCCAAATAATCTTCTCCTGTGCAGAAAGAATGATCCACGCCTGTTCTCTCGTTAAATTGGGTATTTTCCGATCAATAAATAATCGATTTAATCTTTTGGTTAAGTTTGGCGTCAATGAAATTCGATCGCCATTTTCTCTATGACGAATCATTAACGGTAATGGTGTTTGTCCGCTTATGGGCAAAGAATACTCAGTCCAGTCTTTCACAGCTTCAGGTATCTCCAGATTAGCGGTTGTAGTTTCTAATCCAAGCCACTCATTTTTTGAAAGGAAAATAGATTCATTTTCATTTAAGTAAACTATTTTTTTATCTTGCTTCAACTGTTTTTCTTTTATATACATCACATCATATTCTTTCACAATTTGCCAGCCTTGTTCAAGATCCATTGTTAATTGTGGCGCCTGTTGTCTAATGATATTCAGCAACTGTTGAATCTGAGATTGGCTTATTGCAATGTCTTTCACTACGATCGTTCGTTGAAACAACATCATTAGGAAAAACGTTTGTAGACTTGTTTTTTCTTGTTTCAACTCGGCTAGTTGAATTGTCCAACCTGCTGCTGTTTTTTTTACCCAGCGCTCATATTTAGGTTCGATAACTGACTGAATAAGCTCGTCTGCTAATACGATTTGTTCAGTAAAATCAGTGATATGTTGTAGAAACTGCGGGTTTTCTTTCTTTAAAAGTGGCACTACCTGATGTCTTACTCTATTTCGCATGTAAGCATCACCCTGATTCGAGCTATCTTCAAAATACACAATTCGTGAGCACTTGGCGAATTGTTCTAAGCGATCTTTGGAAAAAATTAAGAAAGGGCGAATCAGTTCTCCTTTGCCAAACGATTGCCGCGCTCTAATTCCTACTAAGTTAGGTAAGGCACTTCCTCTTGTCAGTTTCATTAAAACGGTCTCAGCTTGATCATCATTGTGGTGAGCAGTAAATAGTGACGCATAGCCTTCTTGTCTCATGACTTCAGCGAAAAATCCGTAACGAAATGCACGAGCGCGAGCTTCGGTATTTTTTCTTTTGTCCAGCGCTGACCATACTTTACTGTAATAAACGAGTCCTTGCTCTTGGCAATAGCTTTCCAAATAACTTGCTTCTGCCTCTGATTCTCCACGCAATTGGTGATTGATATGGGCAACGGCTATTGTTAGATGATCCTTTTCTGCTGCTCTTTGCATTAAATTTAATAGCACCATCGAATCGACGCCGCCGGAAATCGCTAATAATATTTTTTGATGTGGCTGCCAGTAGTCATTTCTTTTACAATGATCGTAAAATGCTTGAAACATCTGTTCACCTCTTTACTTCGTAAGTCATCGCTTAAATATTTTGCAAAACATAAAAGCCGAGCTTTCGCTCAGCTTCAATTGTTTATTCGTTAGTTACGACGACCGCCACGACCGCCACGTTTTCCTTCTGTGTTACGTTTTAATGACGTTAAACGATCATCACTATCTTTTAAAAATGAGCTCATTAATGAATCAAAATCTTGTTTTGAGTTCATTGGCTGTGCTCTTGTAAATTGTTTTTTAGGTGCTGGACGTGAGTTGCGATCACGGTTCCCTTGATGCTCATTGTTCTCACGACGTTGATATTCACGTTTTGGTTCTGCCGCTTGCTCTTGTGCTTTACGAATGGACAAACCTACTTTGCCATCATCACCGACTGAGGTAACTTTTACTGTTACTTCATCCCCTACGGTCAATACATCATGGATATCTTTAACGAATCCATTTGATACTTCACTAATGTGAACCAACCCTGTTTTTCCTTCACCTAAATCGATGAAGGCACCAAAATTAGTGATACCAGACACTTTTCCTGGCAACTTCGCTCCTACTTCAATTGACATAAAAAAAATGTTCCTCCTATTATTTACCCTATTATATCTGCAGCTATTCACCTGATTGTTTATCAGATGAATGAGACTGTGATTGACTCTCTTGCGATGATTGTTTTTGCTCATTACTGGAGTTAGTCGTTCCGCCTAACTCTGGAATGTTGTAAATTTGTTCGCCATCTTTTGAGACTAAGTAACGACTGCGGGCTAATTTTGCCACATAATCCTCGTCTCTTAAAAGAGTAACGTCTTGTTCTAAACGACTTAACTTCTTATCAACTTCTGCTGACTCAGCCACAGCTTCTTCATGCTGTTTTTTGAAGGCATTTAGTTGCTGATAGTCTTTCATTAGCTGAACACCTGAAACGATAAAAATCACAAACGCCACGAGAAAAACAACTGCTAGACGGCGGCGTCTAAAAATCAACTGCTTTTGCTGTTTTTGAAATTCGGCATACTGTTCTTTTGTATACTCATTATCTAATGCAGCAACTTTCTCCACGTCCTTTTTCTTTTTTCCCATGTTTTCCGCTCCACTCGTTTTTGGTTTGTCTGTCTTATTATACCAACATCTAAGAAGCTTGTCTAATCTAAATTGTCACTATTTTCGACTCTTTTCTCTGAAATAATCTGATACATCTTTTCAGCATCTTCTTTTTTCGTTGAATCGCGAAGTTCAAGTACTTCGATTTCTAAGATTTTATTTCCAAATTGGATCTTCACCTGATCCCCAATTTTTACATTGCTAGATGATTTTGCTAAGATGCCATTGATTTGAATCCGACCTTTGTCTGCAACTTCTTTGGCTACAGGTCTTCTTTTAATAATGCGTGAAACTTTTAAAAATTTATCTAAACGCATGTGTTTTACCTCTTCATTCTTAATATTTTCGCTCCAAATGGTAATGTCAGCCATTCCCGAATTGTAAACAATTGTATTTTAATAATAATATAAATAAATGTTGCACCGCCTATCAAGACGCCAACTATCGCAATAACTAATGCTTGCCCACGATGCTCAACAGCTCCTAAAAGAATCGCAATCACACCTTGATAACAGAGTAACACAATTCCCATCGTTGCTAAACTAAGAATTAACTTTCTAAAGAAATGGTTTTCAACAATAAAACGATTGATTTCTCTTTTTGAAAAAAATATCAATAAAAATAAAGTAGCTAACAGCCCAGCAATCGTTGAAACGCTCGCACCAAGCGTCCCCCAAACATACGTCAAAGAACTTGTTAGAAAGAGCTTGACCAATAACCCTATGCCAGCTGAAAACATCGATGTGACAAATTGATTCCGACTTTGCAAGATACTTTGATAAGCTTGGATAACTGCCATAAATGCAATCGAACAAACATATACGCCTAGAACGCCATTGCCTTTATAATCTTTAAATAAAGCAAAGTTTATATAGGGTAATAATAATGCCAAACCTATTGAAGCTGCTGCTGCAATCGTTGTGGTCAAGCGTAAAAAGATTTTAGCTGCTTGCAAGAATCGCCCTTTTTCTTTACTCATGAAATATTTTGTTAGCGCGGGTAAAAAACTTGAACTCAATGCCAATGCAACAACTAAACCTAATTGAACGAGAGGCTGCCCACGATCATAGACCCCTTTATCGATTTTCGCTACTGAATCACTGATTCCTGCTGCAACCAAAGAGTTCTTAACAAAAAAAGAATCGATCAATTGAAAGAAGATCAAAAACGCGCTGTATAAAGAGACAATGCCACCTTCTACTAATAAGCGTCCAAATAATTTTCCCGAGCCTTTTTCAACTTTCCACTGAGTAAGATAAGACGAGCTACCTACACGGATTTTCCGATCATAATACCAAAGAATTCCAGCAGCAACGACACCCCCAAACAAGGCACCACCCATCGCAACTGTCCCTGTTTGATAGACCGACCAACCGAATTGGCTAAAGGAATATGCTGCAATTAAGATCACTCCCACCCGTACAAGTTGTTCCACCACTTGGGAAACTGCACTTGGAATCATCATAAAATGCCCTTGAAAGTTTCCACGGTAAAAAGACAAAATAGGCACTAATAAAAAGGTAAAAGAAACAACTTGAATTAACGATGCCAGTCGATAATCGCCCATCATAAAGGCAATTTCATGACTTCCTAAAAAGAAAAATGCCCAACACAAAGCTGCAATCATAAAGACAAAAGGAAAGAGCTGTTGTAAAACTTTTTTCTGTCCACTGATTTCTGGTTGTTCAGCTACCACTTTTGAAATAAACTGTGGTAGCCCCGACAACGCTAAAGTCATCGCAATACCATAGATTGGATAAACTTGTTGATACACATAAAACCCTTCATCACCAACTAAGTTTTGAAAAGGCACCCGATAAACCGCACTCAGCACTTTGGCAATGAATGATGCAATAGTTAAAATAGCAGCCCCTTGCATCATTGACCGCATTTCCTTGTGTGCCATTCGTTGACCTCCTATTTTAAAAGCTGAATGAGCTCGTTTAGCTCTGACTGGAAAATAGGATAAATCGATTGAGGAGCTTTTTACCTCACTCTATTTTTATCTTTTTCCCGAGAGTTTAGCCCCTAACTTTATTCTTCCTCAACAGCAATCGTCTTATACTTTTCCTGTCTTAACGCTGTCGTAAATAACGCTACTTCCTGAAGCCAAATAGCTTCTTTCATATCTTTAGGAACTTTCAAACGCACTGACATTTTTTCATTGTCTACAGCAAGATCCGCTTTTAACTGAGTCTGAGATAGTGCTTCAAATATTTGTTCTACATTATATGTTTTTGTCCCAATTTTACTTAAAGTAAAGGTAATTTCCTGCTGTCTCTTACGAATCGTTTCAATCAGAGCACGATCCCCGTCCATTTTAATTTGACCGGTCGTCAATAAATGTGCCACTTCATCCGGGTATTCACCAAAACGATCAAGCAGATCCGCTTCAAGCTCATCATACATATCCATATTTTCCAACTGACGAATTCGTTTGTAGATTTCAATTTTTTGACGCTCATCTGAAATATAACTGGTTGGTAAATATGCATCAATACCCAAATCGATCTCAACAGATGTTTTTTGATCTTGGATATTTTTCCCTTGTTTACGGGCAACGGCTTCTGAAAGCATTTGTGAGTACATATCAAAACCGACAGAGTCGATAAAACCATGCTGTTGCGCACCTAACAAATTACCTGCTCCGCGAATCGATAGATCCCGCATCGCAATTTTAAACCCAGAACCTAATTCAGTGAAGTCCTTAATTGCTTCTAAACGTTTTTCGCTAACTTCATTTAAAATCTTTTGTTGTTCATACATAAAATAAGCATAGGCGACACGATTGCTTCGGCCAACTCTGCCTCGTAGTTGATACAAAGTAGATAAGCCCATATAATCAGCATTTTCTACAAATAATGTATTGGCATTCGGAATATCAACACCGGTTTCAATGATTGTCGTTGTCACTAATACATCATATTGTCTTTCAATAAAATCAAATAACGTATTTTCCAGTTGAACTTCTGTCATTTGCCCGTGAGCATAAGCTATTCTA
The DNA here is from genome assembly GCA_001465115.1 of Enterococcus silesiacus. Taxonomy (GTDB): domain Bacteria; phylum Bacillota; class Bacilli; order Lactobacillales; family Enterococcaceae; genus Enterococcus_L; species Enterococcus_L silesiacus. The sequence continues at coordinate 3,451,994 of CP013614.1, read as the reverse complement.
GCATTTGGCACCAACACTTGAATCTCTTCAACCTTTTGCTCGATCGTATCCACGCGATTATACAAATAAAAAACCTGTCCATCTCGTGCCATTTCTCTTTCGATTGCTTCTCTGATTGCGCCTGGGTTATTTTCCATGACGTAGGTTTGGATTGGATAACGATTTTCCGGTGGTGTTTCAATCACTGAAAGGTCACGTACCCCAAGCATCGACATGTGCAATGTTCTTGGAATCGGTGTGGCAGTCAACGTCAAAACATCGACTTGTGCTCGCAATTGTTTTAAACGCTCTTTATGTTTTACACCAAAGCGCTGTTCTTCATCAATCACCAGCAAACCTAAATCACTAAATTTCACGTCTTGAGAAAGTAAACGATGGGTTCCTACAACGATATCCACTTGGCCGTGTTTGATTTTTTCAATGGTTTCACTTTGTTGTTTTTTCGTTCTAAAGCGACTTAACAAGCCTACTTCAACTGGAAATCCTTCAAAACGGTCCAGCATGGTTTCGTAATGTTGCTGAGCTAAAATCGTGGTGGGAACTAAAAAAGCGACTTGTTTATTGTTATTGATTGCCTTAAATGCTGCTCGTAAGGCAACTTCTGTCTTACCGTAGCCCACATCACCAACCAATAGGCGATCCATTGGACGTGTTTTTTCCATATCATGTTTGATTTCAGCGGTACTGCGCAGTTGATCATCTGTTTCACTGTATGGAAATGCGTCTTCAAATTCCTTCTGATAAGCGTCATCTGGTGGAAAAGCATAGCCTTTTTCCGATTCTCTTGATGCATAGAGCTGAATCAAGTCGTCTGCGATATCTTCGATTTTAGATGTAACCTTACGCTTTGTTTTGCTCCATTCACTGCCGCCTAATTTATTGACTTTCGGCGATTTGGCTTCTGATGCTACGAATTTCTGAATCAGGTTCAGTTGCGTAACTGGAATGAACAGCTTATCGTCATTTTGATATAAAATCGTGATGTAATCTTGGTGAACACCATCGACTTCTAAGGTCTGCATCCCAATATATTTACCGATCCCGTGATTTGCATGAACAACGTAATCGCCATTTTTTAGATCACTATAGCTTTTTAAGCGTTCTGCATTTGAAACAGTTTGACGTCGTGCTCTTTTTTTCGTTGTTGTATGGAAAATTTCTTTTTCCGTGATGGCTACAATTTTTTCTACAGGTAATTCAAAACCAGATTGCAATGAACCTTCAACGATTTGAATTTTTCCTTCTATTATCTTATCAGCTGAAGCTGTCACACTTGAAATATCAAAATCACGAAATAGTTCTTCGACTTTTTGACTGCGTTCTTTGGTTGGTACAAACACCACAACCGTCTGATCTTGTTTTTGCCAACGATCCATTTCGGTTTTTAATAGCGGCATTTGCCCAAAGAACTGCTGCATCGAGCGATATTGAAAATTATGGACTGCTTGGAAACGCAGATTGCCCATACCTTTTTGGAATAGCGAAAAGAAAGTCGTTGCAAACGTCATTTTTCTTACTTGTTCATGAAATTCTATCCCGAATGACTGTTCAGGGAAAACCCGCATTTCTTCTAATTTAAGAACTTGCCACTCATTTTCCTCACGTATAATTTCACGTTCTGCTTCTAAAATACGGGCATAATCATCAACAAATATCAAACTATCTTCTGATAGATAATCAAGCAATGTCGTTTTTGTTTCATATAATAAGTCGGTGTAATAATGGGCTGTGTCAGTGGGAATCCCTTGACTCCATGCCGTTGCTAGCTGGCCAAAATAATCTTGAAGAAATTCCTTTTCAGTCGCATCTTTGGCGATTGCTACTCTTTTTTCTAATGCGCTAGCTAATTGTTTTTCGCCATACGCTAAATCTTCCTTTGAGAAAACTAGGTCGGTCATTGGAGACAGCGTCACAGACTCAATGTTGCCGACTGATCGCTGCGTATCTGCTTCAAAATAACGCAAAGAATCGATCTCAATATCGAACAATTCTGCTCGAACTGGATAATCAGAGTTCAGCGGATAGACATCAACAATACTTCCTCGAATGCTGAAATCACCTGGCTTGCCAACTAAGGACTCGCGTTCATACCCCATTAAAACTAACTGTTGGGCTAAAGTATCTAGCTCGATTTCTCCGCCAAGTTCCCAATGCAGCTGGGCTTGTTCCCACGTTTGTTTGCTCGGTAGATACTTCCTTAAACCAGCTACCGGAACCACGACGATTCCTGCTTGATCTGTTAAAAGAAAGTTAAGCGCTGCTACTCTTTCTGCTCTTGCTTCCGGCGAAGAAAAGGCCATTTCAGCTGATAAAACTTCGTCCACAGGGAATAGATACACTTCTTCGTCCGACAAAATATTACGAAAGTCTTCAACGAGCTGATTGCCATAATAAAGATTAGGAACAGCTACAATAACTTTTTTATTTTTTTGTTTAAACCCACTGGTCATGACCAATGTTTTGGCAGAGCCAGCTAAACCGGTAATCAATTGGCGGGTATTTCCTGTTAACTGCATTTGCCAATCTCGGGCTAGTTCACTTGCGCCAATCCGTTCAATGATATTCAAAACAGGCTCCTCCTTCTATACTTTTTATTGTGCTTATTTTCCATTAAATTGATTCATCGTATCAACAAACGTATGTCCTTCACAAGCATAAATTGCGGCATCTGCTGCAATTTTCACCGCTAATAAAATCTCTTCATGTTTCTCTTTAGGAAAACCTGTCAATACATGATGGACAACCGTGTTACTGCCAATCGGGCGTCCAATACCGATTTTGATTCTCGGAAACACATTTGTTCCTAAATGTGCTATCAAGCTTTTTATGCCATTATGTCCGCCAGCACTGCCTTTTTCACGTAAACGGATTTTACCGATTTCTAAATCTAGATCATCATAAATAACGATCAAGTCTTTTTCCTCTACACCATAATAGGTCATCAAAGGACCCACTGAACGGCCGGACTCATTCATAAATGTAAGTGGCTTGACCAACATAATTTTTTCTGTTCCTATAAAAAATTCAGCAATATCTGCTTCAAATTGGCTTCTATTAAAGGTTGCATTGTATCGGTGAGCGATTTCATCTACAGTAATAAAGCCGATATTATGTTTTGTTTCCTGATATTTACTTCCTGGATTACCTAATCCGACAATCATTTTCATCTATTTATATTCTCCTTAATAAGAGGTGCTATTTTACCACCATTTATTCATTCTCCAACACAAAATATCTGGGCAGGAGTATCCCTTGCCCAGTTTTTTATAATTATACCATAAAATAAGCGATTTCCGGCTCATTTAAATTCTTAAAAAAGCCGTAAGCTTCATTTATTCAATTAAAAAGAAAAAAATTCATAAAAACAAGAAATAGTGAAATACCGCACATGAAAGAGTTTTCTTATGAAACACCTCTAAAAACTGTATTATTTTAACAAACAAAAAACGTGACAAACCTCACAAACGGTGGTATTATCATTGTGATAAAACAATTATCTGAAAGGAATGATACACATGACTGCAGCAGTAGGAAACAAAGACCACCAAAAAGTAATTTTAGTTGGAGATGGCGCTGTCGGATCTAGTTATGCTTTTGCCTTAGTTACTCAAAATATTGCCCAAGAAGTTGGTATTATTGATATAGATACAAAGAAAACCGAAGGAGATGCCGCTGATTTATCTCATGCATTAGCTTTCACTTCTCCTAAAAAGATTTATGCCGCTACTTATGACGATTGTCATGATGCTGATCTGGTTGTATTAACAGCTGGTGCCGCACAAAAACCTGGCGAAACAAGAATTGATTTGGTGCATAAAAACTTGAAAATCAATAAACAAATCGTGACTGCAATCGTTGATTCTGGCTTTAGCGGTATTTTCTTAGTCGCTGCTAATCCAGTTGATATTTTAACTTATTCTACATGGAAATTCTCAGGATTTCCAAAGGAACGCGTTATCGGTTCAGGCACCTCACTTGATTCTGCTCGTTTCCGTCAAGCAATCGCTGAATTAGTTGACGTAGATGCTCGTAACGTCCATGCTTACATTCTAGGTGAACACGGCGATACTGAATTTCCAGTTTGGTCTCATGCTAATGTTGCTGGTTTACAAATTTATGAATGGGTTAAAAACAATCCAGATGTTGATGAAGAAGCGATGGTCAATTTGTTCTTCAATGTAAGAGATGCGGCTTATTCAATCATTGAGAAAAAAGGTGCTACATTCTACGGAATCGCAGCGGCCTTAGCTCGAATCACCAAAGCGATTTTAGATGATGAAGATTCTGTTTTCCCACTTTCTGTTTACTTAGATGGTGAGTATGGTCAAAATGATATTTATATCGGTGCACCTGCTGTCATCAATCGCCAAGGAATCAAACAAGTCATTGAAATTCCGTTGACAGATTCCGAAAAAGATCGTATGAATGCTTCTGCAAATGCGTTGAAGGAAGTTATCAAATCCGCTTTCGAGAAATTTGAAGCTGAAAATAATTAACTAAAAAAAGAATCGCAGCCAATCGGTTGCGATTCTTTTTTCGTTAATTATACAAACCATCCGGTTCCTCTTTTGTCACAATATAAATGTTCTTCATTTGAGTATAGGCATCCAGCATCGACTTATGGGTTTCGCGCCCAATACCAGATTTTTTATAGCCGCCAAATGGCGCGCCAGCAGGTAGTTGATTATACGTATTAACCCACATCCGTCCAGTTCTCACTTTACGCGCCACACGCAGCGCGGTATTGATATCCTGTGAAAAGACAGCTCCGCCTAAGCCATAATCAGATTGATTTGCCAAGGCAATTACTTCCTCTTCCGTTTTAAACTTCATAACTGTTGCTACGGGTCCAAATATTTCTTCTTGGGCAATACACATCGCATTATTGGCATCAGCCAATAATGTCGGCTCTAAAAAAGCGCCTTTATCCAGTCCATCTATAGTAATTTTATGTCCACCTGTAATCAACTTAGCTCCTTCTTTTGTCCCAATTTCGACATATTTTAAGATGTCTTTTAATTGTTTTTCATTGATTTGAGCGCCCATTTGTATGCCCTCTTCCCAAGGTAGGCCTACTTTTATTTTTTCAAAACGCTCTTTGAGTGCCGCAACAAAGTTGTCATAAATTCCTTCTTGAACAAAGACACGAGAACCTGCACAGCAAACTTGTCCCTGATTGAATAAAATACCTAATTGAACCCCTTCTAACGCACGTTCCCAATTTGCATCATCAAAAATAATATTCGCTGATTTTCCACCTAATTCCAAAGTTGCCGGAATTAATTTGTCTGCTGCCGCCTTTGCAACTGTATAACCGACTTCTGTCGATCCTGTAAAGGCTAATTTATCAAATCCCTGATGTTCCAGCATATAGTTTCCTGAATCAGATCCTCTACCTGTGATCAAATTTACAACACCTTTCGGCAAAACTTGATCCAGTAGTTTGAATAATTCAAGTAGACTTAGAGACGTTGTTGAAGAAGGATGGATCACCACAGTATTGCCAGCTGCGATAGCCGGCGCTAGCTTCCAAGCTCCCATCAGTAACGGAAAATTCCACGGAATAATCTGCCCCACAACACCAATTGGTTCTTTGATTACCAGAGATAGTGTATCCTGATCAAAGTCTTTCACTGTACCTTCTTCCCCGCGAATCACACCAGCAAAGTAACGGAAATGATCAGCTGTGGCTGGAACATCAATCGATAACGTTTCACGCAACGGTTTGCCGTTATCCAACGTTTCAACTAAGGCTAAATGTTCTGTGTTTGCATCGATCAAATCAGCTATATCTAACAATAGTCTACTGCGCGTCATAACATCTACATCTTTCCAGGTCTCAAAGGCAACTTGTGCTGCTTTGATTGCTTGATCAACATCCGCATGAGTTGCATCAATAAAATCAGCCAGTTTTTCACCATTGCTGGGATTGTAACTGGTGATCAGACGATCTCCTGAGCCTTTTGTCCAGTTACCGTCAATGTACAATTGGTAAGTGTCATCCGTCGTGTTGTAAATATTGATTGATCTACTCACTAAAAAAACCACCCCTTCTTTTCTGGTTACGCTTACATTATATCTTTAAAAACAAAAAAGTAAATAGAAGTTGGATATTTTATAAGAAATTTTAAAACGGTCACAATTGGTATATATAAAAAAAGTCTGGTGCATAACTCGAAAGTCACACGCCAAACTAATGAAATCCAGATAAATGATGAGAATAGAAGCAAAAATTCTGTCAGAAGATTGACAACTACCAACAAAAAATTTCTTTTTGCCTCAAATTCCACTATTTACTATGAATAGTTAAGGTAAGTAAGCTCAGTAAAATTGTGTATGGGTCGATTTTTAGGGATTTGAGCAACCGATCTGTTTCCTTAATAGTAGCTATATATTCAGCATTTTTTATCCTCATCTTTGTTGCGCTTCAGCCAAATCGCCACAGAACCAGTAACGATTACTACGCCCAAGATAGTTGCATATACTGCTGGTTTCTCATTTGTGCTAGGAAGGTCTTTGGGATATTTGTTTGTCACTTTACCTGACTCTTGTTCATTATCAGTCGGACCTGAACTAAAATCAGTTTCATCATGCGGTCTTCTATCAACAAATTTGATTCCTGCTTTTGAAGTCGCTTGACTCGCCTCATCCGCATAGACAGCAACCGAAGAACAAACGAAAGCATTCACTACACACAACAGAAGCCATAAATATTTTGATTTTTTGAACATCTTTATCCCTCCTCTAAACCCAATCCCGTCGATTTTGACTCTCGAAATATAACGTAGGCATGTTTTTTCGAGTGTGTAATTGCGCGATAATCCTTAGCCTTTATTATCTGTACTTTTTAGGGGAATTCTAGCTTACATCACTTACTGCTTGTTTTTTTCTTTTTCTTGCTATTTTCTTTTCTCTTAGAAGAGCTTTTTTCTTTCTTGCTTGCGATTGTTTACGGATTTTTTCTGCTTTCTCATTTCTTTTTTTGACAATGAACCAGACAATGATCAGCAGTACAATAATCCCGATAACACCGATAATGATCCACATCGTGTAATCTTTTTCAAGTTCAACCGCGTCTTTGTTTAAAGTTTTGGTTTCTTTTCCTTTGATATCAAAGTCTTTTTCCAGCTCCCATTTGTTCCCTTTATCATCTTCGGCAACTACTGCAAGGTGGTATGTACCTGCTTTTAATTCTTGATTATCCCAAGAAATTGGAAAATCAAAGTTAGAATTTGGCGCCATGCTCATATCTTGTTTCGCTGTCGTATGCAACACTTGTCCGCCAGCTTTTTTACTGATTTTCGCATCAACTTTTAGGCCATTGATAATGATAGGCTGAGTATTTTGCAAGTTGGCTGTAACAACTGTTCGGTAGTTTTGCAACCCAGGTTTAACCTTATTCAAAACAAGTTCCGGCGTCGCTGATTGATCTTTTTCGCTCAGCTTCACACCAATAACATACGCATACTGATTTTTGATTTGAACCGCTTGTTTCTCATCTTTTTCAGTATCTTTTTGTTCTTTGTGAATCTGGAACCCGCCTAAAATAATTCCGTCAAAAGATTCTTTAGGCATCTTTAAATGAAAGACCGCTTTCTTTGTCTCTTTTCCTTTAAGTGTATATTTCGTTTCACCAGAAATAACCTCAGTCAAACTGTGCTTCAAAGACGAATCCTTCGGTAGATCTTTACTATAATCAATCACACCATTTTGATTCGTAACGGCAATATGAGGCTCTACTATAAATGTCGCTTGTTCGTCTGAACCATTTTTAATCGTAATTGAGATATCTTGTTCTTGTTCAGGTTTCATTCTTAAATCAAAATAAGTCTGTGATTTATCCACTTGGTTCTCTGGAATGTTTGCTTCAACTGAAAAATTCATATCGCTTGCAAAAACGTTAGTGTCAACTGAGAAAAACAGGGCAACGACAATCGTAAATAAAGGGAATAAATATTTTTTCTTCACAATTTTCCTCCGAGTTTCAAAACAATCGAACAAGGTGGGGGCCTTATTCGATTGTTTCTATATTTTTCTTAACCTTATTTCATAGTAATAGTTGGATTTGTCTTGATTATTTTGGTGCGTTTGCTAATGTCCAGTTAATTTCTGCTGAATACTCAATGTTGGCATCTGCTGAACCTTCTAAGACTTTTAGTTGAACATTTTCATTGTTGTCCGCTTCACCAGAAAAGACATCCAGCCAAGTACCACGACCTGCATCTTTTTTAGCAGACATAATTACTTTAGCATCTGCGTTACTGAATACTACATCATTTCCGATTGGTGCTGTAGATACATTATCGGTTCTTGTTTTTACATGTCCATTTTTGAAACTTAACTCAGCACCTTTTAATTGTTTGCCTGCTTCTGTTTTGAATCCATTTGTTTGGGCACTTAAAGTCCAGCCAGCGCCTGTCCCACGTTTATCAGTAACTTGTACAAATGGGTTTTCATTCATAGCGTTATAGATAGTATCGCCAGATTCGATTTCTTTTTCGCCGAATACAATATTTGATACATAATCAATTGCCAACGCACCTTCGTTACCAGTACCTGGATTTTCTGGGTCAGTTGGATCAATCGGTTGATCAGGGTCAACTGGTTTATTTGGGTCTGTTGGGTCAACAGGACCTGTTGGCTCTTCACTTGCTGTAAATGAGATATGTGTTTTAGATTTCGCTCCTAGAGGTTTTGTATCCTCTGCTGCAAATGTTACAACTCCATTTAATGAAAAAATACTTGCTAATACGATTGTACTTACTATTTTAGATGCTCTCATTATTCAATCCTCTTTCGTTCTTTATTTACGCTGTTTATTTAGGTGCGTTACTTAACGTCCATGTTAATGTAGAAGCATATTCACCAACATAGTTTCCTGCTGGAATTGCTAGTTTTGTTTGTTCTTTATCATAGCTATCCGCCCATGTTCCTAAACCTTTATCTTTGTTAGCAGTCATGATCACTTGTTGTTCTTTATTAACAACTAAAGCAAAGTTTTCTGGGGCTAATGTTTTGTCAGTATTGTTTGTTTTTAGTTCCCCTTTAGGAATGCTTAATTGAGCACCTTTTAAAATATGTTCATCTGCACTTTTGAAATCTGACATCTCTACGCCTAAAGTCCAACCAGCTCCTGTCCCACGTTTATCGGTCACTTGGGCTGTCGGGTTAGCTTTGTTTTCTTTATTGGCAGTAAGTGTAGTCGCTTCAGAGCTTAATTTAAACGCACCAAAATCAAGATTTGTAACCATATCGATTGTTAAATTACCAGTTTGACCTGTACCGCCTTCTCCTGGATTATCAGGATCTTCTGGATCGATCGGATTAGTCGGTTCTTTATCATCTCCAGGTTCGATGCCAACTTTTACGTGAGACTCAGCTTTTTTTGCGTCATCTACTGGCGGCTCTACTTCTTCAGCAAAAGTTGTTGTAGCGGTAAATAGACTCATGCTTAAAATTGCTGCTACTGATAATAGATTTAATTTTTTCAAAATGATTCCTCCTAAGTTTTCTACTTCACTCATAATTACGCTTTTGGCGTATCTAACATTGTCCATGTTAAGGTTGATACATATTCACCAGAAAAGTTACCTGCTGGTACTTTAACTGTTACGTTTTCTTCGTTGAATAGATCTTCCCAAGTACCCATACCTGTTTTATCTTTCGCTACCATTAACACTTCGGCAGTTGGCTGGTCAGTTGCTAAGTGGATTTCTTTCGTTGTTGGTTTGCCAGATACGTTACCATCAATTGTTTTCAATTCACCTGCAGGCAACGTCAACACGGCACCTTTTAGTGTTTTTTTAGCATCTTTTATATCTGTAAATTGAGAAGAGGTGATTTGCAGAGTCCAACCTTTCCCTTCTCCACGACTATCTGTAATTTGTACATTAGGGTGCTCACTTGTTGAAGAGTAGATTGATTCTCCACCAGCTAATTTATGTTCACCAAATTCTAGAGGTGTTACGTTGTCGATTGTCAATGGTCCTTTGTTTCCAGTTTCCCCACCTGGTTCACTCGGGTCGATCGGGTCAGTCGGGTCAGTTGTTCCATCCCCTGGTTGTAATGTCATATGCGCATGAGACGTTGCGCCTTTTCCGTCTGGAGTTCCTGTAGTTGTTGTCCAGTCTTGTCCCTCCGTTTGCCCCTCTGCATGAACAACTACTCCACCAGTTAATAAAACAGTTGATAATAATGTTCCAAAAATGATCTTTTTCATTTTTTCTTCCTCTTTTCCAAATAAGTTATATATAAAACAAGGCAGCTTGATTACTTCTTACTCAGTAACAGTCTCCTTGTAATACGCATTTTTTTCAGTTATTGCTAGGAACATCTGCTAGCCTAGCCAAACTCCCCCTGCTCTGTTCCTAAGTATGATCCTGGAAATAGTTCAAACAATAAGCCTGTATCTTATCGCCACTCTATATGCTAGCATCAATGAAGAACGCCAGTTCTTTTAGGTTCACAATCATTATTGAAGATAATTTGTTCCCCGAAAATCGTCCCAACATTCTGATAATTATAATTTCCTTACAGTAATTGCTGCTTCTTTTACACCATCAACAGTCATCTATCAGTAGCATAAAGGTTGTTGCTACTTTATTGTAGCTATTGAACGGCATCAAAATATTACTCTTTTTACCAGCATCTGTCCCGTTTCCTAAGCCAAATACAGTTGCAGCTCATCCGCTTAAACAGAATGAAATGATATATGTATAGAAAAAATATGTCCTGAAAGAAAAATATATAGCAGTAATTTTTTTAACCATTCATACGTTCCTTGCTGCTATTTTCAAAATCCTTAAATTGCTACACAGAAAAAAACAATCAGTAACATCCAACGTGTTTTTAGTACGTGATTCAGTATAGATGGCAATATTAGGATTTTCAACCTTCCATTTTTTCTTTTTTATTCCTATTTTCCCGATAAAAAAGAGAATAATTAAAATAAATTGTGTATAATTAACAAATAATAACATTGATAACAAAATCACTAGCTGGTTTTTCTCTATTGGAAAAACCCTTTAAAAACTGGCATTAATTCTTATTTTATCTCTTCTTTTTATAAACTGTATAAAATAATAATAAATATAATTTATTATTATTATTAGTTCACTCAGACAGAAAAATATAAAAATCCATTTTTTACAAATCTATTTTTAATGAACTGCTTTGAATATATCTATACATTTTAAACAGGAGGTATAAAAAATGAATATCTTACTTAAAAAAAACAACTTGTTCAAATTACAAATACTTAGTCGCTTTTCCACCTGCTCAACAACTCGTAATCAAAAAAAACTAACAGAGGAGTTAAAAATTGACAATCATAAACTAAAAAAACAAATCTCTATATTGAATGAGGATTTATACGTAATCTTTAAAGATGATGCTCAAATCGTTAAAGTATCAGAAGATTATCAATTAGTATTAGCTCCTGGACTAGATAGTATTCATGTACTGGAAATAACGAAGCTTTATTATTTAAAGGAAACAACAGCTTTTGAGATTCTTCGAGCACTATTTAAAAAAAACTATTATTCTATAGACGAATTGGCTGGTGATCTGCACTTGACCTCTTCTTATGTTTACAAACAACTAACTCGATTAAATAAAATACTTAATCCTTTAGGAATTAAACTGGTATTTACACAAAACTTAGATGAATCAAATTTCCTAGCTGACGAAATTTCTCTAAGCTACTTTATTTTTTCTTTTTATTGGTCTTCTTTCAAGACAAAGGAATCGCCATTACATCGTAGTTCCTTAGATGAATCTAAAGTCATGCTGTATAAGCTTGATCCTTATATTAGCTCCACTTCTAAGCAAGAACATTTGCGTCATTATATTTCTTATAGTATTTATCACACGATTGAAAAGAAACGAAAAATCGAATTAGATGAACAATTCGTTACATTCGCTCAATTGTTAGAACAAACAAATGACCTTTCAATCTACCAAGTGGATAACTTTTCTCCTGATTTAAAAATTACTTTGACTAATGAAAATCTTTTTTTAAATTTTATTTTACGAACCTTTTTAGCAATTGAAACACCTGAAGAACAAATTTTCTTGGCTAAAAAGTTTATAGAAACTAAACTTCCATTAATTAGACTTAGCCAACAATTTATTGATGCTATTCTTGATCATTGGAAATTGCACTTATCCGACAGTGATTACTACACTTTGCTTTACCGAGCGACTATTGTGATGATTTTTATCCGTTACGTGGGAATTAGCTTTTACGAGGCGTTTAATTATTCCGAAAATTTCACAAAAGTCACTTTTCCAACTTACGTACTAGAAGAACGGAGTCAGGACATCAAAAAATTTCATACCTTATTTAAAAAGAAATACCCCCAAGAAGCAGCAGAATTAGCTTTTGACAAAAAATACCATTATATCGCCTATTCATGGATTCACTATATTATTGACTATGCAAACGATAACCGATTGAAAATCGCCATTCATTTTTCCAAAGATACACTTTCAGAATTGTTCATCCAAAATAAAATCAGGAAGATTTACAATGAAGAGCTAATCACCTTTGTCCAAAAGACTGCAGAAGCAGATATTGTTATTGCAGATTTTGCTGAACCTTCAGCAAGTAATGAAAATATAATTTATATTGAGAACATATTTGAAGAAAGCAATTGGAACGCCTTGTTTTATTCTATTCAAAAGGAGATATTCAAAAAAACATTTGTTTAACCGTTCTCATAATTAAATAAGACTACACTGCAAAAACAGCGCTAGACACAGACAACCTAAAAGTTTGTCCGTGTCTAGCGCTGTTTTAACCTTTATATAAAATAGCTTTTTGTTCCAATGCTTTTTTGATAGTTGCTACCATCTGTTCATTTTCGCAACGAATCGTGTGTAAGTGAATCCCAGCTGTTAACTCAGATAATAACGAAGCATGGCTATTTTGATAAGCTTTGATAAATTCCTCTACTTCTTTTTCTGTGCGAATATGTAGTCCGCCTGTTAACTCACCATAGATTGGATGTTCCACTACAACATCAATGATTTCTCCGCCTAAAGAGATAATTGTCTGCATTTCGTCAGCGGTTTGTTCTGGTGCATGCTGGCAAGCAATTTTCCTAATGATACCTTGCCGTGCTTGCTCTGTTTCCAGTAAATAGCCTCTGGCTGTTGCGATAATTTCACGACCTGATGCCCTTAAAAGCGCCACATCGCCGACAATAATCTGGCGACTGACATTGAACTTTTCAGCAAAACGACTGGCACTGACTGGTTTTTCAGCCGTTTCTAACTCAAGTAAAATCAAGGTCCGTCTTTGTTCTCCGTCCATTCATTTTCCCCCTGCAAGCTTAATCTGTCTGCTGTTGTTGAAACTGTTTTGACACATCCATAATTCCTTGATAAGTTTCTTTGATAGCTTCTTTGTAGCGATCGTTTCCAACATAGTCACTGATCGTCTCTAGAACTTCTTGTTCTCTTGCTGTATCCAAGATTGGTTTCTCTGTTGCTTTTTTGATCCCTACAATCGCGTCAACAACGCTTAGACGTTCTTCTAATAAAGTCACGATCTGTTTATCCAGTGCATTGATTTTATCCCGCTGAATTGTTAGTGGTGAGCGTTTTTCGTCTAACTCGATTTCTTTGATGATTTTTGCTGGGTTACCGCCAATCACACAATTATCTGGAAATGATTTTGTCACCACAGCGCCAGCTGCCACAACGACATTATCGCCTAAAGTTACGCCAGGAGTGATTACGACACCGCCGCCAAGCCAGACATTGTTTCCTAAAGTAATCGGTTTACCATACTCTAACCCACTATTTCTTTTAACGGGGTGTAACGGGTGCGTTGCTGTATATAATTGCGCATTCGGTCCGAACATACAATTATCCCCAATTGTGATTGGGCAAATATCTAGGAAAATACTATTGAAATTGGCATAGAAGTTTTTCCCTACATGAATATTAAAGCCATAATCAAAGCTGATTGTCGGTTCGATGTAACTACCAGTGCCAGCTGTCCCAAAGGTTTCTTCAACTAATTGTTTACGAATCAATCGATCTTCTTCCTTATTGATTAACTTCATTTGTTCACGGGCAAACTTCCGTGCAGTGGTTAATTCTGGATCCGCTGCAAAATACAACTCCCCGTCGATCATTTTTTGTCGCTCTGATTTAATTTCTTCCATATTAAAGCTCCTCTATCATTAGATTTTCAAAAACCCGAAGTGCATCTTCTTTTAGAAAATAGGCTTGTTGATTTAATGGGATAGGCGTTTGATTAATCACTAGGATTTCTGCCTGACTTGAAGCGTAGTGAATCAAGTCGCAAAATGGATGCACTTGAAAACTCGTTCCAACAATTACAATCAACTCTGCTGCCGCAATAGCTTTAATCGCTGTTGCTATCACTTGTTCATCCAATCCTTCTTCATATAAAACAATATTTGGACGAATTTGCCCCCCGCACTGAGCGTGTTGATCAGATAATAAATACGATTTTGCAGAAATAGTTTGCCCGCATTTCCGACAGTAGCAATCATATAAATCTCCATGAAAATTGACTAAATGCTGAGTGCCCGCTGCCTTATGAAGGCCATCTATATTTTGAGAAATGACCCCGACATCTTTAACTTTTTCTAATTCCGCTATTTTCAAATGAATCCTATTTGGTTTTGCCTTTGGATGATACATTGTTTTGACAAATGAATAAAATTTCTCTGGTTCTTCCCTCATGCAAGTCTGACTTAGCAAATATTCAGGCCGTTCAATGCCATGATAAATACCAGATAACGAACGATAATCCGGTATACCAGAAGCTGTCGAAACACCTGCTCCCGTTAAAAATACGATTTTCTGTGCTTGCTCGATCAGGTCTATGGCTTTTTTCTCATCAATCGTTTGCATCATTTCATCTCCCGCTAGGTTTATTATAGCCTAAATAACCATCAGATAGAAAAAATTATTCGGATCAAACGAAAATAAAACTAGAATATCCTAGCTGCTACCTTGATCTGCAACTGGTTATTCTAGTTTTATTTTATTGTTAAGAAGTCCTTTACACAAAACTGGAAAAAATCTGCTTAACCAGTTAGAGTGACTCACTGTTGAATACATGAGGTCTGACAAATAGCTAGTTTACCGGATACCTATACCAAGCTTTTTCACTGTCTTTTCATGACAAACAAAAGAGAACGTGATAGAATACTAATGTACAAAAGTGAGGTGAAACTTCGTGGTAGCATTTATTATTTATTGGGCAGCTATTTTAGTCTGTATCGCTTGGGGCGTATTAAGTTTATGGTTTTCAATCTATTATCTTTCACGTAAAGAAAATGGAAATCTATGGGCGTTCGCATTCTTCAACGTGCTTGCAGCTATTGTTTTAGCAATTGTTTTAGTTATTTACAAAACGTGGGATTTCGATATTACAACTTATTCAAGCTTGATTTACACAATTCTAGCTTCATATGGTGTCTTAACAGTCTTACAAGCTATTTTGGGCCGCGAACCAAAAGAAGCTGCAAAAGCTTAATTTTATTCATTGACTATCAATAGGCTGAGATACAACTCGAAGAGTTACATCTCAGCCTATTAAAATCCATATAAATGGTGGCAAAAAAGCAGCTCCTTCGGTTTATTTTCCGAAGATGCTGTTTTTTTTGTCAACCTCTTTCCTATATAATTACTATTTATTTTTCTAATCGCTTGATGGCATTTCTGATTTCTTCAAGCACCTCTTCCTCTGGTTCTACCTCTAACAATTCGCGTAAAACATCTAACCATTTTTCCGCTTCCTTATTTCCTAATTTTCCGATTGCCCAGACCGCCGTTCCCCTGATGACAGGGCGCACGTCTTCCGTTGCACAAACAAAGATTTCTGGTAACGCACTGCGGTCACCTAAATTCGCTAATGCGATCAAGGCATTTCTTTGTAGTGGCTTTTTACCTCTCCAAGAACCTGAAAGATGCCCAAACGTTTCTTTAAAATCTTTATTAGAAATGCTGAGCATCGGCTTTAATTTAGGGTAAACAGTATCGACTTCTGGTTCCATTTCTTTATGAAAATGAAAATCCTTGCCTCGATTATACGGACAAACTAGCTGACAGATATCACAGCCATAGATGACATTATGCATTTTTTTTCGATATTCTTCCGGCATCATCCCTTTAGTTTGCGTTTGATAAGACAAACATTTTTTGGCATTCATACTGCCATTTCCTAAAAGTGCTTGTGTGGGGCAAGCTGTAACACACCTTGTACAGTCACCACAGCCAAATGGAACAGGTTGATCCACTTCGAAATCAATATTTGTGACGATTTCGCCCAAATAAACAAATGAACCAAATTCTTCAGTGATCAACAACCCATTTCTGCCGATAAACCCTAAACCAGCACGTTGGGCAACCGCTACATCCACTAATTCTCCAGTATCCACTTGCGGAGCAAAACGCCAGCTTTCAGTTTCTTCTAAATTCTGGGTCTGTGATTGAATAAAGTCGATCAACTTTGACAATCGATCGCGTAAAACATCATGATAATCAATCCCCCAAGACGCTCGAGCAAACATCCCTCTCTTTTCATCACGTGGTACTTTCCCCTCAATTTTAGTTGGATAGGCCAGCGCAATGGCGATAATCGTTTTAGGATTTTCGAAAGTTTTTTCAGGATAAATCCGTTCTTCAATCACCTGATGCTCAAACCCAGAATTAAACCCACGTTCTCTTTGCTCTTTCAAGGAATCCTCCAATTCAAAAAAAGGCTCCGCCGAAGCAAAACCAATCTTATCGATCCCCAAACGTTTACTTTCCGCTATAATTTTTTCTTTTAATGTCATTGCGTATACTCCTTATTTAAAAGCTGAACAGAACCGCCCAGTTTCCGAGCAAATTAGGAAATCACTTTAAAGTCGCTTTTAGACTTTCAAGTGATTTATCTATTTGCTGAGGAATCTGTTCTGTGAAGCTAGATCATTTTAAATGCTATACAAGCTCATTCATTTCTTTATTCAACAGATCACCTCATTATAATCTACCTAACAAAATTTTGTCATCTTTTTAATTTTGATCTAAACTTACTATTCACCCTCAAATAAATATTTTTTTAATCATTTTTTAATCACAAAAAATCTCGCAAAGCCTTTAAAACAAAGATAAACGCATTTTTATAACAAAAACATATCTTTATTTTAAAAATTAACGAATTTTAATAGTATTTTTATGATAAAATGGTTTGTGATAATATTATTTTATCATTAATACGCATTTTATCTTGAATTACGGAGGAAATACATATGAAAAACAAGTTTATTCTACCAACACATAAGAAAAAAACGATCCATACTCTGATGCTACTTACTCTTTTAGCTCCGACTTTCCTTTCGACATCTTTTGTTTTCGCTGAAGATACCTTGCCTGCTACTGAACAAACGACTCTTTCAGAACCACAAGAAAGCACAGATACAACAGAATCAACTCTTGAATCTTCTGCAACTGTAGAGAGTTCTACTGCTGCAGAAACTGGGGCATCAAACGAAATTCCAAGAGAAAACGAACCGACTATTTCGACAACCAATTCTACAATGACTGAAGAAACGGTCCGAGCTGTGATTGCTCCTAGAGGCGATACTATTACTATTGCAGATCCGATTTTAAAACAAGCGATTCTAACCACTTTAGGCTTACCTGCTGGAAGTGAGCTAGCTCAAGCAGACCTGGAACGCGTAACCAATCTTTCGATCAACTCTGCCCAGCTTAGTAGTCTTTCTGGGCTAGAACATGCAATAAACTTAAGTTCGATTTATATCAATACAAATAATAACGTAACCGACTTTAGCCCATTAGAGCAACTCTCTTCGTTAACATATGTGACACTTCAAACAAAAAGCTTAACTAGTGCTAACTTCCCAGATCTGAGCAAAAATACCGGGCTCACTAATCTTGGTTTAGGCTCTACTAGTATTGATAATGATATCTTTCCTAAAATTGTTCAACTAACCTCTTTAAAAAGAATCTATATGGATTCAAATCTGACGATTACGACGATTACTCCTTTAAAATCATTACCTAATCTAACATCACTTTCCACTCAGTTTTGTGGAATCACGGACTTTACTGTAATCAACGAATTTCCTGTCCTTAGTGATTTAGCTGCTTTTGGGCAAAATACTGGACGAAAAGATGCGCCAACTACTATTGGCCGTTCTTCCTTAGATTATGATTTTGATAAGCAAACATTATTCTTGCCATTTTCCATGATGCCAAATCGGATGACAAACTTTGACGGCCATGTTCCGCCATTTACAACATCAAATTCTGCTAGTAATACTTACTTAGATTTTAATGATATTCAATTACCGGCGAGTCGGTTACAAATCACAGCTCAAGGAATCACCGTTTCAGGTGTAACGGAAGAGGAATTTAAGCATCTTGCTCGTTTTGAATACAATGCTCGTTTAGATAATTTAGCAGGGTCTTACGAACAACCACCTGGTTTTACGTTTTATGCTATTTCAGGTGGAACCTATTTACACCAATTCAACGTCCTTGATGACGGTCAAACTGTAACGATCCATTATCAAGATACAGACGGAACAACATTATTAGCTAGCGAAACGCGCTCAGGTTTAGTTGGTCAAACGTTTGAAATTCCAGCTCCTGTAATTCCTGAGTATGAGTTAACAGAAATGCCTAGCAATGCAACCGGCAACTACTCCGATCAAGCACAAACTGTAACTTTTGTGTACAAAAAAATTACTGCACCAATCGTTGATTTAGAAGGAACAGTAATCGCTTATTATGTAGATACAACTGGTGTGAAGCTTAGAGAGCCAATACCATATACTGACACCATTGGAAAAACTTTTACTACAGAACAACTTGAATTTAAAGGGTACACATTTAAAGAAGTCAAAGGCAGTACAGCAGGCACATTTACTAAAGAAGATCAGAAAGTAACTTATGTTTATACCAAAGATGAAGATAAAACGGGGCCTACTTCTTCTACTGATTCTTCCGAAACGACTGAAACAACCACTTCTAACACTGAAAAAACAACAACTAGCAAAGAAACGAGCCATTCGACTGATCAAACAACAACCTCTTCTAGCCATAGACAAGTATCACAGGCGGAGGCAAAAGCGAATGTATCGGCTAAAAAGAAACTTCCTGCTACTGGTGAACAGT
Organism: Enterococcus silesiacus; assembly: GCA_001465115.1. GTDB lineage: Bacteria > Bacillota > Bacilli > Lactobacillales > Enterococcaceae > Enterococcus_L > Enterococcus_L silesiacus. The sequence continues at coordinate 3,432,824 of CP013614.1, read as the reverse complement.
CAAGCTACGCATGGGTATTCCTTGGCCTAGTTCTCATCGGATTTGTTCAGTATAAATATGTATTGAAGAGAGTAAGACAAGAAAAATAACTCATTATTGAAAAAAACATAAGCTGAGCAAAAAGCATTTTTATACTTTTACTCAGCTTTTTTTATTATTCAGATGAACTTAGACCATTAAAATTTTGCTTTGATCTTAATTTTGACATTTCCAACTGCCTCACAAGGCGGCTTTTGATCACTTCACCTCTTTTATTTCTCCATTAAAAGGACCGCTTACTACAACTTTTCCTCTCATATGACCTGCTTCAACATCTGTTGAGGCTTTCTTTATATTTGCAGCATTAATCCCATTTCTATAAACTTTACTCACAGTTGTCGTTATTTTCCCCTCTTCTGCAAGTTGGGCGATTAAAGCTAAGGCCGCTCCTTGCGTCTCCATTTGATAATTAAAATCTGTTTTAGCAAACATATATTCCCAATCAAAACTGACGGACTTATTTTTCAGACGACTGATATCCAGTGCTTCATCTAAACCAACAATAGTCCCTATATGGCCAAAAGGTTTGATCAATTCAGCTACAGCATCAAAGTATGGAACGATATCAAACAAAACCGCTACATAATCAACTGTCTGAATTCCTAATTCTTCCAAACTACGTTTAAGGTCTTGATGGTAGTCAAGCCGATGATCGACTCCATTTCTTTTTAACCAGTCAAAATTATTAGGACTAGCCGTGGCATAAACGGTTAATCCCGCCCAATGAGCAAGCTGGGTTAACATCGACCCAACACCGCCGGCCCCATTGATCACTAAAATTGTTTTCCCTTGGTTGGCATTTTCTTGTGCTTTCAAACCAAATTTATCAAATAATAATTCATACGCTGTCAATGAGGTTAACGGTAATGCTGCTGCCGCTTCATCACTTAGATTTTTAGGAGCGATAGCCGCAATCGCTTCATCTACTAATTGATACTCTTGGTTAGCACCCGCGCGTTTGGTTGTTCCTGCATAAAAAACGCGATCCCCAACGGTAAATTTTTTAACCTCTGCACCAATTGAAGCCACTTCTCCAATCGCATCAAAACCTAGAACGTTTAACTGATTTTGTTTTTTAGTACTCGTTCTTAACTTCAAATCGACTGGATTTACAGAAACTGCCTTGATTTTCACAAGAATATCATGCGGGTTTGGGCTTGGGATCAATGTACTTTCGTCTAAAAAACTGGCTTCATTTGTAATCGGTAGTCCTTCAAAAAAACCGGCAGCTTTCATTTGTTTATCTGTATGCATTCGTTTTCCCACCTTTTCGTTCTTTATTAATTAGTATGAACCTAATCTTTTAAGATTGAAATTGATTTGCCTTATACTCAAAAAAGAAGCTAGAACATCACTCTACGAGTCATATTCTAGCCTCAAAAAATCCAAATAAACGGTTGGAGCGAGAGTAGTCCCCTCTTATTTCTAGATCAGTTTATTTTTGATCAAGTCATTTACTCTTTGATTTTTCTTTTTTTGAAAAATGCCAATGTACCTACGGCTATCGCCATCAAGCCAAAGCTAGTCATTGCACTTGTTTGTTCCCCTGTTTGAGGTAATTTTTTCTTTGAGTAGTACGTATTGTTACTATTCGTTGTATTACTCACCGGATCGTTTGTCAACCCAATCACAGCTGGTTGTTTCAGTAAATTGTCAACAGGAGCTTTAGATGTAGGAACTTCAGGTGCTTCATAAGGTGGTTCAAATTGGTCTACAGCTTTTTTGTAGACGAAAGTGACATCATTTGTCCCATCACCGAAGGTTCCTGACACGACTTGGCCAGAAGTTCTGGCAAACGTAACTGGCTGATTGTTTGAAGAAACATATTCATATCCTTCAACAACTGGTGGTTCAACACTCCAAGCCGTCTTGTATAATCCACTTAATGATGTAGTTGTCTGATCCACAATTAAATTTCCCGCTTCATCGACTGCAGATACAACAACTACTAAATGCAATTTATCCATCGCAGCTCTCAATGCGCTCACCGCAGCATCTGCCTCAGCATCAGTCAAAGCATTATCTAGCGCTTTAATTGCATTTTCAACAGCATTTTCAAAGTCCGTTGTATTTTCATCTGAAGCAACTTTCGCTCCTTCTAAGCCATTAGCTTCGATCAAAATATCTACCAAATGATCTCTACGAACTAAACCATTACCGTCATTAATCGCAGTAATAATTGCATCTGCTGCTGCAATGATGGCTGCTCTGTTAGTAACTGATGCTTCTGGATCAAACTTGCCTTGTGCATCAATAACTCCTGCTAAAATCATTTTTCCAGCATCCACAGCTGTTTGTATCGCAACTTTTTTAGCCGCTACAGAGGCTGGTGTATAAATATCTTTAAACTTATCTGTGTTGTTGATGATTTGGGTCGCTTCATCGATTGCCGTAATTAAATTAACTACAAAACTTAATTCAACCTCAGCTTTGATTAACCCTAAAACTTTCTCGTTAATATCGGTGATTACGTTGTCCAACTGTTCATCTGTCACACCAGCTTGGTTTATCAGCGTCGTTGCTGCGGACATGGCCATTTTTAGCGGAAGTGTTGTTTCAGCTAAGTACGTCCCTTCATCCAGTATTGCTTGCGCTTTAACAACAGCATCTTTGACCTCTTGTATTTTAGCTTCACTAGCGGTTGTTGTTGGCATTTCTTCTATCGGAGTTTCTGGGGTTTCTGGCGCTTCTGGTAATGGTTCTGGTATAGGTGTTTCCGCTTCACTTTCTAAGGGAGACTCAACCGCTTCTCCTTGATCTGTTGTCTCCGCACTAGTTGGTGTTTCTGTTTTTTCTTCGTTTATTTTTGGATCCAGATCTTCCTCGTCCAGATGCTGTAACCCAACTTGTTCACTATTTTCAGTTATTTCCGGTGTTTCAACATTGGTTGCCCAGGCTGAAAGTGGTGCAGTTAACACTTGAGTACTGATCAATGAAGCTAAAACAATCCCTTTTAATGATTTTTTCATTTTTCATCCTTCTTTCAAAAAATATTGACTTTAAGCATAGCACAAAATGAATAAAAAAATTCTCATTTAATTTCTCGATTCTCAAAAAAAATGAGAAATTTATAATTATTTCACCACATTTTTACAATCAAAATTGTAAGCCCTTGCTTTAAAAACTAGCAACGTCACCTGTTTTTTTTAGATAATGTCTGACCAGCGAATATATTTTTTCCAACGAAATTCAGTTAAAACAATTACGCCCATCAACCAAAATTTTTAAAGCTATCTTAAGAAATACTTAGGATACCTTGTGCTGAAATGGAGTTATCTATACAATAAAATAAATACACTCGTTATCTAAAAAACGAATCATCACTGAATCCCTTGTTCTAACGACAGAATTCAGTTTTAACAATAAGGAGGCAACACTTTATATGCTCGAATCGGCACACAAACAAATCAACGCACTAATTGATGAAATGGAAACAGTCATTTTAGGCAAACGCGAAGTACTTCAATTAACTGTTACCGCTTTTTTAGCCGGCGGACACGTCTTATTTGAAGATATCCCCGGAGTGGGAAAAACAATGATGGTCAAAACCTTAGCTAAAGCCACTCACGGTACATTTAACAGAGTTCAATTTACACCGGATCTGCTTCCCAGCGATATTTTAGGTGTTTCAATTTACAATATAGCTTCTCAACAATTTGAATTTCATCACGGCCCTATCTTTACAACGGTTTTACTAGCTGATGAAATCAATCGAACCACACCGAGAACACAGGCCGCTCTATTAGAGGCAATGTCTGAAGGGCATGTGACAATCGATAATCATACTTATCCATTGGATGAACACTTTTTTGTATTGGCCACGCAAAATCCACTCGAATATGAAGGAACTTATCCTCTGCCAGAAGCGCAACTAGATCGTTTTTTATTTAAGCTTCATATCGGTTATCCTGAATTTACGGATGAACTAAACTTGATATTGAATCAAACAGGTCAAGAATTAAATTCAATACAGCAAATCTTAAATGCTTCTGAAATCGCTCAATTAAAAAGAATTGTTGAAGATATTTATGTTGATTCGGCTGTTGCTAGATATGCGTTGCAATTGGTTCATGCGACTCGAAATCATGACGGAATTGCTCTTGGTATCAGTCCACGCGGATCAGTAGCTTTCGTTCGAGCAGCTAAGGCTTTTGCTTTGACTGAAGGAAGAAATTACGTCACACCGAGTGATCTACAGCAGATTTTACCAGCAACATTTGGTCATCGTTTGTTATTAAAAGGCGGACATCTGGCATCGTTCGAACAATTACAAGAAATTTTTGCCCAGATTCTTAGACAAGTGCCCGTTCCGGTCAGGAAATAGCGATGAAACGATACATGCTCAATAACTTTATACGAACTCTAGGTATTTCTATTTTTTATGTTGCAGTTTTTCTGTATACGATCATTTTTAATACGTCAACAGGTTGGCTATTCTTTTTCTTTTTGACGTTTTTATTGTTATCAGATTTTCTCACAATGATTCCATCCTTAAGTAAAATCCAGATTCAATTAACTGAGAGCACAATTTATGAAGCAAACCGCCCGAATAACATCAAAATGGAAATTTTTCGTTATCGTCCAACTTTACTGAAAATTCCCCTACTGATGATTAATCTCAAAAATAATTCATTCACCAAAAAAGAATACCTCTCACTTTATTCAGGGCAGAAAAGGGAAGTGACTTTTGAATGGAATCCTGTACAAAGAGGAATCTTCCAGCGGCTCTCATTTGTGCTGAGTAGTACTGATTTGTTCCACTTGTTCTCTAAGCAGTCAGAACTAGCAGTAACAGGACCATTCGTGATCATGCCTACACTACAATTGGATTTAGCGGAGCTGATTTACCAGCAATTACTGAAATCTATGCCAAATTTCACTTCCTCTTTTGGTAACCAGACATTCTCAGTTCGTAATTTCCGTCAATATCAGGCAGGAGATTCATTAAACTCCGTTGACTGGAAACAATCTGGTAAAAGGAATGAATTGATTATTAAAGAATATGAGCATGAGATGGAATCAGAGACTCATTTCGTATTTTATGGTCTATCCCATGAAAACTTTGAAGAGCTTCTTTCTATTTACTATTCATTTATCCGTTTAGTTGAAACTAAATTGGCTTTTCAGCAAACGATTCTCGCTGAGATTCCTGATGCTATACCAAAAGAATATGCACTAGCGGCGGTAACTCCGTTGTCAAAAGAATGTTATGTACCTGCTTTTTCCAATAAAAAATTAGTGATTTTCACTCCAAATAAAACCGATCAGCTGTCTGAACAACTAAATGATTTAAAGCAGAAAAATGAGATTTTTTTGATCACATTTATTGATGGAACGCTCTGTCTACAGTGGAATGATCAAGTCAGCGCTATCCATATAGGAGGTCCTATTCTTGGTAAATAGAATAAAAGGGAAATGGCCCTTTGCACTTCTGAGTTTTTTTATACTAACAACTGCTAGTCTACCTTTTTTAAAAGTCTATGATTTAGCCCCAGCGAACACACTTTTTTTTATTGGAATGTTAGCCTCTGTTTGTTTTATGACCTTGCTTTTCAAGAATCATCTAATTATTTTTCCATTTTATTTTCTTAGTTACTTATTTACGCTCTATTATTATTTCCCATCGGGGCATCTGTTTGGATTTACCTGGCTTGGCAGCTTTTTACAGAAAATACTGCAGACTTATCCGAAAATGCTCAGTGGTGAAATCAATTATCTACCTGATTATTTTGCTTTGTCTATTATTTTATTTTTATTGCTCCTATTAAGCGTTCTTTTTATTCTTTACGAACGTTGGACATTCGGATGTTTGCTACTCATTACTTATTTGCTTATGCTGTCGGTTTTTAATCATCTAAATTTAGGTGTTCAGGTAATTTTGATCACGAGTTTTGCGATTCTATTTTATGGATTGAAGCAGACTGCACGGACGCTCGTTGGAAAAGAAAAAAGCACATTGTTCCTATTAAGTGGTTTTGTTTTATTTTTGCTTGCAGGAGGTTCTTATTTTTTTCCTATTGTATTGCCTCAATCCCAGAATTTTTTATTTACACAAACTGCAAACATTCGTAATTATGTGAATCAGCAAGGGATTTATCAACAAATTGAGGCCTATGGTTCGAATGGTCTTTCGAAATCGGGTTTTAGTGATAACGATAAACAATTAGGTGGTCCCATGTCAGATAATCAAATGATTCTTTTTACAGCAAAACAAACAAGCGAACATTATTGGCGGGTAGAAACGAAGAATTATTTCACTGGAAAAGGGTGGAAAAATACGTCAGAAGCTGTTTCTATTTCTAATGAACCGCTTCTAACCATTTCAACCAATCCAGAATATCAAGACACAACGGGTGCTGAAACTACAATTACATTATCATTCAACAATCAAAAAGAATATTTACCTTATCCTTATGGCCAAGTCTCAATTCCAGTTAGTGAGGTTGGCCAAACAGGACACATCAAAGATAAACAGCGGATCAATCTTTTGGCTGCCCCTGACACTATAAAGCTCACGTGGCAAAAGCCTAGTTTTACACCAGAAGTACTACAGCAGGTTCCTTATCGGGTTTCTCAAGATGCGCCAATGACCCAAGTCCCTATGACTACACCAAAACGGGTTCACGAATTAGCTCTTTCATTAACGGAAAACCAGGAAACACTTTATGGTAAGGTCAAAGCGATTGAACGTTATTTAAAAGATGATGGTGATTATCGCTACTCAAAAACGGATACCCCTTTTACACCACAAAATGAAGATTACGTAGATTATTTTCTTTTTGAGTCAAAGATCGGTTACTGTGATAATTTCTCCAGTGCCATGACGATTTTACTTCGCTCGATTGGTATTTCCAGTCGTTGGGCCAAAGGATTCGCTCCTGGTGAGATTACGAGTAACAATAACTCGGACTATCAAGAATATACCGTTAGAAATAGCGATGCTCACTCTTGGCCAGAAGTTTATTTTGAAGGGTATGGTTGGATTCCTTTTGAACCGACGCCTAGTTTTACAAATGATGTTAGTCAGCCTGCAGTTACCCACAATTCCACAACAGAAAACACGATTGCAAACACCAACACTGAAACAAGTACTCCTACTGAATCAAAAGAAACGACAGCAATTACGTCAAGCAGCCCAGAAAGTTCAACTAAAGAAGATACACAGGATTCTATACTAAATCAATGGCGGCCAGTTTTACGCAATATCGTATCGCTTTTACTGATTGTTTTACTTGCGATCTGCAGTTTCTTTTTGAAAAAATACTTTTTCTTACTTCGATTCAGTTTGTATCTAAACGTTCATCCTAGGCAGTTTGGCAAAGCCTATACTATATTATTACGCAAAGCAGAGCATATTTTGTGTCGCCAAGCCAATGAACCTTTAACTATTTATGCGAAACGATTTGAACATAATTATTCGCAATTTCACGGTAGTTTTATTCAGCTGACTGAATTGTATGAGCAAACTTTGTATGGCCGCAGAAAACCTAAAGAAGCTGATTACGCTGGGTTATTGATACACCTAGCACGATTATTGACAGATTTGAAGAAGAAAAGTAAAAAAAAGAGCCTGAAACAAAACTAAAAATCAGTTTTATCTCAGGCTCTAAATCTGAATAAACGGCGAGAAAAGAGCAGCTACTACGCTCCGCTTCGATCACATCAAATTCTAAGTGCTAAAGCACTAAGAGTTGAAGGCTTCGGAAATAAGCTTTTGTCTTGACCTCTTTGATTATCCAAACCATTGTTTGAATCGATACGTATGAAATGGCTGCTCACAAGCATTTCCAAAGGCTAAATGCATTTCGCCTTTGCCTAAATCAAAAACCATCGAAGCTAATGATTTTGATAATGGATGTTCTGGTGATGGATGATTGCAGACACTTTTTGGAAAATTACGATGATTGGCTAGAAATTGTTTCCCTAAGCCTGCATCAATGATGCCATAATTTTCACTAACGATCGCTTCCATCGCCTCAAAACGAGAATGAGAGGTTTTAGAGCCACCTTCCTCTGGTTCTTCTAACGCAATACTATTATGATTCGCATGGATCATCACATCTGCTGGCTCGTGTTCATAAATCTTATTTGGAAAACATTCAAAACTGGCAATCCCTTCTGTCGCATGGGATAAACTAAATTGATTCGGCACTGCATGAGGGACACTATAAAGATAATCCCGTGCTTCTTTTAAACTTTTCTTATTGATCAGTTCTCTAATAATTCCTGCTGTTGGAACGCCCTCTTTGCGCTGACCATTATCGATATACGTCCACATCACAGCTAAGCCATAATTATTCATTCCCATATAAGCTGGAATACCCGGATGGCTATAAATCAATGATTCAAAATCAGATTCGCTATCACGATGATGCACAACACAATCAACCTCTGAACGATATTCATCCAGACGTTCATCATTAGTTTGCCCACAAATCACGGAACCATCAAAGGTGGCATTCCCTTTCGCTGCAAATGAGGTACATTTATCGCTGATCAATTCGTCAAAAAAAGAGCGCTCATAAACAGTATAGAGATACAAAATCTCTTGAAAATCCAATCCGCTTCCTTTAGCAACACCCCGCATTTCAGCGACTACATCTGGTGCAAATTTTTCTGTAAATTTAAGATATGTCTGTGCTTTTGTTAACCATTTAGCCATGATATCTGCTGGATCTTTATAAAATAATTTTTGACTGGATAAGTTTGTTTCGATTTGCATTTTTAACACTTCGCCGATCTTGACTCCCCGTTCAAATGCTGATCCTGTTACTTCTATATAGCGATGAATCATTTAATTCCCACCTTTTCTACGTTCAGTTACTTTTCAATGGATGTCCATTTATAATCATATTCCGGACCAGATGGTACTATCCCTTTGACTTTTGGATTACGTAAATGTGCTTCAGCCTTTTGATAGACTGGGCAAACACCCATCGTATTCATTAAAACATCTTCCGCTTCAATCAAATCATTCCAACGAGCTTTTGGATCACTAGCATTCGTTGTAGCAGAGGCTTTCAAGTATTGATCAAATTCTTTGTTCGTATATTTACCACTATTATTGATATTATCTGATGCAAATAATTCTAGAAACACACTCGGATCGTTGTATTCTGCACCCCAGCCCACTAAAATCATATCAAAATCGCCTTTATTCCCACGTTCTAAACGAACGGAAAGCGGTACAGATGAAACTTCGACTGTCACGCCTTTCAAGGTTCCTTGAATTGCTCCTTGCATGTATTCTACCACTTTTTTAGCAGAATCAGCATCTGACGACAGTAAATTAATTTTAAGGCTATCAATCCCTAATTCTGTTTTAGCTTTTGCCCAGTATTCTTTGGCCTTTTCTGGATCATATTTCAAATGATTCCCAGAATCTTTTACAAAATCAGCTTCTGTTTCTGGATTAAATGACATGTTTTTCGGTACTAATCCTGTGGCTGCGATCGATCCATCACCTAAGACTTGATCAACTAACGTTTGACGATCTAAAGCGTAAGAAATTGCTTTTCTGAGATGTTCATTTTGAAATTCTTTTTTGGCTTGATTGTATTCTACATACGTCGCATTTGACATGTCTTGTGAAAAGAAGGCCGGATCATCTACCATTTGCTGAGCTAGTTCACCCGTTACAACGATGTCATCTGTTTGACCATCTTGAAATAGATTCAATGCCGTCGCATCTTCTTTCACGACATCAAAATTGATCTTTGCCATCGTGACATTGTCTTGATCCCAATATTTCTCATTTTTTAAATACGCCCATTTTGTATCAGTTCCAGCACCATCAAACTCACTCAATACAAACGGACCATTGTACACCATATGGTCACTTGAGCTAGCATATTTTTCGCCATTTTCGCTGATTGTTTTTTCATTTTGCGGGAAAAAGGGTGGTAATGAAAGTAACGATTCCATATATGGCACGGGTGATTCCAATGTCACTTCCAATTCATGATCGCCCAATGCTTTGACCTCTAGCTCTTTTGCTGGTATCTTACCATCCATGATTGCTTGATAATTTTTGATTGGTTCAAACAAATAAGACACTTCTGAAGCCGTTTTTGGTTCAACTGTCCGCTGCCAACCGTACACATAATCTTGTGCGACAACAGGATCGCCATTTGACCAGACAGCATCTTCCCGTAATTTAAACGTATAGGTCAGACCATCTTCACTGATTTTAGGCATTTCCGCCGCACCTGCTGGAATCAGTTTCCCTTTTTTATCTGAACGGAATAACCCTTCACCTGTATTTTTCAGAACACCCCAGCCGACAACATCATTTGTGACAGATGCGTCGATTGATGGAATTTCTTGTTTGGCAACAACTGAAAATGTCTGTTCATTTTTTGCTGATTTTTGATTGGTTTCGCCAGTCTTTTCATTACTAGCACCACATCCGCTAAGTAAAATGATACAGCTTGCTGCAGTTAACAAATACCCTAAAGTTGTATTTTTCATTTAGTAACCTCCTATATGATTGGAATTTTTAAAAATATAACACTCATTATCATACCATAAAAATAAGTGTTTTCTCATTAAATTCATGTTATTCTTTTACCAAATTTTATTTTTCTAAAAACACACTTTTATGAAGTGGGACTCGTTCAACCCACAAAATTTCTTGCATCCGCTACAAACTTATGTGAAAATGAATTACTTGATTTTATAAGGAAATAAAAGGAGTTATCCATGAAAAAATTAGCAATCATCGGCGGCGGAATCATCGGTTTGACCCTCGCCAACTACCTTGATTTAACCAAATATAATGTAACAGTGTTTGATAATCCTGTTGGACAAGCTACTAAAGCTAGCGCTGGCATCATCTCACCTTGGCTTTCAAAACGCCGCAATAAAAAATGGTATCAACTAGCGAAAGACGGAGCCGCATTTTACCCTAAATTAGTTCAGGACTTCTCTTTACCTCATACAGTTTATCAACAGACCGGTACTCTGATCTTGCGAAAAGATGGAGATCTTGGGTCGCTTATGCAACTTGCAGAAGAAAGAAAACAGAGCGCACCTGAAATTGGAAATATCCAGTTATTGACGGCAGAACAAGTCACAGAAAAGCTGCCTTTATTACAAGCCCAACCTGCCTTATTTATCACAGGCGGCGGGAAATTAGATGGTGCGAGCTACTTAGAAACATTAAGGCAACGGGCACTAACAAAAATGATCACCATAAAAACTGATACAGCGAAGCTCAGTCGGATACATGATCAATGGCTTGTTCAGACCTCTGACGAAACAGAGCAATTTGATGCGGTTGCTCTATGTGCTGGACCAGGATTACCTTCATTGTTAGAACCTCTAGGTTACACAACCGATATTAGAGCACAAAAAGGACAACTATTAGCATTTGAAACATCCTTCAAAAACAGCGGCAGTTGGCCGGTTGCAATGTTGGATGGCGAAAGTGATTTGATTCCTTTTGAAGATGGACAGATTCTGGTGGGCGCAACACATGAAAATGAAGGTGGCTTTGATTTAACACCAACAAAAGAAGCTTTTTCTCTACTAAAAGAAAAAACAGTTCCTTTTCTAGCTGAATCGACTTTTTTTGACACCTATCCCGCTGCCTATCGCGTAGGAACTCGTGCTTATACATCCGATTTTGCGCCTTTTTTCAATTATTTACCGGATAATCCCACGGCTGTCGTAGCCAGTGGCTTAGGTTCCTCAGGCCTGACAACTGGACCTTATATCGGTTTTCTTTTAGCCAACTATTTCAATGAAGGCAACAATAATTGGGAGAACTATCAAAAGCCGATTGGAACTTACCTCTCAAAATAAAACCAAGAGCGTGGAACAAAACTAAAGATCCGTTTTGTTTCACGCTCTAAATCTGCATAAACGGTGATATAAAAGTATTCGTATATTGTTTGGATCACCTTTTTTTAGTTATTCAGTTATTGCTCTTCTTTAGGAAAGAGTAATCTTGACTGTAATAGATATTGTTCTTGATAGTTTAACGTTAATTCTTTTAAAAAAGGCGCTAATTCATCTTGCTCCAATGAAAATGTTTTGATCAATTCTTCATACTTTTCTCGCTCTACCTTTGTCGCTTTATGTTTAAAATATCCCCAAACATGTTGATACGCGTTTAGAAGATTGCCTTTTTTAGGCGGTTCAGCTAATGCGTGTTGTAGATAGCTTCGAAATTGTTGTTCTTTCTCTTCATCCCATTCATTATCTGCACATAATTTCCCAATCATTCTATAATCTGATTGAGATTTTGATAAAATCAAATACTTGAGCGCTACCCACTCTTGTTGCCTTTCTGTTGTTTTTCCCAAAAAACCCCTCTTTTCTTTTCTGAAATATTTATTGCAAATTATACCTATTTCATATTAAATATGAAATAAAAATGAATATAAACCCTTTTTTTCTTATACTCTATCCATGGAAATTTATGATATTTAAAAGAGTAACAGTATACAATTACTCAATATACTTTTTTCAGAAATACTAGATTAAATAAATTTTCTGAATATTAAAAAGAATTGAGGTTATTTTTTATGGACGAGCAGCAGTTAGACAAGTCATTTTTGGGTCAGCCAAAGGGATTGTCTACACTCTTCTTTACGGAGATGTGGGAACGATTTAGTTATTACGGTATGCGGGCCATTTTACTGTATTATATCTATGATACAGTTGCAAACGGTGGGTTAGCTTTACCAAAAGAAACTGCTTTAGCGATCATGTCGATTTATGGATCTCTAGTTTTTATGTCCAGTATTGTCGGTGGTTGGATTTCTGATCGCGTTCTAGGAGCAAGAAAAACAGTCTTCTTAGGCGGAGTGTTCATCATGGTCGGGCATATCGTTTTGGCGACACCGTTTGGGATCTCAGCATTATTCCTTTCTATTTTGCTGATCGTAATCGGTACAGGGATGTTAAAACCAAATGTCTCTGGTATGGTCGGACATCTTTATTCAAAAACAGATACACGCCGTGATGCGGGGTTTTCCATTTTCTACATGGGAATCAACATGGGCGCACTATTGGCCCCATTTATCGTCGGAACATTAGGCCAGACCTATAACTATCATGTCGGCTTCTCTGTAGCTGCGTTCGGTATGTTTTTCGGCTTAGTGCAATATTACTTACAAGGAAAAAAATCATTAGCAAGTATCGGCTTAAAACCAACGAATCCGATTGGTATCGAAGAACGAAAAAAATTCATCCGTTCATTATTAATCGTTCTAATTTTTGTGATTGCTCTTTTTGGTGGTGCATTTATTTTAGGTCATTTAACGATTAGTTTCTTTATCAATAGCGTGAGTTGGCTTGGCATTCTATTACCTGTTTACTATTTTATTAAGATGCTGACTTCTAAAAACGTAACCGACGAAGAAAAACCTAGAGTGCTTGGTTATATTCCGTTATTCCTAGCTGGAATCGTTTTTTGGTCACTCGAAGAACAAGGTTCTTCTATTTTGGCATTATTTGCGAATGAACGGACGAATGATACGTTATTTGGTCTATCGATTGCACCAAGTTGGTTCCAATCATTAAACCCAATTTTCGTCGTTTTTTTAACACCTATCTTCGTTACTTTATGGACCAAATTAGGAAGAAGACAACCTTCGACCGTTGTCAAATTTTCATTAGGGTTAGTCTTTGCTGGTCTTTCTTTTATGCTTTTAATGCTGCCAGGCTTACTATACGGCACCGATGTAAAAGTTAGTCCTTTGTGGTTATTCTTTAGCTTTTTCATTATGATCGTTGGCGAAATGTGTATTTCTCCAGTTGGTCTATCGATTACTACAAAGCTTGCCCCTAGAGCTTTTGAATCACAAACAGTCGCAATTTGGCTCTTAGCAGATGCGGCTGGACAAGCAATCAATGCTCAAATTGCAAGATTCTACACTCCCCAAACAGAAGCAGCGTACTTTGGAATCGTAGGAATGGTTGCTGTTATTACTGGTATTATTTTAATTTTGTCTAAAAATCCAATCAAAAAATTAATGGGAGCTATTCACTAAAATAAAACAGTTTCTACCAAAGCATATTTCATTCAGCTTTAGTGGAAACTGTTTTTTTATTCTAGTATTGAAGTTGTTTTTCTTGCTTCATGATCGTCGCTTTTAACAACAATGGCGCAATGATTGTTGTCGCAATAATCACAATGATCACAGAAGAATAATACTCTTCTGAAAGGAAACTTGAGGTGAGTCCTACTTGAGCAATGATCAAGGCCATTTCACCTCTAGAAATCATTCCTGAGCCAATGATCAACGTAGAAATACCTTTGAATCCAGTTACACGTGCCCCTAAAGCTCCGCCTAGTAATTTCGATAATACTGCAACTACAGTTAAAACAATGATAAATAGAAAATGTTTAGACATACCAGCGAATGTCATATTTAACCCAATAGAAACAAAAAACATCGGAATAAATACGGTATAACCAATCGTCTCCAATTTCTCGTCTACGCGCTTACGATAATCCGTCTGCGCAATTGCTACTCCAGCAAAAAAGGCCCCGATAATCGCACCCATATCCAGCATTTCTGCAAAATAGGCAAAGCCTAAACAAATAACTAAGGAAATAGCTGAAACAGCTTCAATCGCAATCAACTTTTTACTCATATTCAATAACCAAGGTACCAACCATTTGCTGGCCGCAAAGATCACAATAAAAAAGAAGACCTTCAACAGTAACACTTCCCACATTGGTAAACCTTCACCTGGCGTAGACCGGTTCATCAAACTCAACATGATCCCTAAAATCAATACCACAACGATGTCATCGACAACCGCTGCACCGAGGATCGTTGCGCCTTCTTCACTATCTATTTTCTTTAGATCCTTTAGCACTTGTACAGAAATACTGACAGATGTTGCACTAAATAAAACGCCTAAAAAAATTGAATTCTGTACGGAAAAATGAAAAGCCTCTCCTACACCAAAACCCATTGCCGCAGGAAATATAATCCCTAAAAGCGCAACCGATAAGGCTGGCCGCCAATATTTTTTTAATAATTCCAAATCACTTTCCAGACCTGCGATAAACATTAAAATAATAACACCAATTTCAGAAAAATAATGCATAAAATCATCTGGCTTAATCCATCCGAGGATTGCTGGCCCAATTAAAATTCCTACTAATAATTCTCCGATCACAGAAGGAATGCCCACGCGATTACAAAAATGCCCAGCAAGTTTAGTGAATAATAAGACCAGACACAATGTTAATAAAAAACCCATATTTCTCTCCCTTTCTACTGTAAAAAACATATATCTCATTGTACCATGGTAACTAGATTTAGTCGTTACGAAAAGATTAGTACACTATAAGCATAACAAAAAACTGGCAGGTCACTTACTACCTGCCAGCTCATTTACATTGATTATTTTGAAGCACGTTTTAAATACGTACCTTCTTGTGTATTGATTTCTAATGACTCATCCGCTTCAATAAAATCAGGAACATTGACAACTAAGCCTGTTTCCATGATCGCTGGTTTGCCTGAACCAGAAACTGTTGCGCCTTTGATTGATGGTTGTGTTTCTTTTACTTTTAAGACAACTGTTGTTGGCAATGTGATCCCAATTACTTCAGATCCGTAAAATTGAATTTTAACTTCCATATTTTCTAGAAGATATTTTAATTCATATTCGATTACAGACGTTGGAATTTCATATTGTTCATAGGTTTCTAGATCCATGAAATTGGCTGTATCATCTTGGCTGTATAGGTATTGTACAGGTTTATTTTCGATAAATGCTTTTTTTACTTTGTCATCGGGACGCATGGTAGTATCCGTCGTTGTTCCTGTACGAACGTCTTTTAATTTCATACGCATAACGGTATTTCCTTTACCAGGTTTGTGGTGGCTAGCTTCCATTACACGGATTAATTTACCGTCTTGTTCAAAAGTCATACCTGCTTTAAGATCGCTTACTGCTATCATGTTATTTTCTCCTCTTTCTTTAAGGTTCGACCGCAAAGTCTGATCGAAACGTTAGTGTAGTACCTCCAGATTAGAGGTACTTCTTAAAAAAATTCTTCTCAATCATTGTAGCAGATTACAAGGCGATATTCTAGAGAATACGTTGCTTGGATTCATTTTTTTGTGGCAAACTCTTGTAAAACCTCATAAAAAAAGCAACGAAAGGACTAAGACATCGCTCGAAGAGTTACGTCTCAGTCCTATAAAATTCGAATGACAATGGCAAAGGCAATTTTCCGAGTCACAGTATATTAACGAACAGTAACCTGCTCTTTTTGGACAACGACCGTTCCTGCTCCATCATCCATTAGATTTTTCAGATTATCTAGTGATGTGATCACTGCTTTATTCGTTGGCTTGTTCTTAACAAATTGAACCGCTGCCTCAACTTTTGGCAACATACTACCTGGGGCAAATTGTCCTTCCTTGATATATTGTTCCACTTCGGAAACGCTGACCGCTTCCAGAGCCTTTTGATTTGGCTGGTTATAATTGACACATACATTCGCTACGCCAGTTAAAATAATCAACGTGTCTGCTTCAATCAACTCTGCCAATTTTTCTGCAGCAAGGTCTTTATCGATAACCGCTTCGATTCCTTTTAGCTCGTTTTCTGAACGTACAACCGGGATCCCGCCACCGCCTCCTGCAACTGTTACGACACCATTTTCCAAAAGTAATTGAATTGTTTTACTCTCTTTGATTGTTATCGGTTTTGGCGATGGAACAACTTTACGAAACCCTCGTCCCGCATCTTCCACATACAAAACATCTGAGCCCTTCATTCGCGCTTGTGCTTCAGCTTCTGTCAAAAAGGGGCCGATCGGTTTGCTTGGGTGGGTAAACCCTTCATCGCTTAGTGACACTTCAACTTGAGTTATGATCGCTGCCGCATTTCTCTTGATTTTTCTTTTTTCAAATGCATTTGTTAGCGCATTGACTAACCAATAACCAATGCTGCCTTCAGTCATTGCCACGCAGGTATCTAAAGGCATCGCGGGATTCTCGACTGAATCTGATTCAGCTTGTTGCAATGCGAGGTTTCCAACTTGGGGACCATTTCCATGAACAATCACTAATTCCATTTCATCAGTCAATAAGTCTGCTAGCGATTCCGCTGTATCTTGAACGATTTTTTTCTGTGCTGTGGCTGTCGGATCTGTTTCTAAGATGGCATTTCCACCTAATGCTACGACTACACGTTTCATTTGCCGCCCACTTTCTCGGCACCGTTTGAATTGATTTCAGCAAATGTTTGCCATAAAGAATCACACTCAGGACATCCTCCAGTATGAATCATCGCAAGTGGTGACTGATCTGTTCCATCTAGATAGTTGCGCAAATGCATATCTGAAAAGCCATGTTTTGCAGCATCTTCTCTAGTATTGGAATAATAAACTGTTTTGATCCCAGCCCATAAAATCGCCCCCACACACATCGGACAAGGTTCACAAGTGGCATAAATTTCGCAGTCAGATAAATCCATCGTATCTAACTTTTTACAGGCTTCACGCACTGCAACCATTTCGGCATGTGCTGATGGATCCGTGTCTCTCATCATCGTATTACTGACTGAAACGATCACTTCGCCATTTCTAACTAAGGTTGCACCAAAAGGTCCGCCAAACTTCTTTTCCATCCCGAAAACGGTTGCATCTGCTGCCATTTTCATATAATTCATGATTTTTCCCCCTTCATTACTTTACTTAAAACACTATATACAACAAACGAAAAGATCAATCCTGAAAAGAACGCAAAGTCATTGATTGTTTTCAATAATGAAACGGATTGTAAAAAAGCACCCGACATCGTGATCACAAAACTAGTCGCTAAGGTAATCATGGCTTTTGTGTTATAGCCTGATTTAAATGCACCTAGATCACCGTCTTCAACATAAATATCCTCTAACTTGATCACTTGTTTATGTTCAATATAAAAACTAGCTAACATGATGCCTGCAATCGGACCAAACATTGAACCGATAAAACTATAGAAATAAAATAGTGTTGATGCATTTTCTACTAACTTCCATGGTAAAATCATCGTACCAATAATAGCCGTTAAAACGCCCGCTTTTTTCACATCTAAAACTTTAGGAAATAACGATGACATTTGCAAACCTGCCGGGAATAAATTACCGAACACTACGAAGGCTAATGCGCCCATATTCAAGGCTAGGATCAAGACGAAAACCGCAAACGTATTATCGATTTTATCAAAGGCATTGACAATATTAAAAATCGGTTCACCAAAGGCAATTTGAGTTCCTGCAATCAAACCAACACATGTAACCGCAAACAAAATATAAGAAAGAATAAATCCAAGTGGCAAGCCAATAATCATCGCTTTCGGTGTTTTCGCTTTTTGCGTAAAATCACCAATATTAACGATTGGTCCAGCCCAATTAGAAACCAATGCACTGACACAGGCAATAAAAACAATCGGACTAGTTGTCGCATTGGCAGGTGAATACGCTAAGATTGGACCAAAACCACCAGCAATTTGAATTGTCCAAACAGCCGCTCCAATAATAAAGACATAAACAATTGGTGAAGACCAGTTACCAAATTTATCCAAAACTTTCGTCCCACCTAAGAATAAAGCAACAGTTACACACCACACGAGCAAGTAGCTCAGCATTGTTGGCGCAGGCATCCCTAGAATCGTCATACCACCGCCAATATTCATATAATTAGGAAAGATCCGACTAAATAAAACATCTAAGGACTGGGCACTTACTACACTTTGAGTTCCAAAGAAAACAACCCCTGCAATCAAGCCACGACAGAGCGATGGAATGATTGCACCTTTTACGCCAAACACCGAACGTAGCAACATCGGAAATGGCAAGCCATACTTAGCCGATGCAACACCATTCAAAACATAAAAAATCGAAACGATCACAGCAGACAACATAACAGCCGCCAAGACTTGTTTGGTATTTAACCCTAGTAAGAAAAAGCCCGCTACAGTCATATAAGATAGAATATTATGCACCGCTCCCATCCATAAAGTCACATAATTAAAAATACCCCAATTTTTATCTGTCCCAGTTTTTGGCAATAATTCTGCAGAATAGGTCGGTGAGTCGGTGATGACTTGTTTTTCTACTGATTCCATCGTATTTTCCTCCAATACATTTCTTTAGTTTTTTACTAACTGAAGTGATTGTGCACGGTGTTCTGAAAATAATGGATTTTCTGGATTGAGTTGAATGGCACGATCCATCGCTTTGACAGCTTCTTGATGCCGATTCAAACTACGTAAGCTATTCGCTTTATGAAAGTAGAAATCAACTCGTTCAGGATAGTCTTCCAACAAGTCATCCATCATTTTGACTGCTTCTTCATGACGCCCTAATTCTCTTAATAAATTCGATTTATGATAGCGATAAAAGAAGCTTCTATCTGTTATTATGGCTTGATCATAGATTTGTAATGCACGATCTATGTCCCCCATCATACGATAACTATTTCCGACATAGAAAGCAAATTGATCGCTCGTTTCCCAACCTTTTCTATAGTAAGAAATTGCGGTTGGATACTCTTTTAATCGTTGATACGTATAGCCTAAATAGTATAATACCTCTAGATTAGTTTGATCTTGTGCTGCCAGTGTCTTAAGAGCCCGGTTCAATTCTCCTTTTCTCAAAAAGCTTCGTACCTCACGAAAGATTGATTCCTCGACTTCTTGTTTCTCTAGTATTGCAACCAACGCTTCATCAGCTGTTACTTTCGCATAATCCAGAGCATTTTTACCAGTATCGTCTACCTGAGCGATATCTGCTTGCTGCTGAACGAGTTCGCGGATCACATCTTGATATAAGAATCCCCCATCTCCTAGAATCACAGCTTCTAACAATGCTGACCAACCTAAACGATTGACATGATTGACTGGAACACCTGCGGCCAAGCACAGCTGAACTGTTCTTAAATAGCCTTTTTCACTGGATGGAAGCAACGCTGTTCCGCCAAAGCGATTGACTGAGGCTAAATCCGCTCGTCCTGATTGAATAATCTCACTAACGATGTCATCAAATCCATTAGCAGCAGCACAAATGAACGGCGTAAGTAGTGTATTATCACGCTGATTTACATCTGCACCAAAACTCAGCAATGCTTTGACCACAGGCAAATGATTACACTGAACCGCCAGCATTAATGGCGAACGTCCCAATTCATCAGTCGTCAGCACATCATGTCCTTCGTTTAATAATCGCTGAATATGTTCTACTTGCCCCGATTTGATCGCTTCGAACAGACTTTGATCTACTTTTACTGTATCCATGATTTTACTCCTTTCTACTTGTTATAGTTGTTCACTAAACGCAATTATGGCTTTTTCAAAAGCTTCCATCGGTGGATGAGTGATACCCGCTCCGATCATTCCGATCCCAGCTTCTTTATGGGCAATGGCGGTATTAATGATCGGCAGTGTATTCGTTTGTATCACTTTTAAGCTATCGATCCCTGATGGAATCCCCATAAAATCTAATGTAGGAATCGTGATATTCGGATTTTCCGCTGTCGTGATTCCTTGCATCTCCATAGAAAAACGTAAAGCATCTTCAATCGTACCGCCAACTAATGCTACGATCGCTGGCGCTGCTGCCATTGCAAAACCTCCGATACCATAAGTTTCCGTTATCGCACTATCCCCGATATCAAGACCTGCATCCTCTGGTTTGTATCCTGCAAACATCGGGCCAATAACCTTTTGAGATGGACCAACAAACCACGGATTTCCTTCGATACCGCTAATATGAATCCCAAATTCCGTTCCGTTTCTAGCCATGGTCGTGACCACAGTGCTAAATGGAATCCCAACAGCCGAATCGAGAGCCGCTTTACACATTACCATCCACGTAGGTCCTGAGAAATAATCGCTACTAGCGACAAAATCAAAGACTTCCTTCATTTCTTCAATAGAATGATCTGTTTGAATGATATAAGGTGTCAAGGCTTGAATCAGTAATGTCGTTCCTGCATTATTACGGTTATGACACTCATCTCCCATATGCAAAGCCTGAGCCAACATATATTTTAAATCGATTCCTTCTGTACACAATTTCATCGCATCACGTAAGATCGGACCAAAAACATCTCTCATCCAAATCAAGCGTTCGATCACACTCTCATCATTGGCACCCATTCTGAGGATTTTTGACATCTGTTCACTTAAATTGGTAAAAGCTAAATTGCCGTAAGTTTTATTTTCTACGATATGCATATACATAGAAGCAGAGGTGACACCTGCCATTGAGCCGACACATTGATGTTCATGGCAGGGTGAGAATATGATTTCTCCTGATGCAGCAACTTTTTCAGCATCATCCAAATCTTTCGCTAACCCTTCAAAAACCAATGCACCTTTGACAGCCCCTTTCATCGGACCATTCATCTTGTCCCAAGTAATCGGCGGTCCAGCATGTAAAATCGTATTTTTAGTCATCCCTGGTACAACATTAATTGCTTGATCATAGCCAATCAACGAAATTTGAGAAGAAATGATACGATGTACGGCCTCTTCATTCGCTTTTTTGATTTTTTCCAAATTTTCTGGTGTTTCAATTTTCTCTAAAGCAGCTAGAATACTGGCTTTGCCTCGACCGGGAGGGGCCCAATTTAAATACGTTGCTTTAACCTGTTGTGTGATTAATTCTTCTTGAAATGATTCAATACCAAGGTCGATAATAACCGATTCTTCTTGAAATAGTTCAGTGATTTTGCTCATTGTTCTGCTCCTTTCACGACAAATTCTCTTGCTAGCAAACCAGCATTTTGGCTGCTGCTGGCATAGGTTGCACCGATCGACGTCAGTTTTTCAACTTGTTCATTGATATTTTGTTTATCTAAATCTGTGCCTAAGACATACCCAATAATTTCCAAATGACGCCCCAGTGAAGCGGCTTTTTCCTTTGCTGCTTTCATCGCTGGCACCATTACACCGACTGGATCTTGATGAGCGCCATATCCTAATACAAAGTCCATTAGAATCACGCCGACTGTGGGATCTTCTGCTTCTTCTGTAAAACGAGCGATTCGATTAGATGGATCGATCATTGGATGAGGTTTACCGTTAGTGAATTCATCTGCGCCAAAATCGATAAAAGTGTGTGCTTTACTTGCGTCACCGAAATGCAAAAGATGTTCTTGATCAGTTGCGATGTTGCTATACACGTCAGAAAAGCGTTCTTTCGCAGTAAACATCGCTTCATCACAGAGGGTTCCACCTGTGAATAACCCACGAATGTATTTTTGTTCTGAATTTAATTTCCCCCGAACTTCATCGATCAAAGGTAGATTTAAGGGATGGACATCTAAACTATTTTGCTCGATACCAGCTAAGGTCACAGCCCTCAAGGCCGCTGCTTTAGACATTTTTTCAAAATAGATGCCGTCTTCATTTTCTCTCGTTTCACTCCCAATGAACCAGATAACAATAGGTTTATTCGCCTTTCTGACTCTCGCAAGAATTTTTTCTTCCACTACTTTTGCTGGTGGTTTAGAAATCAAAACAATCACTTTGGTCTCTTCATCTGCTTCTAGAGCATCAATTGCATCTAGCATCATTTTTCCACCAACCGCTTCACTGAGATCTCGTCCGCCGGTCCCAATCAATTGAGAAACGCCTTCGCCAAACTCGTGGATTCGAACACTGATTTCTTGACTCCCTGTTCCAGAAGCGCCAATAATCCCTATGCTCCCTTTGCGAACATTATTCGCAAAACATAAGCCAACATTATTGATGATTGCCGTTCCACAATCTGGTCCCATCATTAGTAAGCCTTTTTCATGGGCTAAATCTTTTAACTCGATTTCTTCTTCTACACTCACGTTGTCACTAAACATCATTACATGTAGGTCATTATTCAATGCTTTTCTTGCTTCACGAGCGGCATATTGTCCATTGACAGAAATGACAGCCAAATTTGCTTCCGGAATAGCCTTTTTTGCTGTTTCGATCGTGGTATAGCTTTCAGTCGTTTGATTAGAAGACTTTTCTTTTTTCTCTGTCATCAGCGTTTCGATTTTTCGAATCAATTCGACTGAATCCTGTTCGTCTTTAGCATCTAAAGCGATAATTAAATCGCTCGTTTGAGCGTGGGCAATTTCATCTGTATATAAGCCAACATTTTTCATCACTTCTTTATTCATCTCTGTTGCCATTGCAATAATTGCTTGATCAACACCTGCTAACTGATTCGCTTTTGTTGATAAAGCCATTAATGATACCGAATCAATGTAGGTATTGGGTTGAATTTTGATACTGATTGTCATGGGGGTTCCTCCTTAATATAAAAGCGTAACATGCTCGCTTAGTCTCGACTGAAAAATAGGAAATAATAACTGAGGTGCTTCTTGCCTCATTTATTATTTATCTTTTTTCCGAGAGACTAGCCTGTGTAGCTAGATAATATAAAAGCGTAATGGGCTCGTCCAGCTCTGACTGAAAAATAGGAAAAATTGATTGAGACGCTTTTTGTCTCACTCCATTTTTATCTTTTTTCCGAAGAGCTAGCCCATGTAGCTAGATAACACACGGTAACAACGTTCCGCTTTGCTACACCTTGTACTTTTCAACATCAGTTCTTTTTATTCTCTGTGTTTCAAAGCAAAAGCGTAATGAGCTCGTTTAACTCCGACTGAAAAATAGGAAAAAACGATTGTGGTGCTTTTTACCGCAAACTATTTTTATCTGTTTCCTGTCGGAGTTAGCGCATGTAGCTAGATAACACACGGTAACAACGTTCCGCTTTGCTCCACCTTGTACTTTTCAACATCAGTTCTTTTTATTCTCTGTGTTTCAAAGCAAATCCAGCGTCAATTTTATCCCAGCTAACATTCCTGTCAGCATATCTCCGCCAGATGTTGAACCGATTGCCAAAACCGCTAGCATTTTTTCTTTTAAAAGCTCTTCATCTTCTCCAGAAAATAATTCGTTTAAAAATGATCCGATTCGTTCTCGTGACACGCCTTTGATTGCCCAATCTAAGGTCGAAAAGCTGATAATATTCGTTCTTTTTTTTAACTCATCTCGACTATTGTACAACCACTGTTTTAATGAATGATACGGATAATTAACTGTTGTAAAAATAAGAGCTAATCCGACTAGAAAATCATCCCCAGATGGCGTTAAACCTGGGCCTAAACCGATCACTCGGTTTAGCTGTTGCCTCGCCTGAAATAATTGTTTCTCCTTCAGGTAAATCAACAATTGTGCTGATTCTTTCTGAAGCATCCTATGAATCATTTTCTCGTATGCGGTGGCCTGTGTTTGATTTAGTAAGTAGCCACCTTTACTTTCCAAATGGTTTAACCACTGTTCTAGCTGTTTCAAACGTTCAGTAATTCTTGAATACTCTTGTTTCCTTGGAAATTCAACTTTTGGGTACTGCCATTCACTAGCACTTTGGGCTTCGATTGTAGCAATACTGCCAATCACTAATTGTCCATTTCTTGAAAAAACAGGTGTCTTTTCACTCACCCGAGGTCGATTGTTAAAAAAATCTGTTACCCTCAAAGTATTGGGCGCATTATCTAATTCAGCTGTTGCTATCGTGTATAATTTTCCAGACTCACACTTTATATTTATAGTTTGCTTAAAAGTACTATGCACTTCTCCTTTCCATGATTGATTTTGAATCTCATACAAGAAATTTCGAGACCCTGACAAGGATTGGTACGTTCGCATCTTACTCACTTCCTTAGTCGTTTGTCTTCTTTACACTATTAAATTTACAACAAGAAAGCCTTTTCATATACAGATAGAGTAGCTGAATATTTTCTTTTCCAGTTGTACACTTTAACCAATTGTCGTATAGTTAATAAAACAAGATTATGAGCTAGAAAGATGGTGTATCATGCTAACGGTCAAAAACTTCCTGCAACTTGCTCCGTTCAAATCATTCCAACTTGTCGCTGGTGCAAAGGGACTTGAAAATAAAATCACTGGCGTCAATATTTTAGATAATCCAGACGCTTCAGACTGGTTGTCAACTGGTGAATTGCTGATTACTTCTGGGTATTTTTTTAGTGAAAGTGAAGACATACAAAGGCGATTTATTCAACGATTTAAAGAAATCAATTGTTCTGCAATTTGTATCAAACCACATATCTACTTAAAAGGAATTCCTGAATCTATGCGAAAATTAGCCGATGATCTTGCTTTACCGCTCATTGAAATTCCTTATGGGATCGCATTTTCAAAAATCATGAACATTGTTATGGCAGAAATTTCTGGTCGGATGAATGAATTGAATCAGGCTTCTTTAGATATCCATTCACAATTTTTTGAAATCTCACTACACGGTGGCGGTATGAAAAAAATTGCTTTAGGTTTAGCAAAGATGGTCGATAATCCTGTTGTGTTGGTTGATACAGACTGGTCAGTTGCAGCTGTCAGTGACCCTGAACAACCTTTGATTCAAGAATCTCTCAAAAAGACTGGCGACACTTTTACCTTCCCAGTTCAGATTTTTACTGATTTACCCACGGATTTTGAGCGGATACAAAAACCAATCACTCGAGGAATCTTTTTTGATAAGCAAGAATATCCTTGCGTGATTATGCCTGTTTACTTTGATACGATCCATTATGGTTTCATTCTGGTTTACCAAATAGATCACCCTTTGACGGACCTTGATTATGTTGCTTTAGAAAATGGTTCGATGGCATTTGCACTAGAGCAAATGCGCCTTTTTGAGATTGAGCGAACGGAAAATCGCATTCGTCGTGATTTCTTCGATCAATTATTATCAGGACAAATCAAAGATTTAGAGGCTTTAGCTGCTTATGATACAACGATTGATCCAAGCTTGAACTATACAGTTTTGATTTTATCAATTCAAACATTCGGTCACGAATCCGATTCTTTGATGAAAAAGAAGCAATCTGAAGATCGGCTAATGAAAAGCTTACTATCATCGCTGACAACTTACACAACTAATCGTTTTCCTCAACTTCATTTGTTTAGCAGAAAAAACCAGTTAGTGATGTTGCTTGGCACCGATCCAAAATTAAGCATCTTGAAAACACACAATGAAGTTTCTGATACTGCCGAGCGGATTCGTATGTATTTAGAACAACAAGGACAAGCTGAACGAGAAATCTTTTGCACCATTGGTTCAACATTACCGATTCTCGAGTTATCACAAAGTTTTGAGGAAGCAAAAAAAGTCATCCAATTACTTGAGGATGACTCTAAAGAAGAGAAAATTTATTTTTTCAATGATTTCTACTTTGATTCTTTTTTAGTAGATTCAATTTCAAAAGAACAAGGAAAAAAATTCTATACACATTATTTAAACACGCTGTTGACTTACGATAAGCAAAATAAAACGAGTTTTACCCCAACCTTAAAGACATATCTGGCTCATCATCTAAATATCGCTACGACTTCTAGAGCCTTATTTATTCATCGAAATACACTGCTTTACCGGATTGAAAAAATCAAAGCTCTGCTGCCAGTAGATTTAGAGCAGGAGAAAAATACCTTCGCATTGCAATTAGCGTTAAAATTGTATGAATTGCACCACTAAAGTAAAAAAAGCCGAGAGGAATAAGATCCTTTTCGGCTTTTTCGTTATTCACTTAATTATCTACCCACAATAAAAGTCAATTCACATTCACAAACTTTTTTATCTTCGACAAAAGCTGTCGCTTTCCCAATTCCAACGTAGTCTCTAATTTTCACGATTTCAAAATGTAGTTTCAACACATCTCCTGGAACGACTTTTTGACGGAATTTTGCTTTATTGATTCCACCGATATAAGCTGTTTCTCCGTTAAACTGTTCCATTTTCAAAATCAAGATCGAACCAACTTGAGCTAATGCTTCAATAATCAAAACACCTGGCATTGTTGGGTTTCCAGGGAAGTGTCCTTGGAAAAATTCTTCATTGATCGTTACGTTTTTTGTAGCGATGATTTTTTTCTCTGGAATGATTTCATCCACATAATCGATAAAACAAATTGGGTAACGGTTTGGAATCATTTCCATAATTTCTGTTGCATTCATTAATCTTGTCATTGTTAGTTTTCCTCCCATTTCTTCATACAAATAACGCCGTTATGTCCGCCAAAGCCAAATGAATTGCTGATTGCATATTCTGCTTGTACGGGGCGTGAGCCTTCTGTTACATAATCTAAATCACACTCTGGATCCTCTACTTGATAACCGACTGTCGGATGGGCAACACCTTCTTGTAATGTTTTCACACAAGCAATCGCTTCAATACCACCAGCAGCTCCTAAAAGGTGCCCTGTCATGCTTTTCGTGCTTGAGATTGGAATATCATAAGCACGCTCTCCAAACACCCGTTTTAACGCAGCAGTTTCAGCCGCATCATTGGCAGGCGTTGATGTCCCATGCGCATTGACATATCCTACAGCAGACGCATCGATCGCCGCTTCTGCTAAAGCCAATTCAATAGCATCTGCTGCGCCACTACCGTCTTTTAACGGTGCTGTCATATGACTAGCATCACAATTACTGCCGTAACCTACGATTTCTCCTAAGATCGTCGCACCACGTTTTTGCGCATGCTCAAGTTCTTCTAACATTAACATACCAGCACCTTCACCCATCACAAAACCGTGTCTTTCCTTATCAAATGGAATCGACGCTCTTGCTGGATCTTCTGTCGTATTCAACGCACTCAAGGCAGCAAAACCAGCTATACCGATTTCACAAATCGTCGCTTCCGTTCCACCAGTGATCATCATATCAGCCAATCCGTATTTGATGGTACGGAATGCTTCGCCGATGGCATTAGTTGCTGATGCACAGGCTGTAACGATTGTTTGAGAAGGTCCTTTTGCACCTAGTTTGATTGAAATATTTCCTGAAGCCATATTTGCGATCACCATCGGAACAAAAAACGGTGTCACTCGTTTAGCGCCTTTTTTATCCATCACTCTGACTTGATCTTGTAACGTGGTCATTCCACCAATGCCGCTACCTACGATCACGCCAAAACGTTTAGGATCAATGGTTTCTGATGTTAAGCCGCTCATTTTCCAGGCTTCCATTGCAGCCACAACGCCATATTGAGAAAATAAATCCATCCGTTTTTGCTCTTTACGCTCTAGCACTTCGCTTGGATCAAAATCTTTTACTTCGCCTGCAAGTGCAACACCAGTATCTTCAGAATCAAATTTTGTAATTTTAGCGATTCCTAATGTTCCATTGACTAGATTTTGCCAATACTCTTTTACCGTATTTCCTAAAGGAGTCACCGCTCCCATTCCTGTTATTACAACTCGTTTCATCGTGCACCTCCGCTATTGTTTTGATTATCAAATTAAAAAATACTTGCTTAAACAACACTTTTTTGTTTAAATTTAAGTAAAATAGTTTGACTTTCAAAGTATTTTGGTTAATAATTCAGACATCCGATAAAATGTCTGTACGAGTGTTGTTTATTGATTAGAGAATTTTTTTATCATTCTCAAACAGATAATACCAGTTGCAATTTTATCCGTCAACTTAAATAAAATCAGATATTTAGATTTTATTAAGATGTGAGACCTTTTCACACACTAAAATAATTATAAAAGGGGAAAAATCAGATGTTTCTAAAAAATAAAAAAGTCGTCGTAATGGGCGTAGCAAACAAAAGAAGTATTGCTTGGGGATGTGCCAAAGCGTTGAAGGAGCAAGGTGCTGATATTATCTACACTTACCAAAATGAACGCATGAAAAAACAATTATTAAAATTAGCTGAACCAACTGATTTACTCGTTGAATGCGACGTAGCATCGGACGAATCGATTGCCCAAGCGTTCCAAACGATCCAAGAAAAATTCGACAAGATCGATGGCTTAGTCCACGCTATTGCCTTTGCAAATAAGGAAGAATTAGATGGGAATGTCAGTGATATCACTCGTGCTGGTTATTTATTAGCCCAAGATATCAGCAGCTATTCTCTTTTAGCGGTCGCACATTATGCCAAACCAATGTTGAATCCAGGTTCAGGTATCGTTACGATGACTTACCTAGGTTCTGAAAGAGCGATTCCTAATTACAACATGATGGGAATTGCCAAGGCTTCTTTAGAGACTGCTGTGAAATATTTAGCTTATGAATTTGCAGTAGATAAAATCCGTGTGAATGGCATTTCAGCTGGTGCGATTAAAACACTTGCGGTAACTGGCGTAAAAGATTACGATCAATTGATCAAATTGTCAGAAGACAGGACTCCTGATAAAGCGGGTGTCACAATCGAAGAAGTCGGCAATACGTGTGCCTTTTTAGTCAGTGAATTAGCTGCCGGTATCGTAGGAGATATTATTTACGTAGATAAAGGCGTTCACCTTACTTAGCCCAAAAAATAAAGTTGAGGCAAAACCAACAACGTTTTGTCTCAACTTTGTTTTTTCATCCTGCTTTCAGTGTCTAAATAAGTTTCTGGATGTATACACTATTTACTTTCAGCATAAGCTGTAAATCAAAGTAATAGTATGGTAACTGCTGAGTCAATGTAATCACAAGCGAGCTCAGTAAATGAGTCGCAATCAACGTCACGATCAACTGCAGCCAAGTGTTAGCAAAAAAATCGTAACTATTGACCAGACTAGCTGTCCACAAGATGCACCACGGATGAATAAAGAAATAGTATTTTCCTAAATCTCTCAATCGTTTTACATCGATTTTTTCATCTACTTGTATAAACAAACTCCAGCAAAACAGACAGCTCGTAAATGGAATTAACATCCACATAAAATTCTTATCGATCCCAACATTTGAATACACGATCATTCCTTCAATTACTAGCAGAACTCCTGTAAATACTACAAGTATCCCTAAATATTTTTGGGCGCGAATGATTTTTTCTCGATAATCCCACAAAAAGAATCCAATGACCACAAATATTAAGGCGAAAAATAAACCGTTACGCGTTGTAATAAAAAGACTCATATACTGATCAAAAAAAGCTTTCAACTGCGCGTTGCCGATATAAGCATAATAGGTTTCCAATGAACCAAAACCGTATAGTAAGGTCGCTAGACTAAAGATGGTGATATAACCTGTCTTTTTAAGCAACCACTGAACACATATAATGCCAAAAATCGCTGCGGGAATATACCAAAGATGATAATAAGTTCCAGTATAAAAGACACCAACTATTAAAGCGACCGGATATAATACTGGACTAAGGGAATAATTTTGCTGAATCCACATCAATCCAATCGGTAAGTAAACAAGGCTCCAAAATAAATAGGATTTCGCCAGTGATTTTATATAACGCTTTATGTAACCGGGTGATTGCTGCTGTCCTCTTCTAACAAAGTAGCTCGTCGCAATCAAGAAATATGGTACTGCAAATCGGCACAACACATTCTTAAACAGATGATTGATTACCGGGTCATCAAAGACACGTTCACAATGAAAACAAATAACTAAAATTGCTGCAGCATATTTGATTAGATCAATTCCATGAGTATTCATTTGCTTGTTTTTAACCAACCCGTCGATATTTCTCACCCCCGCTACTAAAACACTGCTTACTTTTGTTTTATCTCTTAGGTTTAATTATAACAAAGCCTATTTTATATTTTATCGGTACAAAGGCTGATATTTTAGTAGTGCTTAAGAGCTAGCTACTGATGCTCTTTCTTAAATAAAAATAGAAACATTGTCAGATTTTTTTTCTGTCGAATGTTTCTATCTCTTTAGTTAAATTGAATGGTCCGATACCAAGAATGCGGGCCATCCTCCCGATATTTTTCAAGTTGTCCACCAGCCATCGAAAAACCCGCTAACGTAATAATTAACCCAATAATGGTCAAACCAACGCCTACTCTGAATAGCATCTTTTTATTTGTCATGATAACAACCCCTTATTTTGAATTAAACGAGATACTGTATTTGAAAAACTTCTTGAAATTTTGATAACATAGTTTGCCATGTTAAGCGTCGCTATACCGCTAAGAATAGCTAATCCTAATACTAAAATACTCACACCTAGCTGCGTCACTGCAATAAAGACACCATCTTGCAGTGCAAAAATACTAGCAACCGAACTAAAGACGGAAACAGCTAAACCCACTACTGCAAAAAGTCCTGTTGAAAAAGGCAGACACCAAATAACAATGTACGCAGCAAGGATAACTGCAATCAACGCTAATAATAAACTACCCCAAAGTGGAAAACCCAGAATCAACAATCCAACCATCAACGGATTCGTACGTTTTTTCGGTTGAAAGTTTCCTTCTTCAAAGGCTTCTTCTAAAATCTTACTTGCTACAATCGCTGGCTTTCCTAATTTTTTCACTGCTTCCTCTTCGCTTTCACCATCTTCTATATAATCTTCGATTAGTTCATCATAGTAAAGTACGAATTGATCTCTTTCTGATTCATCTAAGCGAATTAACCCTTCTTTTAACTGATATAAAAATTCCTGCTTATTCATTTTTCTCCCCCATTTCAATAAAATAATACACCTTCATTACTTCATCCCAATCTTGAATAAATTCTTTGATCTTCTCTCTGCCAATCTCTGTAATACGATAATATTTTCTTAAACGACTATTGTGTTCTAGCGAGTATGTTTCTACCTCTTCTTTTGTTTCTAACCGCTTTAAAATTGGATATAATGTTGATTCTGAAATTGTTATTACATTTGATAAATCTTTGATGATTTGATAGCCATAGGAATCAGATTTTTTTAAAATGGCTAAGATACAGTATTCCAATAAGCCTTTTTTTAATTGTGAATCCATAGTATACCTCCTGACACGTATTACTATACATTACATAGTATAGTGTGTCAAGGAGTACTTTTTCCTCTTATTTTAGAGGAAAAAAGTATTGTTTAGATCCAGTGATAAGGTTATTCCTGAAAAAAGATAAGTTATTGTAGACAAAGATGCAAATATTACAAAGTATATTGAAAATCATCAAATGACCCATGAAGGAAACGGAATGTATCGGATCAAATAATAAAAGCTAAACTTAACTAAATTGAGATACACAATTGTTCTATAAAAAAATTGACTGGTAATGCCTTCATTATTCAATCGAAGACATTATCAGTCAATTTTCTTTTTAGGTAATCTATGTTGTAATAGTTTATACTTGCACATCAACTTTTTCAAAGTTTATTTTTTTTAATACGCTGCTCACGACACCAAACCAAGCTTTATCCATCACTTAAAACATTCAAACAGAATAACATTAGCTTTAACTACGAACACCATCATTCCCTTGACCGTAAAACAATGGAATATTTTCCCCATTATCACGAATTGCCTCAACAGCTGCTTCTTCATTTTCTAACTCTAAGGCTTTTTGAAATACTTCATTTATGCTGATCTGTACTGAAGAAAATAGCTCATGGTGCCAAATCGCATGAGCAACGTTTAACGATTCAACCCAAAAGTAAAAGCTCTGATCTTTCGTTACAATATCAATCAATGTCACAAAGTTTCCACCAACATTTCGAAAATATTTTCCAAACTGGAGGTTGATCTCTACAATATCAGTCAACGGAAAACTAGCAATCTGCTGCTCTACAGGAATATTAACAGCAAGTTTAAACGTTCCGATTTGATCGATTGAAACAGTCTCGTTATTAAAACGACACAAACAGTTGGCGTACCCCATCATTTTTGAAAATGTTGCTTTTGGGAAGATCTCTTCTTCGATTTTAATGAATGTATTTACTCGTTTTTCTTCTAAAAATAGCGGTCGGATATCTTGAGCATAGGCACTGTAGAATGCCGTCACATTTTTTTCTTCTTTATTCTGCTCCATCTGGCTTTGCCTTCTTTCCTTTCCATCGAACAAGCCTCTAAAGAAACCAGGCTTTTTACGTCCTAAGAGAACATCCACACTGATTTTGAAATACTCAGAAAGTCTTACGACATTTTCCAAATCCGGAAGACTTTTTCCTAGCTCCCATTTAGAAATCGTTTGACGCGAAATGTTCAAGTAGTCTGCTAATTCCTGTTGCGAGATTCCTTGTTCTTGACGGAACTTTTTGATTTGTTTGCCAATTTCTACAGTCACTATAATCCACTCCCTTTTAAACGTCTAGCGTTCTTGCCGCATAAATGCGTTGCTTTCCTTTATTATACAGTAATGCCACTCGCAACGAAGCGTTGCATGTTGATTTAACAGCATATATGTAAAAAACTCTACCACATTCATGTTTAGTCAATGAATGTGGCAGAGTTTATCTTTAGAGCGGTTAACCATTATTTCTGTTTAGCTGTTTAGCTAATTGAAATTGGGTAAGCTGTAAGGTCACACCGATTTTTTGTAACTCACGATATTCAGGAGTTGCCATGTCAAAGTTGTTTAGTTTAACAGTAACACTATTTTCTTGTTCTTTTAAAGTTAGCAAGATATCCATCATTAATGGCAGATGCTGCTCTTTGAAAAGCTGGACCTGTTTGAGCGTTACTCCTTTACCCGAAGCTTCCTCTGCTAAATTAAAACTAATTGAGCCAATTCTTGACTCATTTTGATAGATCGCATAATTTTGATCTAAAAAAATAGAACGGTTTTGCCAAGGTGTCCATTGCTTTTCAGTCATTGCTTGTTCTTTTGATGTAATAGGTTGAAAATAAATGGTACTTGCGGCTTTTGCTGGCACAAGCAAATCAACTGAACCAACTGCCAGCTCATTCACAACGCTCAAGCCTTTTGCTTCATATAATTTTCGTGCACGTTCATTCGTTGCAATCACTTCAAGAATCAGGTGATCACATTGATTTTCCCTCGCCAAGCGTTCTGCATAATCAATCAATTTAGAGGCCACTTTATTTCTGCGATATTTAGGGATCACAGCCATCCCGCCAACCCACATCACTTTGGTCTGCTGAAAGGTTTGAATCCCTAAAAGGATGATACCAGCGAATTCACCATCAATAGAAAAGACGGCTGAAAGATTTTTTGAAAGACTCAGCGACTGGATTCTGTGTTCCAACGTAGCTTGATCGACATGAATTGGTAACAGGTAATCACTAAACCCTTGATTCCAGGTTTCTACTACTTGTTGAAAATCAGCTTGATCGATTGTTATAAACATCATTGTTCTCCTTTGTACTTTATTTCTTTAACTATAAACGATTTTGAAAATATTCATAGTTTTTTGAAACAATGATAGTATCGACTGTAAGAAACCATTCAAATCCTTCTTGATTACAAAGACAAACCTGATTTTCCTTAACCGCAATCAAAGTAGTTTCTAAAACGACTGTGACAACCAGCTGCTCCAGCTTTTTCATCAGTTCAACTCGTTTTGCTGAAGCGAAACAATCTGACAAAATTTCATCAGAATTTTCTAAAATAGTCACTTCTTTTCCTTGCTCAGCTAATTCTATCGCAACCATACATTCTAAATTTCCACTTCCAATAATCAAAATCCGGTCAGCCAGCTGATTTTCAGGTATTTGTAGTCCTTCTGATTCTCTCATCGGAAGCTGATAGACCAAACACTCTTTCAATCTTGTTACATTCATCCAAACTCACCTCATTGTCTAATCAGATGCTTGTCAGCAACTGTATAAACATGATCGGCAACTGTTGAATAAAACTGTTCATCATTTGAAATCAATAAGACACTGCCTCTAAAAGCTTTTAAGGCATCTTGCAGGGCTTTTCTTGAATCAACATCTAAATGATTGGTCGGTTCGTCTAAGATCAGGAAATTACTTGGCTGCATGGTTAAATCGCACAGCTTCACTTTTGATTGCTCTCCACCACTCAACATATAAAGATTTTTTGAAGCAATTTCCCGTTTCAAGCCACATTTTGCCAATTCGCGGCGGACATCTTCATAAGTCAGTCTGGTATACTTATTCGCTAACGCTTCGATCGGTGTCCATTCAGTATTTTCCCATTCGATTTCTTGTGAATGGTAGCCCACAACAACTTGAGGGGAGAACTGAGCTTTTCCAGAAATTGCAGATACCATTGAAAGTAGTGTTTTCACTAATGTCGATTTACCTAGACCATCTGCGCCAGTGATCACGATTTTCTCCCCTTTTTTGACTTGCAGATCACGTACTGTTAGCAATGGTTCTTTGTACCCTACAGTAAGTTCATCGATCGTCATCACATTGGGTGAGCTTTGCGGCATTAATTTAAAAGAAAAATTAGACTTCACTTTCTTCTCAGGTTCTTTCAAGCGATCCATCTTTTCCAAATGCTTTCTTCGACCTTGCGCCATTTTTGTTTTGATACCAGCGATATTTTTCTGAATAAAGGCTTCGGTCTCTTTGATTTTTCGTTGTTGCGCGTCGAATTGACTTTGATACGCTTCAGCCAGATGCGCTTTTTGTTTTAAGAAATCTGTATAGTTACTGTGATATTTTTTGATCGAGCCAAAATCAATATCACAGATACAGGTTGCAATGTTACTTAAAAAATCAGTATCGTGGGAAACAATGATAAAGGCATTTTCAAAAGCATTTAAGTACTCGGTCAGCCATTCAATGTGTTCTTGATCCAAATAGTTCGTTGGTTCATCTAAAATCAAGACTGACGGTTTTTCCAATAGCAATTTTGCTAAAATAACTTTGATTTGGTCTCCACGGTTCAAAGCACTCAACGTTTGATCCGCGTCACCATCGCTGATGCCAAGTCCTGTGACAGCTTTACTGATATCATTTTCGACTTGATACAAGCCTTTGATTTCTAATTGTTCTTGATAGGTTGCAGCTCTTGTCAATAATTGATCGTCGCCTGTTTCTCCATAGGTCTCGTACAGTTTCAGCATCTCTTTTTCTGTGTCAAATAATTCTTGATACGCTGATTTTAAAAATTCATTGATCGTAAGGGATTGATCCATATCGACATATTGGTCTAAATAACCTAATGTCGCTGCTGGATTCCATGTAATTGCGCCTTCATCTGGTAAGACATTTCCCAAAAGCATCTTCAATAACGTACTTTTTCCAGCACCGTTTTTACCGACGATTCCCATATGTTCCTTGCTTCTTAATGTGAACGAGCTGTTTTCGTAAAGCTGTTTATCTGGTACTGCATAGCTTAAATCTTTGACTTGTAATAATTCCATTCTATTTTCCTCTTTCATGTGGTTTCATTGATTTTTACTAAAGAACATACAAAAAAGACCCATAGACAAAATGTCTAGGGCCTTTTTAATCTATATATTCTTCAGTAAATAGGCAAACTAAATACATAGCAAACACGTGCTATTTTTTTTAGTATACTAAATTTACTGATGAATAAGAAAAGCTCTTAAGCTTTTCGATTAAGCTCCATACAACACTTCATCAAAAATAAGTTGTAGGGAGCTAAGAGTTGAAATATATAATACGTACATTTGAAACACCTTCCTCAGGTGTTACTCTACCATTTTGAAAAAAATTAGTCAAATCCAGCTATAATTGACAATTCTCATCAATTGCTCTACTCAGCTGATTTTTCCTTTACTTAGGCAATACCTAATGCCGCAAAGAGAATAGAAATGACGATTACACCAACAAGTAACGTCGTGGTTTTGACTTTTTTCCCTAACAACCAATAAATGATCAAGAAGAACAAAGCAGGGAAAAAACCTAACATGATTTGATCGACATATTCTTGTAACGGTGCTGCTATTTTTCCACTTCCAACTTTAGCAGTCAGTTCAAAAACCACATTAGAAGCTGTCATTCCGCCGATAACCATCAGTCCTAAAATAGAAGCTGCATTGGTTACTTTTTCGATGATGCCACTATCACCCACATCACTGAAGAATTTTGCACCAAGTTTAAAGCCTTTATCCAAACAAATATATCTTAAAATAAAGTGAGGAACATTGATGATCAATAAGAATGCGATGGGCCCAAAAATATTGCCTTCTTTTGCTAACGAAATAGCAACTCCAGAAGCAATAACTTTTAATGTCCCCCAGAAAAAAGAATCTCCGATCCCAGACATCGGCCCCATTAAACTTGATTTCACTGCGTTGATACTCGCTGGATTGAATTTGGCATTTTTTTTATTTTCTTCTTCCATTGCGCCAGAAATTCCGAAAAGCAACGTAGAGATATGAGGGGTAACAGACATAAATTCTAAATGACGTTCTAACGCTTCTTTTCGTTCCTCAGGTGTTTTATATAGCCTACGAATGATCGGTGCCATCGCAAAGGCATAAGCCAAGTTTTGCATCCGTTCATAGTTCCAGGAAGAATCCAATGTCAATGAACGGAAGAAAACAGACCAAAAATCTCGTTTAGTAATCACTGAATCAGGTGAAATCGTCTTTGTTTTTTCTTTAGAATTCGTTGTCATCTACGTATGCCTCCTTCGGTTGGTTATTGCTGAAATTCATATAAATCAACACTACGACGATACCAAACAATGCAATCCCAACAATTGAGATCTTCAAGTAGGCAGCTAATAGAAAACCTAATAAAAGAAACGCAATCATTTTTTTCGTCAACATCATTCGAGCGAGCATGGCAAACCCAATAGCCGGAATAATCCCCGCAGCAATATCTAGTCCATGTGTTACAAATTCAGGTACGTAAGAAAGAACTTTTTCAATAAAAGGAACCCCTAGATAAAAGCCTAACGCTACAATTAATGCTAGTAAGATCTTATTGCCAATACCAGCGATTATTTGGATTCTTTCAACACCTTTGATATTTCCTTTGCTCGCTTCTTTATCTGCTAAATGACTTGCACCCGTTAGTAGGAAGGTCATTTGAAGATTATCGATCAACAGAACCAACGTTGCAATCGGCACCGCTAAAACAACAGCACTAGACACAGATTGTCCACTCATGATCACATAGGCGGTTGCAATAATCGTGCCTGAAACAAAATCAGGTGGATTACTGGCGCCGACAGGAAAAGCGCCCATAAAGACCAATTCTAAGGTTGCACCAAGTTTAATCCCCGCCTCTATATCACCTAAAGCTAAACCCACTAACGGTGCTACCACAATAGGTCGATTCCACATCGTTGACCCAAACCAACTATGCAGATAAGCAAATAAAGCAATGATAAACATCAAAAATACTCTCATAAACGTGACTTCCATGTTTTTTCCCCCTCAGTATTTTCGCCCTTTTACGATAACAATTTTTCGATAGCCACAGCAGGATCATCTGGTACTAATTGAACCGTTAGTTTCTTTCCCTCTGCAATCAATTCCTTGATTCTTTCAATATCTTGTTCGGATAGATGCACAGCTTTTGATACTTGTTTACGGTCAGCGCCATTTTTCATTCCACCTAGATTGATTTCTTGAATTGTCGGTACTTTTTCCACCAATTGGTACATATCTTCAACTGACTCACATAAAATAAATAATTTATATTTATCTGTCACACCAGAATTCAAGGCTTTGGCTGAGTCCTCGATCGTCTTCATCACTAATTTGACGCCTGATGGTTTCGCCATTTTCATCGCACTCATTTTTAAATCGTCGTTAACTAAGTCATCACTTGCGATCAAGATACAATCTGCATCTAAAAACTTTGTCCAAGTAAAGCCAACTTGCCCATGAATCAATCGATGGTCTACACGTAACATTTTAATCATTTAACTCACTCCTCAATTCTTTTATCACATGCATAAAATCTGCCACATGTTCTGCACTGACATCGCCAGTATCTTTTCTAGTATCCTTAAAATAGCTGCCCACAATGGCCGCATCACAAATTTCTAGTTGCTCTTTTGCATTTTCAGTTGTTACCCCAGCTGCGACAATTAAAGGAAAATCAGGTAATTCTTTACGGAATAGTTTGATT
The DNA here is from genome assembly GCA_001465115.1 of Enterococcus silesiacus. Lineage (GTDB taxonomy): Bacteria > Bacillota > Bacilli > Lactobacillales > Enterococcaceae > Enterococcus_L > Enterococcus_L silesiacus. The sequence continues at coordinate 3,394,096 of CP013614.1, read as the reverse complement.
TTGGCCATAGAGGTTTCTTCTCCTGTGGCATTTTCTGTCACGGCAATCGCATCACAACGTTCTGTGGCAAGTTGTAAATCCTCTTCTACTGTCTTTTCAGATAACATAGGTTGATACTTGAAACGAACACCACCAATCAATTTGGCTTTGCAGGTACTTCGGTATAAGTCAAAGAATGCCTTAAGTGAAACTTCGTCTCGAGGTTTCACATGACCAACAACTGAATCGATTTGCATAAAGTCTAAGTCATATTTATTTGCAAGATAAAATCCAAGTGAATCAACATTTAAAACGTTGACACCAATCGGAATTGTTAAGCCTAATGATTTGATATATTGAATAGCCACTTCTAATTGCTCATAATTTCCATAATAATTTTCCATAAGAATGCCATCAACATCATTTTCTACATAGATGTCGATTTCTCTTTTTGCCCGCTCTAGAACCTCTTCATCTGTAACCCCTTTCAAATGAATAACACCAATAATTGGTTTTCTTTCACTGAATAGCGCTAAAAATTCATCTTTTTTGCTCATCTTACATCCTCCTTAAAACTCTTCATTTTCTAGTTTTTCGATTGTGACACGGCGAATTCCTTGTTGGGCATTCAGAATGATTTGTTCTAGGTCTTCATCCGTTAATTTATTTGGTCCAGCTAAAAGAATTTCTAGTGCCAAATTCAAATTCACCCCTGCCAACAATGTGACCTGTTCAAAAGAAGTCGTCTCCAACAATGCATTGACTACACTTGCACCAAATAAATCGCCTAAAATGATGTATTCATCCTCATTATTTGAAGAAAGCTCTTTCATTAATTGTTTGGCAAAATCTGCTGCACTGGCACCAGGATATAAGCTAAACGTTTCTATTTCTTTTGCACTATCTCCAGCAATCATTTCTAAAGAATGTTTCAATCCTTTAGAAAAATCGCCGTGAGTCGCAATATAAATTTTTCTCATATGTTTCACCTCAGCTATTTATTTGTTATAAGAGCGGATTGCTACTTTATACACTTCGCTTCTAATATATTGTTCATTGAAATAGAGAATTTGGTTTTCATTGTCTATAACCGTTTGATGGATCTTAACTAATGGTTCTTCTTCTTCAATGGTTAAACCAGCAGCTATTTTTTCATCTGCCAAAGCAATTTCAATAATATTGTCAAAATAGGCCGCAATCAAACCACCATGATTTCGCAGAACGTCCAATAATGATTCATCGGTCAAATTCAACTCGAGCATAAAATCAAAAGCATGTCTAAAATAATCGATTTCAAAAATTGCAGGTATCCCGTCCAATGAGCGAATGCGTTCTATGGCAATGATCGTCTCACCTTTTTCGATTCCTAAAGCCTGTGCAACATGCCCACTCGCTGGTTTTTCTTCGATAGAAATTACTTTTGTTCCAGGTTTCTTCTGCATTTGTAGACCCGATTCCGTAAAACTACCGCCCGCTGTCATACTTTCAACATACGCAGGCATTGAAACAAACGTTCCTTTACCATGCCTTTTTACCAAAACATTTTCATCAACCAATTGTTTGATCGCATTTCGAACAGTTACACGGCTTACACCATAAATTCCCATTAATTGTTCTTCAGAAGGAATCTTGTCTCCGACTTTGTATTCACCAGTCTTCACCTTAGATAGCAATGATTCATACAACTGTTTATATAGTGGTGCTAATGCATTGGATTCTAACTTTTCCATTTCCTCGCCCCTTCTAATACGTCTTAATACGTCTTATAATAAAACGTTTTCTAAAAATTGTCAATAGCGTTGTGACCGTTTCTTATTTATGGCGTAAATAATAGCTTATGATTATTTTCAAACGCCCACTTCTAGATATATAATAAAGAAAAATAAACAGATGCATTAAGGAGATTATTATGACTAAAATACCAAATATCGGTAAGCCTGCTACCAATGCGCTTAATTCAATTGGGGTGACAACGCTTGAACAAGTTAGCAATTTGGAAAAAACGACTCTTAGAAAGATGCATGGTGTGGGACCTAAAGCAATCAGCATCTTGGAACAATCCTTGACTGATCACAATTTATTTTTTCAAGATCATTCTAGTAGTAACGTACGTCCAAAAACTGATTTTGCCGTTATCTGCTCATTAAATTGCGACAATGCACCAAAAAGAAGACTGATTCGAGATTATCTGCTTGCGGCAGCATCAGGAAATCAGCCCTTGCTTGAATCCGTCCTTTCTGACTCGCTTCGCTGGATTATTCCAGGCAAATCCCCTTTAGAGGGAAAAGAAGCCTTTATTGCTGCAGTAGTCAAAGAACAAACAGAGCTTAGTACGCTAGAAATCCAATCGATCTTAACGCACGGGAAAGAAGGTTCGGCCCATGGGATACTTACAACAAAAACAGGGGAAAAAATCTATTTTTCGGATATAATACGATTTAAAAGTAATCAAAAAGATGCACCTATTTCTGAAATCACTTCTTTTGTCATTCAATAAAACCTAATATTTCAGCTCTTCTTAGTAGTTAATCTATTCCTAAAACAAAAATAATACGAGGCTGGGACATAACTCTATGAGTTACATCCCAGCCTCAAGGAATCCGAATAAACGGTGGGAGCAGAAGCAACTCCTTCGGAAATAAGCTGAAATTCACAAAAATTTGAAAAACAATTTTCGTGAATTCCTTCTTATTTCTCGGAGTTAAACACTTCTGTCCCAACCTCGTATCTGAACTGATTTACTATAATGCTTCTAGTATAAACTTTCTTGGATCCTCTATTTCTTTATTCCTAAACAGCCTTATATCACTCACAACTTACTTGTATCACTATCGTAGTATTCAAATAATTTGGGTTTAAACAACGTATTGATTTCTAGTTTCGCTAAATCCTTCTTTTCATCTTCACCAAAACTAAATAATACCGGAAGCATTTGCTCATTTAGGTAAGATAATTTTAGCTGTTTCAGCTCAATTTTTTCTTGTTCGATTTTTCTTTTTGAAGCTAAATTATAGCCCCAATCACCAAAAGATGGTACGTAAAGATGATATGGTACAACATAAGGAAATTCTTCTTTAAGGGTCTTATTGATACACCAAAACGCATTTCCTGTAAACAATGGACTGTTTGATTGTGTTACCATGACTCCATCTTCTGTCAAACTTTTGTTGATCAAACGATAAAAACTCGTTGTATACAATTTATTCAATGACTCATTATTAGGATCAGGTAAGTCAGCAATCACAACTTGGTATTGCGCTTTATTTTTCTCTAAAAAAGTAAAAGCATCTTCATAAACAAGTTCAACTTTTTTATTATCCAATGCTCGTTCATTCAATGTTGAAATGGCTGGATCCGTTCGACATAATTCAACCATCTCTTCGTCTAAATCAACAAGCGTGATTTTTTCTATAGCAGGATATTTTAGTAACTCACGTGCTGCTAATCCATCTCCTGCTCCCAGCAGTAATATTTTTTTAGGCTGATCCATCAATCCCATAGGAATATGAACGAGCGCTTCATGATATCGTTTTTCATCCATCGAGGAAAACTGTGTATTTCCGTCTAAAAATAAACGTAGATCATCTTTATGTTTGGTTACAATAATTTTTTGATACAAGGTTTGCTTTGAAAATACGATCTGATCTTCATATAATCCGCCTTCTAAAAAATTGGTTAAACGGTTCCCGAATAAAATAAAAGACATGATTACAATCAAAGAAGCAACGATCATCGTTTTAAGACTTTTTTTCCATTTCAAATGCTCATTGTATTTAAAAACGATCACAGCTGCTGCCAGAATATTGAGAATCCCTGAAATAAATGCCACCGTGATATAACCAAATTTAGGTAATAACAATAACGGAAAAGCTAATGAGCCTAACAAACCGCCAATATAATCAAAGGCAAAAAGATTCGCCAACTCATCCTTTAACACTTTATCATGTTGCTCTATGATCCTTACTAATAAAGGAATCTCCAAGCCCACAAAAAAACCAATGGCAAATGTCAAGCCGTACATCACGATTGAATAAACATCCGTATAGATATAACATAGAAAAAGGATAATGCTTGAAAAACTCCCTAATAATCCAACAATAACCTCTAAACTCGCAAAATAATCAAATAAATGCCGATGAATAAATTTTGATCCGTAACTCCCTACCCCCATTGCAAACAGATAAATCCCTATTGTCAATGAAAATTGAACTACACTATTTCCCATCAAATAAGAACCCAAGCTTCCTATGATTAATTCATAAATCATCGAACAGCCTGAAATAATTAGTGTTGTAAAAAGTAGTGGACGAATTTTAAAATCACTACCTGTAAGCTGATCTTTTTCTAACAACATATACCCCTCCCATTTTTATCATCTTTCCTGTCCTCACTACTTTCTTACACCTCGCTCAATCGTTTGAAGCGAGAATGAATCTGGTTGATAATAGTCTGTTAATTTTTCTACCACTTTTTTTGAGTCCGCATTCCCACAAGTAAACACATCAAGAAAAATAGACTGATGTTCTGGGTAAGTATGGATAGATAGATGTGATTCTTTCAGTAAAGCAAACAACGTATAACCGCCATTGGTAAATTCAGCTATCTCTTGTTGAATGATGTGAGCATTGCCAGCTATGCAAGCTTCAGTAACGACCGTTTCCAGTTCTTTACGATCAAATAACGGAAAACTTACGCCATAAAATTCAGCTAAAACATGAGTTCCATTAAAATTATGTTTTTTTAAATTATTTGCCAAAGCCAGTGCCTCCACCATCTTGCTTTCGTGCATTAATACTGTTTTGTCTTGCTGAGGCTACATTTCCACTATAATAAGAAGTGTCGATTGACCGTTCGATCACTCCATCTGAATATACTTTGGGTTGACTGCTCGTCTCTCTATTGTTGCCCCAGTTTCGGCTATTTACATAAAATGAACGTAGTCGACTATGATTCCCTGCATGATAAGAGCTGTAGCTATTTTGATAATCTTTATTCGGGAAAACCTGGATATAGGTCACCCCATCATCCCCTATATAAATCAAAACCGTTTCCTTTTTCGTTTGGATCATTTTTTCCCCTTGTTCAATATTTTCTTTATCCGTTGTTACATATAAAATTCGTTCTGGGTCTAGTTCTATTAAATTTTCACACGTTTGATCTACAGATAAATCACTCTTATAAATTTTTGATTTTGTCTTGCTAGGATCTTTAAACGTAACATTCGTCACTTCTTCATACATCGTAGAGCCTTTCATCTGCTTTTCAATTGTTGCTTGTGGAAAACGGATGAACCCTTCTGACAAAGCAAAGAAGAATACTGCGATCACCGCAATACAACTGATCATTATTGTCTTTTTTACTTTCTCATTTTTCCAAAACGGCGGACTGTAGATCTCTAACAAATCAAAATCAGCATCTGAGAGGATTCGACCATGTGAATATTCGACTCCATCTGACCACTGTTCTTTCGACAAAATTTCTTTCTTCTCATTAGTGAAATCAGTAAATTCCACTCTTTCATTAGGATCAAAGTCCACATCACCTGATGAACGTATAACCATTGCCTTCCCAGTTTCTTCAATGTTATATGTTTTATTCTTATATTTTGCTTGCGAGTTTGTCACGTTCAGTGAGACTTTTTTATTCGCAACTTGTTTGAACAGGCTGAGTACATATTCATTTCCTTGAGGTTCTACGACCAACCAATGCTCCTTGTTTCCAGACCTAGATAAAAGGCGATACTCAATCCAAGAATAGCTGCCCTGTCGATAATTAGCCCAACCGACAATTCTATAAATAACTTTTTCAATTGCTACTTCCTGGCCTTTTTTCAGTTTATTCAGCACGGACAACTCAACTTTTCTCTTTTCAGACTGATTGTTTTCATTTAATTCTCCATGATACTCTACTTGAGATGCTGAAATCATTTTTCCACTACTGTATTCTGATTCATCTGACCATTTTTCATAACTTAAAAGTTTTTGTTCATCTCTTTTTCCATGGAATTCTTTAAACGTCATTCGTTCTTGAAGTTCCGCATCCACATCACCTTCAACCGAAAGAACGGTTGCAGTACCAGTTTCTGCCAATACATAGTTTTCGCCTTCATATTCCGGCGCACTTAAACTAAAAAAAAACAGCTGCAGATTGAAACAAACTATAACTCTCATCTGGGTTATCTTTGTCAATATTCAGCCACTTAATAGTTTGGTCTTCTCCAATCAATTTGAATTCTCGCCAAGTATAATTACCTTGTTGAAACTCCATAATCCCGCTAATTTTGTACCTTTCTGATTCAACTGTTACTTCTTTTCCCAACAACATATTATAGTGCATTTGACTCATTATGATTCTCCTTTACTTTTATCCAACCACTTTCAGTTTATCATAAGAAGCATTCAAGCAAAATATGCAATCTATAAAAAAAGCGCATCCTTTATGATGATTTAACCAGTTGCTACCCCTTTAGTTTCAGAAAAAATACTGATTACATAAATAAAAAAGAAAACCAGAAATAAAACTGACTTGCAGTTCATTTCTGGCTCTCTCTATTCAGTCCTTCTATTTCTTCTTTCTATTCCTATTCAGCTGTAACGCTTTATTGATTTGCACAATCTCATTGCCAAAATTTCGCCAGTCACTTGCTCTAGGCGGAGCGAGCCAGATCAGACTTCGTGCTGAAAAAGTTGTTTTGGGAAGATAGTCAGAGACGATTAGATCTGTATCTGGACGAATAACTGGCTGAAAATTGATGCTAAAGGAATCAAAAATTTGAATCTGGGCTTGGATGAATTGATTATATTTTTCTCCATGTGTGAAACTCACATGAATATTAATCGTATTCATCTCGCTTTCCTGATCATATTGTTGAGAAAGAATCAGTAGTAAATTAAGAAAAAGGGATTTTTTACTAAATCTAAATTCCTCCTCTTTCAATTGATAAATAAATGTATGGCAAATTTCAAATATGATCGGATAACGTTCATGAAAAAACTCTAAGTCCATCACGCGCATTGTGATATCTAGCAAAGGTGAAATAAAGTAATGCTGATAGATTACCTTATCCACACTGTTACAAAACTCAGATCCGCTTAATTTCAGCTGTGGATACTTAAGAAATTGCTGCTCTAATTGCTTTCGATATGTTTTAACTACCTCATTTTCAAGAGTGCAAAGCTCAATTCGATGTACGGACAACTGGCTAAGAATCCCCCTCACTTCAACTTCTCTTTCACGATTCGTTCCATTTAGTGTTTGCTGACTCCATTGAGCGATCGTTTGGTATAATCCTTTTTCTTCATCAAAATCAGCTGACTGAAACTTACTAGATAAAAAGTAGTTGGGTTTTCTCCTCGCTCTTTCTAACATAACAAACAAATAATGTTTAAAAAGATAAAAAGTATTTACTTCTTCACAATAGCGTTTAGTAGCAACAAGTAATTCATTGACAGATAAGATATCCGATTGATTGTATAATTCGTCCGAATCTTTATATATTCGATAGTAGAGCATGTTAAAATACTGACGAATCTTCATCTCATTGCCCACTAGTTGAAATGTTTTAGATAATTTTATATCATATTGTACTAGCTCTTTCCGGATTCTATCAACAATTTTGTACACAACAGTCCGGCTCATCCCATGCTTTTCTCCGTATTTTTTGATCGAAGTAAATTGATTGAAAAATATCGTTTGCAATAGTGTAAATTCCAGAGAAAACTTTAAATATTTTTCCTCAACAACACTTGATGAAACTTGAGCGTCTTGAAAAAGAATGATTTCATTATTTTGCTCAAGCAATTCCATCCCCTCGATCAATTCAAATCTTTTCAAATCCTCGTTTATTTCCAGAACGCTGTGCTCTAAAAGATACTGAGAGATAGTCAATTCCTCACATAAAACATCCTTACGTTCTGAAAACGAATATTTCTGTTCTAACTTTCGGATGATTGACAGTTTCAAATTTGCTCGATCATCTAATAACAAGAAATCCATTTATACTCTCCTTGTTCCATACAGAAGTGTTCCTGATAGGAAACTCAACATATTTCCAAACTCCGTGGCACCTGGCAGATCCCCTCCACTGGAAGTGTTTACGTTCATCTTTTGCTTAACAGGTTGATTTTTTAACAATTCATCATTCAGCATGATTTTCGTTTGAGTTTCAATTGGCAAATAGCGCTGTACTACTCTTTTTTTCTGCTCAGAATGGGTAAACTGATTGACTGATACGTTAGCGATAGAAACATAGTTATCGTAGGAAAACTTTACAAAGTAACGCCCAGGTTCTCGGGTATTCACATTGTGCTTGATCGTCACTTGTTTTAAATCTAACGGTTCGCCATCCTTACCTTTCAATGAAACGACATTGTCTAAAGGAGACCATTGGTCGTTTTGCCTAATAATAATGTCCTTTAGTAAAAGCTCCGTCTGATTTTCTTTCACTTCGATCGTAGCTGTTTCGACTTTTCCATCTACTTCGTATGTCATTTTATATTTTCCAGGCGTTGTTGCTTCTTCTCCATAAAATGGATCAACATGAAAAAAAAGCGCTGACGAAAATAGTAATGCTGTACCGAATATCAACGGTTTGTTTGTCATCTCTTCTTGTACCTCCTAATACTGATAGAATCGAATAGAGGGATGAGCCAAAAGTAGATTAAACACTACTTTTGGCCCAGCCCCGATTCTCTATATCGTTCAGCTAATCTGTTCTCCGTTTTCTTGATCGAATCACGCCAATCATTGTGATGGATAGAGCTAACAATCCAATCAAACGAACATAGTGATTGTCTTTTTCACCAGCTTTAGGTAGATGCCCTTGCTTGTTTTGTTTAGAAAGATGCGTTTGCTTCTTATTTGTTTCATTTGGTTTGGGTGAATTTCTTTCAAGCACTGTGATTTTAGCTGTTTCCGTTCGTTGTTTTTGAGCTTTTACCGCTTTTTTAGTGTTACTTGGATCAGCTTTTTGAGTTGTTTGAATTGTGTACGATACTTGATTTTCACCTTTTTCTTTCGTCTCAACAGTTCCAGTTACTTCTACCTCTTCAAAAGAAATGGCTTTACCATCGCGATCAGTTGCTGATACAAAGTTGTCTACACTCTGCCAATCATCCCCTACGTAAATAGTAGAGTCCTTTACAACTAAGGTTGATTGATCCGCTTTTACTGTAACCTTAGCAGTTTCCTTTAGGGTGCCATATCCATACACCACTTCATAGACGCCTGCTTTTGTTGTATCGACCGTTCCTGTTACGGTGATCGTTTGAATTGAAATCGTTTGTCCTGTTTCATCTGTTGCTGATATAAAATTATCAGCAGCTTTCCAAGGATCTCCTACATAGATGGTAGAATCTTTGACAGCAAGCGTTGCTTTGACAGCTACAACATGGACAATTATTTGATCTTTTTGCCCTTGGTTTTCGTATGTGACTTCATAATCACCAACTTTACTTGTATCGACTGTTCCTGTTACAGTGATTTGGTCAAAAGCAACAGGTTTTCCTGTTTTGTCTGTTGCTTCAACAAAATTATCTGCTGGCGTCCAAGTTGTCCCCACAGAGATTGTTGAATCTTTCCCGAGAACACTGGTTTGGTTTGGTAAGACAGTAATTTTAGCAATTTCTGTTTGTCCGCTGAAGCGATAAGTCATTTCATAGATGCCTGGTTTTGTTGTATCAACGGTTCCAGAAGGTGTTATCTCTTCAAACGGAATGCTTGCCCCATGCTCATCTGTCGCTGACACAAAGTTATCTTTGGCTTGCCATGAATCACCTACATAAATCGTTGAATCTTTGACAAACAACGTTTCCTGATTAGCAACAACGAAAACGATGGCTTTTGCTTCTTTGTCTTGATTGCGATACGTGATTTCATACTCTCCGACTTTTTCAGTGTCTACTGTTCCAGCCACTGTGATTTGATCAAATGCCATTGGCTTGCCCTCTTGATCTGTGGCTCCTGTGAAATTATCCTCTGGTTGCCAGTGGCTTCCGACATAGATCGTTGAATCCTTGGCGCTGACACTAGTGTGATCTACTACTTCTTTAAGAGGAATTTCAAACGAATTCGTATCCTTCATCACTTTAATGGCTTTGCCCTCAAGATACTCCTCAGCAATCGTATAACCTACTGGTATAGCGGTTGCTCTTAACGTATATTCGCCGGACATGATTGCATCAAATTTGTATTCGCCATTTTCATCTGTAGTAAACTCCGTTTGATTGTGGGTCACATTGTCGACTAGTTCAAATAAAACATTAGGAATATTGATCGCTTGGTCTTTCTCATTATACGCACGAAATTGCGCTTGAGCCAAATAAACGATTCCTTCTGCATCTCCATCAGAGAATCTCAAAACAAGTGGTGTTGTTGTCACTGTTCTGCGGGTTTCCGTCATTTGTTCTAAATTATCTGCGCTAATACTTGTTTCAGTAGAAATTTGCCCAGCATTTTTGGAAACTGTATTGTACGTAATCGTGATATTTTCAGTTAGCGTGTACTCGTCAAAAATGATTTGAGCACCTGTCGCTGTTTGCTTAATTGTATAAACATCTTGCGGAACTCCTTCGATCACGATCGAATTTAAATCAATGCCAGCATTTGTATTTCCTTTTGTTTTAATATCGAAGGTTGGATTTTTGACACTGCGTGTTCCGCTATTGATATTTTTAGTTTTGATTTCATTTTTTGTGACGTTTTTCAATGACTCATGAGCCGTTTGATTGGCTGATAAGATCTCTACTCCTTCGTTGTTTACGGCGACGATCGCTGACATTACTTGATCACCATATAATGGTTCGACAGCACTTCCCGTTACATTGATTGTCTTAGTATCGATCCAGCCATTGGCATATTTGTATTCAACAATATAGCGTTTTGAGGTTTTACCAAAATCAAATTTATAACTATTCGTAGCTTCATCGAAGGTGATTGTCGGATACGCTTCACTAGTTGGTGCTAATGGTTTATCAAAATATTGTCCTCGATCCCAATACTGCGGATAAATCGATTCAACTTGGTCATTCGAGACATCATAAATATCAAAAACTACGTCTACACCATTAGGAATTTTAGTTGTGATGCTCAAGTTATCAAACGAATCATTTCTTGCGTTTACTAAAAATTGATTTTTACTTCCTTGCAGTGTTCGCTCTGAATACATCTTTCTACCGGTTCTAACGGTTGTATGAACCGCTTCATAGTCATCGGCACTTAGTGTTACATCAAGCGTATCAATAGGAATACTTTTACTTTTTGCTAAACTGTCTGGAATATAGTTGAAACCTAGATCCAGATTGAATGAACGGGTGACAGGCGTTGTAAATTTGATCAATGTCCCGCCTTCGACCGAGGTTATTGTATAATCTCTATTTAGTTTGTAATCAGAGTACTCCCCTGTTGGCATTCTTAGTTTTAAGTAATTCGGGTGTTCAATTTTGATTGCAGCATTCTTTACTGGTGTTTTATCGCTTCCTTCAATCGCTATTGTTGTATCGCCAGAGTAGGCACCATTTGCATCGGCGTTTCCCCAAGCCGTCTCTACATTATTAGGATTGATGATTGAAATTGGCTGAAGGTATTGGTCAGAGACCAGCATTATTTCCTTGCCACCATTTACAACAGGTGTGCTAAGTGTAATATCAATATCCTTTTGGTCAAAAGGAATGATCAGCTTTTCCGCTTTTAGTCTTAACACACTGTCTTTCGTTGCTGTTAAAATCAGTTTGTTCTCTTCTTGTTTCACCTCAAAAAAATCAGTAAACGGAACTGTTTGATACTCTGTATCAGTAGCAGAAAATTGATACTCAGTGATTTTTTGTCCATTTTTGCTTTCCAAAACGATTTGTTCTCCTACTTTGGTTTGTGTAGGGATATTGTAAATATAGACATAATAATTTCCTTTTGCTTGGAAATTAGCACTTTGTAACGAACCTAAATTAACTTCTTTTAAAGATTTTTGATCTTTACTGGTTTTTGCGGTAAATTCAAGCCCGCCATATTGCGCAGTTGACCGATTTAAACTGACTGAACCTAATTTAGTCGTCGGATAATTATTGTAAAAACTATAGGAATAATTGGAAACACTCTCCAACGCTAAAGCACGATCAACGGATAAAGCATATGCTTTTTGTTGATCCATATTTGTAATCGTAACTGCACCTCGGTATGCATTGTCTTCATCGATTGTATAGTCTTGGTCTTTTGCTAAGGCTTGTTTGGAAGCAGCAATCACATTTCCGTTGATATCTACATCATATGAAAAAACACCGATCGGCTCCTTAGAGGTATTATCAAACGTTGCTCCAGGTGAATTTGACATTACTATTTCTAATGTCTGACTGCCAGATAATGATCTGTCTAAGTTATAATAAATATTTCCTTGAATACCATACTTATTAGTCGTTTCCTCATACTTAATAGGTGCTACCTCTTCGTACAGATCAAAGTTATATTGATTGGTTGTTTGCCCAGGTGTTTTGATCGTTACTAAAGGTTCGGCATCTGTATACACATAACTTTTTAAATCCAAATTAAACTGCGTTTCAGTAATACGCTGATTGAAGGTGATCGTCAATGTCTTACTTTGTGCGTCAACTGACCAATTAGCTCCAACATTGGCTACTTCCCCACTGATATCTGAATAGCCCAAATGATCAGGTAGCGTCATTGTATAAACTGAACCTGGTACATAATCCTGATCCTTGATCACAAAGTTCAGTTTAGCGGTAACGGGTGTTGTGTTCAACAGTCGATTTACATTACTTTGACTGTATTCGACACCCTCCATGTTAGTAATTGTCATACTTGTTAAAAGCTCATCTTCAATCGTTAAGTTAGCCTTGGCAGCTTTTGTTTTGGGAGTCGTTGCCGCTTCTTTGGTCGACTGTTCCGTTTCCTCTACTTGACTATCGTCTTGCACAGTAATCGATGCTTCACTTTCTACTGTTTCATCCGTTTCACTTGTCTTTGAATTTTCTAGCGACATTTTTTCTTCATCACTCGATAAGTCTGTTTGCAGATTTTCTTGTGTTTGAGTGTCAATTGCTTGTCCATTCTGAGCATTTTCTTCTGTATCAGTCGTTGCAAATACGCTTACAGTTGAACTAAAGCTCTGCGTGAGTAAAACTGCAAGCATAAATATATGTAATTTTCTTTTCTTCATGAATAAGCTCCTTTTTTAATAGTTTCGTATAATTATATAATATCCTTTTTCCTTCTTTATTATGATTATTTTTTTATATTTTAATGAAAAATAAAAACATACAAGCTGTTATGATTAGCTAATCCTCCCTTGTTTTTCAATAAATAGAGGATTATCACACTTTTCGTTTATGATTGATAATTAGCCTATTTATCATTTTTTTTCCATTAATATCCAAAAAATATTTATTTACAAGCAATTAAATCGATAGACAATGGTACTAATTAATAAATTAACTATCTATTCTGTCTAAAGTAAAAAAACACTTTATTTTTACGAACATACGTTTTATAGTAGAATAAAAGAAAAAAGGAGTTCACAATGAAAACATCATTAACGACCCAGATGGAAGAAGTTCTTTATTATTATTGTCGGGAAAATGGAGATATTGTGGTTGAGGAAGTGACAATGCCAGATGAGCAAGGTATTGTTGATACATTAAGTTGTCGCTTGACTGCTGAGAAGCAATTTGAATGGCGCTGTTATGAATTAAAGGCAAGTAAAGCTGACTTTCGTTCAAAAGCAAAACTTTCCTTTATCGGAAACTATAATTATTTTGTATTACCAGGAGCTCTTTTTGAAAAAATAAAGGAAGAGATTCCCAGTCATATAGGCGTCATGGTTTATCATCAGTACCTTTCTACAGAGGATCAAATGTTACCTGGGTATTTTACAATAGAGAAAAAACCGCAAAAACAAGAGCTTTTAGTCAATGAACAAGAACTGCTTTTTCGTTTGATCACCGCTCAAGCCCGTGAAGTTGGGAAAGCCAAGCAAACAGCGCGAGGCCTGCGAGTCTTTTCAACTGACCAAATTTACAAAGAATTAAAGAAAAGACAACCCGATTATGACTTGTTTGGCGGTGGGGTGAATTTTTATGATCGCTTCGCTGAAGATATTTGTGATCAAGCGATCGAAGCCTTAAAAAATGAACTAGATGCCACTCGTGAGGCTTATCTTGAATTGGAACGACGTCTTTTGGAGGAAAAATAATGTATTATCCCTATTTTCGTGGTAAACAGTTTGATTTGTTCGCTTTGACAGCGTTAGTAGAACAAAATCGGCTGTCTTCCCAGATTGTGCCAATCATTGAACCTGTTAAAAATTCCAAGACATTAAAAAAGTTCATTGACCTGTTTCAACAAGAAAAACATCCCTTTTATCTTATTCAAAACCCTCAAGCTGGGGATTTTTTAACAGAGGATGGCCTCTTTTATCTAAAATCATTGTCTCTATGCAAAGCGATGATCGTTGAACAGCCGATTGAAACCTTGAGTGAAAAACCGCAATTGTTTGTGATCGGCAACTCAACACCTGCCCTAGAGAGCGATTGGCAGACAAATCAAACAACAGTTTTGATTCCAAAAGAATTCCGTCTGCTGCAAAAAGTCAAAGGCGAAAAGATTCTTTCACAAGATGTTTTTACCCGACTGCCTAAATCAAGCTTTTATCAGGAATGTTCTGATGAACTTTTTTCGGATGCTCATTTGACCTTTCGAAAAAATGGTTTTGTGGGATTTAGCGATTTCTCTATCGATAGTCGGATTTACTATGAGCATAGCTATCCTTCAAAACGCTTAAGCTTACACCTGGTCTATTTTGAGAATGAGCGCTTGCGCATTCACCATTTTCTTTCAAGTGAAGACGCTCTGACTCAAAAAGATAAATTTTTTGAACTTATGGATGACGTGCAGGAGTGGGCAAACAAATTATGTGGTAACACGCTAACATTAGGACTTGAGTTGCTATTTGATGCAGCGTCTAAAGATAAATTTCCCGGAATGGGTGTCATGAGAAAAGCTGCTGTCATGCATCATATGGAATTGATGTCTCGTTATCTGGATAGCTAGGGATTGTTTGTCTAAAAAAAGGATGTGAGACAAAAGTCAAAACAACTTTTGTTTCACACCCTAAGTACGAATAAACAATTTCTGGCTATCCATCTCAAAAAATATTTTTAGTCCTCTGTCACTTGTTTTTCATAATCAAAATTAACCTTGACCTGAAATGTATTATTAATATTTTGCGCCATTTTCTGTAAGTTTTGAAGCAGTAGTATGATCCAGCTAAATGCCAGCATAAATGATAATAGTTCAAATGCTGTCAGTGAAAGATAGTCGGTCCATTGAAATAACACCACAACTACAACTAATGTCGCCGCAATCATATAAGAAATCGACAGAAACTCTTTCGTTACATTTGGTAAAAACCACTTGATCCCCACAATCAAAATAACGATCAAATAAACTAAATAACCAGCAACCTGATTATGAACGCCTTGAAATGGACCCGTTTCAGTATACGGAAATAGACCAACCGCCCCAAGATTCAAAGCTGTCAACGTCAAAAGAACCCGTAAAATCGTTAATCGTTTACTATGCGGAATCGCTTTTTGCAACTCGACGAATAAGCCATCGATCAAGGCAATCATCAACAAGGAAGAAAACATCAACGTTACATTAAATTGCCAACTGTCTTTGGCTTCAATCGTTCCTAAAAAGCTAAAGTTAAATTGCCACCATTGATAATCTTTGTTTGTAATCATGGCTAGTAGAACACCGCCAATAATCACAAAAATCAACACATTTGTAAGTTTAGCTGGTGTAATTGACAACGCTGAGTAAATCATAAAATAATTGACTAGCCCTACAAAGACGAAAAATAACAGTGTCGCTGTATAACGATCAAACGTCGCACCGATAAAAACCAACCCAATCATCTTGAAAAAAACGAGTAATGCAAAGACCAAAATCACAATAAATGAAAGTAAAATTGCAGGGAAATTACGCCAATAAATATCCTTTGATTGCGTTGTCACTTGATTTCTTTTCCCTTTGATGAAAAAGAGCAAAAAACTAAACACGCCACTTAACACCCCAAACGAAAGGACAAAATTCGCAATCGAATACGCGCCAACTAAAGCAATTTGACTTTTATCAGTGTAAAATAAATACCCCAAAAACAACAGGCTAATTACAGTGGTTGGGATCAAAAACCATCTTAGTGACAGTGTCTGATTGCCAGTTGTTTTCTTTTTTGGTTCGATCACTATTTTTTGATCTTTAATACTTAATATCACTTCATCTTCATGTTCTAAGTCAAATTCTTCTACTATCTTTTCAGGTATTGTTATACTAAATTGTTTTTCTTCCATGTCCATCCCCCTAGACCTCACTTAACATCTCTTAAATATTATAGATTTATTGTGCTTAAAAGCTTTTTTATTCAATCAAAAGTGGTCTATCATTTTTTCACTGTTACGTTTAGTTAGGTTTGAGTTCAAGTCGTTTTTTCATACAAATACATAATTCATCTCCAACAAACTCGCCATAATTTTGAATGATCTGGTATCCATGTCTTTCATAGAAGCCAATAGCACTCAGCATGTCTTTACCCGTTTCTAACACAGCTTGCTGGTAACCTTGCTCTAGTATATCACTTTCTAGTGCTTGCATGATTTTTCCAGCAGCTCCATTGCCGCGACTCGTTGGTTTGACAAACATTCGTTTGATTTCTGGCGTGTGCTCATCAAGAAGTTTCCAGCAACCACAGCCAACTGCCTCTTGTTCATCGTAAGCCACAACTGCACAAGACATCTCAGTAAGATTGTGATGATTTTGATAGCTTTGAGCTACCTCTGTTCCCCACTCTTCATTAAAAAAATCATTTAATTCTTTTATTAACTCTACTAAATCTGGATTATTTATGTTCACTTTTTCTATTCTGATCATTAGTCGTCTCCTTATCGTATCCTTTTATTTTTTATTCTAGCAAACTAACTATTTGCTTAATAGAATACCATAAAAAGCTCTATTTTAATGTAAACAGCTGTAGATGTTGAAAAGATTCTTGAGAGATACAAAATTTATTCAGTTTCTTTTTCATTTACAAAAATAGAGTTGTAAGATTACAAGTGCCGTATTATACTTGTATGATTAAACATCAGCCAACATATAATAAACTTTCGAGGTATCTAACTATGAATTCTGAACTACTTATTATTGAATTGTTATCTGTCAAAGAAACGATTATCCAACAATACCAAAAAACATATAAACATGTTTTATGGGTTGTAAGCGGCCTTTTTCTACTATCTTCACTTTTCTTTTTTGGCATTTCAACTCTTGTCTACCAACAAAGGAGAACAATCGCTCACAGCTCATTTTCGTTATATAAATTGGAAACCCTTTATCACTCAGCTTTAGGGATTGGTTGTCTTTTAGCCTTGATTTATTTGGTGCTAGTCTTTGTCTATTTAGGAAAACTCTTTTCGCTCACAACTAATTTCACCGTTTGGCTGGAAAAACAAGCGCATAAAATGCTCTTAGAAGTTCCAAGAGGTCAAGATGCTGAGTATTATTATTTAGCCTCACCGCAAGGAAAAGAAATCCTAGTAAAAAAACATCCTGCCGACTGCTCACAACCTCTCTCGATGATCAAAGTATAATGATCGGCCAAAGCCCGTTACTTTTTGGTATCTACGCATCTCAAATTTTTATCTTGAACAAAGAGATCGACTTTCCGTCTCTACCTGTTAAAAACGGATTGAGTTTAACAAAAAAAAGCCTACTTGCTTTGGGACTTACCGCTCTTTTAAGTTTTGCGGGTAGTTATTATTATCTGACTAACACCGCGACCTTTAATGGGGCGGATGATCTTATCCTAGAAGATAAGCACATGACACAACAGTCTTTTGATACGAAACCATCAAAAGAGACAGAGGTAACCGAGCAAACACACGATACTCCCGTTCATCAAACAGAAAAAGTCAATGACCTGTATCTAAAGCCCGAATCAAATGAATTATTCATGACAACGGATTCTGGTACGACTTGGCATCACGTTCCACTCGAGTTAGATTGGCTCCGAGGTGGCGACTACACATTGACCACGGGGACTGTTCCTGTGGGGTATTGGATGGATAAATCGTTCGATATTTCACCTGATTTTTCATGGTTTATTTTTTCACCCGACAATGTGGCGGCCTATATGCTGACATCTAATGATAACGGGAATAGCTGGCAGAAAAATCGTATTGATGATCATTTGGATAATTTCCGCTATCGAAAAGCGACATTCTTCGCAAACGGTAGCGGCATAGCTATTTTTTCTACCGATGGCGGTATGTCTGCCGAAAATATTTCTATTTACAGCACAGCAGATCAAGGAAAAAATTGGACGAAACTCGATGGAACCACGATTTCTCAACCAATTCAAAATGCCAGCTACCTTTCACAAGCTACTGGCTTTATTGCCACTCGAACAAAGCTATACTACACAACTAACTATGGTCGATCTTTCAATGAAGCTCTAATCAATATCCCTAAAGGGTATGTAGCAGATGCTTTAGATATCTTCCAGCCACCAAATGAAATTACAGAGGTCAGCGCCAATATATTAGAAGCTAAATTTAATTTACTTAAAACGGAGGATATCGATATCAATGTCATGTTCTCTTGCCTATTCCAATCGGTTGACGGCGGTGAAACTTGGACGTTCAAAAAACAGATTGCTCGAATTAAAAATGAAGATTAACTTATTCTTTCGTGATCAAACAATCACTCACTCCTGAATCCTTTTAACTAGAAAAATAGCTTGCAACAAAATGAAACTTCATTTTGTTGCAAGCTATTTTTTTACCAATTAAAAACCTTTCATTTGAACATTAAATCACAAATGTGAGAACAATAAAAACTTGCTTCATAGAATGACTATCCTTCAAAACAAGGCTAAACGCTTTCATTCTGATTTATACTTTATAAACCACCTAAACTTGCTAAGTAAAAGTCTAATGTATAAAATCGATAATCACTTTTAGAAAATTTTGATTTCTTATCTTGTAATTGGTCAATCAGTGCTAGACGACCTTGCTCTGTCACTTCTTCCCAGTCATCATCGTCCATTGTGCAGTACAGTCTAAATGGTAGCTCTACATCCATATGGACTTCCAAAAATCCCTCTGGTTCTCCTAATCCATGGTATTCCGTATCTGTGATGATTTCACCGACATAATTCAGATATTTCTTACTCATGACACACGACCTCCTAATAATTTTTTAGTTCAAAAAAATATTTTTTATCTATATTGAAATTGTACTAAATATTTCGATAAGAAACAACTTATTTTCGATGATTTCAATTTCTTTAGTAAAAATCAATACTTGGCTTTCCCTCTCTAGACAATAAAACTAAAACAGATTAAATAGTATTAGTCAGCAATGCCTTCCTATCAAATAGTTTTGGGCACAAATGCTGTTGATTGAATTGTTTTTTTATTTTAAACAAAAAAAGATCCTGGGGCATAACTTTTCAAGTTATGCCCCAGGATCTTTTTATCCGAATAAACGGTGGAAGCAGAAGCAATCCCTTCGGAAATAAGCTGAAATTCACAAAAATTTGAAGAGCAATTTTCGTGAATTCCTTCTTATTTCTCGAGATTAGACGCTTCTGTCCCAACCTCTCAACATTCGAATAAACGTTTACTGCGCTACAAGCAGATCGAAAAGCGTTTGAAGTTAAGTACATCTGTGTCCTAACTTCTTTGTTTGATTATTCTGTTCGGCTTAATTAGCATTCAAGATCCACATAAATCCTACGAAAACAAAGAATAACGCGTACATGATCGGTGAGACTTCTTTGCCACGTTTTGCAGCAATCATGGTGATTGGATAGAAAATAAAGCCAAGCGCAATTCCATCAGAAATACTGTAAGTCAACGGCATACCTAACAGGATCAAGAAAGAAGGAATGGCGATTTCCATTTCTTTCCATTTGATTTGGCTAAGCGATTGAGCCATTAACACACCGACAACGATCAATGCTGGTGCCGTTACTTGCGACGTTACCACTGAAAGCAACGGTGAGAAAAACAGCCCAACAATGAAAAACAGGCCTGTTGTGACAGCTGTCAACCCAGAACGTCCGCCAACTGCAATCCCTGCAGAAGATTCTACATATGCACCAACAGGAGAAGTTCCTAACAGTGAACCTGCTAACATCGCGGTTGAATCTGCAGCAAGTGCTTTTCCAACGCGAGGCATTTTATTGTCCTTCATAAAGCCTGCTTGATTCGCTAAACCAACTAGCGTTCCAGCCGTATCAAAGAATGTCACTAATAAAAACGTTAAGACTACGACCCACAGCTGTAGAGAATTAATATCTCCAACATGCTTTAAGGCCACTAAAAAAGTTGGCTTTAGACTTGGAGCACTTGAAATGATTTTAGCAGGTGCTTCAATTAATCCTGTTACCAGCCCTAAAATAGTTGTTGCTGTCATCCCAATAAAAATTCCTCCTGGAACACGACGGACCATCATGATGGCCGTAATCACTAGACCAAAAATAGTCAGCCAAGTCGATCCAACATTCAACGGACCTAAAGCAACGAGTGTCGATTCATTAGAAACAATGATCCCCCCTTCACTTAGACCTAGAAAAGCGATGAACAAACCAATCCCGCCAGAGATAGCAAATTTTAAATCTGCTGGGATCGCATCAATGATCAATTCTCGTAACTTAAAAATTGTGATCAAAATAAAAATCAACGATGCGACGAAAACTCCTGCTAAAGCCGTCTCCCATGGAACGCCCATCCCGACACAAACAGAATAAGCAAAAAAGGCATTGATCCCTAGCGCTGGTGCCGTTGCGATCGGATACTTAGCAAAAATCCCCATCAAGATACAGCCTAATGCGCTAGCCAAAGCTGTCGCAGTAAAAACGGCGCCTTCATCCATTCCTGAAGCCCCTAAAACAGTTGGATTAACAAATAGAATATACGCCATTGAAATAAAGGTCGTAAACCCAGCTAGAAATTCACGCTTCATAGTCGTATTTAATTTGTCGATCTCAAAATAGGAAATAATTTTTTCTTTCACCTGATATCCTCCTAAAATTTAAAAGCGTAGCAGGCTCGTTTAGCCTCAACAGAAAAATAGGAAAATAGGTTTGTGACTCTTTTTGTCACAGGTAGATTTTATCTTTTTTCCGAGAGACTAGCCTGTGTAGCTAGCTAAAATCTGAACAATAAACTGTTCGTAAAATTGCGATTTACCACTCAAACAACGTGTTCAATCATATAATAAACCAAAGGATAAGTAAATAAAAAGGTTGAGCCACGCGATTCAACTAAGACTCCCAAACTAGTTAATCACTTCTAGAGCAAACAAAAATGACAAAATTTCTTTCAATAAAAAGTTCTGCTAACCACCATAATAGTGTCAAAAGATCCTCCAAGAATCAATAAAATTTTACGAAATTCACTATTTTTAGGGTCGCATACAAAGGAAAGAAAAGAACAAACATGTATTTACAAGAAACTTCCTTGTAAATACAGCTAAATAGAATTAAGATAATGGTGAAGAGATTCTAATTTTTTGAAAAAAACAGCTAAAAATTTGTAAATAATCTAGAACTATTTTTAGTTTAAAAGCGCAGCCTAGCGAGGAGTGAACACATGATTGAAGAGTATATCGAGAAAGATATTATGAGAAGAGTAAAACTAGTAGAATTTCTATTTGAAATGCGTGAGCTTTCTATCAAAGATACCGCTAAGCGATTAAATGTGACATCAAACACAATCAAACGAGATTTCGATAAAGTTATCCTTTATTTTGACGATTGGATTCTTTATTCAACTAGCACTAGTCAAACGATATCTGCGGTATTTTCAAGCGATTTAACACGGTATACTTTGGTTATTAAAATCTATGAAGAATCGAAATTTTTAAACGTTTGTTTACGATACTTAGCTGGGGATACTGATTATTTATCTATCGTTGAAAATGAATTTGTCTCTGTTGCAAAAGCATTTCAAATAAAAAAAAGTGTGGAAGATTTTTTTAAGCATGCAAAAATCATGGATGAAAATAACCACTTTATTCATGATGAATTACGCTACCGCAGCGTTGTGTTATCGATTTTGATGAGGGTCAATTTCAAAGAATTGTGGTCAGAAACTGAGCTTTGGCAAATGGCAGAGCAATTTGTTGACGAACTGTTAGAGCGTTTTTCCAATAATATAAAAATCAATAAGCGGGAGTACATCTTCTTAGTAGTGAATGTTTATCTGTCCTTGAGCCGCTCTTCTGATCATTTATTAGCGTATCCAGAAAATGAATTGCACGTGATTCGTCACAGCGTCATTTTTAAAGAGCTAAAAAAGACGATCGTTCATTTCTTTCCAAATGATAGACAGAAATATTTTCCCGATGATGAAATTGCTTATCTTACTGCCGCTTATCGGCTAATTTCTTTGAATACACCTAATTATCTAAGTGTCAAAATGGATCATGATTATGAACGTCACACGATTATTGAGAATTCGTCAGAGATTCGAGCACTCATACGTGATTTTGAAAAATACTTTTCTGTTAATCTAGTCAACAATATCTTGTTTGAAAAGCCTTTTATCAACCTTGTACTTTCTACATGGCAAAATATTCAATCTTTTTTAGTTGAACAACATTATTACTTAAACGACGAACAATTATCCTTAATCCTGTCGATTCGAAAAATACTTGAAGAATGGCAAAAACAATTTATTGATTCGGACCTAAATTTTACGGATACGATCATTGATAAGTTCACCTCACAAGTTTCCACCGTGCTTTTACAGAAAAATCAGCAAAAACAAATCTTTTTTGTCGTTGCAGAAGATGAATTTTCTCATATTTTATATCGAGAGCATTTGGAGAAATGGATCAATCATTCTGATAAATTTATTGATGATCGAATGTATTATGCTATAGATGAATTACCTGTTTATGCTAAATCCTGGTCTCATGTTATTTTATGCGATCGAGCATTACTTGCTGATCACGAGATTTCACCAGACAGCACTATTTTTCCCGTTTCCAGAAGTACTCTTTCTTTGGATCTTAGAAATATTTTATTGTACGCTTATGACAATTCTTGATTAGAATCACTAAAAAGGCTATTTATTTCAGTTCTTATCGCTGAAATAAATAGCCTTTTTTATACCTATCTTGCCAAAACAATTCTATTTACAGTGTCTGTAATACAGGTTTGCAGTGAAATTCGCTCTCCCCCCGCTTCTATTACTCTTGCCCACGTGTCATCGGATGGATCATTTGCATTGATACCATCATCCGCTACATCCAATACTTCATAAACTACGTATGTTTTAGCATTTCCATTTCCATCAACTACAGTGATTGGCGTTCCAACAGTTATATTCATCACACCTACAAAATCACCAGGATTGTGTCCGATAAAGTGAGTTGGTAATTGGTCATCTACAGCACCTGTTCCTGTCCAAGTTCCAGCCCCTGCGCTAGGTGCTTCTGGTGCACCATTACATTGAATGAATGGAATCGTTTGTCCTAGAAAACTGATTGTAGCAGGAGCAATTGATTCTTGAGTATTGATATTTGGGCTGTTAGATTCTTGTGATTCAGTAGTTGTTTCAAGCGCTGTAACCGCTTCTTGTGGTTCAGTTACAACTTGCCCTTCTTCACTTTCAGCCGCTTCAATTGGTTGGTTCGGATTGTTTTCTTCTAAAACTTCAGTAACGGGCTCAGTAGATTGTTGTTCAATAACTGTTTGTTTGGGCTGATTCTCCAACACTGTATATTTTCTGACTTCTTTATCTACATTTCCGCTGCTGTCTGTTAATGTATACGTAAAGGTATAGGTTCCAGGTTCAGCAAGAACACTAGGTCCTTCCACTTTAATGTTATTTGTTATATTTCCATCATAGTTATCATAGCCCTTTATACCATTTAATGGATCAAATGCTTTTGCTTGGTCTGTCGTTAGTTCAAAGGTATTAGGAAATAAAATCATTGGTTGTTGGTAATCTATTTTTTGTGTAGAAGAATCCATCGAAGCATTCGTTGACTGACTGCCGCTAATCGTACTTGCCAATAGTCCAATTCCAACAACTGATCCCATTACGCTTAATAATTTAACTGATTTCATCTTCATAAACGAAAACCTCCTACTGATAAATTTTTGTTGAATCAAAATTCAACTCTTTACACTTAGAAGGATAATACGAATTGTGATGAAAATTTTATATTAAATTTCAGAAAACCTCTTTCTTTTTATAAAAAATGTAAAATTATAAACATTGAATTTTGTAAAAAAAAGAGCCCTAAACAAATGAGCCGACCCCCAAAAGTTAGACCCAAAAATCTAACTTTTGGAGGTCTTTTTGTATGGCAAAATATAGTTTAGAATTCAAATTAAAAATTGTTCAAGAGCATCTTGAAGAAAAAAGAGGAATAAATTGCTTAGCAAAAAAATATGGATTTAATTGTAACACTCAAATAAGAAAGTGGATCCATGCGTATAATGAATTGGGTGAAGAAGGACTACTTCGTAGTCGGAAATGTAGGAATTACTCTGTTCAATTTAAGTTAGATGCGATAGAGTTGTATTTAACTACAGAGTTGTCCTATCAAGAAGTAGCCAATCTTCTCAAAATGAACAATCCACCATTGATTGCGAATTGGCTTAAAACCTATCGTAAGCTTGGTATAGATGGACTCTCTAAACAGAAAGGACGTCCACCTACAATGTCTAAGAAAAAACGAAATGAAATCCAGCCATTACCAAGTGAACAATCTCAATTAGATAAACTAGAAAAAGAAAATAGAATGTTAAAAATTGAGAACGCCTATTTAAAAGAATTGAGGAGGCTGCGTTTAGAGGACGAACAAAAAATGAACGAATCGCGCGAATCATTCACAGCCTCCGAGGATACTTTCGATTAAAAGATATTCTGGAAACCCTAAGGTTTCCAAAATCGACTTACATGTACTGGCAAAAACGCCTCAACAGAACAACTTCAACACAAATGATTGAAGAAGAAATTCAAGCGATTCGTAAAGAACATCAACATTATGGCTATAGAAGAATGACACAAGAATTAAAACGACGTGGATACCAAGTAAATAAAAAGAAAGTACAGCGATTAATTCAAAAGCTACAGTTACAAGTCAAAGCATTTACCAAGAAATCTAGGAAATATAATTCATATAAAGGAACCGTTGGGAAAGTAGCTAAAAACTTGATTCATCGAAGATTCAACACTTCGGTCTCTCATCAAAAAATCACGACGGATACAACTGAATTTAAATACTATGAAGCAGATGACGCGGGCATTCTTCGACAGAAAAAACTATATTTAGATCCGTTTATGGATATGTATAACAGTGAAATTCTAAGCTACAGCCTTTCTACTCAACCAAACGGTGAAACAGTTACGGCAGGGTTAGCAGAAGCAATTTCTCAAACAAATGATTGTCCCTATCGCCGCACCTTCCACTCTGATCAAGGCTGGGCTTATCAAATGAACACCTATGTACAAACATTAAAGGACAACCGTATCTTTCAAAGTATGTCTCGGAAAGGAACCTGTTTAGATAATTCTCCTATGGAGAATTTCTTCAGTATTCTAAAGCAAGAATTGTATTATGGCAAAATCTATCGGAGTCAAAATGAGTTAAGACGAGCAATTGAAAACTATATTTATTATTATAATAATCATCGAATCAAAGAAAAACTTAACTGGAAAAGTCCAGTAGAGTTTCGACAGTTCAATCAAAAAACTGCATAAAAAATAGAGTGGAAAAATCCACTCTATAAAAAGTCTAACTTTTTGGGGTCGCTACACAAAACGAAAGACCTGTTTTGTTTAGGGTTTTAAATCCGTGTAAACGGGAAGAAGACAAGTAGCTACTACACTTCGACTACATCAACTTCCAATTACTAAATCAATCAGATTTGAACACAGCGAAATACGCTGGCATTCACGAAACAGTACCTACTCGATTTTTGGAGCGAACTACTTTTGTCTAGATCTATAAATTATTTTGTAGTTATAACGGTTATGGCGTTGCGCCAAGTTCAAATAATATTTCACCATCATACTTACCCAGTGCATCACTTATCGTCCTCCGTGAACCTTCTAGCTTAAACCCATCACCTGTTGGATCCCAGTCCTCGCTAATATCATAATAACTAGTCATTTCTTTCCTGACAATCGGTAATGCTTGATCATTTAAAAATATCTCTTTCTTGCCATTCTTATAACGAATAGCATCTTTTAAACTTGTTTTACCATCTTCATTTAACAATTCCTTTGACAGCTTAGCTGTTAAGGTCCAACCGGCTGAATCTTCTCGTGTATCAGAGACCACGAGTGGTTCCCCTTGAACCTTTGGGTTATCGATTCGTAGTCTGTCAGAAGTAGCATATTTTGTTCCAAAATCAAGTGCCTCAGGTAGTGACATAAACGTTAAACGTCCTATAAATTTATACTCGACGAATGGTTTCACTTTATTTACTTCTATTTCCTCTTCAGATATTGGACCATCGATCAATGTATATTGTTTATTTAATTGTTCAAGCACCTCTAGAATAAATGGTTCTTTTGTCAAATTTATTTTTGCGCCCAATGCCCTAACTAGAGGACTATCTTGGTGAATTTCCTGATCTTTTCCATTCAAAAACCTAACTTTAAACGAAACTACTTCCGTCAATTTATAACTGACTATATCAGAGACTTGATTATATTTATCTGAAGCTTTCACAAAAATTTCGTAACTATCCCCTTCGGGCAAAAATTCTTTTCTCAATGTGAAATTAAATTTCCCGGTTATTGTATCAATTGTGACGTCTTCTAGTGCAACATCTTGAAATACGGCACTGGTTTCCTTATTCTAATGGGCCATTGGAATGTTTAAATAACCCTATTAAAGTGTTGAAGGGAAATGCTTATGGGGTTCGTAACTTTTACAATTTCAAGTTGAGAATTTTGTTATGCTTTGGTACCATACTTTTTCAAGTAAACAAAAAACCTAGAGGAAATTTCCTCTAGGAGTCATATTAATCGATTTAATTTTTTGAATTTTCTTCACCAACATTAGTTGACAAAGAGCCGATTTTTACGGTGTTGCACTTACTTGCCATAAAATCGTGGCTTTATAGTCCCCTTTTTGAATGACTTCATTAGAGTAGACATTCAACTGTAATCCTGTAGTATTCGCATCCCAGTTCTTGCTAATATTATATTCTCCTAATGGTGAAGCTGCTCCAGTTTCAATAGGCTGCGCTTCTCCTTCATATAACATTATTTTTGTGTCTTTACTTGTTTTATACCACAATGCTCTTGGAAGAACTTCACTCGGGCTTTCTTCACTAGTTAAAGGCTTTTCTAGTGTTACCGTCAGTGTCCAAGGTGTTTTCTTGTGGCGATTATCGCCAATTATCAGTGGAGCATCATACATAGGTTGTTCTTCTTTGATAAATGATTTTGATAGATATTTATCCCCGAACGTTAAGTTTAACGGGAATGACTCAATAAACAAACGCCCGCTAAATTTATAGATTATTGTTTGCACTTCATCTGTCACTTCAACAATCTCAGATGGTAGCGGTTCTAGCAATACATATTTTTTCTTTAACGTTTCAATCGTATCCTGAATTTCTTTTTCTTGCGCTAAATTAATTTCAGTACCTATTTCTTGCGTAAAAATTATATCTTTGGCTATTTTTGTAGATGGCGTTCCATCATCTCTAAAGGTAACAATTACTTGTGATTCTGATACTATTTGTGTTTTGGTAGGTGGATCTGTTGAAATATCCACTGTACCATCTACTAGATAGTCTGCTTTAAGGTTCACTATTTGGTTTATAAGATCGCCTACAGGTGTAGAAACAATTGTTGCATCAAATTCAATGGTTGACTCATGATTATAAGCGATACCCTCTGCTGGTGGTATTGCAGTTATATTGCGACTTATTTGATCATAAGTAACAGAAGCATTGGGAATCTCTACATTATCTTTCGTTTTCCATGTAAAGTTTGTCGGATTTTCTAGATTCATATCTAGTAACTCCGTAATATTTAGTGAACGATAGTTTCTAGTTGAATGATACCTAAATACGTACTCAGCTGGTGAGGTTTCATTGAATATCACCGGATAGCTTTCTATTCCATCACTTAGCGCATAGCCAGGTATTACTTTCGCTTTCACTGAGTAATTTGGAAGATACTTATCTCTACCCAAATAGATTTCATCAACTGAGATCGATTGATCATTCTCATCAACATAGCGAACTTTCTTTTGAACCAGACTGTCCGTCGTCGCTTTAAACTCATTTAATTTAATCACAATATCTTCACCAGTAACTGTTCCTGTAGCATTCGAAGAGACGGTTACACCAGAATTATCAAAACCTTCAATAGCTGGTATCTCGCTGAAATCATAACTTGTTCCTTTTTTCCATTCGTGGATACTATCTGTACTGATTTTTTGACCCTGATCGTTATAATATTCAATGGATATTATACTTGATCCCAAATCTTTAGCGGCTTCTTGAGCAGATCCAACATTAATTTTATAATGTAACGTTTCACCAGGTTGAGCTTTGGCTTTGTCTACTGATTGTTCCAGTGTTACCTCAGGCGCTATTTTCTCATATACATACTCTACATTCTGTTCTGTATTTGAAAAAGTTACTTCCCGATCAACTAATTGAGGCATTTTTAAATTATATCCTTCGATAATTGCCGCACTAAAGTTGATTTTCTCTCCCAAAAATCCTAATTTAGTTTGCGAAGCTTGCAAGCTTTTTCCAGCTTCATTTTTGTAGTGTATAGTGGCTTTTTTCAAATTTATATGCCCAAAAGCAATATTTGATGGTACTTCTTTCATTACACCGGAATCAACTCCGCCAGCATTGCTATATTTTAGTTTCATCTGGAAAGGAATCGTTAATTGTCCGGTTGCGTTGTTCTGATATTTCTTGTATGCATTACTCGTTTTATTAAGTGTCGTTTTAACATCCACCCGTAATTGTTCCGTTTTATCAACTAATGTATCTGTATACTCTGGCTTAGCTACGACTGTAAATCTTTGTGGATTCTTAGAATCTTTTACTATGATAAAATTTGTAGAAATATTCTGATCATCTCGATTATAAATCTGAATATCTGAATTGCTAAAGGTCAGACTATCATCAATGGTCCCTTCAAATGTAAGAGCTAATAAGTTTCCTAGTGATGACCGATACGGTATTGGTTGAATCAGTGATGTTGTAATTATTTCATCTTCTAAGTTTCCATCCACATCTGAAACAAGACTGGGTGTTTCTAACTCAAACATTGCTTCCGGCACTTCTACTTGCGATATATTAATCCCTGTACCACCCGTATAATATTGGATATCAAGAGAATCAACATTGCTATATCCTATGGTGAAATAACGTGTGAAATCATCGTCAAACACATTTGAATTTTCTGGTGAAATCATCGTTACCTGTTCAGAAGTGAAATTGGCTGTGTCTGTTAAAATTCCATTATCACTTCTTGCTGAAATATAGTCAAACTGTCCACTACCAGTAGGTTTCACTTTCATCCATTCGGTATAATCAATGTCATTAAAGGTCACATGTCCGGAATCCATTTTAACTGGCTCTCCAGACTCGTGATCAATAAAACTCAACCTAAAAATAGGCTCAGTAGTCTTTGAACTTGCTACAGCAAATGCTAGATGGACTGTCCCCAAACCTGGTGCTAGAGTCCTTTGTGTTCCTACAGAAATTGTTTCAGTTGTAGATTTCACAGGACCTATATCCACATATTCTAATTTAAGATCAATCCAACGACCATTTTTGATTCCCATATGGGTACCAAGTAAATAGTAACCAACCTCTGTTTGCTTAAGAGAATCATATGGTGGCCAAGATCCAGGCTTTATAAGTTCTTTGGCTCTTCCAGGTTTTTTTCTATATAATTCTGTTAAAGTAGTGATTTTCGGCTGAAACGAGTACTTATTAGGCAAACTTGTTGCTACACCAGGATCCAGAGATTTATACAAATCTGGTCGTGTTGGTCCAAAAGTAGCGAGTGGTGAACTTGGTTTTGCCCCCCAAGCAAACCTCGACTCTGGTTTTAGAGGAGATTCTTTTTCTATTTTCTTCTCAGACTCATCTTTTACTACAGACGTTTCTTTCACTGGTTCTTCCTTCGCCTTAATACTATTATTGTTTGAAAAAACTCCCCAGCTTATCAATAGAAGGGAACTTGCTAAACCACTCCATAATAATTTTTTCATTTTTTCTCCTCCTTTCTTTATTTTTATATTTCAACTTTCAATTACTTTTTAAAGAAAAGTAATTGAAAGGAGAAAACAATTATTTATTTGAACTTTAACAATCATACTTTCTACAAATACTCCTGTAAGATTTGAAATATTAACAAAAACAAATAGAAGTTTTCTTCATTTTATAACCACTTCATGCTAACATTAGCTCCGTTTACTACTAATTTTTTTCCTTAAAATGATATATCCTCCTACCAACAAAGGTAAAAATATAATAATAAGCCACCAAAATGGGAATGTATGATTTTCACTATCTGCTACTTGACTATTAATCTGTTTGGCTTCTATTTTAGATAAATTGAAATTCTTTATCCACGTCCAGTTCCCACCGTTTTCTGTCTTGATTTGGATATTGGCAGTATAGTCATTGGACTTCACTCTATGATTATCTAAAGAGATAGGTAAGTCGATCATCGTGTTTGGTGCCATTCTCATGTGTTCTCTTTTTAGCTCAAATAACGTTATATTTTTTCCTTTTTCTGTTATTTGAACGTTAGCAGTCATATTTTCTACAAAAACGCCTTTGAGATTTGAAATATTAACGAAGACACTATAACCACCGTCTTTTAACTTGAGAGAAACAGTATTTAATTTTAACTCTGGTTTTATTTCTTTAACTTCCTGCTCACTGATTAATACACCAATTAAAAAAGCAAATTTATTTTGGATCATATTTTTATCATTTTGAGGTTTTGTTTCCTTCATCACAGGTTTCAACTGAATTCCACCAGCCAGGTATCCATCAAACCGAATTAATGGTAGTGAGACGGTAAACGTAACAGTCTCACTACTTTTTGCTGGAATAGTAACTTCCTTTGGACCTTTCATTATTTCTGACAAATCAATTTTTAATGAGTCATCTTTTGCTAACGTACTTGGTCCATACTCTATCACGCCATTTCCATTTGTTTTAGCGCTATTTAGATTAATCGTTACCAACATTGGTTGATCTGATGTATTATTTAACTGTAACTGAATCTTTTGTTCTTCCCCTGGCTTCATTAGTAAGTCATAATACCCCAAATTTTTATCGCTTTGATTTTCAGGATATAGAATTTCATAGGAAAAATCTTTTATTGAGCTAGTAAACTTTTCCTCAGAAAAAGTTTTGACTGGATGAAATAATAGAATAAATAAAAGAATAAATAATACATATATCCTCTTTTTCATCATACAAACAGTACCTCTTAATTCATTTATTTTATCGAAAAAAACGAACCCTTTTGATTACTTTCATGGAATTTCAATTGAATTAACTTAAATAACTATTAACTTTATCTTTGCTGATTACTTTCTACATTTAAAAATTTAATGAACAACTTATAACAATAACTCTCTACGCAATCTATATCTATACTTATTTTTTTATATTTGTGTTTTTTTTATTTTAAATTAAAATGTTGGTGCGTCATCTAAAGTCCAAGTAATTGTACCGGTAAATGCTTTACCACCTTGTTTTGCATCAGTTACATGTAATTTTACATTTTGAATTGTAGTAGCAACACCACTTCTAAAATCGTTAGCTGTTTTCTTTGTAAAGATATCTACTTTTGAAGTACCAGCTGCTTCTAAAGTTGCAGTAGGAGCTAATTCAATACCTGATTTGCTATCAAAATCTGTTAAGACACCAGCAGCCCAAGGCTCATTTGCGACAAAATCATTGTCTTTAGGATCGATTGCTGTTCCAATGTCATACATTTTTGGAGCATTTAAATCCATAGTTAATTTTGCAGCTTGTAATTCCGCAGCACCATCAACTGTTTTAAGTGCAGACATATCCGCTCTTAATGCCCATGCAGAGTTTTTGCCTTCAGTTTTTAATTCTCTATCATCATTGACAACTAAATATTGGCTTAGTTCTGTGTTATTGTTAGCTGCAGTTCCGCCATTGTCACCTTTGATGTTATTGAAAATCGCTGTACCTGCAACAGCAGTTTGTTCGCCAAATTGGAAACTACCTGGTTTCCAAACGACAGCTAAGTTATTTTTATAAGGTTTCATATCCTCTGCTGGAATTGTTGGAGCATCGTTCTTAAAACTAACCCCCACATCAGTTGTTGTTGTTTTTTTCTCTGCTGCATCAGCTGGAGCTGCAAATAACATTAATGCTGCTGATGAAAGTAGTGTGACCATAATTGCTTTTTTCATTTTTATACCATCCTTAGAGAGCATAGATATAGATTGGTGACAGTTATTGTTATAAGTTGTTCATTGTTTTTATTGCAAAATTTCTATTTGCTCTTTCAATAATGTAAATAGATATACGATCAAGCCTAAGCAGGTTAATGTCGTAAAAAGTAACCCAAAATTCAATACGAATAGTGACTTCTTTTTCCTTAATTTTTTAATTAAGAACGCATCTCTTGATAAAGTGAGCAAAAAGACAAGCAAAGATAGAATAGCAACGCCTCCTAAAATGAATATCCATAAATAATCGATCATGTGCGTCATTCCTTTCTAAACGGTTTTTAACATAATATTTTTCAAGCTTAAGACCCCAACAAACACAATTAAAATTGAACAACCAAGCAATGTCCAAATAAGAGAAGTAATCAAATCCCCCATCGAAGGCAGTTTTCCATTAGTACCTGAACTAGGTTTCGGTATGTAAGGCATATTTGTGTCCGGCAATTTTGAATCAATTGGCGGCTTAGGTAGGCTTGGTGTTCCTTCTTTAAATACAATTCCTACCTCTGTTGTGTCGGATTTGACCGTTGCCTCAACAACTTTACCAGCAAGCAACCCATTTATCATAATTAGAAAAAATAGTACTATGACACATTTTTTCATTTTATTTCCCTTCTTTCTTCTTTTTCCTTTTCTTTCTTTTTCGTCTTCGCTCCCACTCTAACGCCATTTTTTTTCTTCTTATTAGAAGTAATCCCGTGATACCTAACATAAATATCAAGCATCCAATGGTAACAACTTTAATCCATGTTGGCGTTATTATTTTAAAACCACTCTGCTCATTCATGCTTTTGGCTTGCTCACCTGTAATGATGAATTCTTTTTCGAATTTCCAATCATTATAAGAATTCTTAGCAGCTAACGTTAATACATAGGTTCCAGCTCTAATATCAGCTGTTCCCCAGTCCATTTCAAAATCGAAGCTACTATTTGGTGCTAATGCATAATTTTCTACTTGTTCTTTCTTCATTACTGTTTCATTTTCCTTATTTTTCAATTCCGCAGTGATGGCTAGCTTAGAAAGAACTTTTGGTTCTGGATTTTGTAGTGTTGCTAAAATCATCTTCTTCCCACGCAAAAGTGTGGACTTCGCATCAAGTAAATTCAACGTTTGAGAAGTATCATAGTCCTCTCCCGTTTCAGAAGTCACAATACCAATCCTATAAGCAAATTTAGTTCCAACTCCTCCCTCTTCTTCTCCGTTATCCAATTCAAAAACCAATGTTCCCATTTTTACGCCAGCATAATTTTCACTTGGTGGCGTTAATTTAAATTTCGCTTCTGTTGCCCCAAAATTTTCAACAGTGACTGAGGGGGTTTCTACTGTAACAATACTGCTCATCGGATCTTTTAACGTTGAATCCAATAATTTTTTGTCTGTCGTATATTCAACTGTTCCTTTGTTACCAGTAAAAGCATCTTCAACATAAACCTTAATTTTAACTGGTTCCTCCATTGTGCTTTTTACCGTAACAGCTAATTCTTGTTCTTCTCCTGGGGTTGTTTGAATATAGAAATAACTTTTTTCTGGATCAATTTGTTTACCATTCAGAATTGCTGAGACGCTATACCCTAAATTTTCTTCATCCGCCATTGAATGAATTGGAAATAGGAATAAGAACAAACTCATAAACAAAGCTAAATATATAAATTTATTTGTTTTCATCTAAATTTTGATTACTCCTTACTCTAAAAGTTTAAAATGCTATTTGTTTATTGCTTCGATATAAAAATCCACATAGTATTTATTATCTTTATCTAAATAAACTTCTTCACCTAGAATAATTTTCTCTTCTTGCCATTTACCAAGAAAGGCTTTTACTGCTGTTTGGGCTTCTTTTTCAGATGTAAAAGGTCCTTTTACATCAATAATTTCTCCTTCTACATAATCAAACTGCTCTTTATCAACGCTTAAATTTACGAGAGTAAAGATGATATATATTAAACTGCCAGCTAAGATTAATAAAACAAGAAAAATGAAGAAACAAACATTGACTAATAATGCTAAGCAGCACAATAAGTTAAAACAAAAAATCAAAAAAATAGACTTATTCTGTGTTAACGCTCTTTTTTTTGTTAAGTATAGAAAACAACTCAAAAATAGAGTAACTGTCATTAGAAGAAACGCCAAAATAAAATATATAAATGTTTCCTCCCAATTATTATTTAAAAAAGATAACATCTGAATAAATAGTGATAATCGTTTGTCTATATAAAAATAGGCTTCCTGATAAAAAGAGTAGAATTTGAATAAATAGATCATCCACACTCCAACAATAATTCCTTCTATAAGATAGACATAGCCTAGCTTTGCTTTTTTATTGGCTATTTTGTCCATTATTGACTCCAACCCCTTTACTTTTTTATCCCTTTTAAAGAAAGATCATCTA
The DNA here is from genome assembly GCA_001465115.1 of Enterococcus silesiacus. Classification (GTDB taxonomy): domain Bacteria; phylum Bacillota; class Bacilli; order Lactobacillales; family Enterococcaceae; genus Enterococcus_L; species Enterococcus_L silesiacus. The sequence goes on along the minus strand of CP013614.1, from coordinate 3,359,201 downwards.
AATTTTATGATTCTTTAGGTGACTTCTTTTATATTTTCTACTTTGATCATATATCCTTTTGAACGCACTGTTTTTATGACGTCTGCCCCTACACCATGACGTTCTAGTTTTTTACGTATGTGAAAAATGATGTTGGCTACGCGATAGTTTTCTTCTTGATATGGAAGATCCCATAGTTTTTCATGTATTTCTTGATAATTAAATGCTTTTCCTGGGTGACTGTACAATAATTCAAGCAAGCGATACTCGAGCCTAGTCAATTCTACTTCTACTTCTTTTTCTCCTATAAACACGCTCAAACTGTGATTTGTAGGATTCATCTCAAATTTCTCCCCCACTGTATCGCTCTGATTGGAGAACCTTTTTCCTCCGATCACATTTCGTTGCATTCTCTTCTTTTCATCTTGACGCGCTAAAAAATTCTTTAAATACAACAGTAGCTCTTCTGGAAAGCTTTCTTGATCAAAGTTCCCATCAACCCCTAGTTGTAGATAAACTTGACGATTGATCAATGTAGATTTTCCTGACAAAATCCATATGTACGCATTCGTTTGTTGTTTGATTTGTAAAATAGTGGAGCAAACACTGCTGATTTCTCCTTCGTGTACTTCCTCGATCAATAGCCCGTCATATGTATGAAGTTCTTCCAAATTTGGCACTTTTTTGAGGTGATCAAGTTGACAATTCATTTTTTCAAATGCTTTATACACGTCAGGTTTAGGCGTCATCGTAGATGCCAATATACCTATGCGAAACATGCCAGATTCCTCCTCATTCTTTCATTCGATTTATTTTATGTCTTGAAACAGCTGTTATTATCGTTTCTTTTGTAAAAATTTTATTTTTCTATTACAATAAAAAATAATCTTTACGAATCAGCCTTACCTGTTTCAGCTAAGAACAGGTAAGAAACGACTTTTTCTTGGCAGAGTACTATTCTCACGGCAAACGACGGCTATGCTGACGGTGAATACAACAAAGGCAAAAAAAAAAGCCGCTTTCAGCTTCCTTTTGAAAATAAAAAGTGAAAACTAGCAGATTAAATAACTTTAGTTATATTCAATTCACACTATAAAACCCAGAGTAAAACTAAACTCGGGGTTTCTATCAAAATGAACGATTTCAAATTTAAATCTCTCGCTTAAAAAGCTGAGACTTGATCAATTGCTTCTCTTTCTTGTGACAGGAGCGAATGTGTATAAACGTCTAACGTCATTTTTATAGAACGGTGTCCTAATAAAGCACTGATTGTAGCAATGTTCACCCCAGCTTCTAAACAACGCGTCGCGAATGTATGGCGTAACGTGTGAAAAGTGACATCTGACAATCCTGCTGCTTTACTCATTTGTTTAAATTGGTAACGGACTACTCTGGGCTCAACACTTTTTTCTGTGTTACTTAAAATATAGGCATCTTCTGAAGCGTTTTTTTGTTGCCAAAGCAGATGATACAACCGTTTAGATAAGGGGATCACTCGGGTAGAAGATACGGTTTTAGGTAAGCCTTCTACTATTTGGCTTTTTCCATTATTATCTGTTAGCCGCTGTAAAGTCCGCTGTACATGGACTTCTCGTCTTTCCCAATCAATATCAGACCATTTGAGCCCGCTAATTTCGCCTATTCTCATTCCTGTTTCTAACGCGATTAATACAGCCAGCCCGTTAGCAGTTCCATTTGCTACTTGTTTTAGACGTTTTTGTTCGCCAGTAGACAAAGCTTTTGAAGAACGCTTTCCCATTTTAGGTAAGCGAAGAGTATCAGCTGGATTTTTAGCAATCAACTCTTTTTCTTGTGCCACACATAAACAAGTATGAAAGACACGAAACACGGCGTGAACAGACGAATCAGAAAGTTTTTCTTCTAATTGATCGCATAAAGATTGAACCTCTTCTTTTTTTAGCTCCGTTAGTTTTATTTCACCAAGTATAGGTAATACATGAACGGATAATTTACTTTTGTAACTTACATACGTGCTTAGTTTAACTGTTGGTAGTACAAAATTTTCCAACCAATAAACGACCCACTCTTGAACAGTTCCACTATAAGAATAGATCGTCTGTTCTTGATAATAGGGAAGCTGAGATTTGATCAGCGTCAATTTTTGTTTGACATCATAATACCTTTTACCATAAACATATCCATAATGAATGGACCCATTTAATTTTCTCCCTTTAATGTAGCGACCTTCCCAACGGCCATCTTTGCGTTTATAGATATTTTCTCCTCTTCGTGACATTCATTTTCCCTACTTTCAATTGACGGCGAATTTGACGGCGAATAGAATTGTCCTCTTTTATCACTATCTATTCTTCTAAAAACCAGTTTTTCTTTCAGTTTTAGCCATTTTTTTATTTTAAATATAATAATAGAAATAAGTTATCTATTAAGTAAAAACTGGTTAAAAAGCACAAAAAAACGTGTTGACATCTTGATAAACAACAGTTATCATAATTACATAAAGTTATTTAAGTTTAATAAATCCAATGTATCCTACCTGTTCTTAGCTGAAACAGGTAATTTTTTTATTCCTCACACTTCTAAAAAATAGTTCATTTCTTCACAATCCAAACGTCAGAAAACACCTTGCCCAATGATTCACATACTATTTTTCAACCTATTTTGATTCAAGCAAACTTGGCTAATAGCTTTAACTAAAATTAGTTAGATACAACGTTCCATACTAAGGTCCATATTCCTCAAACTTCACTATCTTTTTTCAAAACTAGCTCTAACATAGTACTTTATGCTCACCGGAAGAAGGTGGACATCAAGTACTTTTTATTGTCTCTAAACAGATACATTATTCACCCACGCTCTCTTTTTATGTTTTTATTATGATGGTGTTTTATCCATTTTTGTTATTTCATTTATTTCCACGATAGATGAAACGACAATTCTCATCATAATATATTTTTTTTATATTATTTATTGAAATAAGCCCTTTTTTAGGACAAAAAAATAGAATCCCCCCCTAAAACCTACGTAAATAAAGCACTTTGGCCTTAATAAAGTACCTCGATAAATAATTAAAAAAAGAATAATTTGGAATAAAACAGATAAAAATAAGTTTTTTTTACGTTACATATAAAAAAATAAATGATAGATATTTTTAACGATCAACGATTAACCTGTTTTCTATGGTCAATACTCCTATCTACCTTGAACTACTCTTTTGTGCTGGAACAAAAAATGAACAGTAAATAGGCAACGCAAAAAGACCAATCAACTACTACAATGATTGGCCTTTTACTACTGCTTATTATATTTTGTTAAAAAAAACTACATTCTGCACAGCAAAAAGAGCTGAGATCTTATTTAAGTGTTTCTATTTAGCATTTAGCATCGCTTTATGACAATGTCAACCAAATATGACTCAATAATAAACTTCATCTAGAAACAGCCCCTGTGCTGGTACGGTGATTCCTGCCTCACTCCTGATTTTACTTTCAAATACTTCATCGATAGCTGCTAATTGCAGTGTCCCTGCGCCGATCTCTAAGAGTGTACCCATCAGGATTCTGACCATTTTATGCAAGAAGCCATCACCGACAAAGGTAAAGTGAATGAGGTTTCCGTCTTTTTGAATCGATAATTCATTGATTGTCCGAGTTGTTGATTTTTTCGTCTTTTTAAGAGAAGAAAAACCAATAAAATCATGGGTTCCAGTCAATTTACTACAGGCTTCATTCATTAACTCCAAATCAAGTTCTTCAGCATAGTGGAAACTATAATTACGCTCAAAAGCAGACGGAATCATATTGTTCCAGATATAATAGCTATATTTCTTCCCTTTTGCATTATAACGAGCATGAAATCTTTCAGGTACTTCTTCTAGTTTTTTTACAACGATATCTTGTGGAAGATAACGATTTAAAAATTCAATCATCTCTGATAATGCCATTTTACTATCTGTTTTGAAATTCGCAATTTGTCCCTTAGCATGGGTTCCAGCGTCCGTTCGACCAGAACCAACAATTTCAACTTTTGAACGTGTCATTTGTGTCAGTATATTTTCAATTTTTCCTTGAATCGTTTTATCCGAATCACCAAGCCTTTGCCAGCCAAGATACCTTGTCCCATCATACTCGATCGTTAATTTAATGTTTCTCATTTTTTAGTTTACTCCTCTTAAAGCCCAATTTTTTTCGTTAATCATACTAGCTATTCGCTTCTATTATAACAGTAATGCTTCACGTGATGAAGTGTGGTCTATTTAACTGTCCGTTATCATCACTTTATTTCAGCAGTAGCTTAGATTTTGTTCCATTTTTTTATGCTATTTTTCAGTAATAATGCTACTTGACATTACATTCATGTTCATCTATATTAAACATAGACAGTTATCTATATTCAGGAGGAATGAACATGGATTACGAAAAACTTTCTTTAGTACTTAAAGCAATGGCTGATCCCAAACGAATGAAAATAATCGATTTGCTTTCGTATAGTAGTATGTGCGCCTGTGATGTATTGAAACATTTTGATTTTACACAGCCTACACTTTCTCATCATATGAAGGTTTTAGAAAGTGCCGGTATTGTTTCTGTCAGCAAACAAAGCCAGTGGCATCACTATACATTAAGAGAAGAGTTTGTAAAAAAATTTATGAGCTCTATGATGCATTTACTTTCTGATAGCGAAGAAGATTGTCTTTGCCAATACACTAAAGAGACAAAAGGAGATAGTAATTAAATGACGTATGCACTCGAAATAAACGATTTAAAGAAAGTCTATGGAAGTGGAGTCGAAGCTCTTAAAGGCATCGATTTAGCTGTAGAAGAAGGCGATTTTTATGCACTTTTAGGCCCTAATGGCGCTGGTAAATCTACAACAATCGGCATCATTACGTCGCTTGTCAACAAAACCTCTGGAAAGGTAAAGGTTTTCGGTTATGACTTAGATAATGATTTAGTTCTTGCCAAACAACAGATCGGGCTCGTTCCACAAGAGTTTAATTTTAATCCTTTTGAAACGGTCGAGCAAATCGTTATTAACCAAGCTGGTTACTATGGTGTTTCAAAAAAAGAAGCACTCAAACGGAGCGAGAAGTATCTGAAGCAATCCGATTTATGGGAAAAACGAAATGTACGCGCTCGGATGCTTTCAGGCGGGATGAAACGTAGATTGATGATCGCGCGTGCGTTGATGCATGAGCCTCGTTTACTTATTTTAGATGAACCTACAGCTGGAGTCGATATTGAGCTAAGACGGGAAATGTGGGATTTTCTGAGAGAGTTGAATGCACATGGCACAACAATCATTCTAACAACCCACTACCTTGAAGAAGCCGAAATGCTTTGCCGCAATATCGGTATCATTCAGTCTGGTCAATTGATTGAAAATACTAGCATGAAAACTCTACTATCCAAATTACAGTTTGAAACCTTTATCTTTGATTTAGCTCCTTTTGATAAGGAACCCGAAATTGTAGGGTATAAAAGTATTTTTGAAGATGAGCAAACCCTTGCGGTGGAAATCGAACGGAATCAAGGATTGAACGGATTGTTTGAACAGCTTACAAGCCAAGGGATTCAGGTTCTTTCTATGCGTAATAAATCCAACCGATTAGAAGAACTATTTTTAAAAATCACAGAAGAAAAACATCCAGTGGATGCCAGTTCCGCTTCCCAAGCATTAAACTAGTGGAATGGTATGCGGCATGAGCCTCAGATTGATTTTTCTTTTGGAAAATCAATACTTTGATACGAATAAGGAGAATAAAAATGTTTAAGTTATATTTCACGGCTTTAAGAAGCCTTGCAGTAAAAGAAACTAATCGTTATCTACGCATTTGGGTACAAACTTTGGTCCCACCAGTGATCACCACATCACTTTATTTTGTTATTTTCGGAAATCTGATCGGTGGACGAATCGGACAGATGGAAGGTTTCTCCTATATGGAATTTATCGTGCCTGGCCTGATCATGATGTCTGTCATCACGAGCTCTTATGCGAATGTCTCGTCCTCATTTTTCTCACAAAAGTTTCAGAAAAATATTGAAGAGTTATTAGTTGCACCAGTACCAACACACATTATTATTTGGGGATTTGTTTTCGGTGGACTGGGCAGAAGTGTTCTAGTCGGCACACTTGTCACAATAATTTCTTTATTCTTTGTACCACTTCACGTTTATTCTTGGTCTATTGTGATTATTACCCTTCTGATGACCGCTATTTTATTTTCATTAGCAGGTTTGCTAAATGGGATCTTTGCCCAATCTTTTGATGATGTATCGATTGTGCCAACTTTCGTTTTACAGCCGTTAACGTATCTTGGCGGAGTATTTTATGCAATCTCAATGTTGCCACCGATCTGGCAAGCTGTTTCCAAAATTAACCCGATCGTGTATATGATTTCAGGATTTAGATATGGTTTTCTTGGCACGATCGATGTACCGATCATTTTTTCTATGATCATTTTGATTCTTTTTATCTCAGTACTTTATGCCGTTTGTTGGTATTTGATTGATAGAGGTCGTGGATTGAGAAGTTAATTATCGTTTATATGAGTAATTTTGAATAATATTGGAATATAATGAAGCACGTCTATAAAAAAATATAGACGTGCTTTTCTTATACTACTTTATTTAGAAATGATTGCCATTTCTTTGCTCAAATCTGAATCGAATGTATCGGTAATCAAAATAACTTCATTTAAATCAAAGGATTTCACTGCAGACGTCTTATGAAACTTAGAACTATCACATAATAAAAATGATTTTTTGGCATGATCGATCACGGTTTTCTTTTTGATTGCTTCCACTAAATTAGGCGTTGTTACCCCAAATTTCAAATCAATACCATTTGCACCTAGGAACGCTTTATCAAAGACATATTTTTTTATGTTTGCTTCAGCTAGTGGACCACTTAATGATGAAATTTTGGGATCATAAGTGCCACCTAAAATCGTGACTTCTGCCTCAAAATCTCCAGTCAATCTAAGTACATCCGTATTTGTAGTGATGATTCGAATCTTCTTTTTAAGCAGCTCTCTTAACAATACTGTACACGTAGAACCTGAATCTAAATAAATCGTCTCTCCAGCGACCACTTCACGAGTAGCCAATTCAGCTATATAGAGCTTTTCTTTGGTTTGTAAACTTGCCTTCGTTGAGATAGGTAGCTCTGACACACTTGAAGAAAGCTTGACGGCACCTCCTGATAAGGTCTGCACTTTATTTACTCCTTCAAGTTCTTTCAAATCACGTCTAAGAGTAGAAATCGAGACTTCTGGTATTAATTTTTGTAAATCCTCAATCTTGATTAATTCTCTACTTTCTAGAATTTCGATGATCTTTTCTTGGCGAACATATGGAATCATAAGAAACTCCTTTCATTTTTTCATTACTAATTACTTTCAAGAAGAATACCCATTCTTAAAATACCATAAATAGCGATAAATAGTAACGAAATAGACAAATTTGAAAGAAGTTATTTTAGATTTTAAGATAACATTTCTTCTCTTTCGGTAAACATATAACCTAAAATAGCTGAAGTGACTAGTGCAATAGCTAATCCAATCATTGCTTGAATAAAGTTTGAAGTATTATCTGTTACAAAAGCTGGAAACGTTGTCACACTACCAAAGACAAAAGCATTCGTTACAACTTTCGTCAGGCCTAAATACGCACCACCAACAGCACCGCCAATGATTTGTGCTAAAAATAATTTTTTATTTTTTACTAATAAGCCAAATAATGTAGGTTCGATAATGGCTGAAAGTGCGACCGTTACTAGACCTGTTAACGCAAAACTACGTAGTTTGTTGTTTCTTGCTTTAAAATAGACACCGATCGTCGTACCGATAACAGCAAAATTACAGGCAAAGGTAAACGGTACTATATAGTCAAAACCATATGTTGAAACATTATTGATCATGATCGGATTAACCGCCCAGTGAATCCCTAAGCTTACAAGAACACTCCAACCACCGCCAATCACTATACCTGTCAAAATACTACTACGCTCAATCAACCAATTCACCACTTGAGCCACTGCTTCACCGCTATAAACCCCAATTGGACCAATTACGATAATCGTTAAAGGAATCATCACAGCTAAAGAAATCAAAGGAACAACAACCAATTTTAGCGTCTCAGGAACTTTTTCATCTAAAAACTTATACAGATAAGAAAACGCCCAAATCGAAAGGATAATCGGAACAACTGTAGAATTGTAATTCATCAAAACCACAGGAATTTTCAAGAAGCTTGTTGTTGCACCGTTTCCAGTATCTCCCATCAATGCAATAAACTCTGGATTCAATAAAGCCGCACCGATCAATGCAGATAAATAAGGACTAGCCCCAAATCTTCTCGCCGAAGTAAACGCTAACAATACTGGTAAAAAATAAAAGACACTCATTGAAGCAACATTTAATATACTATAAGTCCCGCTATTTTCAGATAAAACTCCTGTTTGGACAGCTAAAATCAATAGTCCTCGTAAAATCCCTGATCCAGCTAATGCAGGTAATAATGGCGCAAAAATTGCTGAAATCGCTGAAAAGATATTACTGATAATATTACCAGAATGCTCTCCACTATTATTTACTTGAACATTTCCATCTTCCCCTGTAACCAACGCTTCAAATTCATCATATAATTTAGGAACTTCTGTGCCAATCAAAATTTGATATTGTCCTGCTTTATTGACAACATTGACAACACCATCGATTTCTTTGACTGCGTCATCATTTGCCTTAGAAGGATCTTTCAGTGTTAATCTCAATCGTGTAGCACAATGGGTCATATTCGCTAAATTCTCTGGACCGCCAACATTTTCTAAAATTTCTTTTGCTGCTAATTTGAAATCCATCCTTATTCACTCCCCTAGTTCTTTTTAGTATTGGAATAATGTATTAGAAATCTTAAGCTAAGATTTCTAATACTAAATCACTTACTTTCACTGCGCTGTTTTGTTTGATCACGTTAGCGATGTAGTCCATTCCTAATCGCTCAATAATCGCATCGATTTTTTTGATCATGTTGATGTTTCTTTCACACTCTGCTACAGGATCTTCAATAATTGGAAATGTATCGAAATAGAAAGCGTGATCATAATTGTGTAATTTTGTATAGTAGATAAATTCAATTGTCTTGATCAAACTACTTGTACCGATCATCAATCCATCATCGTTTAGACCATAACCATCATTTAAATGAACCCCAAATAGTTTTTGACGACTGCCTAAAATACTTGCACCATAAGCTGGATTTTCATGTTTCATTAGCATGTGACAATAATCTAAGGTGATCCCTAAATTCTCACGACCAACCTCATGAACCATTGATAAAGCGACCCCGAAACTATCTAAGAATGCATACGCTCTTGGTTGAAACGGTTTGTACTCAATGCTGATTTTAAGATCAGGCGCATAGTCTGTAATTTCGATCATACAGGCTTTGATTTGGTTCCAAACTTTTTCATAGTCGATCTGGAATGAATAATCAAACCCATCAAAACCTAACCAGATCGTCACGACTTCTCCACCTACTTCACGACAATAATCACAGGCTTCTTTGCACAGTTTGACTGCATTGCTAGAAATACTCTGATCCGCATTTCCTAACTCGCCATTGATAAACTCACTTCTAAACCTTAGTGCCACACCATTTGCTTTTAATTTATTTTCCTGTAACATTTTTTTCATTTTTTCAGCTGAAATATCTGCCACATGTTCTGGATAATTAAAATCAACATGAGTTAACCCTAGACGATTAAATTCTTGTAAGACTTCTTCCACATCATGATTGAATTTTGGTAAAAATGAATTGATTCTTGTCGCTAACTTCATTTTTTTATTCCTCCTGTCTTCTTCTACACCCCCATAATAGCATCTATAATTTCCAAAAACAACCATTTATTTTCATTTTATTTCATTTTTTACCACTAAAAATCAGATTAAAAAAGAATTAGCCTCTTTTTAACGCTCTATTTGCCTAATCATCTCGACTCGTTTAGCATGTCTGCCGCCTTCAAAATTAGCGTCTAGCCATTCTTTTACAATCATCTTTGCTAACTCACTGCCCACTACCCGAGAGCCGAATGCTAAAATATTCGTGTTATTATGCTCCTTAGAAAGCTTAGCCGAATAAGGTTCACTACACACAACTGCGCGGATGCCTTTGACTTTGTTGGCCGAAATTGAGATTCCTACCCCAGTGCCACAAATCAAAATCCCACCATCAAAATTTCCTGAAGCAACTTCTTCCGCTACTTTCTTACCATATTGAGGATAATCTGTTCGTTCTGATGAATTCGTTCCAAAGTCTTCGATCTCATGACCTAATTCTTTTACGTACTCAATAATAATAGGTTTCAACTCAAACCCAACATGATCGCTGCCAATTGCTAATTTCATTAAATGATTCCTCCTGTATATGTTAATTCTAGAAAATGGACTTACTAGAGCGCTCTTAATTTCTCAAGAGTTTCTTGATAGGTTCCAGTTTTTCCAAATAAAGCTGATGTACCTAACACAAAACCAGTCACACCTATTTTGCTTAGTTTTTCAATTTTTTCTGGCGAAATCGCACCATCTACCATCACGTCAAAATCATATTCTTTTGATAAAGCCACTAACTTTTCTATTTTAGAATTCGTATATGATAAATACTTTTGACCTGCAAATCCTGGGTTGACGGTCATCACCATCACATAGTCTACTAATGGCAGCAATTCTTGAATCATTTCAACCGATGTTCCTGGATTAAGTGCGATGCCTGCCTTCTTTCCTTTTTGCTGAATGATATCCAACGTTCGGGCCGCTTGTCTATCTGCTTCTGGATGGATATAAATAATATCTGCCCCAAGATCCGCAAATTTTTCAACATACTTACTTGGTTCTTGAATCATTAAATGAACATCTACTGGCTTCTCTGTAACAGAACGGACTAATTCAAAATCTTGCAGCCCCATTCCAAAGTTTGGTACAAAACTGCCATCCATAAAGTCCATATGAAAAATATCGATCCCAGCTTGATCCAGTTCTTGTGTTTCTTTTTCCAGATTAGAAAAATCAGCACACATCAATGATGGACATAATAATCTTGCCAATAGTCTTCCTCCTCTTTTGAGATAACGATTACCCAAAACCTAAAAAAATAACGGGTAATCGTTTACCTTTTCTTGTGGATAATATATCACCAAAATTTTGACCTGTCAACTAAAATTTATCGTGAAAATTTGTATTCAATCCTTTTTTATGAGAAAATATGAGTAAATATCAAAGAAAAATGAGAACGATTACTCAAGAGGACACGATCTATGAAAAACTATTCTATTAAAGACATCGCTGAAATCGCAGGCGTTTCTGTCGCAACTGTTTCGAGAGTTATTAATGATAATGGACGTTTTTCTGAAGAAACTCGAAAAAAAGTCTTAAAAGTCATTGAAGAAACTGGCTACAAAATGAATTACAGTGCTAAAAACTTACGCATGAACAAATCATTCACGATCGGCATTTTAGTACCGGACATCAGTAACTATTTCTTTTCTGATGTTGTTCAGCAATTAGAAGAAATTTTATTTGCTAAGGGCTATTCCACTATTATTTGCAATACATCCCGAAGTTCCGAGAAAGAGCTGGCATATCTACGTATTTTAGAAGGGAAAGGCGTGGATGGCTTGATCGTTATTTCTGGAGCCGAGGCATTTGAATTTGATTCCTCTGGGGCTGAAAAGAAAATCCCTTATATTTGTATCGATCGGGAACCAAAAAAGAAAGAAGATACTATTTTTATTTCATCTAATCACTATCAAGGTGCTTTTGAGAGTACAGAAGAACTGATCCATGAAGGCTGCCAGCATCCTGTTATTGCGATGCATAATCAAAAATCAACCAGTGCTAAAGAGCGGTTGAAAGGATTTAAGGATGCATTGAAGAAAAATAGCATTTCTTTCAATATCAAACAACATTTGCTTTCTATTGATATTGAAAGTGTAGATTTTGAACAAGATTTCCTTGCTTTTCTACAGAAAAATCCAAGTATAGACGGGATTTTTTCTATAAATGATCTCATTGCATTAGAATTAATGCTGAGTTTGAAGAAAAATCATATCGCTGTACCGCAAAAAATAAAATTAATTGGTTTCGATGATACGGCTTCTGGAAAATACACAACACCAACTCTTTCATCGGTCAAACAAAATACGACTTTAATCGCGTCCCATGCAGTGGAAACACTACTAGAATTGATCAACCACAAAGGAGAATTAGGCAGGCAGATCGTCGTGCCCGTTTCGTTGGTTTTAAGAGAGTCTAGTAGGCAATCCTAAATAAACAAAGAGAAGCTCTGCCCAGTAAAAATCTTAGGTAGAATTTCTCTTTTTTTATTCATTTGCAACTAATTACTACTTACCAATAACCAACCTTCTAGTATAAACAGCTTGACCTGAATGCATCACCGCATCATCAATAGCCGAAACAATTCGAGCCTGACGTGTCACAACTGGCATCCAGTTCGTATCTACAACATCAGTCAGACTTCTTTCATCCACATTTTCTAAATAAGTGTTCGTAAAATCAACACTTGCAGTAAGATAATCTAAAAGTAATTTTTTATCTGTTACGACAACTTTAGCGGCTTGTTCAGGCGTATGGCGCCAATCTTGTGTATCATCTGGTAAATCCAAAGCAAACTTTTCACTCCAACCTGACTCTAGCCACAATGGTTGCGTATTATTAAGCTCTGAAATTTGATAATCAAGTTCTTTTGCAGTATGCCAAATCAACCATGTAACTGATTTGATCAAGGGTTTCGGCATCGTGTTGGCTTCTGCTACGCTCATTTGATCAAGAGTTTCTTCAAAACGTTCTTGCGCTCTCTTTAACGTATCAATAGTTAGTTGTGTGATATTCATCTTAGTCCTCCTTCTATAATTCTGTTTCCGTCAACTTAGGCATCTACTACCACTCTACTACAGTGATTATCTAACATCAAACTTTCTTGACTATTGTTTAGAACGTTCAACTTGATAAAAAGCCTTTTAGTCCATTCATTTTTTGACTAAAAGGCTGATCTATCTGCTTATTTATTATCTTAACGTCTATCCAGTTCTCTAAATCTCTTCACCATTTGTTTCAATAACCTTCTGATACCAATCAAACGAATCTTTTTTTAAACGTTTAAGTGTCCCCTTACCTTCGTTATCCTTATCCACATAAATCATACCGTATCTTTTTTCCATTTCGCCACTGCCAAAGCTTACAATATCAATGATTCCCCAAGGTGTATAACCAATAACTGGAACACCATCTTCTACGATAGCTTTTTTCATTTGCTCAATGTGTTTACTCAAATACTCAATCCGATAGTCGTCATGAACAGTATTTTCCTCTGTTAGTTTATCATATGCACCAAAACCATTTTCGACAATAAATAACGGTAGATCGTAACGTTGATAAACAGTATTTAAGACATAACGTAGTCCGACTTCATCGATTGGCCATCCCCAATCAGATGCACTTATATATGGGTTTTTCACTATTTTTGCATTGGGAATATCTTCTGTTGCCCAACCTTCAATGTCTTTAAGCGTTGAGATTGTACCAGACATATAATAACTAAAACCGATATAATCGACTGTTCCTTCTTTCAAAATAGCTAATTCCTGCTCGCTGATATCAATTTGGTAGTTCTTACGTTCCCAATATTTTGTCGCATAAGTGGGAATTTTCCCACGAGCATGAATATCATTATAGAAAAATCTTCGCTCATTGGCCTTTACCGATGCCATCATATCTTCTGGATTACAGGAATACGGATAAACAGGAACATAGGCCATCATACAGCCAATTTGGAATTTAGGATTTATTTTCTTCCCTTCAATCACAGCCGCTGCACTAGCAATTAGTTCATTGATTCCTGCTTGGAAAACAAGTTCTTCTTTCTTGTCTTCGTCTTCAATGATCATCGCTGAATTGGTCCAAACGTGTAACGGTTCTTGCCCATCTGCTTGGTTGTTGATTTCGTTGAAGGTCATCCAGTATGTGACTTTGTCTTTATAGCGTTCAAACACACATTTAGCGAATTTTACAAATAATGGAATCACTTCCTTATTGGCAAAACCACCGAACTTCTCATAGATGTAATAAGGCATTTCAAAATGGGACAGCGTAATAACGGGTTCGATTTCATTTTCTATTAATTCATCAAAGAGGCGATCATAATATAATAATCCTGCTTCATTTGGTTCTTCTTCAATTCCTTTCGGAAAAATACGACTCCATGATATAGACGTTCGCAAACATTTTAAACCTAGCTCTTTAAAAAGCTTGATATCCTCTTTATAGTGATGATAAAAATCAATCGCTTCATGGTTTGGGTAATATTCTCCATCGAGAACACCCTTCGTTATTTTCCGAGGAATTCCGTTACCTCCTGCAGTCATTACATCGGCAATACTAGGTCCTCTTCCGTCTACATCCCAAGCTCCTTCTGCTTGATGAGCGGCAATTGCGCCGCCCCATAAAAAATTATCTCCTATTTTATTCGTCATAATACGGCTCCTTTAATAAAAATAATTCACTTATAAATCAATTTTTTGTGCACGATTTGATGCGATAACAAATGGTAAATAGATCCCTACAGAAACCGCTAAACAGACAACCCCAACCAATGCAGCAACTATATTTCCACCTGTCCCTAAGAATAGATTAATGATCCCAGGTGTAGTCCACGGGACACCAATTGCCGGTGATGGCATAATCGGCCAAACGACCGTCACGAAGTAACCGATCATAATATTGACCATTGGCACCAATATAAAAGGAACGATCAATAACGGATTTAACACGATCGGTAACCCAAAAATGATGGGTTCATTAATTTGAAAAATACCTGGAACTAATGACATCTTGGCAATTTCACGTTGTTCTGGGCGTCTAGAGGCAATAAAGATCGCAATGATCAAGCCCATTGTCATCCCTGTCCCCCCCATATTTGCAAACATATCATTTAAAATGCCCCACGTTTCTTTGTAAGGAACATCCCAAAGTGAACCACCTTTATTGATAAAATCTAGATTGGCTAAATCTTGTTCCGTAAAAATAGCAGAACGAACGGCATTTAACGTATTTGGACCATGAATACCGATAGAAAATAGCAAGGTTTGAATAAAGGCTAATAGCATGACTCCGACAACATTTCCTCCAAGATCACGTAATGGACTTTGAATTCCTTTGTAGATCAGTTCGTTCACGCCTTCTGGTGCGATCATTAACACTAAAAAGTTAACAATTGCTGAGATTCCCACTACGATCACAATTGGTATCATACTTGAAAAAGAACGAGATACAGCTGGTGGAACCATTTCCGGCATGTTAATTTGCAGACGCTTTACTTTAAAAAGCTTTGGTAAAAATTCGCCCACTAAGCAACCTACGATCATAGCAACAAACAAGCCTTGTGCCCCTAGATACTGTGTACTGATGACATTCAAGTCATCTGCATTAAATGGTTTAGGATACAAAATCATAAAGCTAGCGATACTTGTCAACCCGACTAACGTAGAATCTGCGTTAAAATGTTTCGCTAATATTTGAGCCACAAGATACGTGATAAAGATACTCATGATATTGATGGTTCCATTTGCCACGGAAGACAACACTTGCTGCGCGCTTTCTAAATTTGGAAAAACACTGGATAATCGTAATAATTGCACGACAAAACTGTCATTTGAAAATAAAATATTGTTAACTAAAATAACAAGTGATGCAGAAATCGTTAATGGAAAAATCAACATAAAAGCATCCCGAACAGCTGCGATGTGGCGTTGATTATTCAGCTTTGTTGCAATCGGAACTAATGAACGATCAATAATATCATTAAATTTTTGCATAGATAAAACTCCTTTCATTTATAAACGTATTATACATAAATTATCTCACTAAAAAGTAAGCGCCTCCTTTTTAAAAATAAATTCTTAGAAAATAGAATAAATTCCTTATACGGAACGACCTGTTCCTGATTTTAAACAAAAAAATTAACTAAAGTAGGATTTCACTCTAGTTAATTTGTTGGAGCATATTCTATTTACTCATTGCGAAAATCTTTAAGGTAGCTAATCAAAGTTTCTAAAATGGCTATTGAAGGTAGCTGACTAGTAAGATCTAGAAAAATATCTTTGCGTTCTTCTTTGATTTCGTACTCAATGGAGTAGTCACAAAGTTGAGCAAGCGTGCTTTTCTTGTTTAGCGTAATACAGTACTTTTTGACACTATTTTTATCTTCTAAGCCCGCGATAACTTCTATCAATTCTTTCGTTTCACCAGATACACTTAAAAATACGATGGCATTTTTTTGATTCTTGCGTAAAAAACTACGAATAGGATACGTCAGATCATCTAAACTAATCGACACATACCCCAAATTCGCTAATTTTCTAGCTATATACTGTGCAATTGCACCCGAGGCACCCATACCCATAAACAATATAAAATCACTATCACGTAAATCTTGTGCCATCTTTTTGATTTGATATTCTACATCTGGATGAAAAATCCCCATATTAAGGGAATTCACCCGCTCTTCAATGCCAATGTGTGTTTTATTTTCTTCTTGACGAACATTATCTAAATGGGACTTAATATAAAACCGAAACTCTGGAAAAGAATGAAACCCGATTTTCTGAACAAAACGAAAGACAGAGGTTGAGGATACATGTGCACCATCAGCAATATCCCGAACACGCATATAGGGGATTTTATCTAGATTATTCACAACAAATCGATAAATTTCTTGTTCTACAGAGGACAGGTCATTTAATTTCAGATAATCGAATATCGCCATTTATGTTAATCTCCTTTAGTTCGTTAAGAAAATTATACCATAAAAAATTTATTTACTGACAACTTGATGAACTTGATAGACAGCCCCGATCAGACCTGCGTCATTTTTTAATTTCGTTGGCATCACAGGTGCAATCGTCTTGCCTCTTAAATAGTTGATAGCCCCATGATTTTTTTCCACTTCCTCCAATGTTTTCTGAAGTTCTCTGTGAAACTGCTCGTTTGCACTCACTCCGCCACCAATTAAAATAGCTTCTGGATCAAAGCAGCTAATCAAATTGACCAGAGCGACTGAAAGATCTACATAAAATTGTTTCGTAATGGCTACTGCAAGGTCATCGCCGCTTTCAGCTAAGTCAAAGATCTCTCTTGCATCACTAATAGGAATAACTGTTTCTTCATTTTTTTGTTGCGCTTCATTGTATAGACGAATCAGACCATCAACGACAGATGCCCGCCTATTAATCGATACCGACTCAAGATTGCCCGTTTCTGGTAATTTATCGATCATCATCCAACCAAATTCGCCAGCCATACCATGAGAACCACGATGAACCTTCCCATTAATGACGATCCCGCCACCAACGCCCGTACCTAAGACTAGGCATAAATAATTTTCCATATCGATTGCATTTCCGATCCATTTTTCTGCTATGGCAACAGCATTTGCATCATTTTCTACAGTGACAGGTAGACCCGTTAACTTCTCTAGCTTTTGTTTAAAATTTTCGCCATATAAAGGTCTGATCGCACCAGCCGTTAACATAAAGCCATCTTTTTGGACAATCCCTGGCGCACTTATGCCAATTCCTTTTATTTGGTAGTCGGCTCTGGCATCGTCAATGATTTTTAAAAGATTGGCGTAGAATATCTCAGGCTCGTATTCTGTCTCAATGCTTCCTTTTACTAAAATATTGCCGCCTTCATCCAAAACACCATATTTAACCGTCGTTCCCCCTATATCAAATCCTACGTACATAAACGTAACTTCCTTCACTGTTTATTTGAAAGGTTAAAGATAACGCCTTCATTTGAACAGTATTGTATCATATCTTATTGAGGATTTTTTTCCTTTCCAAAGCTAGTTGAGCATTTTTCTATCGTTCAGAGCTTTTTTTATAAATGACAAAAACAACCTAGAGGACCTTTCTACCTCTAGGTTGATAGCTACTATTTTACAATAGAGCAAAATAGTTTAATTTAATAAGGTGGATTTCGAGTAACCAGATATGACTATTCTAAGCCTTCAATCACAAGATTTTCAATACTAGCAGCTTTCGCATCGGCTGCAACTACCGCTTGAAACTCAACCTTGTCTCCTTCTTTTAGGAAAAGAGCCATTGGGCTGTTATTCGTTGTTACACTGTAGATTGTTTTCTCATTTTCTAATAGGAAGGAAACAACCGTTTGTGCTTCACTAGCGACAATCGTGATGCGGGAAACAGTTCCTTTGATCTTCTCTAAATCGGCAGCATCAGTACTTGTATTGTTACTTCCTTTTGTTGCTAATTCAATTCGATATGCATCTAGTGCATTTTGTGCCGCATCTGCATCTACCACAATATCATTGTCTACAGCATTGACATACACATATTTTTTGAAGATCCCCTTACTGTCCATTAAAGAAACAATCCAGGTTGGCACGCCATCGATATTATAAAGCACTGGCATACTTGCTTTCCATTTTTTCTCTGGATAAATCTTCGCTGCAATCGAGATGGCGCCGTCACTATCCATGATTCCTACTTTTGTATCACGATAATACGTTACCTGACCTGTCCTTGCATTGATCAAGGAATAACCTAAAGCGGAATCTTGCTCCTCATCCCCACTTGTAAAATCTGTAAAATACAATAATTGACTACCTTCTTTATTCATCATAGGTGTGATTTGACCAGATGCATAAATGCCATTTTCTGTTGGGATTTTAACATCTTTTTTCGCGCCAAACATCGTTTGATTCCACCAGCCTTGGCTATAGCGACCAAAGTATTCATTGATACTATTCGCCGCAGAACTAGTGATCGGAGCATCTACAAATTTTGGTGCCTCTTTGCTATCATAGACTTTGACTTCACCCGTTGTCGCATTTAAAACAGCTGTTTTAAATTCATTGTAGTTCATCCGACCAGAAACACCATATTCTTTGTATAAAGTTTGAATATAAAAAGGATTTCCTTTGTCATCAATCTCTAAATTAATTTTTCCTGTCGCCGCATAATCTGGATAGGCAGCATAAATTTTACGTGCAGCATCTTTACTAAAGTAAGCAGATGGCGTATAGATAATTGGTTTTTCGACAAATTTAGGCTGTGCATTAATATCTGTTGCACTGATAATAAAATAGCCTGGAACTGCCCCTAATTTCGACCATTTGAAAAACCCATTAAACTCTACTGTGGCAACATATACATATTCACCATTGACAACTTGCGCCGTAATACCATCTAAGGTAAACATATTGGAGTTTGGAATCACAGAGAATTTTTGCAGCATCTTCCGCTTAGCCGTTTTTGGCGCAATCGCAATAGGTGTTTCTTTGGTAGATGTTAAAACCTCTGCCTTTTCTTCGGTCTTCAACGGAATAGTTTGGTAAACATCATCAATTGCCGTTACCCTCGTTACAGAACTTACAATGAATAATAAAACCATCGCAGCAATACTGATTCCTAAAATACGCCCAGACCAATCATTCACGGTCTCTGCTACAACATTTTTGCGCCCATTATGCAATACCTTCGCAGAAGCCTTACTAATGGAGCAACTGAGCAGTAACAAGCCACTTGCAATAACAGCTCCAATTAGATTAATCCATAAAATGGTTGAAAGAGTCTTACTAGGTAGTGCCACAAATAAGAAGCCACCCATTAAGCATAACTCAACGAACATTAGAACAATTGTCCCTTTGCTATTTCTACCTTTTCTAGCAATGAGACTTACACCATTTGCAACTAAAATACCTATACCAAAAAACAATGTTAACCCGATAAAATTTAAAAACATCTTCTTCCTCCTTTTTATTTCGAGATAAAAAAAACACTTCCACTTTAAAGTAGAAGTAGCTTTAATGATTGATTTAATTATACAGGATAGAAATTTCACTTACAATGTCGATTGCTAAAACTTCAAGTTCTTATGCAAATTGAACACTGTGGTAAACTCCAAAAATGAACTAAATCTGATTATTACAGAGAAAGTAGTGATGTTTTCACCTGTCTCAATCGATCCTGTCTCAACAGGTCACAGGACTTCTTCAAAATCGATTTTATCATCCAAAAAGCTTAAACTTCTTTTGGATTAATCTTCCTGTTAGCCAAAACGATCCAGAAATAATATTCCCTTCCCTAATCTCTTCAGTAACAAGTTCCGGATCAGCGACTACATCAAATTCGCCACCTAGCGTTTTAACTTTTGCATAATAGAAATACTCATCTGAATAAGGGTTTCTGAGCTTTTCAGCGGCCAAGACCCGACCACCAAACAGCCCCATAGAACTCGGTCTACCTCCTTCTTCGTCTCCCTCAAATAAACCTGACGGAATAAAAAACTCACTAGCAAATTTTGGTTCTGTTTCTTGCGCCTTATTATATTCTTCTTCATCAGTATAAACACTCAGCTCATGCGCAAAAGCCGCCAATTGCACTTCTTGTATCACAGGGTATTTTATTTTCTGAGCTGCAATATCTGGCATATCAAAGACAAAGGGATACGCAAATGCCCCATCTTCGCTCGGCTCTGCCTCACTGTAGACTCTTCCATCTAATAGCGTATCTGTAGGATCTTCAATTTTTTCAATTAAGCGGACAGTTGAAACAGCCGTTCCTTTATAATGTGGGTTTAAGCCAATCATCTCACCTTGCGTATTTAACTGACCCCAAAGTTCGATTCCATTCCCCATTTTTAGTAGAAGGTAGGTCCCTCCATATGCCTTGATTTTCTTCCCCGATTCAAATACTAAATTTGCATATTTCATAAAATCGGCTTCAGATGAAACAGGTATACCAACTGTTGAAAAATGATTGACCATTTTATTTTCTCATTCCTTTCATTTCAAAAACTATCAGTTCATTCTATCATAGGCGAAATGATGGAGGGAAGAAACTTTTTAATTCCTATCTATCAAAATTTAAAGGACTGCACCCTCTGCAATTCTATTTTCGAAAAGGAAGAATCTAGTGTAAACTACTTTCTTTCCACTACTAGCTTTAAAGAAAGTTCTACTATCTCACTATAAGGTAACAAGCTGATTTTGAGCCTAAATTGCTCAAAATCAGCTCTATTCACTCATAGGACAAGCCAGTTCAGTTGAACTTTTTTATCAGTATGTTTTTTTAAACATAAATAACTCGGCTTTACGATAGTCATAACAAATTTTTGAAAATGCTAATAACCTTCCTGAACTTAAAAATGTGTCATCTCGCACCACCAACGTAGGAGCGCCTACAGCCAATTTAAAAAAACTTGCACCAGGCTCATAAAGAGGTTCACTACTAATGACTTTATCAATAAAGCCTATTTTTATATTTTTGTCCTGTTCAAAATAGTTAAAGACAGAATCGTACAGTGATTCTTCTGGAATTTCTTTAATAATTGACTGTAAAAAATAAGACTTTTCGGATAAGTATGGTTCGTCATCAAGTGTCCGCAAACGATTAATCTCAATCAATTGAACACTTTGAGCCAATTCATTATTTTTAGGTAAAAAATCAGCTTCTGCCACGCTCACAATCCGATGACTAGCTTCTATAGTTTTAATCGTTCGGCCAGGCCGTGCCATTTCTTCTGTTATTCCAATGTTATTTTGTAAGTTCAGTACTTTTTCATGGCGTTCTGGACGGATAAAAGAACCAACACCTTGCGCTTGATAAATAACCCCCATATCACCTAGTTGCGCCAAAGCTTGACGTAATGCATAACGTGACACATTATAGTAGGTCCTCAATTTTTGCTCACTTGGTAACTTTCCATTTTCATCCGCCAATTTGCCATCCTGTATTTCCTCAATCATCTCCTTGACTAATGTTTTAATATCAAGTGGATTCTTGCTTTGCATCTTTAGACACTCCTTTTTATTAAGCCTAGTGAAGCTTATCTGATCACGCTACCTTATACCCGCTCATTAAAATAATACCTTCCTTTTATTATGCTTTCAACTACTTCTTTGTTCCCTCAGATACTACACATTTGTTACAGTAACTTTCGCTTGTTCATCTTGATACAATTTCCTATCATAAAATTTAATAAATGGGAACCAAATTACAAATGCCACAGCTGCGCAGACGATTGCCAATACAAAAGCTCTCCAATCACCGCCTGAACCAATAAACCCTGATAATCCAAGTGGGGTTGGCCATGCAACTTGTGCTATCGGTGGATTAACCATACCGAATTTAATTGCAAAATAAGCTACCGACATTGAGCTCATTGGCGCCAAGAAAAACGGAATCGCTGTATACGGATTATATACAACAGGCATCCCAAATAAAATCGGCTCATTAATATTAAACAACGATGGTACAACTGCCGCCTTACCTAAAGCACCTAACTGGGCTGATTTTGCAAAAAATGTAATGAAGATAACCATCCCAAGTGTGGCCCCTGAACCACCAATCGTTACAAAACTATTGTTAAATTCACCCGCAAAAGGAAGGTTCGCTCCATTTTGATTTTGAACCATATTTGATAAAACAATCGGTGTTAAAAATGAAGTAACGATTGTTGCACCATGAATCCCGACTATCCAAAGTGCATGCATTAAGAAATAAATAACCAATAATCCAATCCAGGTATTAGTCAAATTCGTTACAAAACCAAATGGAATAGCGATCATTTTAAATATATCTGTTCCAAGAGCAACTAGTATGCCATTAATAATAATAACAGTCAATGCAATCAACACAGTTGGAATAAGTGCTGTAAAAGAATTTGAAACACCTGTTGGCACAGTTTCAGGCATCTTGATCACCCATTTACGTTTTACACATAAAGCATAAATTTTAACAGCAATGATCGACATAATGATTGCTGTAAAAATACCTGTTGTGCCTAGCCGTGTAACACCGCCTGACATTTCCCAACCATCAATAATTTTTTTATCATCTGTCACCACATTTACTAAAGTAGCAACACCACCATCAAAAATCAATTCCGGTAGACACATAAAGTAAGCCATCATAGATAATAATGCCCCATTCATAGGGTTTAGATTGATTTTCTCTTCTTGCGCTTGAATTTTTGTATACTCATAACCAAAAACAATACAAAAATAAAGGGCTAAAATCCCCATAGTTGCCATATTACCAAGCATATACAAGCTCTCAACTCGTTCAAACGAAATTTCCCATATTCCTTGCAAAACAGGAAAACTCTGAGGCAAAACAGCAATAATCAGAAACATTGATCCTACAATTGTAAAAGGAATTGAGGCCATCCCAGCAGCCATTACGCCACGGACAATTCTAAACTGGGAAATTTTCCCCATAGGTCCCATTAAATAGTTATTCAAAAATTTAAATAGTTTGTTTTCTGAATCCATGTTTATCACCTTTCTTTTTTTACATTCTTTTCAAAAATTTCCATATGTTTTAAATAAGCATCTCTATCATGTTCAATCTGCCAGACACGCCATTCGACAATTATACCCACAAGACTTCCCACAGCAAGACATGCAAGTAACAAGCCACGCCCTTCACTATTGATAAACGGAAAAAGTAACTGTTGATGCCCTATAAGAATTGTTATAATTCCTAACAAATTACTAAAAATTTGTATAGCGTATCCTGTTTTGGTAATGAACAACTGATTCGACGGATGCCAATATTTGGTGGTCTGTTCAATTATGATAGCGATATCAATTATAATTAACAACAACGGTAGAATAATCCAAATACTTAAAGCTGAAAAAGACAATATACTCCAATATAAATTGACAAAGAAAAAAAATGCAGTAATGTAGCGAAATAGCAGAAAGCGATTGAAATAGATGCTTTTTAACTTAGATTGTTTAATTAATTCTGTTTCAGCTGATATATTTTTCATTTTACTTTCCTTCCTTTTATGTCTAATGAAGTCCACACACCGTCTCATATTAAACCTTTTGCATCACCACTTCCTTCAGAAATACTAGCAACACAACTTGTTCGAACAAGTAAAGATTAACATATTATTCTAATTATGTAAACGCATTCTTTTTTTATATTTAGATAAAAAATACTGTTGAAAACATATTTCAAAAAATAGAAATGATCTTTTGAAGATGAGTTTAGATGATTAAGATGAATGAATATGCAATAGAGTAAGAAACTTAAAAGATAATTTTATTGCATAATACTTTATTTAGACATTAAATGTAGTAAGTAATCCTGCAGCGTTTCTTTTTTGATCGATAAGATACAATCAATTTTAGTATCAAACATTTTATTCCCTCCTTGAAACACAAAAAATAGAACAACCACCATTGATGATTGATCTTCATGAATATAATATATAGTTATTTTTAAGCTAGATACATTCCTTACAACTGATTTACATCGGTTTCCTTAATGACATGGAATTCCGGCCTTATTTTTTCGGGCGTATTCTCGTATTTCCTATCCCAGGAATCAATCACTTTTTGCATTTCTTTTAAAGTTCTCTCTATTTCTTCAAAGTGTTTATTGGCTTCTTTTTCTGTTTTCAACTGGCTTTCTAAACTTTTGAGTTGGGCATTCTGTCCAATTTCACGAATCTTTTGACGTTGTTCTTCCTTGCGCAGTTCTAATTCTTTATCATCCACTAGAAACACACCTTTTTCTATTTCAATTAAAATTTATCTAGCATTTTTCCTTGTTCATCTAAAACTTGTGTTACTTTCTTTCCAAACTGCCCTTTTACTGTCTCCCCTAGACCACTTGTTGCAGAAGTAATGGAATTTTTTGCACTTTCTGATTCCGTTTCACCAGATTTTTTTGTTTTTTTCACAAGACTACCTTTTTTTTGAACAAGTGCCATTGCAGTGGCTTGAGCGCTCATTTTTTGTAAATTCTTTTTATATTCTTTTAATAGTTTTTCGATTGCTTCTAACACGTAATCATGCTCCTTTTACGGTTTAGTTTGTTCTTGAAGTTTTTTTCGATAGGCTTGTTCTGCTTCGTCTTCTTTTAACGAAAGGGTCCGTTTCTCTCTGTCTAATTCTGAGAAAAAATCTTCTTCAAGACGTGATAGTTCACGCCTTGCCCATTCCATAGGCTCATTTGTTTCACCAAATCGTTGTACTTGCCGTTGCATTTCAGAATAGGTATCATTCGTTGCTTGTTCCGCTTGTCGCCTAATTCTTGTCAATGCGTCAGATTCTTCTTCAAGTTGTCGTCTCGTTTGTTGATAATCCGCTAATGCTTGCTCTTCTTGATCCATACTCGTATCTCTCCCTTTTTTAGGCGAGTTGTTTCGCTAATTCTTGGTCTCGTTGAACTAATTCACCTATTTTTGCAGTAATATCTTTGGTTAGGGTACTAAATTTACTACTCATTTGATATGCTAAACTTAGTTTTTCTTGAAATTTTTGTGAAGGGATCGTCACCATTGTTTGTTCCGTACAACCCATTGCCTGCATAGCATCTAAAACTTCACCATAAGATAAGTCAGGACAATTACTTTGAATCGTTGAACGTCCTTCTTGCCACATTTCTTCTAATTCCCTAACGGCATCTTTATAGAGCTTTACGACGTTCTCCATTGCCATGTCGAATTTTGAAGATGCAAGCTTTACAATAGTTAGCGCTTGGCTATCGTCTAAATAGATTTGTTCATTTCCAGATAAACCGCCACCACTAGCGGTTAATTTTTTACGTAAGACATTTAATTTGGTAAAACTATTGATTTGAGTTTGAAGCCACTCATTTTCTTTTTTTAAGCGTTGATACTCTTTTTTACCACCCATTTTGTCTACGCCATAATGTTCTAATCTGCGCATTTGCATCTTATTTTCAACGATGCTTTGCACTAAAAGAGTTTGTTCAATCGAAATACCGCCATTCAAATCTGAATAAACCACGATATCGCCGTATTTGTTAATATAATTCCCTTTTTTATCTACTTGAAATTGATCTAATGAATGTCCGGCTGTTCTCCACCAAGGGTTATCGATACCGATACTCAAAAAAGGGATTTTTTTCCGTCCGTCTGTCAACACACCACTTGTCACGGCATCCGTTGTATCGAAAAGATTCACAATCGTTCCTTTATACTGTTTAATCTGTTCATCCGTTAAACCTGATCCAGCAGCACCATACGTAAACGCATTGTATCCTAGTAGCACTGCAACATAAATGGCTTCTGCCCCACCTAATGAATGTCCAGACGTACCGATGGTAAAGCCGTCTTTTTTTGGATATTTCCGTTCAATTTCTCTGGCATATTCTACAGAGGTACCAAAAGCCCCTTCAGGAGCTTTTGCGCCTAGAAAAATTTCACCAACGTTTGTTTGCCAATCTCGTTTACTTGATGTCCCTGCATAAACAATTGTGACGTCTTTTTTTACGACTGACTCGGGATAACCAGGTACATTTTTTAAATCGGGATTCTCTTTATTTTTATATTCGTCTTTGATTTCAGCTACAGCCATAGCCTGCATACTATTCTTTCGAGGTGCCTGGTCTATCTTCAAACTATCTTTGTTTGTATCAATGGTATCCAAAACAATGTAATCAGTGTTCTTTATCCGTGTATTTTCTCGAATTTCATTTTTTTCAACACCATAAACGTTTTTAGAAAGAATTCTATTTTGATCCATTACTTAATACCTCCATGATAATAAATAATCAATGTTTCAGGTAGAGGTAAGTCTGACGGCTTGTTTTTCTTCTCTAAATAATAAGGTCCCTCACCGGAATGACTTCCTACCTGATAAATCCATTCACCTGTTTCAAATAGTTTAGTATCAAGTGTTGTCTCGTTTTCATATACATCGTTAATGACATATGATACATCCAATCCTTTCATTGGTCCGACAGAAAACCCTGTAAATTCTATCTTTTGTATATCAGAGTATTCTTTGATGTTATCTAATTTATCAAAGTATTCTTGCTCAGTTATAGTTCCTTTTCCTTTGTCAAACTCTTGATAAATTATAGCCACTTTTTTTTTATCTCTTGTATATAGTTGATAATTATTATACAAATAATTAGCTAAATCTGTTTGAATATCATGTAATTCTGCTAAATCTTTTTCTTTTTTCATATACCATGCTCCTCCAATGACTACTAAAATGATTATACCTAACGCTATGAGAGTTTTTCTTTTCATCTTTTTCTCCTTAAAGTAAGAGTAAGCTAACTATAACATAGTCATTTAATTCATAAAACCATGTAATAACTGTATCTAAAATTTAAAAGTAATGTTATTAAAACATCTAGGTAGACATAATCCTGATTAACTACAGTAGCGTCTGTAGCCCCTATTAAATACAAGCTTTTACTTGATAAATTTAGCTGAAAAGCGTCTGTCAGACACTCAGTAAAGTTCCTTGACAAGTTGTGAATTGTTTTTTTGTTTCTGATACTGAAGAACTCCTTCGTTTAGTTTACTCTCTTATTATTTTCCAATAAGTATAGTTTAACAAAATAAAGAGTAAGAATACAGACCATTTGGTAAAAAGTAATTTCTCATGAGAAATAAAACAGCGTATGACTATAAAACTAACATTATTTACAATTTGAGTGAAAAGACTATAAATAATGTGGTATGCTAATAATGGTTGATGGTTTTTCTATCCGAATATAGGTTACAGATCAGCTTGAATAAAGATCGGAATATCTTTGCTTTCTGAAAGGATCGAGTGAACTTCTCGCTCAATACTTTTCGCAAAATTCCGTTCTCCAAGCTTCGTTAATAAGTGGATATAGTCGTAAATATTTTCTTTATAACAATCGTCACCAGTAATTAAATAGCTTGTTAAATTATCCAAGTACTGAATAACTAATTTGTAATCAAACGTAAGATTGCCTTCTTTTGTAGCGGCTAATCTTAAATAATAACGACTTGCCTCATATTCTTTTTTGCGTAGTAACGTTGTGATTAAATTGTTAATCATGTTTTTTATAAATTCTGTTGTCTCCACATTTCTGACTTCAATATCTTTAACAGGCAACGCTTTTTTAGCTAGGTGCTTGATTTGCTTATTGTTAAATAGAAAAATTGTATTGGATAATACAGCGTAATCATACTGAAAAAAATACTCTTTTTCCATGAGAAGTTCATAGATTTGGTTTAATTCTTCTTGGCTTACAGGAGAAATTTCTTTCCAAAAATTGGAGAACAATGTTTTTATCCCGATAAAATTTGCCATTTCTCTAAGATGCATTTCTTTAGAAAATGTTAATTGGTTGTAGTAGTTAAGTAACTTCTTTTTATTGGATTCATCTATTGGACTATTCGCACATTGTCTAAATAATTTACGAAACTTTTTTTGTTCCATACTGTCTTCTAAATATTCTGAAAATTCTTCTAGTGGAACAGAGAAGCGTTCTAAAATATCTCTTAGTTCAGAAAATCTTAATACTTTTTTTCCTGTCTCGATTTTGGAATAGACGGAAGTATCTGTATAGGTAAGTATATCTTTTTGCTTTAAATTTCTATTTTTTCTAAAAAAATAAAGTGCTTCTTCTACATTCATTCTAGTTTCACTTCCTTTTGTATAATCATAGCACATTATTACATATAAAATGTTTGAAATATCCTATTATTGAAAGGAGGTATTGCCATGATTACAGTTGCTACTGCGGTTGCTATTTCTGTTTTTATTTGGGTTAATGTTTAATTTGATTAAACCGCAATTATCTGAGATAGCTGTTTAGCCAATTCATAAGTAGACTCTTGTATCTTTTTTTGATGCAAGGGTTGTTTTAATTAAGTAACGTCTAATATTAAATTTTAATTTGAGATCCAAGTCTATTCTTTTAGATTGGACAATCACAATAATAAAAATGATTTTTCATATTGATGACTACACATAATTGTTTAGCATTGATTTCCTTGATTAAATCCATTGATTTGTAAGTAGCTCAGTTTCATTTCTGCCAACTTACTTTTTCATTGATAACCTACCATCTTCTCCTTATAATTTACTCATTCACTTCCTTCGTGATACAGAGCCCTCCCCTATTATCAATTATTCTAATTCCCTCTTGATGCACAAAAATAGATCAATCACCGAGTAGCGATGATTGGTCTTCACAGGTATAATGTATAGTTATTTTTAATAACATAAGACAGATACTTTGAACATCTTTGAGTACCTTCACTTGCAGAAGTAAAAAAGCCACCAAAACTATATAGTATTTTTTAGTGGCTACAATTACGTATTTATTTCAAAACATAAATAAAAATACTTTTTTATCTTATATATCAGCTTAACTTTGATTCCAGATCCTAAAACGTTACTCTTCTAATTTTTTCAAATTTATCTTCTGAACAATAATATCACCTTTGGTATTTTCCAAAGCTAGACCGCAGTTTGCTAACTCTGAACCTGAGTACACTTGCTTGGTCCTTTGCTCTTGGTAAAGACTTTGACTATCAAGAGCAGGGATTTTGATTAATAAGCTCAAATCATATACTTGATACACATTGCGGAATACATAAATAATGGCTTGTTTTTTATTCGCGAACATCCAAACACAAGTATTGCTCTCAAAAGGAGAGTGCAGCCTATAAAAAGTTCCTTTCATAATAAGTGCTCTTTCCTGTTTGTAGTCTTTCAAATGTTTACGAATGGATTTTTTTTCCTCGTTTGACATCTGAATAATATCCATTTCATAGCCCATATTTGTGGAGGAAGCCAGAGCTGCTCTGGTTTTAAAGGAGACGACACGATTTGTTTGATGATTAGGTACATCAGAAACATGACCTGTTATAGATGAAATCGGAAATAAGTAACTAGCACCATATTGAATTTGCTGCCTATCTAAACCGTCGGTATTATCACTGATCCATGTTTGTGGAAAATAAAAGAGCATTCCTGGATCTAACCTACCTCCACCACTAGAACAATTCTCAAAAAGAACCTCAGGGTAAGCATTCGTTAGCTCGTTGACAATGCGGTAAAAACCTATCATGTAACGATGACTATATTCGGAAGATTCAAAAGTTTGGCTCTGCGAAAAAGGGTCCGTCATATGCCTATTCATATCCCATTTAATATAATTTACACCCCATTCAGTGATTGCCTTTAATAATGTTATGATAATAAATTCTTGGACGTCAACGTTTGTAAGATCCAATACATACTGACTTCTACCAAGCAACGGCTCGTAGTTTTTACTTCTCATGACCCAGTCGGGATGTTTTTGAATTAATTCCGTATTTGGAGAAATCATTTCAGGTTCAAACCAAATACCAAATCCAACATTCTTTTGTTTTGCGTAATCAACCAATGGTTTGATCCCCTCGGGAAATTTTTCTGTGTCTACACTCCAATCACCTAAAGATGTTTTACTGCTATTTCTCTGTCCATACCAACCGTCGTCTAATACTACCGTTTCAAAACCTAAATCACTAGCAGCATCAATCAATTTTCTTATCAATTTGTCATTCACATCATAATAAGTCATTTCCCAACTATTAATAAGAATAGGGCGATCTTTACTTTTCCAAGCAGGATGAATTAAATGATTAGTGAAGAATTGATGGAAACTTTGAGAACTGCCGTTAAATCCTTGATCGCTGTATGATAGAAGTGCTTGAGGGCTATAGAAAGTTTCTCCAGCCTCTAATCTCCATGAAAAAGTCTCACTATTTAAACCAATTTGTATTCGCAAATGATTGTATTGGTCTCTTTCTAAAGCAATCTCGTGATTACCACTATAAATCAATGTGATTGCATAGACTTCCCCTTGAAATTCGTTTGCATCTTTTGATAAAGCAATAAACGGCGGATATTGTGGGCCACTCGCCCCTCTGGAACTTCCAATTTTAAATAAGCCATGTTGAATCTTGCTACGATTCAACTGAAATTCTTTCTGATGAGTACCGTAGAAAGTCGTAGCAAGCTGTTGATCATATCTAGTATCAATTGAAGCACTCAATAATTTAGTTACTTTTAGAGACTGAGTGCCAACATTTTTTACTCTGGATGAACGGACGATCACAGGTGAATCTTCAAAAATTGTATAATACAAAGCCAGCTCGATTTCAGCAATCTGATCATATAAATAAATAATCAGGGTTTGAGCTTGTTCGTCAGTGTTTCTAGCATGAGGTAAATCTGTTAATTCAATTACCCCATTTTGGATTTCATAGCTCTTGTAGCAAAATCTAGTAATCTCATCGGCATTTTCTTGCTGTATCTGTATAGCAGAACTTCTGTAATCTCCTTGGTGAGAAAAAGGTAGCTCGAATGGTAGAAATTCCGGAGATATTTCAGGCTTCTCATTGTTAGGTGTCGCTGCAAAGGTTCTTTTATTCAAAAGTGGTCGATTGCTAAAATGATAGCCTGCTAATTTTTTACCCCAATAACGATGAACTAAGTATGAGTGTTCAACAATTTCCATAATATAAGTAATATGATTATTCGATAAAGTAAACATATTATTTTCTGAGTTGAAGCGAATGAGTTCCTGCATGATTAGTTGTGATCCTTTCTGTATTTTGTAGGAGAGAGTCCCAGTTCTTTTCTAAAAAATTTGGAGAAGGAAAGTGCGTCAGTAAAGCCAACAGAGCCTGCAATTAAGTTAATTGGGTCATCACTTTCCGTCAGTAATTTTTTTGCCTTATTGATCTTTAAGTTAGTTAAATATTTCTTGGGTGAAATGCCGATTTCTTCTTTAAACATTGCGGATAAGTAATTAGGATGGATACCTACGGAATAGGCTATATCAGAAATTTGAATATCATCATGATAATGTAGCTCCATATATCTCATTGCTTGAAATGAAGGTGAGGTTTCATGATTATTCACAGCTTCTATCCCGCATTCTCCTAAAAGGGTACCGACAATGTCATACATAATACCATTAATTCTAAAGTATGAAGCAAGTGTATTTTGATTTAGTTCAATAATTTCTTCAATTCTTTTTTCATAAAAAGAAGCATCTGAACAATCCATGACAAAACCAGATGTGCTCGATTTAATCAACGTTTGAACAAAATTTACTGATTCTATCCCGGTAAAACCAATCCATGAGTACTTCCAAGGGTCTTGTTTATTTGCTGTGTAAGTTGAAACGACGTTTGCAGGAACGATGAAGAGTTGATTCTCATGAACTTCAATTTGCTGATTTTCTATTTCTAACAGCCCCTTGCCCTCCTTTACAAAGTGAATAAAATGATAGTCTCTTCTTTTGGGACCATAACTATAATTAGGTTCACAATATTCAATCCCGCTGTTGTACAAAATGAAGTCTGATATACTCTTTTTCGAAAAGTCAGTAAATTTATCTGTATATTCTCTCAAATTATTATTCATGTACTTATTATACATGGGAACGCTTAACAAACAATGTCTATCTTAGAAATTCCCATATATCCATTAACTTTTTCCATATTCGAAATGTAATAAAGGATGTTAAGATTTCATCAACCAAGGTTATGAAAACGCATTAATGAAAACTATTTTAAGGAGGGTTTATAGAATTTGGAGAATAAATATAGGAATTCTTTCCATATAGAGCCGGCAAAAGGATTATTAAATGATCCTAATGGATTGATCCAGTTTAAAGGGAAATATTATTTTTTTCATCAATGGAATCGATTTGAAACTAATCACTCTTATAAAGAGTGGGGATTATTTATTTCAAAAGATTTAGTAACATGGGAAAACCAAGGATCTGCTATTTTACCGGATTTAGCGAGTGATAAAGATGGCATCTATTCGGGAAGTGCTGTGGAAAAAGATGGAGTAATGTATCTTTTCTACACTGGAAATAGTAAAAAGTATGGGAAAAGAAGAAGCTATCAAAAAATTGCTTATTCTGAAGATGGAAAAACCTTTATTAAGAAGGAACAAGCTATCGAAACCCCAGTTGGTTTTACTGAGCATCATCGTGATCCTAAGGTTTGGGAAAAGAACGGTAAATGGTGGATGATTGTAGGAGCACAGTCGGAAGAAAATATAGGCGCTATCACATTATTTGAATCGAGTAATTTGAGTAATTGGCAATTTCAAGGTGAGTTTTATTCAGATCAATCATTGGATCAGATGTGTGAGTGTCCGGATGTATTTTCTTTAAGTCATGATGTGGATATATTAACCTTATGTCCTCAAAAAAGAACCCCTATTGAAGATACTGACTTATCACTGTCTAGTTATGCGGGATATTTAGTTGGGAAAGTGGACTACAAAAAAAAGAAATTTGTCGCAAAAGAAGAGATTCAAAAATTAGACTATGGGTTTGATTTCTACGCTGCACAAACGTTTGAAGATGACAAAGGACGGCGTATTCTAACCGCTTGGATGTCTCGAATGGAAGAGGAAGAAGAAGCTTGTTGTCCGACTGTTACAGATGGGTATATACATTGCTTAACAATGCCAAGAGAGTTGAAGTGGAAAAACGATTGCCTTTACCAATTACCTTTAGAAGAGTATCAAGTACTACGAAAAGAAAAAAGAGAATATAAAAACAGTTGTCATTTGATCAAAAATCAAAACAACACATATGAGATAATGATTGACTTTACTGAATGGATCAATCACTTTTCAATCACCTTAAATTCAGATATGAATTCGATTAACTATACTAATGGACGATTAGAAATTAGCCGAATTAATTGGGTTTCAGGAGAATGCGAATCGAAGGAATTTGAGATAAGCTCACTTTTTAAACTTCAGATTTTTAATGATAATTCAACGATGGAAATATTTATCAATGATGGAGAATACGTTTTTTCAATGAGAACATTTAGCAATCATTTCAATAGAGATGCATATTATCAGAATTTAGGTCACAACGGATCAGTTATGTTTTATAATTATTGAGGAGGATAACGAATGAATAACAAAGATATCGCAATACAAATTTTAGAACTAGTTGGCGGAAATGAAAATGTTCAATCGGTGACACACTGTGCGACGAGACTTAGAATTATCGTTAATGATAAAGATAAAATTGATATTAAGGGCGTAGAAAATATTGATAAAGTAAAGGGTAGTTTCTTCAATTCAGGTCAATATCAAGTCATTTTAGGTACAGGGTTAGTGAACAAGGTATACGACGAGTTCATTCCGCTGATCGACGGTTCTAGGAGAAACATTTCTGAGGATTCTACAGTGAAACAAAAGATAACTTTCCAGCGAGCAATCAGAATATTTGGGGACGTTTTTGTTCCAATTATTCCAGTTTTGGTAGCTACTGGTTTATTTATGGGACTGCGAGGATTGTTCACACAAGAAGCAGTTTTAGGTGTCATCGGACTCACGCCAGATGACATCCCACAACAATTTCTGATGTTCACTCAGATTTTAACGGATACGGCGTTTGCTTTTTTACCTGCCTTAGTAGCTTGGTCTACTTTTAGAATATTTGGTGGAACACCCATTCTAGGGATTGTTTTAGGATTAATGCTGGTAAGTTCAGTACTGCCAAATGCGTATGAAGTAGGACAGCAAACAGCCAAACCACTAGTATTTTTGGGATTTATCAAAGTTGTTGGTTATCAAGGTTCGGTATTACCTGCCTTTGTAACTGGAATTTTAGGCTCTAAAATTGAACTATTCTTGAGAAAACGAATTCCTGATTCATTAGATTTAATTTTGACACCATTCTTAACACTATTAACTGGCCTTACGCTTGCACTGTTTATTATTGGACCTATTTTTCATGAAGTGGAAATAGGTGTTTTACACGGAGTAGAGTTTCTATTAAATCTTCCTCTTGGAATTGGCGGCTTAATCTACGGTAGTTTTGGACAATTGTTGGGAATTTTTGGTATTCATCATGTTCTTAACTTTTTAGAGATTAGTATGTTGGGACAAGATGGTTGGAATTACTTAAATCCAATTGGTACCTGTGGAAACATCGCACAAGCAGGGGCAGTATTAGCAGTTGCTATGAAATCTACTTCGCCTAAGATGAAGCAAATTGCCTATCCATCCGCCCTATCAGCAACTCTAGGAATTACTGAACCAGCAGTTTTTGGCGTTACGTTGCGTTTAGTTAAGCCATTTATCATGTCGATGATCGGTGGAGGCGTTGGTGGATTTCTAGCTTCTATTTTTAAATTGAGAGCTAGCGGTATGGCTCTTACAGGAATTCCAGGGACATTGTTGTATCTTAATGAGCAATTACCACTTTACATTTTAGTTAATCTTGTAGCATTTGGAGTATCTTTTGGATTAACTTGGACGATTGGCTATCAAAAGAATCAAGAACTAGGATAATAATAATTAAGTTTCTTGCTAAGTATAAAAAGTAACTATAGCTAAAATACCTTCAAAACTTCATCTTTAGTTTTGAAGGTATTTTTTATCACACTAGGTACTTTTAGATATAAAAAAAGACCAACTATTATTTAGAATAATTGATCTTCATACAGATTAAAGAGAACAACTAAAAAAATATCCCTACTTATGATACGGTTCTGCGTATCGGAAGGGGATGATATTGGGAGAAGTCTATCATAATGAAGAATTTTGCGAATCTAATATAGGCTAGTATCATCATATCTAATATTTTAATTGATTATAAACTCATCAATGATGACATGAAAATCATTGATCTTCTCTCGATATGAGGTTTCGACAAGCTAGCTTATATAACTTTAAACCCTCTCTTTTGAGAAAATCACTTGTGATACTTCTCTGAGTGTCCTAAGTGAATGGATATCCCCTCAAATCTATACTGATTTAAAACCTCCAAATAATACGCAATTATTTGGAGGTTTTCCCTTTTAATGAAAAGAAAAGTAAGCTCAATATTTCATTCAATTTCCAAACCAGTAAAAGTCCTTCTTTTTCTTATACTGGTAGTAACTTTGATATATCTTATATATATTTTTAAAGAATCAGGTATAAAAGGGATTCTTAACACACCAAAAACATTATATACCATGATAATTACTGCTATTTTAACTTTATTAGGATGCTACGAAGCAGTCGTTTTGTTGATTAATCGTAACTATATCGAAATCAACCCAAAATCTCCTATAAATCTTGTATTTGTTGATCGGACAAATGAATTAACAAGGATTATTAATTGGTTAAACGAGAAAAGAAATATCAATATTTATGGGCAAAGTGGTATTGGAAAAACTTATCTAGCAAAGCAATTAGTATCGATACTTAACAACTCTGATAAATTAGAGGATAACTACAAAAACTTAACTCCAAACAACGATATTCTAGCATTTTATATTTCTGCAAGTTTTGAACGAGATTTAGAGGAACTAGTCATAGAAGAAGTAAATAAATCCGCTAAAGAAGATATCCACACTGTTTCCGACGTTTTAAGCCTCTTCATGAAAATTGGAACGCAGAATATTATTTTTGTTATTGATAGCCTTAGAAGCGATGCTGAACAGAGACGGAAAATTGAACTGCTGTTAAAAGAATTGGAAATGAATAAAACGAGATTTGTCATTATTTCAGAGGAGCCTTTGCATCCAACACAAGTTACTGCTACCAATTTTTTTATAGGAGACAGGTATTTTACAGCAATAGAAATCAAAGAAATAATGAAAAAATTATCTTGTGCTGAAACGGATATTGATGCAGATGCAATTCTGAATGTTAGCTCAGGATTACCCGTAATTATTGATTTAGTTATACAAAATATTCAGTCAGAAAGAGATTTAGCAGACAAGAATTGTTATTTATTTAGCCTTCTGGAATCATTATTATATGAAGAAGAATCACAATATTATTTATTTCGTGAATTAATTGTTCGTTGTATTTTTAATTATTCCTCTGATATTCATGATCTTACATTCAATAAATCAGATCTAAACCGATTACGTGAAAAGCATCTTATCAATGATAGTTTTAATAATAATAAAGTAACTATTCATAAAGTAATCGAACATGGATTTCATTACGTATTTGATTGTCGTGATAAAGAGACTTATCGAAAAATACATAAAAAAGAATTCGAAAAATATAAAAATACGGATAGTAACCGCGCATTATCGCATTTACTATGCTCAGATGTTGAGACAATAAATAAAGAAAGCGAATTTGTCATAAATACGTACGAACGTCTTTTGAAGTTTGATTCATATGATAGATTATTAAATAATTTTCAGCTTTTTGATAGCCTGTCTAATAAGTCAGCTATTAATCAGCAATTAGCTACTTACTTTACGTATGGGAATCTTTTTAGTTTAATGGGAATCGGCCAATACTCAGCTGCTGACGATTTCTTTAATGAATTGACGGTTGATTACGGAACACTTCATGTGAATCAGGCAATTACTGATATGGACTATCGTTTTTTATTAAAGAGAGCGGATCTTTCTCATTTAGTTAATCAATTCGACACCGCACTTGAAGATCTTGAACTACTTGTAAATAACATTAAAAATAGTACTTTATCAGAAGAAATCAAAGAAGAATACCACTTAGAATACAAGTTATTAATAGCACATATTGAAGGTCATAAAGGTGAAAATATCCAAGCTGTAACAAGAAATTACTTTAAATTACTGAATACAGTTGAAAAAAATTATGCTAAAAATCCTCTCCAATTTGCTACGATTTACGTCAAATCAATTTACGGCTTAATCTGTTCACATATGGTGTTGCACTCTGATTCAAAGCAGTTTTCTTATACGAAGTATTTTAACTTGATTAATAGTGTACTCAATCAAAATACCAACGAATTAGAACATTTATATCATCGTGTAAATCGTCACTATTCAATGTATTTGAGACAGAAAAAAGAGTTTCCTCAGAGTGAGACTGTTTTAAAGGAGTCTATTGAATATTTTAAAGAACACAGTCATCGGATTATTTATGATTTTTATTTTTCATTAGCTGATTTGTTTAGAGAACAGGAGAAGTTTGATGACGCAATAGATTATTATGCTCGAGCAGAAAACTATGCAGAAGATATTTCTGATATCAACTTGTACATTTATTGTAGATTGGGAACAATTTTATCTCTCGCTCAAAATGAAGAAAACAAAAATCAAACAATAGAATATGTTGAAGAACTAAAAAAACTTCTTAAAAAATCTGTTGATACTAAAATGTATATTCATCAACTTCATATCAAATTGGTTCTTTATGCTCTGGTAAATCAGCAGGAGGCTCAATTAAATGTATTGGAACAACTAGCTTTTAGAGGTCTAAACTTTGAAAAAAAATTAATAGAAAAAGAATGGTCTATCAAAAATTTGAATAGCTTACATTTAATTGTTAGGTAAAGAAGGAAACTATGAAGTAATGGTTTTGAATAAATAAAATCCCGTGAAGTAGTCATAGTTATAACAGCTACATGGGATTTTAAAATTTTGAGCTTATCTGTACGAAAAAATATATTTTAGCATTTATTATTTTAAAAGCAATAATGAATAGATTTTTTCTGAATTAATAATTGAAGCTGAGCAGCTATTTCTTTGTCTGTTTTTGAATTTTGTTTTATTTTTAATAGAGTTAAAACGTTAGCAACTCTAGATAAATCTGTTTCATCATAACCATAACGAGTAATTTCTTGTGTACCAATTCTAATACCACTATGACGATAAATTTTTTTCATCCGTTTATTTAGCGTAACACAGTGGAAAGTAGCATTATTGTAGAAAGTATCAATAGATTCAGGATCAACGTAGAAATGAATCTGATGTGTTTTAGAGTAAGAGTTCCCTTTTTTTAGTAGTTCAAAATGAGGTTCTAATAAATCCGTTAATAATTGAGTATTTTTGATCATTTGAGTCATATATTCCTTACCGTGGACTTGAAATTCAATCAATGTATAAATTAAACTTAATATTTGATGCATTTGAACATTTCGTATATAGACTGGGTTAATTTTAGTATCAATTTTTTGAGCAAAAGAAACATTTTTTGCCATTACTAAACCGCAACTTGGTCCAGGAATAGTTTTATGGGTTGCTCCTAATAAAATAATTTTATTTTCTTCTGGCATGCTCAGTAAAGGATTTTGTTGGGGATCATAAGCAATTAGCCCTAATGTCTGTGTTGCGTCATAAATTAAAATAGTGTCTTGTAATTCAAGTTGTGCAATTTTTGGTGGATATTGTACATCAGAAAGACCAATAATGATACCTGCAATTTGTTCATTCTGTATCTTTTGATTGATTTTAGAATAATCAAAATCAAATAATTCATAGTCATAGGGAAGAAAATCTACATCTAATCCTAATCGTTTACAAATAGAAGGAATTGAGCCATGACCTCCAACATCATCGTCACTTATTAATATTTTATCACCTGTTTTGAAAGCACTCATCAATACAGTCGTTAAGGCATTCATTCCTGTTAATGTTCGTCCGTCTGTATAATCAGCGCCATATAATTCTTTACCTAATTTTGAAAGTAATTCATAGTAATCAAATAATAAACTACTTTCCATAAAATTATGTTCCATTTGTAAATCTAGAGTTCCCCCCATAATGTATCGTTCCTGTATAGAAGATGATAATGGCAGTTTTGAAAAATTAGACATCACATTTTCGGCTGCACACAAGGGTAAGGTGTTTTTGTCGTAAGTTGCATAGTTTTTATTTAACTGTTCTAAAATTTTCAAGTTTTCCACTTTAAAACCTCCAAATAATTGCGTATTATTAGTAGTTTTATTATATCATATATGTTGTAAAAAAATAACAACTTTTTAATAAGGAGAACCTATGAAACACTATATCAATAGATTTATTATTTATAAAAAAATGCAAAACCTTTCGCCTAAAACAATTCACGCATATACAACTGATTTAAATCAACTTACGAATCACTATGATCCAACTAATGGTACTATTGATGATTGTTTTGATAATTATACTGACTTTTTAATTCAAACAAACAACTATAAGTCCAACACTAAAAAAAGAAAATTGATTACAATAAAAATGTTTTGGAATTTTTTAACTGAAAAAGAGAATTTACAGCTCACGGCTTTACCTACTATGGCTATACGTAAAGAAAAAAAATTGCCAAAAACACTAAGTGTGCTCGAACTCCGTCGATTAACTAGTAGCGTTAATGACTATCAGCCATCATCTAGTAAAAAAAAACGAGATCACTTAAGAGATATTCAAGAACTTCTAGGACATTCAAATATCTCTACAACTGAAATTTATACAAATGTTTCTTCTACGCGTAAGCAGAAAGTCCTTACTCTCTATGGTTTTAGAAACAACTCATAAAAAAATTAGGGTAATTAGAAACAATCAATTACCCTAATTTCTATTTCAATAATTTAAAATTTCTAAACGAATTTACTTCACATCAGATAAGCATTTATTAAGACTAAAGTATTCTTTTGATTTTTTTACGCCAACACATTTAAGCTATTAGCAAGCTTACTGCTTGCCACTTGATTAACACTCTTACGATAAAACACTTTTTTATTAAGTTTTCGATAGTTTAACAATTACATCTTTAAAAGAACTATTATCAGCAAAATCTGTTTCTAATTGCTCCAAAATATTTTTAGATGAACTTT
Organism: Enterococcus silesiacus; assembly: GCA_001465115.1. Classification (GTDB taxonomy): domain Bacteria; phylum Bacillota; class Bacilli; order Lactobacillales; family Enterococcaceae; genus Enterococcus_L; species Enterococcus_L silesiacus. The sequence goes on along the minus strand of CP013614.1, from coordinate 3,318,821 downwards.
TTTTATTTCAATAATATTCTCCTGTATAGTTTTTTTAATTTCTTCTTTTTCCAAATGTGATTCCACAATAGTTAGTCTTTCGTTAGAGATTCACAACTTTCCTAGTTAAAACTTTATTATTCATTATTAACCAGAAAGTCTAGTACCTTTTTATTTTAAAGTTTACTCATATTCAATATAAACTTTACTTAAACAATTATTTTCTAAAAATGAAATTATCGTTTTGACTACTTCCTCTAAGTCTATTTTCATTGAACTTTGACTAACCTTATGAATGTCAAAACATTTTAATTAATTAATAGTTAGCGAAATATTATTTATCAACCACGTTGAGTCATCATGCCATCCTTCATGATCGAAGTATTGTCGATGAATCACTTCAACTGCTTGGCGTTGGTTATCTGGATTGAACTCAAAGATTTGTTAGTAGTCTAATTCTGGTTCTGCTTCGCTTCTTTTTTTGTCGATTAATTGCCAGCAATAGAGTTGGATTTCTTTTGGTACTTGTTCATTCACTCCTCTCGTGATGTAACGATTTTCTTTGTTATCAAACATTTTATTTCCCTCCTTGAAACACAAAAATAGACCAACCACCATTTAAGATGATTGATCTTCGTAGATATAATATATAGTTATTTTTTGATAAAATACAATTAGTTATTAGTAACTTGATTAAATATTTTGGGTTAAGAAAACATGTTGACGTAAAAATCTTCCTCATAATATCATCGAAAAACAGCTAAGTAAATCTTGTAGACCCCTGCGTTCTTCAAAATGATTATTAATTTCTTAGGTAAAATTTTCTTGAATACTCCCAATAATATATGATGTTTGGTTCAACACATATGCCATACCGTATGACAGAATTTTGGTCACTTGAAAAAAACAACTCTTCTATAGAATTTATCTAATGATTCAAATAGATATTACTTCACATATTTTTCATCATATTTTGAATAATCAGGTTGTTTCTCTCTGTTCATTGCATAGCGTAAATAAGGTTCTTTAGTATTAGGAATAATCATAATAGCAATGGTATCATCTTTTTTTTCTGGGAAAATAATATGCACTCTCCCTACTCTCCCTATTTCCATTTCAAAATATTTTTTGCCCTCAGTCGTACCTGAAGTGATTTAATTGACTTCTAGCTTCACATCATTTACGGTGATTGTCATTTCTGAAATTTCACCAGAGTCATTTTGTACGTGCCAAGTTCCTTTAATACTCTCAGAATTTTTACATGAAACGAGTAAGAAAAAAGTGATTACGTTTAATAATATCACGTAAAACATTTGTTTATTATTCATCATTTCCTTCCTCTTCTACTTTTCTCCCTCTATTTCTTGTTTTACTTCTTCATACCATGACATAAAGATGTCAGAACTATGAAGGTCATCAGTATTAGAATACATAGGATCATACTTGTATTTAGCTTTCAAACTATTTTCATGCACATCATAGTACAATTTGAATTGTGTCGATACTGGTTGTTCATATTTCTTGCAAACTTCTTCTATTTTTTGTAAGTCTTCAGTCCCTATTCGCAGAACAGCCCATTTTCTATCGGAAGATATATCATATTCTTTTTCCCCTTCAATTATTGCAGAATTGACTTTATTCATGGTTACAATTTGACCATGGATTTGAAAGAATAAATTAAAGGAATACCCCCCATTTTCAATAGAACCATATAAGTAAATTTTTTCTGCTCGATCTTCAATAAATTCTTTAGCGATATCAACCATATCTGCTTGCCATTCCATAAATTCATCTTCAAATGTTTTTGTCATTACATTACTCCTATGCCTAATTCACATTTTCTTCTTGATAATATTTCCGATATTTATTATGTTAATTATAGTATTTCTGTTTTAGATGTTCTACCTTCTTGATATCAGTTCCGTACACCATTGTTCTGTAAAACATTCTTCCATCATCGGAATATGGTAGCTCTTCCTGATCAAACTTAATGTTCATTTTATTCAGTTCTTTAGCTAATACTTCTGAGGTATTCTTGTTCTCTGTAGCAGAAATACAATGGGTTCTAGCCCAATTACTTTTCTCTAATTTTGCAGCTAAGTAGCCAACTAGTTCTTTCTCAGTATTAAACTGTTTTTCTGGATATACCTGACCTCTTTCAGAATAAAATAGTTCAAGTTGTGAACCAACTCTTCTTACTCCATATCCTTCTGGATTTGTATTTTCACTCAGGTGAATTCCAAACTGATTAAACCCACCATCATCTAACCATTGAAAAAACTCTTTTATTGTTACTGGATAATCTGTACTCAACCATACCACACTCCTTTACATCTATAATTATAATATAAATTTATTTTTTAATAGAGAAGTATTCCTCTCTATCAAATAGGCTAGTTGAACCTATGATCCAACTAGCCTATTTACACATGTATTAGCTAATTCTATTTTTAACTTTAATAAAAAATACAGTCATCTATATTTACCAAACTTCAAAAAAATGAAACCGGTAACGAGGAGATTGGCAGATTCATATATTTTCTCTCTTCATCATCCAATCCTCTATACCAATACAGATCCGTAAGTAGTATTTCAGAAAAAATCTCTGTGATCTCTATTTCAATTTCACCTATACTATAAATTAGTTTGATCTTTTTTTCTTCCTTACTTTCTAAAGCTAAAAAGGTTTTACCATTAAGAACAGAGAAATCATCAGTACATTGAAGTTCATTCTCCCAGTCATGCCAATTCAAAATATTTCTAACAGTTATAACTAATTTTTGTTCACCGTTAGATACAAAGACACCTTTCTCATTATTATTTTCTAAAAAGCAATATACTCCATCAAGCTTAATTATGAGTACATGATTTTTAAATAAAGCATCTGTGATAGTCATATCGTGAAACGAAATATATTCCATCGTCTTGTATATCCGTTTATCCATTAGTCATCCTTTCCAAAAAATATCCCTACTTATGATACGGTTCTCCCCGCATAATCCGAAATCCTCGATAGATCTGCTCCACCAAAACCAGCCGCATCAACTGATGTGGATACGTCAACTTTCCAAATGACATCTGTTGCTGACTTCTTTTCAACACCTCATCACTTAAACCAAGCGAACCACCGATCACAAATGCCAACTGACTTTTACCATTAATTCCTAATTGCTCGATTTCTTTAGAAAATTCCTCACTACTAAATTGTTTCCCATTGATCGCCAGCACAAAGACATGATCCTGATCTGAAATTTTCGCTAAAATGCGTTCGCCTTCTTTACCTTTGACCTGAAGCATCTCTGCTTCACTTAAATTCTCTGGTGCTTTTTCATCTGCTACTTCAATAATCTCAACTTTTGCATAACTTTGCAGGCGTTTTAAATATTCATTGATTCCTTGCACTAAATATTTTTCTTTCAACTTCCCCACAGTAATGATTTTTATTTTCATTGATTTCACGTCTCTTCCTGTTTGATTCTTTCACTTGTTAACAATTTTATCATGAATGTTTTGAGTCTTCCACATACTTTCCCACAAAGTTATACACATATGCACAGACTTATCCACAACTTTACACTGAATTATCCTTTATTTCATAGTATTTTGAGATACAAACACATATTCCCATTTATTTATCCACATTATCCACATTTTGTGGATAACTTTTTCACAGGAGTTTTCCTCTGTTTTTCAAAAGTTCTTCACACTTTATTGTGTATAAGTATTCCAGTAATAATCTTTTTTCATTATTTGTATCTGTTTTTCTCCCTAACTTGTTCATAAAAAATTCAAAGCTATTCGGTAGACTAAAGGTGTCTTGAAAGACTATACTAAATATAACAAATAATGATAATTAAATAGGAGGTTGCTTGTATGCAAAAAAAAGATGTTACACCTAATTCAGATAAAAAGCAAAATGGCTTATTCAAAAAATTGGGGATTGGTTTAGTTGGAGGGTTACTCGGAGGAGCGCTAGCTTTTGGTGGTGCTTATGCGATCATGGGTCAAAACGCTCCTTCATCTAATTCATCCACAACAACTAGTACAGTAAAAGATAACAAGGGCGATACAAAAGTCACTAATGTTAGTTTAGATGTCAATAGTGATGTCACAAAGGCAGTTGATAAAGTAAAAGATTCAGTCGTTTCAGTGATCAACTTGCAAAGTCCAAGTCAAAATAGTGATGCTAGCGGTTTTGGCAGTATCTTTGGTGGAAATGAAGGGAATGACTCTAATAACGCTGAGTCTGATGGTAGTGACTTACAAGCTACTAGTGAAGGTAGTGGCGTTATCTACAAGAAAGATGGTAAAACAGCTTATGTGGTCACAAATAATCACGTAGTAGACCAAGCGAAAGGTTTAGAAGTTGTTTTGCATGATGGAACTAAAGTCGAAGGTGAATTGGTTGGAACAGATTCTTATACTGACCTTGCTGTAATCAAGATTTCTGCTGACAAAGTTGATTCAATTGCTGAATTTGGTAATTCTGATAACTTGAAAATCGGCGAACCCGCTTTAGCGATCGGTTCTCCATTAGGTTCAGCTTATGCTAACTCAGTAACTCAAGGGATCATTTCTTCACTAAATAGAAATATCCAAAATGAAAACAACGGTCAAGCAATCAATATCAATGCGATCCAAACAGATGCAGCGATCAACCCTGGTAACTCAGGAGGTCCTTTAGTCAACATCGAAGGGCAAGTAATCGGAATCAACTCTGTTAAAATCGTTCAATCTGAAAGCCAAGTCAGTGTTGAAGGAATGGGCTTTGCAATTCCAAGTAACGATGTCGTTAATATTATCAACCAATTAGAAAAAGAAGGAAAAGTAACTCGTCCAGCCTTGGGAATCACAATGGAAGAATTAACAAATGTCTCCACACAACAAAGAAAAGAAATCTTGAAACTTCCTGAAACTGTACAAATGGGCGTCCTTGTTCGTTCTGTTCAAACAGCAACACCTGCTGACAAAGCCGGCCTTGAAAGATACGATGTCATCACTAAAATTGATGATAAAGACATCGACTCTGTAACTGACTTACAAAGTGCTCTTTACAAGAAAAAAGTGGGCGATAAAATGAAAGTGACATTCTACCGTGATGGAAAAGAACAAAGTGTGGATGTAGAATTAACCATCGATCAATCTGCACTTAAACAAAACTCATCTAACTCCAATAACTCACAAAATCCATAAATTCAGTGATTAAAAAACTAGGTTGCTTACTTTTCAGTTAGAAGAGAAAAGTACAGCCTAGTTTTTTTGGCTCTAACGATACACCTTTATCTGAGCAATAAATTCAATAATATTATAAAATAGAGACATACAAAGCGTTAGAAAGAGGGACTTACTATGGCTCATACGTTACGTGAAGAATGGGATAAATTATTTGGTAAAAAACATGATTTAGCCGCACTAAAAAAAGCAACACATGATAAGCATGGAAATTTTGTTACCGATGAGGGCGTAAATACTGACGTTTTAGGTCACAGCTCTGTCGACGAACTAAATGCCATGATGTCTGCTGATTGGGATACCTTTTTAAATGACAGTACCTTATTTACCGCATTAGAGGAAGCAGAACAAAATAAAGTCCGTAGTAGTGGCCCCAGTTTTGCTGACTATAACGGCGATTAAAGTTAGCAAATTGTCCCCTACATTCAAAAAAAAGAAAGCAGAGCGAAAATCATTTTCAAGATTTTCGCTCTGCTTTTTTGCTTCTACTATTAAAATTGAAAACTCACAATACCGATTATCTCTGATTTTTTTATTGTTCCATAATCGCGACTATCTGTAGAATATAACCGATTATCACCCAATACAAAGTAACGGTCTGCTGGCAATTCGGTTGTACCCATCAATCCAAACAGCGTAAAGTCTTTGGTATACAAAAAATCACTATTAGCAGCAGACGTCTTTTCAGCAGCAAGATATGGTTCACTTCGTTCTACACCATTAATATATAACTGATCCTCTTTATACTCGACATTTTCACTAGGTAATCCAATCACTCGCTTCATTTCAATCGTTCGAGCATTTTCTCTCTTGATCAAAAGAATATCTTGCCTTTGAATGCGAGCATTTTTGTCAATGAACACGTACTCGCCCATTTTCAAGGTGGGACTCATTGCATAACTATTTACTTTAGCAAAACTAAAAAAGAAAAGCGACTGTAAATAAAGTAATACGAGCAATAATGTTACTGCTAACATAAGCTCTTTCGCTAAACGGACACGCTTTTGCTTCTTTATTAGCTTTTTATGTCTGATTTTCTGCTGTTTCTGTTTTTTGGAAGAACTCGTCATTTTCTTTCTATTTACAGAAACTGGTTTAGAGCCTCGACCATTTGACTGTTCTTTTTTGAGTGACGTTTTTGTTTGTTTATTTTTACTCATATGTCACGGTCCTTTAGCTGTTACCTTTTTGCATTCTTTAATTCAGCTTCGTCGACTTTATATAGTTCAAAAACCTGTTTTTGATAGTTGCGGACACGTTGAATATCCTTTTGGTAATCCTCTACCAAGACTTCATTACCATATAACTCCTCAGTTACCCGCATCGCATTTGTTCCAATGTCTTGCATCGCTTTATAATAACGATTTAGGGTCAGCTGACCTTTTTCTGAATTAATGGTGCTGGCCTTTTTGGCACCATAACTAGAGATGGCACTTGCCAAGTAACGAATATTACCATTAATTTTTTCTTTATTATCACTTTCTGTTTTGGCAGATTCTAACTGTTGCTCAAAATCATTCAATAAGAAATAACCTTTGACAACAGAGGATTCATCTTCTTTGGTTAATGCAATTGATTGATAATACAAGCCTAGCATACTACCTGCGCCAAATAAAAATACTGTAGCTAAAAACGTAATAACTAGACGTTTTTGGTTTCTTTTTTCACTCTTCAGCTGCTTTCGTTTACGAGCTAATTGCCGCTTATGCTTAGCATTTTTCGCACGTCTTCCTGCAATTTTTTTAATTTCTCTACTTGTTTGAATAAATAAAAACATAGATAGTAAAAATAACAAAAAACTGAGTACGGTTAACGTAAGAGCGCCTACTATGATTATTTCAATTATAGTCATCTTATCCGCCTATCTTGAATTATCTATTTTGAGATTTCTTTCTTTTTTTGCTTTGCTTTTTGTTTTTTTTCTCATTTAGCACACGAATCAGTACAATACTCGCCACGATCACACTAAAAATACCGACGGCTATCCCAATAATCAATGGCCAATTGATTCCTTTTTCTCTGACTAAATCAACATCGTCATTATTAAATTTATCTGCTTGATCATCAGAAATCGTAAATTCTTGCTCCCAAGACCACTTTTGGTCACCTGCGACAGCCAAAATATTCGCTACGTACTTGCCTGGGATCATCTTTTCACCGTTCATACTTATAGGGAAGTTTAGAAACGTATTCGGAGCCATATTCATTTCAGTCTTTTTTGTTTCATAAAGAACTTCTTTTTTCCCTTTTTCTGTGATTTGAACTTCCATAGATAATTTTTTCAAGAAATTAGCTTTGGTATTTGAAACATTTGCAAAGATTGCGTTGCGATAATTGTATTGGTTTGCTTCTACTTTATTTAAAGTCAACTCAGGTTTCACTTCGACTTCGGTTTCTTGCAGCACCATACCTATCAGATAAGCATACTTATTAACAACCGCTGCACCATTGCCTGAGGACTTCTTCTCTTGAGGCTGATCATCAGATAATTGTTTTAACTGAATCCCTCCCACGATAATGCCATCATACGATGTTTTGGGCATCGTTAGCTCGATGTTTAATGTTTTTTCTTCTTTAGGCTTCAATTCAACTTTATCTGGTGCTTTTACTAAATCTACAAAATCAAATTTTAATGACGGATCTTTCTCTAGTTGACTAGGGCCATACTCAATAACGCCACTGGAATTGGTACGCGTTCCATTAATGCTAACGCCAATTACTTGTTCTTTATCGCTTAAGTTTTTTAAGACTATATCAACCGTTTGCTGTTGTCCAGGAGACATTTGTAAATCAAAGTATCCCTTTTGCTCTTTTTGATTCTCTGGGTAATGGACTTCATAATAGAAACCGCCTTGTTCTCCTGATGTAGTCTCATCTGCATATGTAGTTTGATTTGTACCTACGATAGCTAAAAAAGCTGTCATTAGGAAAATTATATGTTGTATTCTTTTCGTCATTTGGTCATCATCCTTTACATTAATCAAGATTGAGCCTGAGGTGGACGAGATAACAGCATTTAGAATTTGCTGTAATCGTAATAATTGCTTTTTCCCGCCGTTTATTCGGATTTAAAGAGCGAAACAAAACAGTATTTTGTTTTGTCCCACTCTCTTCAGGCTCTAAATCTGAGTAAAATTTAGTTTATTATTTTACGCTACTGGTGTGTATTCAATAGACCAAGTAATTTCTGCTTCGTACGTTCCTAATTCAATCGTTTGCGCTGGAACATCTAGAAAGACTGAATTTGACGCTTGACCGATACCTGTTGTTGGTGCACCTTCACGAGCAATTTTTGCAGCAGTAAAGTCAGCAGATTGACCATATTCTGCAGTGTATGTTCCTAAACCTACAGCACCAGTTGAAGTAGTGTTATCCAATACCAGTTGTGGTCCTGCAGCTGCATTACCTTCACCAAAAGCTAGCTCTAAGTTATTTGGGTTTCCTGCTGGCCATAATGGAAGCTCTTTTTGTGTTGAGTTCAATACGCCATTTGTGTAACGAAGTGTTGCTTTGTTAAGTTTTGCTGGATCAGCTGCTGCACCTTTTAAGGTAAATTGTTTTGTTAATTCAGCTTTGACTGCATACGTGTGATCAGCTCCGGCACGTTTGTCAGTCCATTGAACAAAAGGTCCACGAACAACGTCTACTGGAGTTGCTCCATCTAGATCCGTTTGGCTTAAATTAATTTCTTTCGCTGCATAGGTTTCTGTTTTTGTTGATACTTTTTGTTGACCAAAGTTCAACGCTGCAACTCTATCAATTGTAATTGAGCCAAAACCTGTTGATGGGTTTTCAGTAACATCGTTTTCATCTTTAGGTGTTACTTCTTTATTTTCATCTTCTGGATCTAGTTTTCCATTGCTACCTGTATCTTCAACGTATTCTACAGTACCTTTACCAGCTAAACTTTTTTGTACTGTATCAGCAGAAGCTGTTACCCCTCCGACTAATGACGCTGCAATAACTGCAGTTAATACTGTTGCACATAATGCTTTTGCTTTCATTTCATTTCCTCCTATTGTGTGTGTTTATGATTTTATATAGTTACTTGTTTTACAAGTTAACTCTATTTAGTTTGGCAGAGCGGCTAATAGCCATGTTAACTCTGTCTGATATTGTACCGGTTTAATGACTGTGCCCTCTGGGATAGATAAGAAAATCGCCTTGTTTTCAAAAACTGGCTGATTCTCAAAAGCTTGATCTAGCACAGCTTCCCCAGAAGGTTTCTGTTTTAGAAAGAGCGTATTGTCCCGATCATTGGTATTCGTTTTTGAAGCGCCAAATTCAATCGTCCACTGGCCTTTCCCACTATTTTCACTCGCAACTGCAACATTTTGAGTGGTTGCCAATTCAGTTATTTCAATAGTATCTTTGACAACATTTGGTGGTGTTTCTAAAGGATAGGCACTATTAGCCCAGCCATGATCGAAGGATAACGTAGCACCTCTAAGTTCCTGCGCTTCCGTTTCCTGAATCACCGGATTTTTAAATTGGTATTCTTGACGTACTTGCAATGTCCAGCCTTGTTTCCCAGAACGTTCATCTGTAATTTGAACATAGCTGCCTCGCGGTGTGGTTCCGTCATGAAATAATTGAGCATTAGCAAAAAATTGGCGATCTTTTTCTTGAATCTTATTATTGCCAAAATTTAAGGTTGATACAAAATCGATTCGCAGTGGCCCTATCGTTGAAGGACCAGGCCCTGGGTTGACAGGATTTTCTGGATTCTCTGGGTCAACAGGACCGGTTGGAAGATTGCTTATCATCTCCACTGTACCAGCCCCTGCTACATTTTGCTCTTCCGCCTGACTGTACGATACGTTAATAAAGAAACTACTTAACGCAAGTACACTTGCACTAGAGAAAAATAAATGAAGAGAGCTAATTTTTTTCATTTTTTTCCTCCTTGGAATTTCTAAACTTAAACCAGACAACCACTGCTATGATGATGAGTAAGCCGCCCAACCACGGAAGACTTTTTTTTACAAGTTCTCCTGTGCTTGGATACTTTCCTTCTGGTTTTACGATTGGGTTTTCTGAAGTGCTGGTACTCGTTATTGTAGGTTCAACGGATTCTTCATAGAAACCGATCACTCCGTCAACCGTCACCTCACCGCCATTAGCGTATGCTTTTGCACTATGAAATATTCCCAGCATCATGAGAAACAGCAGGATGAAATATAGAGTAGTATGCTTCTTTTTCATTTCTTTCCTCCTTTTTCTACGATACTGGCGTCGCTGCAAGTTCCCACAGGATCTCTCCTTCGTAACTACCCATTTTTTTCACATCGCCTGGGTTTACTTCTAGTTTTACGCCATCACCCGTTTGTGTACCTGACCAAGTATCACTAATATTATAGGGATCTTTTGTAAGTGTATCGTGTACCATAATAGGCAGCGCCGTATCTTTACCTATGATAATTTCGTCACCATCATAGACATATCGAACAGCGTTTTTTAGAACAGCAGAAGGATCTGTTGTGCTAGTCATTTCTTTGGTTAATTTTGCCGTTAGTGTCCATCTACCAACTGAGGTCCGATTATCCTTAACAATCAAGTCCTTATCATAGATTGGATCATTTACTCGAGTGACTTTTGCATTATATTTCTGTTGCCCAAATTGGATTAATTCAGGTGCAGAGACTAAGCGAAGCTGCCCTTCAAAGACGTACTGGACAACTCTACCGCCTGCTGGAAGAATAATCTCATGTTGATCAGCAGGAAAATCGATTAGTTTATAACCGTCGTTTTCCAGCTTACTGATAATTGATGCAACGTTATATTTACTTTTATCTGTTAAGTCGATTTTGTCTACGCCAACTGTTCCTGGAATGGTTTCACTTTTGTTCAGTTCATTTTTATTCTCATCAACAAACTCTACGATCAAGTTAGCTGTAGCCTCTGTTAATTTAAATAGCTCTACGTTTGATTGTTTCCCTTCACTATCGATTGCATAGACTTGAATGTTATGTGGTCCTTCTGGGATTTCTGCAGCAGGAATCGTAAATTCGTATGGTAAAGCTGTATTAATGGCTGTATTAGGATAAGTCTTTGTAGCTTTAGCAGGCTGTTCGTCTACTTGATACCAAATGGTTACTTGCTCAGATTCCTGATCGGTAAAGCTTCCTGACAATGTGTAATCAACGCCCAATGACTTATCTTCTGTTTGATCTAATGTAATGATCGGCGGTGTAGGTTCAATTAATTTGAAGACTTGTACGTCAGACTCATTTCCTTCTTTGTCTCTTACGTAAACCGTGATCGTGTGATTTCCTAATGGAATATCTGTTGCATCTAGGTTAATGGTAAAGAGTTCATCTATTCCTTTATTTGGATTTAAAATCGTGCCACTTAAAGATTGAGCCGGTTTCCCATCAATTGAATAAAATAATTCTACCGAAGAACTATCTTTATCCTTCCATTTCCCTGTCAGCATGTAAGCTTCTCCTGTGGAGAAATCTTTTTCTTTATCTAATGTCAATTCAGGTGGGTCTTGAGGAACACCACCATCTTCTGTCACTGATATATCTAAAGCGATATTCCCAATGCTATTTTGACCTAACAACAACTGATCCCATTTAAAGGCATATACTGGGTGGTTGTACTTATCTTTAATTTGCATGCCTCTTCCCGGATCGGCCTCTAGGGCCATTCCAGGAGCGTAAGGATTCCAGGCTGGTGTTGCTGTCCCAGTTCCAGTATTTGTTCCAATATAGTCAAAGATACTTCTAGGTGTTGAACTATATGAATAATCTGGATGCATCGTCTTAGGTTGGTTCTCATAACCATCGCGCCAAAAGTACACGCGATATGGCGTATTATCTGGTGTTAGCTGAGATGGTGTCTTACCATCAACTCCAACATATAATCCTTCAAGATTTCCCAAGGAGTAGGTTGGTGTATTACTATGATTTCCTGCTAAGTCGGAATGAACACCATAAGCAAATGTATAGTCCGCTTCCTCTGCTAATAGGTTCTGATACCTAATATCTGCTTTCACTCTACCTTGCTTCATTTTGCCATTTGTACTAATCGGCGTCATGGTTACTCTGATAGCTCCTGCGGGTACACCACTTTTATACACTATTCCATACGCTCTTAATTTTGGTGCATCAGGATCAGGATATTGATACAACCGTTGAATTCTAAAATTTCCAGTCAATGATCCTTCGTAAGAATTAGCAAATTGGTATTTAGAACCCGTAACCATTTGACCAGTTGGTGTTTTCATGAGTCCTAAAGCATACGATTCTGCTCCCATTAATCCTTGTATATAGTTATACGACATCCACGTTTGAGTTGGTCCAGTTGCTCCACCTTGTTTTCCTTCAGCTACTTTTGTTACAATTTGAAACTGACCTGCACTAATTGCCGAACTGCCGATTGTCTGGCCTTTGTTAGACAGCCCGCCTGTACCATCCGCACTTTTAGTATCAATTGAGCCAAAATACATATAGTATTTTCGCTTTGCTGAATTGTTTTGTTCAGCAACTGGAAATTCCACTGGTTCATTTGTCAGCATTTGCTGCCAACCTTCTAAAGATTCGCCATCATCTATTTGGCGAAAGATGGCATCCATATCTTCTCCCGCTCGAGGTAATGGTGTTAATAACTCAGATAACAGCCCACTATTTTGTAGTTGCTCATTTCCAAACGTTGTAGCTTCTGCTACAAAAGTTGATCCATAAATTACAGAGGAAAATAGAATTACCCCGAAAATGAATTTGATGTTTGTTTGAAATTTTCTCCACATATACAAAACACTCCTTCTCATACTACTCCATTACTATTTTTTACTTAAACAAATTAATTAACACTTCTTCATATTTTTAATGTGAAATACATTTTCTTTCTATTATTTCAAACAAATTCATCTATTTTGTTTTTTAAATTTCATATAATTATTTATTTTATGTTTTATCCACCTAGAAATTATACTTTATATTTATCATCATAAAAATTCATCTTATCCTTTTTTTTGGACAAAAGATGAAATATACTCTTTTTTTTTTGACATTTTATCTAGTTAAATAGCATAAACACACCTTTTAATCACCAAAAGTTATTTATAATAAAAAAAGACAGATTTAATTAGTCCCTTTCAAAATGAAAACGGACCAATCAAATCTGAATTAGTTTTATGCTATTTTGTTAACAGATAGCCTGTCACTTACTATGTTATTTTAAATAGTCTAACTTCTCAACAGTTTTTTTAGCTACTAATATAATTAGTTAATATTTTTTATAAATAATTGAACATCTTACTACTACTTTTATCATTTATTTATAGGAAAAGCTTCTCCTACTACTGCATCAAACGGCAATTCTAAAATTCCTTTTATGGCTGGCGCATCAGTTAAGCGCAATTCTCCTGCCGAACAAATCATACCAAAGCTTTCCACACCGCGTAAAACGCCTGGCCAGATCATCAAACCATCTGGCATCATAGCACCAGGTTTTGCGACAACCACTTTTTGTCCTGCTTTGATGTTGGGTGCACCACAAACGATTTGTAAGACTTCGCCATTATCGACTTCTGTTTGTGTGATTGATAAATGATCAGAATCAGGATGCTTTTTACAAGATTTTACAAAACCGATGACGATTTTGGGATCATTCTCTTTAACTAAGGTTTCAGTAAAACCAGCTTTTACAAGCTCTTCATTTACTTTCGCTAATTGCTCTTCAGTCAACACTACTTGACCCTGTCCTTCAATCTTTCCTAAAATCGTTGATGCGTCAAAAATATTCCATGCAACTACTTGACCAGATTCAACTACACTTACTTGTGACACATTCCCTTTACGTTCCACACGATTTTCTTGACCTTTATCGTCTGCTACGATGACCATCAAGACATCGCCAACATGTTCCTTATTATAAGCAAAAATCATTTTTATAACTCACTCCATTTTTATCATTTTTCAAGCGACTATCTTACAATAGACGCTCTCTTTTGTCCTATTTTAACAAAAAGGTAACTTCACTGCATGATATTTTTTCTTAGCGATTGTTGTTCCAGAAAAAAATAAGTGAAACAAAACGGTTACGCCTTGCTTCACCTATTGTATAGTTACTATTTATTTTTTCTTCTCAGGATGGACGATCAACACGTCACATGGTGCATGACGAATGATGTAGCTACTAACACTGCCAATCATTAACCGTTCTACAGCATTTAAGCCCGATTGCCCTACCATGATCAAATCAACAGCATATTTCTCTGGTAAGTCTTTGCACATCATATCTTTTGCTGAACCATAGGTTACAACAGGTTCTACGTTAGAAAAATCAACACTTTTAGCATAGGCTTTACAGTCATCTAGTAATTCTTTGGCATTTTCTGTTTCTTGATCTAACAAACTATCATTCAAAGAAGAATACCCCATCATTGTATAGACTTTATTTTCTATCACATGAGCGACAATCACACGACCATTGTTTCTTTTAGCTACTTCAATTGCTTGTTGATAGGCTAAATTCCCTTGATCACTACCATCTACACCTACTAAAATATTCTTATACGTTTGTGTTAGCATCGTATCCATCTCCCGATTATTTTATTTTATCTCTTGAATCGGCTAGCTATTATCGATTAAAAACTTAACTGACGCTTTGTAAAAAGGTCGTGATTTCTTCTTTGGTTTTACGGTCTTTGTTGACTAAACGGCCTAACTCTTTGCCTTGGTCAGTCACAACAAAACTTGGAATCCCAAAAATCGTCCACTCAGAAGCAAGTTCCATAAACTTATCACGGTCTACCTCAATAAAACGAAACTCAGGAAATGCTGCTTCAATTTCAGGCATGACTGGTTTGATAAAGCGGCAATCCCCGCACCAATCTGCCGTAAAGAAGAAGACACTTTTGCCTTCTGCTACGAAAACAGCCAACTCTTCATAGGATGTTGGAATAATCATCAGCAGTCCCCTACTTTCCGTAAATGATCGTATTAACAGTTGTTTTATCTAGACCTTTTAAGACTTGGATCAACATTTCACGGGCTGCCTCAAAGTCTTTGATATTAAACATGGTTTGATGTGTATGGATATAACGTCCGCAAACACCAATTACAGTGCTTGGCACACCATTATTCGTTGTATGAGCGGCACCTGCATCCGTTCCACCTTTAGAAACAAAGTATTGGTAAGGAATGTTGTGCGTTGCTGCTGTATCTAATAAATATTCACGTACACGAGGCAATGTGATCATACCTGGATCGTAAATACGCAACAAGGTGCCTTCCCCAAGATGTCCGTAAGTACCTTTTTTCGTTTGGATATCATCTGCTGCTGAACAATCCACAGCGAAGAATAAATCTGGGTTGAATTTGTGTACTGACGGTTTAGAACCACGTAAACCAACTTCTTCTTGAACGTTAGCACCAGCAATCAACGTGTGACCTAATTGTTCATTTTGCAACGCTTCTAATGCTTCTAATACTAACGTACAGCCGTAACGATTATCCCATGATTTACTGATGATATTTTTACCATTAGCTGTTTTGATCGTTTCCGTTTGCGGTACGATTGAATCTCCTGGGCGAACGCCAAAGCTTTCCGCTTCTTCTTTTGATTCAAAACCAGCATCGAATAAGACGTCGGTCACTTCTAATTGCTTTTGACCACTTGTTCCGCGTAATAAATGTGGTGGCACGGAAGAAGAGATACATGGATAATTGCCTTTACTTGTTTTTAATGTGAAACGTTGGGCTGATACGACATAAGGATTCCAACCGCCTAAAGGAACGACTTGGAATAATCCGTTATCTTTGATTTGTGTCAGCATAAAGCCAACTTCGTCCATGTGAGCAGCAACCATAACGCGCGGTGCATCTTGTTCTTTCGCTCTTTTTAGGCCAAAAATCCCACCTAAACCATCATATTGAAGCTCGTCTACTAATGGTGCCATATTTTTCTTCATATAAGCACGAATATCATCTTCAAATCCGCTTGTTCCTTGTAGCTCTGTTAATTCTTTAATGCGTTGAAATGTTTTTTCTTCCATCGTTGTATTATCTGCCAGTGATCCTACCTCGGATCAACCATTCTTTTTTGCAAAAAAATAACATGATTTTCAAGCAAAAACGGCAGATACTCCTTTCATATGATTTCACCTTCATTATAACGCAAAAATTTTCAATTGCCCACGTTTTTTGTTTTTCGATATTTTCATACAATGTGTTAGAATAGAGTTAAAGCTGAAGTTTTTTGGCAAACATTTGAAAATACTCGGAGGTTATTCCCCATGAATGAAGAAAATGAATTAAGCTATTTTAAAGGTGGCTTAGCGATTGGCGTGAGTCTTGGCATCTTAAGCGGGATCGCTTCAACTTTATGGTACCAGAAAAAACGCACATTGGATGCGGATTTGGTTTTAGAAAACGTGAAAGAAGCCTTTTTGAAAGAAGGACCGATCGAAGGCTCTTGGATCGAGTTTGAGAAAAAACCATTACGGAAGTTTGCAGTACATTCAAAAACTTATAATGGCGGGATTTCACGTTTAGAAGATGGCGTTATGGTTCAGTACGAATTTACTGCTGACGCTTTTACAGGCACTGTGATTGATGTGAAACGAATCAAAGATTGAGACAAGTAAATAGAAAAGCCATTAGCGGACTGAATCTGATAGTACATCAGACTTAGTCCGCTAATGTATTTTTTACTGTTACCAAATAATCAGTCTGACTCATTTAAACGATTTCTTTTCTCTGTTCGCCTCGAACACCTCTTCATAATTCGTTTTTAAAAAGTAACTGATGATCGGCACTCCAATAAACAAGAGCAATGCTAACTGAGGAATAAAATAGCCAACTCCCATAACTGTTAGGACTGCCAAGTAATACATTCGATCATGCTTTTTATACATTTCTTTAATGTGCCCCACTTTCTTTGAGGTCTTTTTTGCTAAAGGAATGGCTTGGGTAAAAAGACCACTAAACATCGCATTGATAAATATTAACAATAAACCATACACCAACGCTGGCAGTTGCTTACTTGAAGCTTCCATCAACCATTTCGTACAGATTGGAATCAAAACCAAAGAGAATAGAAAGCATGTATTTCTAAAAACAAACCGTTCATTGATTTGTTCTATCCGCTCAAATAATCTTCGCTGATTATTCCAATAGTCTGCAATAATGAAAAAGCTAATGGTAAAAGTAATCAAACTTCCAATAAATTGCCCATATCCTTCCTTATTGGGCACTGGAATTTCCAGTGCCGCAATGGTTATCACAATCGCAATGACAGCATCACTAAATAATTCGATTCTTAATTTACTAGTATTCATTCTTGATTTACCTCCTCTTTTTACGTTGAAGCTGATAAAAACTGGCTATTATAAATATCTGCATATACGCCTTGAGCTGCTAGCAAGTCGTGATGGTTGCCTGATTCCACCACATCACCATGATCCATCACAATGATTTTACTTGCACCATAAATCGTGGATAACCGATGGGCAACAACAAAGCTTGTCCGTCCAACTAATAATTGTTTCATCGCGTTTTGAATCAACATCTCTGTTCGAGTATCCACATTGGAAGTTGCTTCATCTAAAATCAAAATCTCTGGATTGGCTAAAAAAGCTCTGGCAATCGTGATCAATTGCCGCTGTCCCTGAGAAATATTATTTGCTTTTTCATTCAGAACTGTCTGATAACCCTTTGGCAGCTTTCTGACAAATTCATCCACATACGCAGCTTTCGCCGCAGCATAAACTTGTTCTTTCGTCGCATTTGGTTGACTATACGCAATATTATCGTAGATCGTTCCAGAAAAAAGCCAGGCCTCTTGTAAAACGATACCTATTCGCCGGTGTAACTCTTCATAACTAAGATTTCTACTATCAATGCCATCTATTAAAATACTACCGCCTGAAATATCATAAAAGCGCTGTAGTAAATTTAGTAGTGTGGTTTTCCCTGCTCCAGTATGTCCAACAATCGCAATCGTTTCGCCTGGTTCAACAGTTAAAGAGAAATCCTTCAATAATAATTCTTTGCTATACCCAAATTGAACATGGTCAAATCTGACTTTTGCTGTGTCATCTTCCCGGTTAACAAATTTCCGATCATAAATTATTCGTTCTTTTTCGTCTAATATTTTAAAAACCCGTTCTGCTGATGCAATAACTGATATCATATCACTCCAAATTTGAGAAAACTCACTGATCGGTTTAGAAAATTGTGTTGAGTATTGCAAAAAGGCTTGTAAATTCCCAATCGGAATGTTCCCTGTTAAAACCTCTACCGCACCGAAAGCACAGCTGATAACATAAATCAAATTTTTCATTAAAATTAAGATCGGCATCATAATATCAGCAAAAAATTTTGATTTACAACCTGTTTCATACATTTCTTTGTTAATATGCTCGAATTGATTAAAAGCTACTTTTTCATAATTGAAACTTTTTATGACCGTGTATCCATCGTAGGCTTCTTCGATGTAGCCGTTAAGATTGCCTTGGGCATGAAGATATTTTTCAAGGTTAACGCGTGCTTTAGGTGTGAAATAGCGTGTAATCAAATAACTACACGGTACAATCAAACAAGCAGCTAAGGTTAACTTCCAACTAATGGTCAGCATGATTCCAATCATTCCAATCACTAATACAAAACTAGACATTAGTTGTACAAAACTTTGCTGGAGCATCGTCGCAATGTTATCCATATCATTGATTGCAATCGACATTAAGTTTCCATTGGACTGCTCATCGATAAATGAGCTTGGCAAATTACTGATTTTTCTTTTCAAATCATTGCGCAAATTTTGAGTCGTTTTTTGTGCGATAGCCGTCATTAAAGCTTGTTGTAAAAAATCAGCGATAAAATTCCCAAAATACAGTAGCCCAACCAGCACTAGAATCCACACTAATTTGGTAAAATCTACCCCAGTTTTTGAGCTTACTCCTTCAAAAATCAATGTTGTCGCATTTCCTAAGATCTTCGGGCTAACGACTTGTACCATTGTGCCGCCAATAGCTAGTAGTAATACCAGAACAAGCAGCCACTTATTAGCTTTCATATAGGACATTAAACGGCGGAATGTTCTAAACATTTTTTTAGAGTTCACTCCTAATTCTCCACTTTTCATTTGTTTTTGTGCTTCCTTTATAGTCATTCTACTGCCTCCATTTGAGACAAAATAATCTCTTGATAGACTGAGTTATTTTGCTTTAATTCCTCGTGAGATCCAAAACCAACTAATTTCCCTTCATTTATGACGGCGATATGCGTCGCATTTTTTACTGTCGTAATACGCTGAGCCACGATAATCTTAATTGACTTTTTCAATCCATTACGAATATTTCTCTGTATTTTGGCATCTGTTTTAAAATCTAAACCAGAAAATGAATCATCAAATAAATAAATAGGCGCTTTCTTGATAAAAGCTCTAGCTAAGCAAAGCCTTTGCTTTTGTCCACCAGAAAAATTGCCGCCATTTTTCTCTACTAAACCATCTAATCCGCCTGAGGCTTCGACAAAATCTGCTGCTTCAGCTAATTTTAGCGCTTGCCATAATTCCTTATCAGAAGCCTGCTCATTTCCAATTCGTAAGTTTTCACGAATGGTTCTAGAAAAAAGCTGATTCATTTGTGGAACTAGGCTTACTTGCTCATGCCATTTTGTCTGAGTAATTTGATTGATTTTTTGATTATTGAATAAAATAGCTCCGTCAGTCGGATCATATAAACGATCAAGCAAATTTATGAGCGTTGTTTTCCCGGCCCCAGTACTGCCGATAATCGCTAAGACTTCCTCAGACTGCACAGAGAAAGAAAAATGATCGATAGTATTTTCTTCCGCTTCATCATACCGAAAAGTTACATCCTCTAACACCAGTTGATTTTTTTCAGTTTGATTTATCTGAAGCTGATTTTCTCCATCTTGAATCTCGTTTTGGTATTCCAACACTTCGTTGATTCTTTTAGCAGAGGTTTGCCCTCTAGGAATAAATGAAATCACCATCGTCAAAATGCCGATGCCGCTTAAAATCTGTCCAGCATATGAAATAACCCCGATCATCGTCCCAATTTCCATTTGCCCGACATTGATATCTTTGGCTCCCAACCAAGTAATTACCACAGTCGCCACGCTCATTACCAATGTCATAAAAGGAATCAAAAAACTAACCAACACATTGGATCGTATCGCTAATTTAGTATATATGTCGTTCTCTTTTTCATAGCGTTTGTATTCCGTCTCCTCTTTATTAAAAGCCTGTATGACTTGAATCCCAGTCAAGCCTTCTTTAAAAATCAAATTTAGTTGATCAATTTTCCCTTGTACTTTTTCAAAAAGAGGGTTCGCATACCGAAACGTCAACAAACACGCAAGCAATAATAGAGGTGTAACGGAGATAAAGATCAACGTTAGGCGCGCATCTAAACGGTACGAAAAATAAAGACCGCCAAACAAATAAATAGGAGCAATTATGATAAATTTCAAGGCCATTTCTACTAAATTTTGTACTTGAGTTACATCATTTGTATTTCTTGTAATTAGTGAAGAAGCACCGAAATGATCCATTTCTTTTTGTGAAAAAGAAGCTACCTTCTTAAATACTTTTTCTCGCAATTTTTCTCCAAGTTTATTGGCAATTCCCGCAGATAGATACACACTGACTGCAGCGGATCCAAAGCTAACTGCAGAAAAGAGCAACATCAACAGCCCTCTTTGCCAAATCACTGTTTGATTATTTCGAATTACTCCTATATTGATTATCTCAGCCGTAAGTGTGGGTAAATATAAGTCACTTAGCGTTTGTACAAACAAGGATAAAATAACAATCGTAGTAGTAACTATGGGTAGATATATCAGTATTTTTTTCATTTCCAGCCTCCATTTTTCTAACGCTCTCTTTTACTCTAAAAAGTGTTCAGTGTTTAAGCCACCAATGATGCTTTTTACAAAAGTCATAAAATAAAAATAAACACGCTAACATCAAATCATCTCCTTATCATTATTTTTTATATTAGTTCAAAAACAAAGAAGGTACCTTTCAAAAACCATTCTAAAGGTACCTTCTTTAAAAGTCAACGTTTTTTCGACAGGTACCTGTCGATTTAACATTTCTTATAAAAATCCTAATAAAAAAATAGACTGTGGCTGGGACATAACTCTGCGAGTCACATCCTGAGCACTTGAAATCCGGATAAACGGTGGGAGCAGAAGCAACTACTAGGCTCTGCTTCGATCACATCAAATTCTAAGTGCTAAAGCACTAAGTTTTGAAGGCTTCGGAAATAAGCTGAAATTCACAAAAATTTGAAGATCAATTTTCGTGAATTCCTTCTTATTTCTCGGAGTTAAATACTTCTTATACGAAAACTAAACCCTTAAAAAAACAAAAAAAAGCTACCTCTACTTAATGCGTAGTTAGCCCTAATTGGTCTAGAACAGTTTAGCAGTTACACCTTAAACTGTTCCTGTCATCTCTAAGTATGACAGGAAAAAGCCTGTAGGTCGATCACTTTCGTTTTCATTCTGTTTGGTGAGGGCGATAGCCCTCATGGGTGTTTGTCCCAACCTTATCCAAAATTTAGAATTTTTTGGAAAACAGCTAGGTTCTTTATAAGTTATTTTAGTTTAAATACATTACTTACCAATTTCCAATATTACATTTATACCACTGATAAGATCATTACATAAAATATACGTTACAATAAAAATGTAAGAAATTACAAAATAAAACAAAAAGGTGGTTTTCATTATGTTGAACAAAAAGTGGTTAGTTGTATTGGGATTGGTCAGTATTTTTTGTTTTACCCAGCAAGCAGAAGCTGAAACGACACTCGATACATCACAAGACGCTAGTGCATCACAAGTAGCTGAACCAACCAATCTTCTTATTCCAAATATCCCGATCAATAATTATGGTAGTATAAGTCTCCTCTTTTCCGATAGAGGAAGAACCATTCAGTGGAGACCTTATTTATTTAATCAAGAAGAAGTGGTTAATTTTTCTGGATCAATTCGGATTTCTTTAGGCAGTTATTCTAAGACCTATAATGTCAATGGAGCACGTGGTGTTCTTGATTATGATAAGATTCCTAGAGGATGGTACAACATTGAAGCTTTTGGATATGCAACTGACGCCTCCCAGAAAACTTATAAAATTGGTGGAGGAGCAATCGGTGTTGTTTACTAAGAACTGAGGTTGTGACAAAAGCCATTTAGACAACAATTAAAACAACGAGACTGGGACATAAGTCCCAATGAAAAATCCAGATACCAGTCAACTTGATTGGCATCTGGATTATTTTTTTGTACAAAAATAAGAACACCTTTGCTAAAATAAAAGTGACTAAACCAATAAACTAGCGAGGTGTTCTTATGTTTAAAAATTATACCACAAATCAAGTCGTTCTTCCTCTAGATTTTAGTTTTCAGTTAGGAAAAAATGATAGTGCATTTACCATTGATCCATTAGTTGAAAGTATTCCAGAGGAACGCTTTCTTCCTTTTCACCATCAAATGGGGCCTTTTATCATCCAAAAATGATGATGAAGATGATTTTATGTGCCTACACACAATCCGTGTTTTCTGGTCGAAAGATTGAAGCCTTGACGAAAGATAATATTCGCATGATGTGGCTTAGTCAAAGTTATCAACCTAGTTATCGAACCCTCAATCGTTTTCGAGTGAATCCTTTAGTGAATACACTCCTTTGGGGGTGCTTTGTCCAAACGGACGGAAAATGAATTTTCGAAATTATTCTATTCGTACAGATAAGTATGCTTTTAAACGGTATAAATGTGAAGACTGCTCAAATTGTCCTCTTCGAAGCCAATGTACAAAAGCGAAGAGTGACAAAAATCGTGAGATTAAAAAGAACATGAACTGGGAATACTTTAAAGCAACGATTCAACAGCTACTTTCAGAAGAAGAAACAGGGAAACTCTATCGCCAACGAAAAATTGACGTCGAACAAGCTTTCAGACATCTGAAGGCTTGTTTAGGGTTCACTCGTTTCTTTGTTCGAGGGAAACAGCAGACACACAATGAAATTGGATTCGCGTTAATGGCAGTAAATTTAAGGAAATATAGGCTAAGTAAGCTAGAAAATAAGAAGAATTCTCCCAATAATCTAAAAAATAGAAGACAGAAAATCATTTTTTACGATTTTCTGTCTTCTATTTTACGGTTCTTGTGACTTACGTCCCAAGCTCTGTCTATTTTTTTATCACTTAAATTCTAGCTCATTCTGCTTGAAATCGTGCTTCTACACGATAAATCGGTTGTCCTTTAGCAGAAAACTTTGCTTCATACTCCGTCATGATATTTCCTTCATAGTCACTAGCGTGTAAATCCAACCAGACCTGCTCCAAAATCATCCCATATTTTGAAAAGCTGCTTAACGAATACTCAAACAACCCACGATTATCTGTTTTAAAATGAATTTCACCATTCGGTTTTAGAATTTTTTCATCTGTCGCTAAAAAAGTCTTGAACGTTAAACGACGTTTCTCGTGACGTGTTTTTGGCCAAGGATCAGAAAAGTTCAAATAAATTTGATCCACTTCGTTTTCTGCAAAATATTGCGTTAGTTCTTCTCCATTGACATGCAGCAATTGTAAGTTAGGTAGTTCTTCTTCTAGCGCTTTTTCTAATGCAATCGAAAGAACACTTAATTGCATGTCGATCCCAATATAATTAACTTCTGGATTAGCTTTTGCCATTCCTACTACAAATTGTCCCTTACCAGAGCCGATTTCAATATGAATAGGGTGAGTATTCCCAAAACGTTCAGCCCAACGTCCTTGCCACTTTTTAGGCTCATCAACAACTAATTCAGGATGACTAGCCAACAGTTCCGCCGCTCCAGGTCTTTTTCTCATTCGCATGTTTTATGTTTCCTTTCTTTGATCACAAATTTTAAGAGGGTAGAACAAAACAGGTATCGTTTTGCGCTGCCCTCTATTATTTAAGTAAACGGTGAGCGCCATATGCTCAACCCTTTAATACCCAAAAGCTCGTTTCAGCTTCAAAATTTCGGCATTCATTGCTCGTTTTTCTCCTGATTGATGATGTCGGAGAATTTCTTGTAAAAAGTTAAATAACGCATACCATTTGATTCGCGTCAACGCTTCCTCACTTGGACGCATGCCATAAGATAACAGCCACTTGTTCCAGCTTCCTCGTGGAACGTAATGTCCGAGCAACATGCCAAGATCTAACGCTGGATCAGCAATCATAACTGAATCCCAATCCACTAAATACAGATAATTATTTGAGACGATCCAATTTCGATGGTTGACATCGCCATGAACGACCATATAATTATGAACAGAATAATTTGGTATATTCTCTTGCAGATAATGATACACTCTGGCAAGATACGAATTATTTTGAAGTTCCTTAGGCAATCTCTCGCCATATGCTTGGAGCATCATTGTAGGTGAATAGATCTGACCACCGATTTTTTCCAGCATGCTTTTCAGCATATGTGAATGGTGTAAATGGTAAAGAACATCCACAACGTCATTTCTTTGACCGATTTCTTGGGCTTTGAGTACTTGACCATCCAACCATTCTTGCGCTGTTAATATATCGCCAGTCACCGTTCGTTTCGTCCAAACTAGCTTAGGGGCAATTCCTTCTTTAGACAATGCAGCCAAAAGAGGAGAAGTATTTCTTTTAATAAATACTCTTTCAGTCGCACGTATACCCATGAAAGTTTGGCCAGTTGCGCCTTTTATTGGCTGCAAGCGCCATTCTTTATCCAACTGAAATGCCATGGAAATTATCTCCTATCCTAACAACTTCTACTAATTATTTACAGTAAGTACCATTTTAGCTTCCATAGCGTTCAACGTCAAGCATCTCTCTTGTTCTTTTAACATTCAAACTAGTTTTCTGGTGTACCGCACACTGCATCAACACTGGCAATATAAGCATTTAACAACTTCTCGGTAATTTTTCCGGGTTTTCCTGTTCCCACGATATGATCATTGATTTTTACAACTGGTACGATTTCAGTTAGTGATCCAGAAACAAAACATTCATCTGCCATAAATAATTCTTCTTCATAAACGGCTTCTTCTTTCACTGGAATCCCCAGTTCTCTTGCTAACTCGATAATTTTCTTTTTAGTAATTCCCGGTAAGATTAGATTACCATCTGGATGAGTATACACAGTGCCATCTTTAACTACCCAGAAATTTGCTGCGGAGGCTTCGGTTACTTTGTCGTCGCGGACAAGTACGGCATCATCAAATCCTTGCCGGCGCGCTTCATCCAAGGACAAGACATTGCTCATTAAGCTTAATGACTTGATATCGCAATGTAACCAGCGTGTATCGGGCACTACAGCAACGGTGATTCCTGCTTCCATCTTTTCCACAGGACGCTCATAGGGCCTAATATTAGCCGTTAAGACCCCTTTGACTTTTTCCGGATCTGGCAATGCATGATTTCTTGGCGAATCAATGCCGCGTGTTACTTGAAAATATAGTTTTCCTTCTGTGATTCCTTCGATTTCAACTAATTTTTTTAAATTAACCGTCAACTCTTCTTTTGTAAATGGCAAGTGCATTCTAATTTTTTCGGCACCACTCCATAAACGATTTAAATGTTCTTCTACCATATACAGGTGACCATTATACACTCGAACTACTTCATACAGACCGTCACCGTATTGATAGCCACGATCTTCAATATCGATCGTTACTGCTTCACGTTCAACAATTTGATCATTCCATAAAATATGCATGATTAAGCCTCCATTTTCTTCAAACGATAAGGAACATAAAACTTAGCAAATAAGAACACTTCAACAAGTAGTGCACCGATAACCATTAAACTCTCTTTTAAATCAGGCAAAGCGATCAAAACGAAGACACTAAACAACAGAGCTGCGACAAACAGTAACACAGTGATAAGCGTACTTACTGCTTGCTTTTTCTGTTTATCAGATACTGGATATAGATGTGTCATGACCATATAATCAAACTGTGTATAAATCGGAATCAACTGAAAGCCAATTAAATAAACAAACAGCACGGAGACACCCATTGAAATCCAAAATTCTTTTAAGAAAAATAAAATCACTCCAGCAACTAATACCAAGCGAATAAATAAGCCACTATATTCAGAGCCTCTCAAAAAGCTGCGGGCGTATAAATATAAATACGTATTTTGACTTGTTTTCTTGATTTTACTTAACAATGGATCAAGGAATTTCCGACGCTTGACACTGCTGGAAATTTCGGGCACATCGGTAAATAAGTGAATGAATTGATAAATTCGATGCATCCGATTTTTTTCTTTGCGGATCATATTCTCCCAGTCTAATGATACTGCCTGTTCTTTCTTGTTTAATATTGAATAGAAGAATACAGCTTGTCCAAGCGCTACAAGTGGGCCCACTACCGGCAAAACATATAAACTAAGCACGATCGCTAACAAGCTGGTCACTAGCCATAAAACAAACCATTGACCATATGCTCTTTCGGAAATCTGATACAGCTCATATTTCTGCAAGCGTAAATGACTGCTTTTTAAAATCCCCAGCATCACGATAAAATAGAGAAATGTCGAAAATGCCCAGCCTGTTGAAACAACAACTAACGGCATCGACATACCACCTAATAAAAACAACGCAACTAACGGCAACCAAAAAGAATAACGCAAGGCACGATTTAAATAGGCGTTCATTTCAGGTTCCTTCGGTAAAATAAACACTTTATCCGCTTCTGCCGCCAATGTCGCAATACGGCCAATTTGTAATACCACTAGCCAAAAAACAACAACGATCGGTCTACCCCAGACAAAATTTCTCGGTAAGGTCTTTAGCACTTGGGAGTAATAGAAACCTAAACCGCCTAGCAAGAAGACACACACCAAAATGAAATGGTCGTTAAATACGTATCGCATATACTTCATCATTTTTTTCAGATGGCGTGATAAGCGAATGCCAAAAAATCCAGACATACTACCCCACCTTTTCTTCTTTTGTTAATACAATATAAATATCATCCAAAGAAGAGCCTGGTAAACTAAATTCTTCACGCAATTCTTCCATTGAACCAACGGCTCGGACTTCCCCGTCATGTAACACGACAAAACGATCACAATATCGCTCAGCAGTTGCTAAAATATGGGTCGACATCAAAATCGCCGCTCCTTGATTTCGCATTTCATCCATTAATTCTAATAAGGCATGAATCGCTAGTGGGTCCAATCCTAAAAACGGTTCATCGATGATATATAAGCTAGGTTCAATCAAAAAGGCACATAAAACCATCACTTTTTGTTTCATTCCTTTTGAAAAATTTGCTGGAAACCAGTCTAATTTATTTTCTAAACGGAATGTTTTTAACAGAGCGTCTGCGCGTTTAAAAGCTTCTTCAATCGGGATATCATACGCCATCGCCGTAATTTCAATATGTTCTCTTAACGTTAACTCTTCATATAAGGAAGGAGTTTCCGGAATATAACCGATTTTTTTTCGATAGCTTTCCGGTTGTTGTCTCAATGTTTCTCCATCAATCGAAATTTTCCCTTTTTGCGGTGTTAACAAACCAATCACATTTTTGATCGTAGTACTTTTCCCCGCACCATTCAAACCTATCAAACCAACCATTTCACCAGATTTCACTTCAAAATTAATATCTTTTAAAACAGGGATATGGCCATAGCCTCCTGTTAAATGTTCAATTACTAAACTCATTTAGATACCTCCAACTATTTTTATCGTGAACCTATTATACCACGAACTTTTTGAAGGTTTCATGAACTTTTTCTCCCAAATAAAATTCAAGGTATGGTAAAGTAAAAGAAACAGCTAAAAGAAAGAAGGGACACCATGACAGATTGTATTTTTTGCAAGATCGTCGATCAAGAAATTCCTAGCTATAAAGTCTATGAAGATGATCAAGTTTATGCTTTTCTAGATATTACCCAAGTGACGAAAGGCCATACCTTACTGATCCCCAAAAAACATGTAACTGATATTTTTGACTATGAGCCGGAACTCGCTGGCGAAATTTTTGCACGCGTCCCTAAAATAGCACGTGCACTGGAACAAGCCTTCCCAGAAATGCAAGGGTTAAATATTATCAATAATAATAAAGAACTCGCTTATCAATCTGTTTTCCATTCTCATATTCATTTAATCCCACGCTATGGAAAATCAGACGACTTCTCTATTCATTTTGGAAATAATCAAGAAGCGTATTCTCCCGTTGAAATGCAGGAAATCGCTGAAAAAATCATGAAGCAGGTGAAATAATTATGGGAAAATTTTCTAAAGGAATTTTATTTGGCGCACTTGTGGGCGGCGTGGGCGGCTTACTCTTTGCCCCAAGAAGCGGCAAAGCCACACGTCAAAAATTTGTCGATGAATTAGAGGATTGGTCTGACTTAAAAGAAGACTTTACGGATAAATTGGATCAATTCAAAGAATCTGCACAAGCATTACAAGCGGCGGCCGATATGTACATTGAACCCTTTATCGATGGCATCAACCAAGATGTTGAAAATTTTATGTTTCAAGTAGAGCCTAGAGTGGAGCAAATCCAAGAACAAGTCGAAAAAATTCAGTCTGAATTACCAGATATGCCATTAGAGGACTAGACATCTTTTCAAGGATGGGATGTTTTTCACTGCATTTCGTCCTTTTTTCATTTTACTTTAAATAATTGCCTTTTTTGGAATAAACAAATCGATCGTGTAATGGACTATCTAGAATACCCTTTTTAAATTTGTTCATTTTATAGAGGAAATTGTGTCCTAAATTCGAAAATTTATTGAAACTATTGCATACGTATTTCTTTTATGAAACATAGTGTGGTATAGTAGTAACCGTGAGAATTAATTTCTACATAATAAAAAATAAAATAAACCTAGGAGTGCTAAACAGAATGAAGAAAAAATTAATCTTAGCTGCAGCAGGCGTATTTAGTATTTTTGCATTAGCTGCATGTTCAACTGGTTCACAAGACATCGCAACATTGAAAGGCGGAAGCATCACTGTTGAAGATTTCTACAACCAAGTGAAGTCACAACCATCAAGCCAACAAGCGGTTCAACAAATGATTGTTTACAAAGTATTTGAAGACAAATATGGTAAAGATGTTTCTGATAAAGATGTTCAAGCTGAATTTGATAAAACGAAGAAAAGCATCAAAGATCAAGGTGGTAACTTCGACGAGCAATTAAAACAAGCGGGTATGACAGAAAAATCATTGAAAAAACAACTTAGACAAGGCTTAGCTTTCCAAGCGGGTATGAAAGCACACGTTAAAATTACTGATGAAGATCTAAAAGCTACTTGGGAAACATTCCACCCAGAAGTAGAAGCACAAATCATCCAAGTTGCGACTGAAGATGAAGCCAAAGAAATCAAAAAACAATTAAATGACGGCGGCGACTTCACAAAAATCGCTAAAGAGAAATCAACTGATGAAGCAACTAAAAAAGATGGCGGCAAAGTGAAATTCGACTCTCAATCAGAAACAGTTGCTGAACCTGTCAGAACAGCTGCTTTCAAATTAAAAGATGGCGAAATTTCTGAACCGATCCAAACAACAGATCCAACAACTTACCAATCAGCATTCACTATTGTTAAAATGGTAAAAAATAAAGAAAAAGGCAATGATATGGCTCCTTACAAAAAAGAGTTGAAAAAAATTGCTGAAACAAACAAATTAAGTGATCAAGAGTTCCAAAGCAAAGTGATCTCTGATGTATTAACTGAAGCAAATGTTAAAATGAAAGACGAAGCCTTCAGCGGTATCATGTCTAACTTAATTCAAACAAAAGATTCAGCTAACTCAAGCGATTCTTCTGCAAAAGAAGAAAAAGAATCTAAATCAAGCAACTCTGAAAAATCGAAAGATTCTTCAAGCAAGACAGAAGAATCATCAAGTAAAACTGAAGAATCTTCTAAATAAGCAGTAAACAAAAAAAGAGATGAATGTCATCTCTTTTTTTGTTGTATTATCTTTGAAAAACTACGACAAAAAGTTCATAGACGATCAACAATTCTTCTGAAAAAGTCAGTTTGTAGCCTTTTAGCTCTTGTTCAAAGTACGGCTGATGAACCTGACGCCAATACTTTAAGGTCCGATCTCCTTCTCCTTCAAGATAACCATGCACTTCTGATAGTTGAGAATAAGGCAATACATCTACCACTTTTGTACAAATAATAGCCTGTGCATGCTGCTTCCCATCTAAAAGTACACTGTACTGTCCAACTGCTGGCATCGTTTCTTCTTCCAAACCAAGTTCATATAAAAGATGTAGCGATGAGGTTCCTCTTTTTTCACCTTTAAGAACGTGTGCTAACCATTCATCTGCCATCTCAGGTGAATCACCAAAAGCCCATGCTTCATAATAATCATGCAAGATTCCATGTTTTTCTTTAAATTGCGTCCATAACTCTATCACTGATTGATTCATCTAGTTCTTCTACTCCCTTAAATATCTTTTGGTACATAGAAACTACGATTATCTAAGCCAAAGATACGATCAGTATATTGCCCTGGTTCTGTTTGGCGGACTGAACCTAGCATCATCTGGATCGACGCATCGATATTGTCGATTTGATGCAAGACTTCTGCTTCCATAATTCGTGGTCTTACAGGCGAGCCATATTCTAATAAACCATGATGCGCTAAAACCATATGACGTAAAACAATCACATCTTCATCATTCTCATCGATTTTCAACGCAATACACGCTTTAGTAATTTCTTCATCTACAAGAACCAAATGACCAATCAGATTTCCCGATAATGTATATTCAGTAGTCATAGCACCAGAGAGTTCTTTGACTTTACCTAAATCATGTAAAATGATTCCAGAATAAAGTAGTGCTGCATTTAACTCATTGTATTCTTTACAGATCGCTTTACCTAAGCGCAACATAGAAACCGTATGATAGGCTAAACCATTTGCAAAGGCGTGATGGTTCCTTTTCGCAGCTGGGTAATCAAAAAATTCTTTCTGATATTGTGTTAACAAGTAACGAACGATTCGTTGCCAATGGGCGTTGGTAATCTCAAAAACGGTTTGATTGATTTCTTCAACCATCTCTTCGCGTTTTAGCGGCGCTCGCTCCATATATAATGCCGGCTCACTAGGCTCATCAGGGCGTGCAACCCGCATATGAATGATCTTCACTTGAGGATTGCCTTGATAGACTTCTCTTTTTCCATTTAAAAGAATGACACTTCCAGCGATGAAACGGCTGATTTCTTCTTCTGATGCATCCCAATATTTGCCGTCGATCGTACCTGATGTATCTTGAAAAGTGAAGGCAATAAATTTTTTACCATTTTTGGCCGTACGGACATCTGCATTTTTGATCAACAGAAATAATTCAAACATTTCATCTACAGTTAACTCACGGATTTTCTTCATACTTAGGCTCCTTCTAATTCTATAATCGGTTGTTTTAGCTCTTTATAATAGCTTACCATTTCTTGGTCCGAAGAAAAACAAATGACTTGCTGCTGCTGAGAGAAGACTGCAAATAGTTGCGCTAATTGTTTTTTTCTTTGGCTATCGTAATGTAGCCAGCCGTCATCTACTATAATCGGGCACAGACTATTGTGTTCTTGTAAATAGAGAAAAGCAAAACGAACCGCCATAATCACTTGATCTCTTGTCCCCGTGGATAATTCATGCAACATGAACCGCTGTTGGTCCTTGCGAACAACGATCAGCTGTCCTTCATGCAGCTGAATTGCTCGATAGGATTGGGCGGTTAGCAATTGAAAATAATTTGTAGCTTTTTTCAATAGATTA
Source organism: Enterococcus silesiacus (assembly GCA_001465115.1). Taxonomy (GTDB): domain Bacteria; phylum Bacillota; class Bacilli; order Lactobacillales; family Enterococcaceae; genus Enterococcus_L; species Enterococcus_L silesiacus. The sequence goes on along the minus strand of CP013614.1, from coordinate 3,286,855 downwards.
GGCAATTGTTTTTCCGATAACTCTGTTAAAAGATCGATGAGCAACTGACCTGCTAATTGGTCTGCTGACCAGCTTAACGCTAATTCTTCAATCTCTGTTTTTACTATCGCTTGCTCCTGGTAAAGTTCATCTAAAGTCCCATCTGATAACATTTGTTGACGTTGATAAAGTAATTTTTGTTCTTTCTTCTGTAATTGGTGAATCGCTTCTTCCAGTTCTTTAAGTGTTTTAGCTAATTCTTGCTGTTTTGCTGGTAACTGTTCCGTCTCACTGTTATCATCGTATAGCCCAGCTAACATGTGTTGCAGTTCATTTTTCCTCTTATGATTGCTGGAAGCTGTTTGATAGCTGCGCAGTTTGTCAGGGATTTCATTGATTGAGCTGATTTGAAAATGATGCATCAATGTGCGTCCTTGCTCGATTACCTGCTGCTGCTTATCTTTTAGTTCCCGAATCGATTGGCGTGTATAGGCATCTGCTTGATATTCTTGTGCAAAGCGGACTTTCTCCATTTTGTCAGCAAACTCGCTGATTACGCGCATTCGTTCTGCTAATGACATTCCTGCAATCGGTAATTTGGTTGTAAAGCGTTTCGTTTGCTCAGAGATTGCTGTGACACGTTTTTGATCCTCTTGTAGTTGATACTCTAATTCCTGATTCGTTTTAATCAAGATCAAATAGCGAGTGATGTCTGCACGATAGTTCAGCCAAAACTCCACTTTATCCATTTTACCTAGATGGTTTTCTTTGACCTTTTGAGCAATAAAATGGGCTGTTTCTTGCTCTTCTTCATTTAATTTTTTAATCTCAGCCTTAATCTTAATTAGTTGGTCATTCAAATAATCCAATTGTGATAATTTTTCCTGCCACTGTCGTTTTTCATTTTCATAGGGATCTTTAGACTGATAAAAAAGCGGTAATACGCCTATAATCAAACTTACTAAGCTAACAATAAGTCCTCCATAGCGAATCGGTGTTGGTAACAAAAAGCTGATCATAAAAATGATTGCGGCTATTCCACAAAGGAGCGGGTTAAGGCTTTTTTTCTGCTGGCGTTTATTTTTTTGGAACATTTCTTTATTGATTGTTTCAAAGGTACTCAAATTCTCTTCTCGCGTTGCAATTTCTTCCTCTAATAAACGTAAATCAGTTTGAACTGTCTGTAGCTTGATTGTTCGCTCAACGATTGCGTCATGCATCTTTTCGACTTCTTGTTCTCCAAAAGGTAATTGCGGTACTGTTGCTACTTGCCAGCCCCATTGTTTTTCTAGCGGCAGCATTTCTTGTTGGTTTTGTTGAAATGATTGGGTCATCCACTCAACCTCTGCAAGTAATTTATCGATCTCATAGCGTTGATTCAGCAACTGCTGAATGTGTACTTCTTCTGCTAAATAAAATTGATAGTCTTCTGTTTGATCTTCCGTTTCGCTTTGAGCAGCGATGGTTTGATTTAAGCGTAGCAACTCTTCACTCAAAAAGCGGTACTGTTGATAGACAGAAAGCAGCCTTTCTTGCTCTTCTTGGCTGATGATAATACTTGAATTTGATTGTTCGATCGTGTGCAGTTCATTATATAAAGGTAGATTCATAACTTGCTTTTCCACCAACGCCAATGTTGTTTTGATGTCTTGAACTGCTTGTCGTTTTTGGTTGATTTCCTGTTCTGTATCAGCTAATTCAGTAACTAGTTGCTGAAAAGGACGTTCTTTCTGCTCCTTTTCATTGATTCGTTTTTGCAGGTTTTGATACTCTGTCAGCTTCTGATTTAGCGGTGGTTGACTTCCCTTCCCTTTATAAACCGTCTGAGCAGACTTAAAGTAAGCCTCTCTACTCAATAATAGTTGCTGACTTCCTGATAAACCCAAAGAAAGCAACGATGTCTGTAATTCTTCTTCATTCAATTTATCTAATTGATTAAGCTGTTCTTGTTGAAACGTAAAAACGGCTTGAAATAATTCTTTTGTTAATGGATGCAGTATTTTTTCCAGTGTCGCTTCATCGCCTATTTGGTCGTTAAAATAAACCTTAGCCTGACCTTTATTTTGTGCTTTAAAACGTTCTATCTGAACTTCTCCATACACCGGATGACTAAACCACAGACGTCCGCCATATGCACCGCCAGATTTTGGTTGGTAATCTTTTTTCCGTTTGCCTTTGGCCGGAAAGCCAAACAGCATCGCTTGAATAAATTGATAAATGGTCGATTTCCCCACTTCGTTCGTTCCGAACAACAATTGATTTTTTGGTAAAAAAGCGATTTTCTTTTGTTGCCACTTCCCAAAACCGACAAGTTCTATTGCAATGAGTTTCATGTTTGATCCCCCTGAATAACGAAATCTTGCTTGATTCTTTGGTCCGCCTGTTCGAGGCTACGTTCACGCCATTGTTCATTTACTTGGACAACACTTGAAAATAACGGATTCTGAAGTAATTCCTGCAGCGTATCTGAAAAAATCTCTGGCTGTAGATAATTTTGCTCCAATTGGCGTAATAATTCAGGATCAGCTGCAATCATTATTTTTTTAGCTTGTGCTGAGTCTACTACATTTATCTGATGGAGTAATACTGACTGATTGGTTTCCGCTAATACTCGCTCCTGCAAGTACTGAAGTAGTTCTCCACTATCATAGGATCTCTGAAATTCTTCATCGAGTTGTTCCGTCTCAGTTAGTTGAATTTCTTTTAACGTCAACAGACTTTGTTCTTGTACATCATCCAAAAGAGCTTCCATCAAGATAACTAACGCTTCTTGTAAACTTTTAGCCTGTTTTAACGAATAGCTAGCCGATTGCCACATTACTTGGGCAGTTGGCTCAAAACGGACCGTTGCATGACCTGATTCTATAGAAACGATTGCAGCTCCCTGCACTGACCGTTCCTTTTTAGTATGTCCTTGCGGTGTACCTGGATATACGATCAAGGGATCGGCACTCACGATCTCTGGCTGATGAATATGTCCTAAAGCCCAATAATCATAGCCTTTTGACTTCATCTGACTATAGGAGAATGGCGCATAATTTTGCTGCCCATTATTTGATGTATCCCCATGATACATTCCTAGATGAATATCTACCGTCTGATCTTTTAACGGAAACTCATATAATTTATTCTCATTGATCCACGGATGTTCATAGCTAAAACCTGATACCGCAACCTTTTCTTGATTTTTTGTCATAAAATAATGTGTTGCCACTTGCTCCTTTTTAAAAAGAAACATATTTGCTGGAAAATCAAACCAATATCTCTGTTCAACATAGTAATCATGGTTTCCAAATGTCATGATGACAGGAATATCAGCTTGCTCTAAACGCTTCATTTCATCAATAAAATAAGCTTGCGTTCGAATCGAGGTGCGGCTTTGATGAAAAGTATCGCCTGCGAAAATCACTGCATCTACTTGATTTTTGATTGCAATCTCAACGATTGTTGTCAGTACTTTTTGATTGGCTTGCTGCAGCCGCTCAGTAATTGATTTTGGGATTATTTTCAGTCCTTCAAAAGACCGGTCCAGATGTAAATCTGCTGTGTGCAATACTTTCATTTGCTCCTCCTACTCGTCCTGATTCATTTAGTTAATCATATCATTTTATAGAGAATCGGTCAGTAAAAATATACGAAAATTTGTTCGTTTTTTATTTTTTTACAGAAACAAAAACAAAGAGACAAAAATAGAACCGTAAAGTTTCATTTTTCTCTCTTCTTTTTTCTTTATTCTATTGTAATATCAATTTGAACAATTTCACTTTGGGTACCAATCCGCATTGGTGGGCCCCAGGTACCAACACCAGAAGAAACGATCACTTGCGGGCTACTTCTATCCTTGCGATAATAACCATAATCTACTGTAAAATAAGCCTTAGTTACCAAACTAAAGGGAAAAATCTGCCCTTTATGGGTGTGACCTGACAGAATTAACTCATTCGCCGAGTCGTACTCATCAATATTTGAAGGCTGATGATCTAAAATGATTTTTGGTAGATGACTATCTAAGCGTTTAAGCTGCGCCTGAATCGTTTTACGCTGGCCATCTTGAGATCCGATCGGACGGCTGTCTTTTCTGCCTGCAATAATGATAGATTCTCCCACAACTGTCAGTTCATCTTCTAATAGCGTTATGTTAGATGACTCAACAAGTTCTTTCATCTGTTCAAAGGTTGCTCCAGCATCATGATTGCCCCAGCACATATATGTTCCATAGGTAGAAGACAGTCGAGTGAATTGTTCTTTTATCTGTTCTGGCTCTTGAAGGGCTTTAAAATTACCATCAAATAAATCTCCAGAAATCAAAATAATATCCGGCTTCATTTGATTGATTTTGGTGATAATCTTTTTTAATTTATTCGCATCATTGATATAACCTAAATGCACATCGCTGATTAAGATCACTTTTAAATGCTGCTTCTCTGAATTTCCTGAATGATCGATCGTTACTTGATAATCCACTGTTTTAAGCTGCTGTGCTTGCCATGAACCATAACAGAATAAGACTAAAACTAATACCAGCGAACCCAACCAAACAGACATATTTGCCTTTTGCGAGATAGAAGTAATTCTGCTAACAATTACTAAAACTAGATCAGTCAAACCAAACACAACTAAAGAAATAAACCAAACCGACAGCCAGTAACCACCAATTTTACCGATAACTCCACCAACATTCGTTTCAGATAAAAGCAATGTCAGCATGGATGCAACCGCAAATAAACCAATCACACCCCAGACAACTAACGGGTGTCTAAATGAGGTCCATTGTTCCAGTACCATTAGAAATTTACGACCAATATAAAAATTTCCTAAAAAAAATAGTAACGCAATAATCAAAAATGATAATTTATTCATAATATTTCCCTACCTTTTTCCCAACAGCTTGCCCAAACTTCACAATCGTTTCTTGATTATTTTCAGTATTATTGATGATCTCTGGATCAATTACAACCGCATCTTTTTGAAACAGTAAAATCACGGTCGAGCCGCCAAATTCAAACCAGCCCTTTTTTTCAAATCGTTGACACGCTCCAGAATATTTCAGATTCTTGATCTTTCCAACCATTAAAGCACCAATTTCGATTTGAGCAATTCTCCCAAAATTAGTCGTTTCAATAATTGTTACTTCTCGGGAATTTCTAGAAAATACCTGCTCATTATGCGTTGCTATCGGCTGGACGGTATGAAAAATACCTGCTATTTTTCGCTGTTCAAGAATCGTCCCCTCATCCACAAAGTAGTAATGATGATAATCATCCGGAGTTAAACGAAAAATTACAGCCGTTCCACCTTGCCACAACTCAGCCAGGCTAGTGCTGTCCAGTAACTCAGAAAGAGTATATTCAGAATGTTTCACTTGAAAAAGAGACTGTTTATCAATTGGATAAACAGTAACCTTCCCATCACAAGGAGCTGCCAATAAATAGTCAGCTTCTGGTAAAGGCCGTGCTTCTGGCCTGATCTCACGCATAAAAAACTGATTAAATGAGCGGTACGTTTCCAACCGATATTCGTCCATCTGCAGCTTATTTTTTTTAATGAAATTTTTGATCATACTTTTCGAAAAAGTGCTATTTAAATAAACCCCGGCCATTTTTGTAAGCGGAGGTTGAATCAACCCTTTTAAAATAACACGTCCAATCGAATTTCTATATAGGAAATCTAATACCCAGCTATCATCTTCAATGATAGCTTTTGTTTTAAAGCACTTCTCCATGTATTTACTCCTTTGAAAAATTTAGCGAACAAAAAAAGCAACCACAGCACCTACAAAAGCCCCAAAAGCTAGTTTTCTAGGATCAACCTTTTTGATTTTCACTTTCGAAATAAACAAGCCTCCAATAATCAACAATGCCGCTGGATAAACCAATGTAATAGCGATATGCATTCGTCCTGCAATAAAAAATAGCAACGGAATCAATGCCGCGCTACTTGTTACCGGCAAACCTTCGTAATATTCACGACACCCTTCTGTCTGTTCTTTCCTCTCCATTTCAGTCACATTATAGTGAGCTAAACGAATCAATGCTGCTAAAATATAAAATACAAATAATGGCAAATAAATTCCTTGTGTCAAACCAGAGGCATACCCTAAAACTGTTGGGAAAACCCCAAAACTAATCAAATCGGCTAGTGAATCTATTTGAATACCGTAGCACATTTCATTCTTAGTACGTTCTTTCGTATTCGCGACAAATCCGTCAAACATATCGCAAATACCTGAAAACACTAAACAAAAAATAGCTTCCACAATATGTTGAGTTAATGCCAAATACATTCCAACCATAGAAAAAACTGCATTTCCATAGGTCAGTATTACTGTGTAATCATAAATACCAATCATGCTTTTGTTCCCCTATCATTTTTCATTTAGTATTACTATATCATTAAAGTAGCGAAAATTGTAAGATTTTTTGAGATTGCACTTGTTTTCATACTAGAAATAAGAGCGCTTTTTAGCCATATTATGAGCCTACAAAAAAAGCGTTTAAAGATAGCTGAAGATATTTCTTATCAACTATCTCTAAACGCTTTTATAATTATCTCTTAATCGTTATATAAATCACGAATCGGTGTCATGATGATGCGATTCAAATCATTTACAATCAAGCTAAACGCTTGTTCTTTTTGCATCAATTGGTTGATGACTTCTGCTTTTTGAACTTCCGTCGCTAAAGCTTGGGCTTTCTCAGCATCTTCTTCTGAAAATTCTTCTCCGCGCATTTGTTTTTCTTGTAATCCTTGTTGGAACGTTTGGAATTCTTTGAATAATTTGTAAGACTCTTCGTCCGCTTTTACTTCATCATAAGCTTGTTCCAACGCTTTAAATTCCTCTAAATCTCGGATTTCGCGTTCTACCTGATTGGCTGTATCATAAATATTGCTCATTCAATCTCCCTCGTTTCTATAAATTCTTCTCTTTGATTGTACCATTCTTTGATCCCTTTTCAAACCGATTATTCTCCTGTCAAACCACCGAAGAAGTCTTTCAGTCCATTTTTGGCATTGTCCCAGCCTTCTTTGATTTTGCCGCCAATATCTTTGGCCCCTTCCTTGACTTGACCACCGATATCTTTGACGCTATCTTTCCAGGCATCGTTGTTTTCATTTGTTGGCACTTCACCTGCTGGCTGTACAACACCGCCTGTGGCATACGCATCTGCTACTGTAAATGGAGTTTGCGCTGTGTATGGTAAAATCCCTTGTGTCTGGCTGCTGAACACAGTAGAAGCATGTGTCGCACTGCTGCCTTGCAAATAATGGCTTTCACTGGTCTGTTCAAAACCTAACCATGTTGCGACCACTACATCAGGTGTATAACCGACCACCCATTGGTCATTGGTTTTATCTGTATCAAAGTTGGTTTCTGTCGTTCCAGTTTTTCCAGCCATAACATACCCTGCTGGATCAGCATTGATCCCAGTTCCTGAACTAAATACGCCTAAAAGCATACTTGTCATTTGATCTGCTGTATCTTTTGTAATGACCTGTTTCGTTTTAGCGGTCGTATTATCTTCGATCACGGCACCTGTAGAATCGACGATCTTTGTGATCAAATGAGCCTCTGGTTGAACACCGCCATTAGCAAAAGCACTATAAGCATTCGCCATCGTTAACGGAGAAACCCCTGTTTTCAAACCACCAAGAGCTAAACCATAATATTTATCTTCTTTGGCTAAAGGAATCCCAAATTTTTCTGTTTTATCAAATCCTTTATCTAAACCGATTTTATGCAACGTCCAAACCGCAGGTAAATTTAAACTTTCACCTAATGCTTGATACATCGATACTTCACCACTATTAGTCCGGCTGTAGTTTTCAGCTGGGTAATAATCTTGCGGCTTGTCTTCTAGAATACTGTTAGGTTTCATTCCTGATTCTAAAGCTGGTGTATAAACTGAAATTGGTTTCAAGGATGAGCCTGGTGAACGTTTCGTTTGAGTCGCAAAGTTAAAGCCACGATACACATGCTCCCCACGTCCGCCTACGACCCCTTGGACACCACCAGTTTTTGGATCAAGTGCAACGGAGCCACTTTGAACCATTGCTCCATCTTCTGCATTCGGTGGGAATAAGGCATCATTATCGTACGTTTGTTCCATCGCTTTTTGATAGTTTTGATCTAATGCTGTATAGATTTTGTACCCTTTATTCAACAGATCTTCTTCTTTTAAACCATATTTATTGACTGCTTCATCGATGACCGCATCAAAATAATAAGGGTATCGGTAATCTGAATTTTGATCAGAATAATTGTCATTCAATATAGTATTCATATCGACACCCGCTTGAGCATCGGCTTCTCCTTGAGATAATTTGCCATTATCTACCATTAATTGTAAAACCGTATTGCGGCGATTAACTGCATTTTCAATATAGTCTAGTGGATTATAGATTCCTGGTCCTTTTAGCATCCCAACTAAAGTAGCTGCTTCACCGACCGATAACTCACTGGCGCTGATACCAAAATATTTATGAGACGCATCTTCGATTCCCCAAACACCATTACCAAAGTATGAATTGTTCAGATACATTTCTAAAATTTGCTGTTTATCGTATTTTTTTTCGATTTCGATCGCTAAGAATAACTCTCTTGCCTTACGTGTCATCGTTTGTTCTTGGGTGAGGTAGGCATTTTTGGCAAGTTGTTGAGTAATTGTACTACCTCCACCCCCGCCACCAATCATGCCGAAACTCAATTTCCCAACGACTGCCCGTAAAAGTCCTTTGATATCATAGCCATGGTGCGTTTCAAAATTTCGATCTTCCGTTGAGATCAGGGCATCTTTCACATAGGGAGAGATTTGATCGATAGTGACAAATGTTCCTTTTTGACCAAATAGCTTTCCAGCCTCATCTCCATTTTTATCATAGATGACTGTTGATTCTTCCAACCCTTTTTTCAAAGCACCGACATTCGCTGATTTAGCTAATGTAAATAGATAGATACTAGTGACTAAAACGACGACCATTCCCAAAAGCAAAATAATTTTATTGATTTGATATTTTTTCCAAATTCGCTTTCTCCAATGATGAAAACGGACGAGGTAAGGTTTGATCCAAGCCCAAAAGCGTAGAAAACCAGATTTCATTTTTCCCATAATTGTTTTAAAGTCCATAGTGCTCCCTCTTTATATAAAGTTTCTAAGCCATTTTAACACAGATTGTAGCTTTTATTCATACGTCTTTAGCATGAATAATGGGCATAGATTATGTTTTGCTTATTTTAACATGATTTTCTTTTATTTTTATGTAGAAAAGTTTAAGAATCTGTCAAGAAAATGGGCATTGTGACCTTTGAAGGCTATTTTGTTTAATTCACTATAGTTAGACAATGTATCTATGCAGATATAAATAAAGATAGTGTTCCTTCGTTCACCACTATCTTTATTTATTATTTAGAAAATGTTTATTCCAAATGAATAAGCCAGTCAATAGAATGATGATGATACTACCTAAAATAGATAATCGTTTTTCTAAGCCTTGTTTTTCTCCTGTTTTAGGAAAAGTACTTTGATAGGTAGAACCTGTTTTACTGGAATTATTCGGATTTGCTTGACTATTTTGAGTTTGATGCTTTTTATCTAAAGAATTATCTGGCTTATCATGGTTACCACTGGCTGTTTGTTTCGTATATACATAGGTTATTTTTTGAGCCTCAGCAGTGAATTTTCCAGTTGGGTTTCCTTTAATATTTTTGAAAACATACTCCTCGATAGCTAACTGCTCACTTGTATATGGGTCTCCAAGATTCCCACTCAATACTTTAACAGCTAGTTCATTGCCTTCCGTGTCTTCGTATTTTACCGTTACATCTGCTCCTTTAACTGGCGTTTTTGTGTAGATATACATTACGGTTTGAGCTTCTGACGTAAATTCCCCACTCGCATTTCCAAGGACTTCTTTAAACGTATAGCCCGGAATTTCTAATTGTTCACTTGTGTAGGTCTCTCCAAGATTCCCACTAAATATCTCAGCTGGGGCTAGCTCATTGCCTTCCGTGTCTTCGTATTTTACCGTTACTTCTGCTCCTTTAACTGGCGTTTTTGTGTAGATATACATTACGGTTTGAGCTTCTGACGTAAATTCCCCACTCGCATTTCCAAGGACTTCTTTAAACGTATAGCCCGGAATTTCTAATTGTTCACTTGTGTAGGTCTCTCCAAGATTCCCACTAAATATCTCAGCCGGGGCTAGCTCATTGCCTTCCGTGTCTTCGTATTTTACCGTTACTTCTGCTCCTTGGATCAGGGGTATTTGGACATCGATTGTTGCGTTTCCAGTTAATCGTCCTGCATGATTAATACTAGTATCAACAAAGCTATACTTTATTGCATACGTTTGTCCGGGAATCAGATCGTTGCCGATAAATTTACCATTTTCAAATTTAAAGTGACTAGTAGAATTTTGATAATTGACTGAAACTGGATTCCCATTGATCCCAATAATCGCTAAAGGATCTACTACTGTTTGTCCATTTTCCAAAGTTATTGTTTTAGTGATCGATTGTTTAGTGAAATTGTATTGCTTTCTTTTAGGCGAATTGTAATAGTCCAGACTAGCACTCACGTCACTGATATAATTGTTAGGCAAAACCATTCCTGTTAAATTAGGTAATGATGTAGCAAAAGCTATACTATCAATATTAGTATTTCCCATTGAGATATAGGTTAATTGCTTCAACGTACTAATCAAATTTAAATCATCTAAATTCATAAAAGTAACATAATATGCGTATAAGTCTGAAATCCCAGTAAGATATTGAATTCCTTCTAAACTTGTAAATTGTGTTTGAGTTGTTGTCCCAAAATCTAATCGGAAGATCCCTCTAATTGATGCTAATTCTTGCTTTGTAGGCGTGTAAGTTTCCCAGTCAGAAACATGATTCAATTTTTTATTAATCAGCTTTCGCAAATTTAAATCCGGAATAGTCACGGTATCAGCAAAAAGACTGGTCTTTTCTGCCTGCTCTGATTGGCTGTCGGTATAATAGTCAATCGGTGCCGAATCTTTAGTTGAATTTGGTTGATTTTGATTATCGTTGTCAGTTTCTGCTCCTTCAATACTTTCTACGGATGTATTGGTTTGAGGTTCAGGTAATTCCTTTTGTACTGTCGATTCACTTGAAATAGTGTCGGTTGAACTTTCAGCTAACGCACTATCTTGCTCAAGTGGAAGTAATTGATCAGAACTTTTATTATCAATAGTAGGATCTTCTAAACCTTGAGTAGTTACATTTGCTGCATAATTGACTGACGGCGCTACATTCATAAATACTAGACAGCTAACAGCAAGCAATACTATATTTTTATTCATGTTTCCTCCTTAAAAATTTTCCTTTATTAAATTTATATATAATTCAATAATTATACATCATATCAGTATTAACGCCTATTTTCCAAACAAAATAGGCGTATATTCATTTTTTTCTAATAAATATTTTCCCATCTTGATACCTCAACTCAAGCAACATTAGTATTCTTAATAATTGCTTTAGAAAAAAGTTACAACTTTAAACAAAATAAGACAAAGAAAATTCATATTTAGTTTGTATTATATACACATACCAACAAACAACCCTAACAAAACACTTTTTCATTTTTTAACTCCTTTTTCCCACTCTTCCCCAAAGAGTGGGTCTCTTTTTGTTCTGAGAAAATTTTCAATTAAGGCTTTAAGTCATGAAACTTCTACCTAGTTCATTTGTTTGAGTCTCTCTAATTGTTATTATAGATTTTTTTATGCTACACTTCCCTTGAAATGTAACCGTTTTACAAAAAAACAGAAGAGGAGCATTTTTATGTCTAAAAAACTAACATTTTTACTTATTCCGATTTTCTTCTTACTAAGTTTTAGTTTACTGCCTGATCAGTCAGATGCAGCACAAGCAACGCCAAAAGATCCGATCATGATGGCTTATTATCGAACTTGGCGAGACGTTACAATGCCTCACGATGCAAATTCTACATTACCTGATCAAAATGTCACTGCGATGACTGATATTCCAGATAAAGTTGATATTGTCTCTGTTTTCCATTATGTCAATCCAGGAACGAATCAACAGAAATTTTGGGATACACTGAAAGACACCTATGTTCCGACATTACATGCTCGAGGAACGCGTGTGATTCGAACGATCGATATTAGAGAAGTTTGGAATGTCCCTCATGCAGGTGCTACACCAACAACAGCTGAATATGATAAATACGCACAACAGCTCATCGATACTTATCTAACACCATGGAACTTAGATGGACTAGATGTTGATATGGAATCTAGTTTGACCGCTAAGCAAGAAGAGATGGCTGTTGGTACTTTCAAAGCCTTGTCTAAAAAATTAGGTCCAAATTCCAAGACCGGAAAGTTATTGATTTATGATACAAATAAAGATAATCACTCTTTATTTAAAAAAACAGCGCCTTACTTTGACTATTTATTTGTCCAAGCTTATGGCCGCTCTGCTGCTTCTTTAGATACTACGTGGAATACGTATAAAACTTCGATCACCCCCCAACAGTTTCTTCCTGGTATCTCTTTCCCAGAAGAACAAGATCACAATCGGTGGAATGATACTATAGAACCTTATGAAACAAGCCGTGCTTATGCTTATGCAAAATGGAATCCAAAAGATGGCCAAAAAGGCGGCATGTTCGTTTATGGAATCGATCGAGATGGCAAACAATTTGGTGATGATACAATCACCAAAACTGATTTTAGTTGGACGAAACGTTTGATCAATACGATGAAGAGTAACTAGTTAGAATTGTTTTTTGCAAAACTTAAATACTTCTTTAGAAAAGCTTTACAGTTTGAGGTAATTTAATACACAAAAAATTCATATTTAGTTTGTATTATATATGTATACCAACAAACAACCCTAACAAAACACTTTTTCATTTTTAACTCCTTTTCCCACTCTTCCCCAAAGAGTGGGTCTTTTTGTTGTGAATCACTGCGACTGACTTCGTCAGAGTAGATGATGAACAATACTTGGCGACCATAAGGAGAGAAGTTTCCTTACTTGTGAATTGCTATGAATCGTGAAAAAATGTAACTTGATAATAAACCATTGGAACATTGCTTCCTTTGGCTTCCCCTACACACAAAAATGAACAACTTCCTTACCTCCAACTTAATTCTACCTAAGCACTTGCACTTATCCTTCCATTTGTTAAACTAATAAAGAATGCTATTGAAAAGGTGGAAAACAAATGGAATTATCCATTCAATTACCTAAAAATTTTAAAGAACAAACCGTCCGAGAACTACTTGAACAAGAATGGTTAGTTCCTCGCAAAGTACGACACTTTTTGCGCACTCGAAAAAATGTCGTAGTCAACGGAGAGCCCGCATTGTTTCATTTTTCTGTAAGAAGTGGTGATACCATTACTTTACAGTTTGAACCAGAAGATTATCCAATACCCACGATTCTTTTAGGAAACAAAGCGAACATTGACGTCTTATTTGAAGATGAACATTTGATTATTTTAAATAAACCGATTGGCATGAAAACTCACCCTAATCAACCAGACGAAAATGACACGCTACTTAATCATTTAGCCGCTTACTTAGTACCTAAGAACCAAATACCGTATGTGGTCCATCGGTTAGATAAAGAAACAAGTGGTGCGATTTTATTTGCTAAAAATCCTTTCGTATTGCCGATTCTAGGACGATTACTGGAAAGTAAACAAATCTATCGGCGTTATCAAGCGGTGGTTTCAGGTCATTTAAAGGAATCGTTGACTATCCGTAAAAAAATTGGGCGTGATCGACATGATCGCCGAAAACGAGTCGTTGATGAGCGACATGGTGACATGGCTATTACTCATGTTGACATTGCGTCTTATGTGAAAAAGACCAATCAAACAACTGTTTATTGCGTTTTAGAAACTGGGCGGACGCATCAAATACGTGTACATTTAGCAAGTATTGGGCATCCAATTGTTGGTGATCCTTTGTACCATCCAAAGCCTAATGGACGCTTGATGCTGCATGCTTATGAACTGCATCTATTCCACCCATTTACTGGAGAGGCGATTGTGGCAGTTGCTGAGCCGAGTTTATGGTAAGCTAAACAAGCTAGGAGAGAGCGTTTTGTTCTTTCCTAGCTTTTATTATTTCTTCAATGATTCATTTAGTTTAGCTAAATCCAACTGTTTATATCCTTCAAAGAAACCCGCTAATTCTTTTAATACTTGGTCATTCATTCCAGCTTGATCATTTTCGACTTGTAACACTAATAATGGTTCGTGCAAACTCATCCGCAGTAAAAACCAACCACTGCCATACTCATCATAAACATTTACTCGAATTCCTTCATGATTTTCAGGATCGACTTTCATGCCTCGTTGACTCAAAACAAACCCACTTAAATCTCGAATCACTTGTTCACCGTAATCTCGGACATGACCTGCCAGAATTTCAAAGCGTAGTTCTTGGGTTTCTGCTGGCTGTTTTAACGAGCTGATCAGATCTCCTAATGTTGAGCCTTCTTTTTTTAATTTAGGCAACAACATCAGGATTTTAGCGATAACATAGGCACCATCATCTAAATAGTAGTTTTCTTTAAATGCTGCATGTCCGCTTGTTTCGATGGCTAATTGGGTGTCGATATCTTCTTCATTGAGTTCAATCATTTTATTGATTACGTTGCGATAGCCAGAAATATAGCGTACTTGTTCGCCACCTTTTGACTCGATAAACTCTTTCAGATGACTTGAGGTTGGTGAGTTTGTCACAATACTGCTGCCAGGATATTCAGCCAAAATGATTGTTGATAGGACAGCGATCAAATTATTTCGATTGATGACCTCGCCCGATGCATCTACCACTGCTGAACGGTCCACGTCCGTATCAAAAATCACTCCTAGATCGGCTTTATTTTTCAACACAGCTTGTTGGATGCTTGCCATGGCTTCCTTATTATCTGGATTTGGAATATGATTAGGGAACATGCCGTCAGGTTCTAAAAACTGCGAACCTGTGATGTCTGCTCCAAGTTTGGCTAAGACTTTTCCAGCAAAGAAGCCGCCCGCGCCATTGCCAGCGTCTACTATAATATGAAAACCAGTTAGCGGTTTTTCTTCTGCTGTTTTCATGCCTTTACGAATTTTTTCCGTTAAATCCGCGGAATAATCCTCTAAAATTGAGGTTTTAGTTACTGATCCTTCAACTTCGAGTCTAGGTTCGTCAGCGTGTTCTAAGATATACGCAATATCCGCTGTTTCTGCACCACCAGATTTAGTGAATAGCTTCAAGCCATTAAAATAATACGGCAAATGACTGGCTGTGATCATAATCGTTGCATCACAGTCATATTGTGGAAATTGAGTAGCCATAAACATGGCTGGCGTTGTCGCTAAACCAAAATCTAACACTTCAACGTTTTGCGCAACGAAGCTGTCGATCAATGCTTGTTTCAAGCTATCCGCTGAAATACGACTATCATGACCGATACCGATTTTTAAGTTCCCCGATTGATATTTTTCAGCTAAATTTTTCTCATCACGAAGCCAATGAACCATTCCTACTGCAATTTTCCCGACTTGCATTGGTGTTAAGTTCGCTGTTTTTTCCTCGTGCTCTACTGCTATTCCTCTTATATCTGACCCGTTTTGTAACGCTTTCAAATCCATGCAACCAAATCTCCCTTCATTTTTTGATTGGTTATGTTTTAATCCATCATCGCTTCAAAACGTTCAACGACGGCGATTGCGTCATCTTCCGAACGAGCAATAATAATGATTGTATCGACTCCTGCGACAGTTCCAGCAATTTCTTCATAACTGACTTCATCTAAAAAATTCGTTACGACATCGGCTGCGCCCATATCTGTATGGACGATTACCATAAATTGGACACGTTCCATGCGAATCACTGAATCTTTCACAGATTCTTTTAGCTTTTCCTCACTGCTGGATGCTTGTTGTTGCGAGAATAGGGCATACTTTACTCGACCATCTGAGCCATGCGTTTTAACGATGCTCATTTCACGTACATCTCTTGAAACAGTAGCTTGAGTTGCTTTGACACCGGATTGTTCAAGAAGTGCAATCAGGTCGTCTTGGGTTTCTATTTCATTTTCTGTGATCAGTTGCTTGATCAACCGTTGTCGGTCTGCTTTTTTCATGTTTAGCTACACTTCCTGTTTTGGTTATTTTCTTTATTATAGCGAAAGTTGGAGGAATTTGCATTTCTTTTTGGTAAAAATTACTTTATTATGAGAAAAGTAAACTATCAGCATGGAAAAAACCTTCGAGTCCGTTTGCTATTACGGACTTGAAACTTTGGTTTGTATTAGATTAGTTCTTTTGCTTAAATCATGTTTGCGTATAAATTTATATAATCAAAAAAATATATGCCTTTATTGCTTAGGAAAAGCGGTCCTTAAAAGATTTGTTAAAAGATATCGCTTCGAAAATAGTAGTCACGCTTGTGGCTTACTATATTGTCGAAGCGATTAAACTCTTTATCACTTTGATTTTTGATACAGAAAAACAGAACGAACTCGTTTAACCCTTAAAGTAAATTAGGAAAGTCATGCAATGATGCTTTTAATCTTTGTGTGACTTTATCTATTTGTCGATGGGGTTAGTTCGTGATGCTAGACAAAAAAACACTATCTTCCACGTTAAAGTAAGATAGTATCAATGCAACAATCTATCGGCTTTAGTCAACGCTCAACTAAAGAGTCAGTGTATCAGTACCGACTTTTTTTGTAATCTTATAGCTACAACAAGGAAGATGGCGATTCATCTCCCACGTTGTATTTGTTCATTTATCAGTTACTATTTTCCCAACATCTTATGCTCCGCCAAATAATCATGCGCAACCGTCGCTGGATCTTTTTGCTCCACATTGACCAGGTAATTCATCTCACTCATCTCTTCTTCCGTGATCTTACCAACCAATGGCTGCAATAATTCTTTTAATTCCGGATATTTCTCAAGTGTCTCAGTTTTCAGCAATGGCGCTCCTTGATACGGTGGAAATAGTCGTTTATTGTCTTTTAAAATCACCAAATCGTACTGTTTCAATTCACTATCGGTCGAATAAGCATCCACCACATTGACATCCCCATTATTGATCGCTTGGTAACGTAACGATGGCTCCATCGACTTGACATCGAAATTCAAGTTATACAGTTTTTGTAACCCTTTATAGCCGTCTTCACGATCAATAAATTCTAGGGTAAAACCAGCTTTTAACTGACTTTCAACTTTTTTCAAATCTTCGATTGTTTTTAGCCCATTTTCTTCCGCAAATGATCGTTTAACTGCGACAGCATAGGTATTTTCATAACGCATTGGTTCTAAATAATCCATATTTTCTTGTTTTTTGATTTGATCTCGTGCGTATTCGTACACTTCTCTTGGGTCATTAGAAGTGTTCTTATTGTCCTTCAAAAATGTTTCAAGAACGGTTCCAGTAAACTCAGGATAGACATCGATTTCACCAGATTTTAGTGCATTAAATAGGAAGCTTGTTTTCCCAAAGTTTGATTTTAAGTTTACATGGATATCGCTATTTGCTTCAATTAATTCTTTGTACATGTTAATCAAGATATCTGGCTCTGCGCCTAATTTTCCTGCAACTGTGATTTCTTTTTGTTCTGCTTCTTGGTGGGTGTAGACAAACGATCCCACTAATAAAGCTAGCAATACTATGAATGCAGCTACGATTCGCTTGACTGTTGCTTTCTCTAATAAATGGATCCCGAAGTTAAACAAGACCGCCAAGACAGCAGAAGAAATGGCACCGATCAAGATCAGGTACACATTGTTTCGATCGATCCCTAGTAAAATAAAGGTCCCTAAACCGCCTGCACCGATCAGAGCCGCAAGCGTTGCCGTACCAATGATCATGACTGTTGCTGTACGAATTCCTGAAATGATATAAGGTAAAGCCAACTGCAACTCAAATTTAATCAGTTTTTCTCTTTTATTCATCCCAAAAGCTTCGGCGGCTTCTTCTAGTGAAGGATCGATTTCGGTCAAACCTGTGTAGGTATTTTGCAAAATCGGAAATAGTGCATAAATCACTAAGGCAACGATTGCTGGCGGACTACCGATACCGATCACTGGAATCAATAAACCAAGTAACGCTAAAGATGGAATCGTTTGGAAAATCCCAGTGATTTGTAGAACAAACTCAGCGACTTTTTTATAATTCGTCAGTAAAATCGCTAATGGAATCGCTATAAGAATCGCTATCAGTAATGACAGTAACGATAGTTGGATATGCTCGACAACTGCTTGGATAAAGTCCTCTTTACGAGCAACGAATGTTTCGATCAGTTTTCCCATATTATTGATCACCTTTTTCTATCTTCGTCTCTAAGAAGCGTAAAATCGTTCGATCCGTGATTTCACCGATAGGCCCTTTCTCGTCAACTAGGACAACCGTTTTTCCATCTACAAGCAAGCGAATCACAGTTGGTAGATTGGTGCCTAAATTCACGGTTGTTTCACTATCTACTTGTCCATCTTCTATAAACCCAGATGCTAATAAATCTTCTGCGCAATAATTTTCTAAATTGGCGTGTTCATGTTGGAAGAACTGCGCTACAAATTCATTGGCCGGATGACTTTTAATTTCTTCCGGCGTATCTGTTTGAACGATTTTACCATCTTTCATCACACAAATTCGATCACCTAAAAGTAAGGCTTCATTCATATCGTGGGTCACAAAAACAACTGTGCTGGCTAGTTCTTTATGCAGTTCTTTGATTAGTAATTGCAATTGCCCTCGTGAAATCGGATCTAACGCACTAAAAGGTTCATCCATTAAAATGATATCTGGTTTGGCTGCGATCGCTCTTAAAATGCCGATACGTTGTTGTTCTCCACCAGATAATTCTGCTGGTTTCCGGTGGAGATATTCTTCTGGTGATAAACTGACTTTTCTCAGCAATTCTTCGGTTCTTTCTCGTCTTTTGGCTTTATTCCAATGCTTCATTTCTGGGATCAATTCGATGTTTTCAGCAACTGTTAAATTTGGGAATAGTGCAATTTGCTGAAGGACGTAGCCGATTGTTAAGCGTAGTTCTTTCAGATTATAATCAATCAATCTTTGATCGTTAAAATAGATATCTCCATCGGTTGGTTCAATCAAGCGATTGATCATTTTTAACGTGGTTGTTTTTCCGCTTCCACTTGGGCCGACTAAGACAAAAAATTCTCCGTCTTCAATGGAGACATCGAAATCTTCCAATACTAATTGGTCGTTGTATTTTTTTGATACGTTTTGAAAATTAATCATTTATTCACCTCATTTTTTTGTATGCATGTGCTATTTATCTTTAGGTAATCTTTCATTATTTTTAAGTATGTTTATAAGTATACTTGAAAATGTCCGATGTTTCTAACGACTTGTTTCTATTGTACAGAAAAAAACCTGACAACTGTCTGTCAGGTTTTAGATTTATTTTTAGATTATAGTAGCTAAATTTATTTCGCCAAACGATAAATCGCATCCGCATAAATAGCTGTCGCACGGAATAAATCATCCAACGCCATAAATTCATTGGCTTGGTGCATTGTATCTGTATAGCCTGGGAACATTGCGCCATACGCCACACCACGTTTTAGTAAACGTCCGTAAGTTCCGCCACCGATGATTTGTTCATGACCTTTTTGACCCGTATGATCTTCGTAAACTTGTAACAACGTTTCAACCAATGGATCATCCGCTGGCACATAATGTGGTTCTTGATTGCGTCCGCCTTGAACGATTTCTGCACCAATCCCGCCTGCTGTAGATGTCACACCAGCTTCTAAATCAGCGGCTGTTGTACCTTTAGGGTAACGGAAATTCAGGCTCATAAAGTTGCCTTCTTCAGCACCTTTTTTGAAGATGAATAAACCAGCGTTCATTGTCAATTTACCCATTTTAGCATCTTCAAAAGCGACGCCTAATTTTTCACCATAGAAATCTTCGTGAACAAGTGTTGCTGCCACTTGGATAAATTCTTTCGCTGCCCCAGCAAATCCATAACTGTTTAGGAATACTGCTAAGAATGTCGCCGCATTGATCCCAGATTGCGGGCTAGCGCCGTGTGCGCCTTTCCCGACAACTTTGAGCGTTACAGTTGTACCATTTGCTTCTAACTCACCAGAAATCGGTTCTTCATCGACAAAAACGCTAAATGCGCCTTGCATTTTTTCAGCCGCTTCGGCAGTTGGAACAGTGATCACAGCCGTTGCTGTACCTGGAACCATATTTTCACGTAAACCAGCGTTAAAGCTTTCTAAATCATATTCACCTTCGCTTGATCCGCCAAAACGAGCGTATAATGATACATTCCCTTTTTCACCATTGATGATCGGAAATTCTGCATCAGGAGAGAAACCAAAGTCAGGTTTTTCTTCGTGCTTGAAGTAATAATCCATATCGCCCCAGCCGCTTTCTTCGTCACTACCTACGACAAAACGAACTTTTTTAGATAATGGTACACCTAAATCTTTGATGATTCTTAATGCATAATAAGCCGCCATACTTGGGCCTTTATCATCACTTGAACCACGGGCAAAGATTTTCCCGTCTTTAATTACTGGCTCATACGGGTCTGTAGACCAACCGTCTCCAGCAGGTACAACGTCCATATGCCCGAAAATCCCTAATGTTTCATCGCCTTCACCATACTCGATATGTCCAGCGTAGTTATCAACGTTTTTCACAACAAATCCATCACGTTCGCCATACGCTAACATATGTTTTAAGCCAGCAACAGGTCCTGGTCCAAATGGTGCATCTGGTGTTACTTTTGAGTCATCACGCTCGCTATTGATACGTAATAAATTTTGTAAATCTTCTAATAGCGCATCTTTACGTGCGTCTACTTCTTTTTGCCAATCAATTGTCATTTTTTAGTCACTCCAATTCATTATTCTACCTTCCCATCATACCACTAACTGGCTTAAAAGAAAAAGGCAGGAACAGTTTTTTCTGTAATATTTTGCGCTTCATTCGAAACAGATTTATACTGAAGGTAAATCACTCAAGGAGGAAATCTAGATGAAGGAACTATCACAAGAAAATCTGACTGCGGTGATCCAAGCTCGCCCGCAAGATTCTCACAAAGGAACCTTTGGGCGATCGGTATTGATTGGTGGAAATGAAACGTATGGCGGAGCAATCATCATGAGTGCAGAAGCTTGTGTCAAAGCGGGGTGCGGTTTAACTTCAGTCATTACAGCAGAAAAAAATCACACCGCCCTTCATGTTCGTTTACCTGAAGCGATGGTGCTGGATTGGACGATCAGCCAAGCATTCAGTGACTTAATTGATACAGCGGATGTCATTTTGATTGGACCTGGTTTAGGTTTAACTACGCATAGTCAACAAATTTTAGCCAAAGTCTTACAACAGCAACAGTCATCACAATGGCTCGTGATTGATGGATCAGCCATTACCTTATTCGCTCAAAATAATTATTCCTTAAACTATCCAAAACAAGTAGTATTCACACCACATCAAATGGAGTGGCAACGGTTAAGTGGACTTGAAATCATTGAGCAAACCGTTGCAAACAATCAAGCTATTCAAAAGCAGTTGGGGGCAACGATTATTTTAAAAAGCCATCGGACAGAAATTTATACGGCCTCTTCACACTATAGAAATCCTCTAGGAACTCCAGCTATGGCAACTGGCGGAATGGGTGACACACTTGCAGGGATGATCACTGGCTTTCTAGCTCAGTTTCAAGACAAAGAAGCAGCTCTTTGTGCTGCTGTTTATCTTCATAGTTTCATTGGAGAAGCGTTGGGGAAAGAAAAGTATGTGGTGTTGCCAACTGAAATCAGCAAAAACTTACCTTATTACATGAAACAAGCAGAGGAGAAACGATAATCATTTTTCCTCTGCTTTATTTTCTAGAAATCCTGTTTGTAAAATCTTCATATAAATCTCTGCTCGTTCAGTTAAAAACTGCATTTGTTTGACCTCTGTTACTTCTGGGTGAGCTCTTATAAACTGCAAACTCTCCACAGAAATTTGGTTAACAACACCTAATACTAGCTGAACAACATCTTGCTGTGCAAGCTCTTTTTTTATCGGTAATTGTTCAACGATGCTCGGCAAAAGCTGATTCGCAATTTTCATATTTCCATCCATATATCGCGCTAACTTCACTTGAATTGTCTCAGGCAAGCTATGCTTTTGTGTATATGCCGCAATCAGCAAATGAAGATGATCAGGATATTCCTGTTCTAATTTTATTTTATACCGAGTCGATACGACAACGACTTCTACCAAGTTCATATACTGCTTTGTAAATAAATCGTTTGATTGTTCATTTAAAAAATCAATCACACCACTGATCGTTCGTTCATACAGCACTTGTTTTTTACCAAAATAGTGGAAAATCAATCCTTTAGAAACGCCAGCATCACGCGCTATTTCATCTGTATTTGCCTTTTGGTAGCCATAAGTTGCGAACCGCTTTAATGCCGCTTGTAAAATTCGCTCGTATTTTTGTTGATCGATGTTGATTTCTTTCACTAGACTATCAAATCCTTCCGTTGGTAAACCATATACGTTCCGCCTAGGAATAAAACAATCAGGATACTCAATAAAATGACATGTCCAGCAGATAATCCCTTATCCAGCAAGTTACTGGGAATCCCCATATGTGTGGGAGAAATATTCTTTGCCCAGCTAAATGAATCATTCAAATCAGAAAAAATTCCAATTAAATAAAAACCAAAAACAATACCTAATGAAACACTGGTGCTTTGTTTGCTGGATTTTAAAAATGTAGAAACAAAAAAACCCAGCGTTAGGAAAAATAGTAAAATCAAACTTTCTTGCATAAAGATCTTACTAATTTCTCTAGTGATCGTCGCAACAGAATCAGTTGATTGACGATAGAGTAAGGTGGAGCCTACAGAAACACCAAATGAGATCAACCAAAATGCTGCTAAAATAAATAGATTTCCTATGAATTTACTCGTAACGATTCCTTTGCGTGTCACAGGCTGCGCATATAAGAACTCAATCGTGCCATCAGTCTCTTCTTTAATCAGTGCTTGGCTTCCGAGCATCATGGCATAAATGGACGCTGCCAAAAACATATATTGAAAATAGTACCCGAAAAAACCAGTAGCTACTAAAAAGCTTGTTTGTCCGTTTACGCTAATATTGAATGTTTTTAATAAAGCCGGAGATAGACCCCCTAGTTTCGCACCTAAAAGATCTTCCATCGCTGAACTGTGCATTTGAGGATAGACTGCGCTAAAGCCAAAAATAATCACAGCAAATAAAATAGTCCAAATAATCAACCCTTTTAGCAAAGACTTGCTTTCGATTTTAGCTGTAATCATTGTCCATCGCCTCCTTCATATAACGCCATAAATTGATCTTCCAGTTCAGGATTTGTGACCGTAAAATCTTGAATCGAAGGATCAGCTAACAGCGGCAACACTTTATGTAGATCCCCTTCATATAGCAAGCGTGTCTCATTTCCTTGATGTTTTAAAATAGCCGCACCGATTTTTTCAAATAAGGATAGTGGGATATGATCTCCAGTCAATGTGATAACCTTACCTAACGCTTTTTCTTTAGTAATATCTTGTACCGTAATAATTTCCCCTTGGCGAATAAACGCGGCCCGATGTGCGTGTTGTTGGACTTCATTTAAATCATGGCTGGATAAAAAGATCGTCATGCCTTTTTGATTGTATTTTTCCAGCTCTTCAAACAAGCGATGCTGCATCAGTGGGTCTAAGCCATTCGTCGGTTCATCTAGAATCAATAATTCCGGATTAGGTAAAATCCCTGCTGTGATCGCGATTTTCTTTTTATTCCCTAAAGACAGATCAGACATTTTTTTCTTAGCATCGATATCGAACAACTCAATAAAGTAATCGATTTGCTGTTTACTATTTTTTAGTTGATGAAATTCAGCTACATACTTAAGCACTTCAAGTGTAGTCATGTTAGGATAAAAACGGACATCACTTGAGACATAGCCTGTTCGTTTGCGAATTTCTTTAGCATCTTTAATACTATCCAAGCCCAGTAAAGTAGCCGCTCCTTGATCTGGATAAATAAAATTCAGCATCGCTTTGATCGTTGTTGATTTCCCTGCACCGTTTGGTCCGATAAAACCATAAATTTCCCCTTTTTCTACAGATAGAGCTACTTGATCGATGGCTGGTTGTTTTTTATATAGTTTAGTCAATCCTTTAAGTTCAATCGCCTTCATTTGATTACTCCTCCTCATTGACTCCTTAGTCAATTGAAGTATATACCTGTATTGCCCTACTAGTCAAAGAAAATACAAGTGGACGTGATTACTTTAATGCAGGTAACCTCGTTCACTTGTATTTTGATATGATTTTTAATTATTCATCGTTAATCCTTCAAGTTCTTTTTCGGTTAAAGCTCTGTATTCTCCAAGCGCCAATTCCTCATCCAAGCATAGATTTCCCATCCGCAATCGCTTTAGATAAACAACTTTTTTATCTACGGCTTCAAACATCCGTTTTACTTGATGAAATTTTCCTTCTTGAATGATCAAACGAATTTCTGATTGATCCTCTTTCTCATTTATAGAGTCAATCATTAGCTTACTTGGTTTGACCAACTCTTTGTTGGTTAACGCAAATCCAGCTGCAAATTGAAGAATATCATCTTTCGTTACGATCCCTTGAACAGTTGCAAGGTATTCTTTATCAACATGCTTTTTAGGAGATAGTAATTGATGCGCTAGTTGCCCATCATTTGTCAATAGTAGCAACCCTTCAGTATCTTTATCCAAACGACCAACAGGAAATAAATCCTCTCGATAATCTTCATCCCGCAACAGGTCGATCACTGTTTGATCCCATTTATCTTCTGTTGCTGAAATCACCCCTTGAGGCTTATGCAGCATATAGTAGTAGTATTGTTGATAAGTTAGTTCTTCTCCTGCAAACTTAATGATATCTTGTTTTTCAGCGATTTGAGTTTTACCGTCTTTGACGACTTGATCATTTACAGTTACTAGACTTTTTTTCAATAGCTGTTTGACTTCTTTACGACTGCCAATACCTGTTTCAGCAAGAAATTTATCTAAACGCATATGCTCCTCCTTAAATTATAGGTAACAAGGTTCCCTTTCACCTTGTACCAAGCCTTTTCGTACGACGAATAAACGCAGAAGCAAGCAGCATCTACTCCTAATGTCATTATGTTCCTCAACATGTTTCAAATCAAATAGCGGAGCATTACGCCCCGCTATTTGGTTGGTTCTATTTTATTTTCAATTTACGGCGAATTTTACCTATTTTTGCGCCTAATAGTTTGTCTGCTAAGCGCAGTTTCAATGTGATATAGCCATAAACTGCTCCACCAAATGCTGCTACGATCAGAATGATCACAAAGGATTGGAATTTACTTGTTGGATCTAAGAATAGATACAAGAATTGTCTCATCACGATTGCTGCGATCATCATTACTAATGTGATCAAGAAAATCAATAACCCACGTCGTAAAGTTAACCCCAAATTAAAATGGCTGACTTTTTTGATTCTTCTCATGATCAACACACACGATAAAGTAAAACCGATCATCGTTGCAATCAGTGGACCATATACTTCAAATAGTCGCACACTTGGATATTGAATGAGCAATTTCACTGCTAGTCCTAAACCAAAGTACTTGATTGCAGCTTTATTCTCATACATCCCCATCAACATTGTAGACGACAACATATAAAGTCCCATAAACAAACCTGCAAAACATGCCTGGATCAAGACCGACACACCTAAAGCATCTGGGACATAAAACATTGTATAAAGTGGTTTTGCCAAAACAATCATACCAAACGTTGCAGGCAACATCACAAACATAAATAACTGTAAATTATTACTGATCAACTTCGACAAATCCCGATATTTTTTCAACGTAATCGCTTCTGTAATCAAAGGTAGTCCAGTGGCTGAGATCGAGGTTGCTAAAGCAATCACGACC
This sequence comes from Enterococcus silesiacus, assembly GCA_001465115.1. Lineage (GTDB taxonomy): Bacteria > Bacillota > Bacilli > Lactobacillales > Enterococcaceae > Enterococcus_L > Enterococcus_L silesiacus. The sequence goes on along the minus strand of CP013614.1, from coordinate 3,260,914 downwards.
ATTGTTAGTTTATCTGGATTCGCATTAAAAATCGCAAACAGTGTGCGTAATTGACTGCCTGAATATGCGGTAAATGTATTCATAAAATTAGAAAAAGTAAATTGATCGACTAATTTAAAGACTGTCACACCTGATCCAACGATGATAAAAGGAATCGCTTCTTTTAATGTTTCTGTTAATAAATCTCTCGTTGAAGCCTCGTGTTCATTAGCACTATGCGCCTCAAGATAATCGAACATTGGTTTTTGTTTACGAATATAGAAGAATAAAACAACAAAACTAGCGAGCATTCCAATAAATGCAGCAAGTGTCGATTGCGTTACTGCATCGACATAATTCCCCTCATAAACTTTCATGATGATGAATGCGGTCAATAGCATATAAAACACGCGGGCGACTTGTTCAACGATTTGTGATAAAGCAAAGGGCATCATATCTTGATTCCCTTGGAAATAGCCACGAACCACGCTCATACAAGGAAAAATCAACACTGCTAAACTTAATGCACGCATTGTTGGGACCAATTCTGTTCCACCACCTGACCATTTTGCCAGTAATGGTGAAAAAAGATACATGATGATTGCAGAAATAGCCCCTAAAGTAGCCATTAATTGAAGTGCTTTGTAAAAAAGGCGACGACTGATCTTATATTCATTCAATGAATTGTAGTAAGAAGTCTGCTTTGCAATTGCTCCAGGAATTCCTGCTGTAGAAATTAATAAAAAGAGAGCATATATAGTATACCCCATTGAAGATAAAGCGTTTGCTTCATTGGCGTGCTCTCCCATCCATGCATACCATGGGATAATATAGACCGCACCCAACAAACGAGAAATTATATTACTAGCTGTCATCCAAGCAGATCCTCTAACCATTTTTTCTTGGTTAGTTAAGATCGGTTGATCAGCAGGATTTGGTTGATTTATCATTTAACTCCTCCAACTTTCTTTGAACATGCTTTCTTTATTTTAATTGTTAAACCAAGTATATGCAACGACTTTCTTGAATAAATTAACTAATTTATATTTTGCCTGTATATTTCTTAAAAAAACGTTAGTTATCATTATAAAAATATCTAAAAATCAAAGAACATCTCCCGTTGCAATTATTTCTTTTTTGCCTATATTTAAGGAATAAAGTGTTGTTTCGACCCTTTATTTTTTCTTTATTTCTTTATTTACATTAAATACACAATATATATTATTGTTATTTTAAAAGTTTCCTAACCTACTAAAATTGATCCTTTATCTTAATGATTTTTTCATCCCTCAACCAAGCATCTTGAAGTTTTGTCGTTTAAATTGTATGATGAATTTCTAAAGTTTTCTATCCAAAAATGTTACATTCAGATTTTAGATACCGCTTGGAGGCATAATGATGACTATTTCTTTAAAAAAAATCCGTGAATGTTTACTTAAAGAACACCTTTTAAAAGAATTTATTTCAGCAGAGGGCTGGTCTTTGACCTTGCCGACCTCATTGAATGATAAAATGTTTGACACACTTTCTTATGATTCCCGTGCAGTAAACAAAGAGACGCTTTTCTTCTGCAAAGGACTAAATTTCAAATCCGTTTATTTAGAACAAGCCGTTCATTCTGGTCTGGAGGTTTATGTAGCAGAGCAGCCTTATGATAACGTCTCAGCAGAACTTGGGATCATTGTGACTGACATCAAGAAGGCGATGGCTATCTTAAGCATGGCTTTTTATGACTATCCACAAAACAAATTAAAACTAATCGGATTTACTGGTACCAAAGGGAAAACAACAGCTGCTTATTTCACTAAATTTATTTTAGATCAGACAACCAATAAAAAAACAGCGATGCTGTCTACAATGAACTCTACCTTAGACGGTCAAACATTTTTTAAATCTCATTTAACTACACCAGAATCTCTTGATCTTTATAAAATGATGGCTGAAGCGGTTGACAATAAGATGACTCACTTTATTATGGAAGTATCATCACAAGCCTATAAAACCAATCGTGTCTATGGTTTATTTTTTGATGTGGGTATTTTCCTAAATATTACACCTGATCATATCAGTCCGATTGAGCACCCAACTTTTGACGATTATTTTTACTGTAAACGTCAATTAATCAAGCACTCAAAGACGATCATCTTAAATCATGAATCTGATTACTTTCAATTATTAAAAGAAACAGCTGAGCTCCACAAAGTACCCTATATCGTTTATGGCAATCAACAATCAGCAGAAACTGATTATAGTTATCACACAAGCATCGATGATTCATTGGCTTTTTCTATCAAAGCTACAAAGGATACCTTATCTGTCACCGGTGACTATCAATTGCGCTTAGGCGGTGATTTCAATAAAGGCAATGCATTAAGTGCAGTTCTTGCCAGTGCTTTAGTCGGAGCTGTGCGTAGTGATTGTCAACAAGGTATCAAAGAAACGACCGTCCCTGGCCGTATGGAGTTGTTAACCAATATAAATGGCGCCAAAATCTATGTCGATTATGCACACAATTATGACAGTTTAAAGAATCTTCTAGCCTTTGTCAAAGAAGAACATCCTAATGGTCGCCTGCTTGTTCTTATCGGCAGTACTGGAAATAAAGCGATCTCCAGACGTAAAGATTTCGGAACCGTTTTATCTGAACTGGCAGATGTCGCGATTTTAACGACCGATGATCCAGCTGATGAAGATCCAATGATGATCTGTCAAGAGATCCAAAGCTACATCACAACAGATATTCCTGTTGAAATCATCGTTGATCGTAGTGAAGCAATCAAGGAAGCTCTAGCAATGAGCCAACCGACAGATGCTGTGATTCTAGCCGGTAAAGGCGCTGATCTATACCAAAAAGTCAGCGGAGAGGATACACCTTATGAAGGCGATTTCCAAATAGCGGAGCGCTTGATTGTTAACTGATTGAAAACAGGCAAAGGAACGACCGTAACAATCTACTTTTTTCCAAACATTTAGAGGATGGGACAGAAGTGTTTAATCCCGAGAAATAAGAAGGAATTCACGAAAATTGTTTTTCAAATTTTTGTGAATTTCAGCTTATTTCCGAAGGAGTTGCTTCTGCTCCCACCGTTTATTCGGATTCCTTGAGGCTGGGATGTAACTCATAGAGTTATAGCCCAGCCTCTTTTTTAATTCTAAACCTATTTTCCATTTTTACCCCATCAACATCATCACAAACGTCATCAATACTAAGCTGATCAGAATACTTATAGACGAAGTAAATCCGACCGTTTCTTCCGGCATTCCGGCTTTGACACTGTTGATCACCGAAAATGTAGGCATCGGTGCCACACTTAATACAACTAAAACTACCCGCAGCAAAGGACTTAGCGGAATGACAAAAGCAAAGAGTAGGGCAAAGAAAATGCCACATAAATAACGCCAAACTAACACTTCTTTAACTAAGTGCATGGCTTTTTTAGGCAAGCGCAATTCAAAATACAAACCAAGCATAAACATCGATAAAAAGCCATTCGCTTTAGCGACCATTTCTAATATCCCTAAAACCTCTACAGGAAGCCCAACCTGACCGATTCGTAATAAGAGCATGATCATATAGACAGTAAAAGGAGCGGACTTAAATAAAGATAAAACAATTTTTTTCAAGGTCGTCTCTTCCTTGGTTCCAACCATTTTATCGATCAACAAGGTGCTTCCACCTGTCAGCATCACACTATTTCCTATATCAAACATCAATAAAAACGGGACTGCTAGGGGATAAAAGCCTTGTATAAATGGCAAACTAAAATTACCGATATTATATCCTGACATTGAGTACATCTGAAATTTTTGTTCTAAGACAGGTCGTTTTTTACTTGCTCGGCTACCGATCATAATCACCAAAATATTCAAGATAATGCCCATCACTAGTAAAAAAAATAACGTTTCAGAAACCACAACACTAGCTAAGCTAACGATTACCGTTGCCGGCAAAGTAATGTTTACAATAATAACAGATAGCGTACCACCATCCGCTTTACTCAACAGACCAATTCGTTTCATTAAATAACCCAAAAATATCACAAAACAAAATCCGATTGCCTGTAGTAAAATTTCTCTCACGTTACTCCCCCTCACTTTTCACTTCCACATTAGAGTATAGCAAAAAATTTATCGTTTACAGATTCTCTCAAAAAAACACTCACTCAAAAAACATCCACGCAATTTTTTACGCAGATGATTTTTGAGTCATTTTTAAATCACTTTTTTAGCTCTGATTGGCCTTGGGTAGTAAAAACTTTCGTGTTAAATAAAACATCACGCTACCAAGCACAAGAAAATACAGCGGCATCGCCAGCAACGTTCCATTATGAAATTTACTCATGCCAAATGTAAACAAGCTAACTAGCAAATAATAGCCTAAACTAAAGATCGCTCCAGCTGTTCCAATCACATCCTGAAAATCGACCAATGCTAAACTAAGACAATTAGGCAAAGCCGTTCCCATTCCAGTCAGCATGATAAACAGTCCCAACAGTATCAGCCAAAACTGAAGCATTTCTGGAAAAACAGTGACTACACTGGCAAACAGCAAAAACACTACACCAAGCAACATATTTCCGATTCCAATCAGAATAATTTTTTCTGGCTGATAAATCGTCAACAATCGTTTGGACAATAATGAGCCTAAAATTGAAGCACTAGCTACACCAATTCCTAAAAAGCCATACATTGCGGTTGATAAATGAAACTGTTCAATAAAAATAAACGGCGCCTCTGCGTAATAGCTGAATAATATGCCATTAATCGCCCCAATTAAAAAACCATAAGTCAAAACCTTCTGATTTGTTAACAAGCGTTTGCAGATTGGTACTAATTTTATCGATACTCGTTGATTTACTTCAAGTGTTTCTGGTAAACGTAAAAATGCGTAGCAAAAAATCAAAATACTCATCAACACTAGTACAAAGAAAACAGCTCGAAAACCAAAAGACTGATCAACAATCCCGCCAATCAATGGACCTATCGCTGGAGTGAACGCCAGTGCTGCTGATATTTGTGCAAATAGTGCATGACGCTGATTACCAGAGTAACTTTCCCGTAGTATCGTCTGAGTCACAACGGAACCGGTACTTGCTCCAAACGCTTGAACAAATCGCGCTAGCAGCAAAACCTCGATCGTTGGTGCTCGAAAACAAAGAAAGCTGCCGAGTCCATAAAATAACAAGCCAAACAACAGTGCTTTCCGTCGTCCGATAAAATCAGACAACCAGCCCCAAAAGAATACCCCTAAAGCAAAGGCTAAAAAATAGATACTCAACGTTAGTTGGACCGTTGCCATCGATACCTGAAAATCATAGGCAATATCCGGCAATGACGGTGTAAAAATCGTTTCACTGATTTGTGGGAAACCAACCAAAACAATCAATAATAATAAAGATGGTACACGAGTTTCGATGCTTTTTTTCAAAAGAAAATCCTCCTAAATTAAAAGCGGAATGGGCTCGTTCAGCTCCGACTGAAAAATAGGAAAACATGACTGAGGTGCTTTTGCCTCATTCAGGTTTTATCTTTTTTCCGAGGCGCTAGCCCATACAGCTAGATAAATTAAAAGCGGAATGGGCTCGTTCAGCTCTGACCGAAAAATAGGAAAACATGACTGAGGCGCTTTTTGCCTCATTCATGTTTTTTTCTTTTTTCCGAGGCGCTAGCCCATACAGCTAGTCAATTATTTTATAAGGTTGAAAAAAAACATCTATCTCCGGGAAGCGGCGGGAGCATAATCAATATTAATTGGTACGTATTCATTTGCTAGTCACTTCCTTTTCTTCATTTCGTTAGATCACTTCTCATCTCACTCTATGATAACACAGACTCTAGTTCGAGTCTTAGACGTACTTATTATTTAAATAGGTTTCCAACAAATTCAATCGTTTGATCCGAGGTCTGATTTGCCATAGCTTTAGCATTTTCCCGATTAAGATCACCAAGAATCATCGAACGTTTTTTTCCAAAGTTTTCAAAAATTTCTTCCATACACTCTTCTGGTGTCATTGCAGCAGCCAGCGCAGCTTTTCCAGCCTCCGTATCCGGCAAAGATTTCAAGAAACTTGGCGTAATTGTTGAGCCTAAAATTGGTACCATGATATCAACGTTGGTATCCAGCATTTCAAAAGCTACAGCTTCCGTCATCTTACTGATAAATGACTTGCCTGCACCATATTGAGCAATGTAGGGCGCACCTGTAATACCTGACATCGATCCGATATTAATGATGCCGCCACGATTTTTTTCTTTGAATAATTTTGTATAATAATGGAAGTACTTCATAAACGAAATAATATTGATGTTGATCATCTGTTGCTCTTGCTCCCAGGTTTGTTCATAAAATGGACCAAATACGCTTAAACAAGCGACATAGGAAACGAAACCAATATCCAGACCTTTCGTTTGTTCGATGATTCGTTCAATTGCTAGATCAGTGGATAAATCTTCTGTTATAACTTGATAAGCTATCTTGTATTCTTCAACAAGTTCTTTGCCTAAAGCCTCTAACGCTTCTGTTCTTCTGCCAATTAAAACAACGTTTAGTTTTCTTTCAGCTAAGGACCTAGCCATTGCCTTACCAACACCATCTGTGGCACCAAAAATAATCCCCCACTCACCGTATTTTGCTTTAAATTCTATCATTTTTTCTCCTCCTTCTTTTTGTGTTACTCTAATATATTCCTACTTATTATTGTATCTGTAATCGCTTTTATAAGCAATGTTTGATTTCAAAAGTCAGATCTGTCCGTGGTTATTCAAAAATTTATCCAAAAAAGTCAGAAAATAACAAAAATAAGCCCGTTAGCTCTCAATTAATGCTAAACTTATTTCATTGAATGAAAATTATATTTGAGCCAACACAAAGGAGCTTCGCCTATGAACATAAAGCAATCTATACCTAATGATTTTAGTGGTTTTGTCAATGTTATCGCTAATGACAAGTCATTATTATGTGAATCTTACGGTTATCGGGATCTTCCCAATCAAATAAAGAACAATTTAGAGACCATTTTCAGCACTGCATCTGGCGGGAAAACTTTTGTCGCTGTTGCGATCATGAAATTGATCGAAGAAAAGAAAATTGGAATCGATCAACCAATCAAACATATTCTTTCAAAACAAATGCCGAATATTGATCCAAGCGTGACTGTCCATCAATTATTAAACCACACATCTGGGATTGGCGATTATTATGATGAAGAGTTACTCTCTGACTATGCGGATCTTTGGCAAGATTTCCCTAATTATAAGATACGCAAAAACAGTGACTTGCTGCCTTTATTCATTGACAAGAAAATGGTGGATACTCCTGGAAAAAAATTCCAATATAATAATACAGGCTATGTGTTGCTAGCTATGATCATCGAAGAAGTAACACGTCAAGCCTTCGACCACTATTTAAAACAAGTCATCTTCGATCCAGCTGGTATGACTTCCACCGGTTACTTTGCCTTAGATCGACTACCGGGCAATGTTGCCAACAGCTACATTTACGATAAAGAAACAACGGATTATTATTCCAATATTTATAGTATTGACGTCAAAGGAACTGGTGCTGGCGGCTGTTTCACCACCTTAAAAGACCTAGAACGTTTTTGGCAGATCCTCTTTAGTGGGAAAATCATTTCTGAGCACGCTGTTACTCTGATTCACACCATGCAAGCAGCCGATCATTATGGCTACGGGTTTTGGATTGCTAAAAAAGCTGATCACACGTTTCCATATATGCAAGGACATGATCCAGGCGTCTCATTTATCTCCTCTTATAATAAAACATTGAGTTTACAGATTACACTCATGAGTAACTTAGAGCAGGATGTGTGGTCCTTGCATAAAGAAATCGCTACCATTTTTTCTGAAGATGATCACCTGACAGAAAAGTGAGGGAAATAATGGATTTTAAAACGAAATTAAACAATTACGTCCGTTCTTATGAACAACAAGGCTATTTACAGGGCAGTTTACTCATTGCAGATAAATCTGGCATCTTATTAGAACAAAGTTTTGGATTAGCTTCTATTGAATTCAATGTTGCTAATACTTCTGAAACCAAATATCAAATAGGCTCATTAACAAAAGCATTTACTTCCATGGCAGTATTGATCTTACAGCATCATGGTTTGTTGTCGATTGACGACACTATCAATACATATCTCAGTGATTTTCCAAATGGCGAGAAAATAACTATTTACCATTGTATGACTTGTACATCTGGCATTCCTGACTTTGCTTCATTTGGTGATTTTTGGGAAACTACCATGCGACTCAGCTGGACACTGGATGATATGCTCGATTTATTCAAAGAGCTGCCACTTGAATTTGAGCCTGGTAGTCAGTTTGCCTATTCTAATTCTGGTTATTTGGTTTTAACAAAAATAATTGAAGTGATTACGGGGCAAACTTATGCACAGTTTTTAGAAGAAGCAATTTTTACACCGTTAAACATGACAAATACAGGATGTATGAATGAAACAGATATCGTCTTGAACTTAGCTTCTAGTTATAGCTACTGGGAGAAAGAAATCAATACACCACAGACAAATCATTTCTTTCCATTAGGTGCCTATGGACTCTATTCAACTACAAAGGATTTATATCTATGGGATCAAGCCATTAGACACTATCAGCTCGTTCCCGAGCACTTAACAAAGCTAATGTTTACAGTCAATAAAAGTAGTTATGCTTGTGGTTGGGATATTGCCACACTCAATGCTCATCGCTATCGACAGCATTTTGGAAACATCAGTGGGTTTGTCAACTCGATCAAGCAATTTGAAGAGGAAGATTTAACCGTTATCTTGCTCAGTAACCTAGATGTTATACCTGTAACAACAATCACTAAAGAAATTGCCCGATTGAAGTTTGACAGTACATTTTCTCCAACTACCCATCCATTACAACTCATGTCGCCTGTTCCGTTAGAAAAATTTGTTGGCCGCTACAAAGCAGCAAACACCACTTCCCTTGAAATTGTCAGCCAAAGAAAATCTTTGTTTCTTATTGTGCCTAAACTCTATGAAATCAACTATAAATTCAAGCTTAGATTAGTTCAGGCGAACAATGAAACAATCATATTTACGACAGAGAAAATCAACGAATCGATTACGTTTGTCTATCAGAATCAATATGATTTCGAGAAAATTTTATATACTGATTGTCAGGGAATAACAACCACTTTAACAAAACGAAGTGAAACAGACTATCCGTGTTAAAGGGTCTGGAGGCCGGGACATAACTCTACGAGTCACATCCCATCCTCAAGGAATCCGAATAAACGGTGGGCACAGAAGTAACTCCTTCGGAAATAAGCTGAAATTCACAAAAATTTGAAAAGTAATTTTCGTGAATTCCCTCTTATTTCTCGGAGTTAAACACTTCCGTCCCAACCTCAGATCCTTTATTTTTCTATTTCATTTAACGCTTCTCTTTTACGTCAATAACTTCTATTTGAGCCATCATACCGGTGTCTTCATGTTCTAAAATATGACAATGATACATAAAAACTCCTGGCACATCAAATCTAACGGCAATTCTGACTGTTTCTTGCGCATTTACACCAATAGTATCTTTCCAACCTAATTCATTGGGATAAGGCGGACGACCATTTCTGCTAAGGACTTGAAATTGGGTTCCATGGATATGAAAAGGATGGATCATCCCTTTATCTGCTGGATTAATATTAGACACATCCCAAATCTGAGTCTCGCCCATTGTTTGTTGCTTATCAATTCGTTTCATATCAAAAATCTGATCATCGATTTTAACAAAATCTCTCATCCCTGACATGACTGTCTCCTCTATTACGGTTGAATCAGTTGCTTGAAGTCGTTGTATCTCTATAAGTTTCTCTGGCATATACCAATCATTTTCCTTAAAATCACCCACTTTAAAAGCAACCAATGGGCTATCGTCACTATAAAGAATAATCTCTTCACCCGCTGAACGCCCTTTAAAATCTGCAATGATCTCCGCTCTTTCACCAGCAGTTAGCATTAAATGAGTAAATAAGATAGGCTCAGGCAGGATACCGCCATCTGATGCAATTTGCGTAAAGGGGAGCTCCTTGGAAAAATGCAAGCGAAATTCTCGACGATTAGCCCCATTTAGCAAACGTAGCCGTACTTGTTGTGTCGTAACATCAAAATAAGCATTCACTGTGCCATTGATCAAGGGTATGTTCCCTAACGTTCCGTCAACATTGTAATCTTTGTGATAGTCCAATTGATTATCATGATAACTTCTATCTTGTAAAACGATTGGAATATCATCCACACCATATTCTCTTGGAAAAGGTAGCTTGCTTTCCTGATCGTCTTTTATAATCACCATTGCAGCCAAACCTTTCCAAACTTGCTCAGCAGTGTTTGGGCAAGGATGCGGGTGCAGCCAAGCCGTTGATGCTGGCTGGTCAACTGTAAATTCAATTTCCTGTGTTCCTTTAGGATAAACAGGTGCATGAGGTCCACCATCTGTTTCTGGACCTGAAACGTTTAGACCATGCCAATGATAGGTCGTTAGCTCGGGTAGTTCGTTCTTTAGGGTAACACTATAGTTTTTTCCTCGTTCTAAAATAATCGTTGTGCCCAACAATGAAGCATTATATCCCCAAGTTTTCGTTTTTTCCCCAGGTAAAATTTGCGTTTCTCCTTCTTGTGATACAATGGTATATCTTGTTTGCAACTCTGAATCAAAATCTGGTATCAGTAAAGGCGGGATCGCTAATTTATTTTGTGGAGACTTTACTTTTTCCAACGGAATATAATCTATTCCTGCTCTATCAAAAACCGGATCGTCAAAAAAATAATCAGTATATCTATTGTTGTTCATAATATTCTCCTTCTAAAAAACTACAACCGTAGTCGTTTTTTCCTTAAAAAAAGATGAAGAGTCAATTTAAACATCAACTCTTCATACATTTCCTGACTTAAACTAATTCACTGTTGATTGTGTACTTTGTACCTGTTAATGCCTGTTCTAAATCAGCTCGATCTATCTCACTATCACTGGTCACTTTCGCTGTCTTGGTAGTCAGATCAACCGCTACTGACAGAAGCCCAGAAACTGATTCAAATCGTTCTCTAACATTAGTCGCACAGCCTTCGCAGGTAAGTCCTGCTATTTCAAATGTTTTTTTCCATCCTTATTTTCCCCTTTTTAATATTACTTTTTTATTTTTTCAACGCTGAAGGCTTAAAGCCTTTTAATCTCAATGCATTCAGCAATACAGAAACTGAACTAAAACTCATTGCGGCTCCCGCAATCATCGGATTCAATAATGGTCCGCCGAATAGGTATAAGACGCCCATTGCAACTGGAATTCCTAATGTGTTATAAGCAAATGCCCAGAATAGATTTTCTTTGATATTCTTGATTGTCGCTTTACTCAATTCTACTGCTGTTGGGACATCCATCAAATCACTGCGCATCAACACGATATCCGCTGATTCCATCGCAACGTCTGTTCCTGAACCAATCGCGATCCCGATATCCGCTTGAGCTAAAGCTGGTGCATCATTGATTCCATCACCAACCATCGCAACTTTCTTGCCTTCTTTTTGAAGTTTCATTACTTCGTTGGCTTTATCTTCCGGTAACACTTCACTTAAGACACGATCGATCCCTACTTGTTTCGCAATTGCTTGAGCGGTCCGTTTGTTATCTCCTGTGATCATCGCAACTTCGATACCCATTTGGTGTAATTTTTTGATTGCTGGGATACTGTTTGGTTTGATCGTATCTGCTACTGCGATAATTCCGGCAATTACATCATCTTTCGCAATATACATCGGTGTTTTCCCTTGTTCTGCTAATTGGTCTGAAGTAAAACCTAAATTGCCTAAAGAAATGTTGCGGTCATCCATCAATTTCTTGTTTCCTAATAATAAACGACTACCTTCGATCGTCACTTCGATCCCATGACCTGGAATTGCTGCAAACTCTTCTGTTTGTGCAAATGCTAAATTCTTCTCTTCTGCTCCGTTGACGATTGCTTCACCTAGCGGATGTTCAGACCCTTTTTCAGCAGATGCCGCTAAACGTAGTAACTCATTTTGTTCCATCCCATTTGCGGTTACGATATCCGTCACTTTTGGTTTTCCTTCAGTAATGGTTCCTGTTTTATCGAAAACGATTGTTTGGATTTTATGTGTCGTTTCAAGTGCATCACCACTTTTGATCAATACGCCATTTTCAGCACCTTTACCTGTTCCTACCATGATGGCAGTTGGTGTTGCTAAACCTAGCGCACAAGGACATGCAATAACTAAGACGGAAATCGTGATCGTTAAGGCGAACACCCAAGACTCTTGTCCTAAGAAATACCAAGCTAAACCAGCTAAAACAGAGAGCACCATCACGATTGGTACAAAGACACCAGAAATTTTATCGGCCATTTTAGCAATTGGTGCTTTTGAGCCTTGCGCATCTTCCACTAGTTTAATGATTTGAGACAAGGCAGTATCTTTCCCAACTTTTGTTGCTTTGAAACGGAAACTACCGTTTTTATTGATACTTGCGCCGATAACATTGTCGCCAACTTTTTTCTCAACTGGCATACTTTCACCTGTCAACATTGATTCATCGATTGCAGAAGAGCCTTCGATTACAACACCATCTACTGGAATTTTTTCTCCTGGGCGAACGATGATCGTATCATCTAGCTGAACGCTATCTACCGGAATTTCCATTTCTTGACCATTACGGAAAACACGGGCATTTTTTGGTGCTAAGCCCATTAATTTTTTGATTGCTTCAGAGGTTTTTCCTTTTGAGACAGCTTCAAAGTATTTACCTAATGTGATCAAAGTTAAAATCACACCAGCAGATTCATAATACAAAGCCATTGTAAATTGCGGATCGCCAGCAAAAATCATCGCTGTTCCGTATAAACTATAAGCTACAGCAGCGCTAGTTCCTAAAGCAACTAAAGAATCCATATTAGGATGACCCTTGAATAACGCTTTAAATCCAACTGTAAAGAAGCTTCTACCTAAATACAGGACTGGAATCGTTAAGACCAATTGAACCATCGCAAATGTTTCAGGATGCATCATAGGATCTACTAATGCTGGTAAAGGCAAGCCAACCATATGTCCCATAGCAACATATAATAAAGGAACAGTAAATACTGCCGACATCCAAAAGCGTTGCCACATGTCTTTGATATGCTTTTGTTTTTTCTCACGGTCTTTATCTACCGTATCAGCTGAATCAATTTGTTCCACTGCGCCATACCCAGCATCAGCTACTGCTTTGGTAATATCTGAGACATTTAAAACAGATGGATCAAAATCCACTACCATTTTTTCTGTCGCTAAATTGACTGATGCTTTTGCAACACCGTTCAGTTTGCCTGTTGCTTTTTCGATTGTTTGCGCACAAGAAGCACACGTCATGCCATCGATATCAAATGTTCGTTGTTGGACATTGCTCAACGCTTCGTAGCCTGCATCTGATACGGCTTTTTGAATATCTTTTTCTGAGAGTTTATTCTCATCATATTCAATATTTAACTTTTCGGTTGCTAAGTTAACAGTTGATTTAGTAACACCTGTCAGTTTTGCGGTCGCTTTTTCTACCGTTTGTGCACATGAGGCACAGGTCATCCCTTCGATATCAAATGTTTTCACTTCCATTTTCTCCATCTCCTCTAATAATTAATTGGCTTGTTTATATGAATAATCCTTCGGCGTACAATTACATAGAATAACGTCGACAGCATTCTTTTTCTTTTTTTGTAGCGCTTTTTCTAACTGCTCGATATCCTCAACGCTCAAGACGCTTTCATCAATGATCGTTTTAAGGACAGCTCCAACCTCTTTTGCACAAATCTTACCTAAGAGTTCATCCGTTTCCAATTGAATACCACTTTTTTCTTCTATTAATGATCGATAAATAAATTTATTGCCTAATTTTTCAGTAGATAACAGCTTTTTTTCAACTAGTCGTGCAAGCAAGGTCTTGACTGTGGTCGTTTTCCATTCGGTTTTTTGATTTAGCAGTTGTTGGACTTCTTTGCTGGTTGTTTCACCTTGAGTCCATACGATTCTCATGATTTCCCATTCGGCATCAGTTATATGTTGTATTTCCCTTGTTGCCATCGAGATTCCCTCCTATTCCTTAACTAGTTCTATTAGGTCATCTTCTATCAACCAACCTTGATGCTTGATTCTTTCACTGGATGTGGTTAAATACTCTACCTTATAGGCAGTCGTACTCAATGAAGCTTCTATAACAGATTTCGCTCCTTCCATTCCAATTGAATGATCGGCATTTAGCAAGACCATTTTTCCTTCTTTCAATTTTTCTTTCCCTGAGTCTACTATCTCTTCTTGGACGATCCATTTGTAATTGACCACTAACTGTTCCCCATTTGTCGGCATATAACTGACTGTATACGCTCTTGTATCATGGATCGCTAAGATCCTAACAGCAGTATTTCTCATTCCAGAAACATAGCCAGCCGACACAGTCGCTAGGTCATCTATTTGAAATTTTGGTTGCACAGCCTTTTCTAAATATTGTTTCTTTATTTTCATATATATCTTCTACTTTCTTTAAAATCTACATTTGTAGTCGTTTCAACTTCTCTTGTATCTTAATTCAAATTATGATGTTTGTCAACACCTTATTTTTGGATTATTTCTTCAATATATTTCTTTAAGACATCTTTTGGATAGTATCCAACGACTTTTTCTTTTGCTTCTCCGTTTTCAAATAGGATGATCAGCGGCAAGCTCATTACGTTATATTTTTCGGGAATCTTTTCATTTGTTTCAACATTTATTTTTTTGATTTCAATCTCTGCTGAATACTCCTTGGCTAGTTCATCTAATACTGGTTCTAACATTTTACAATAACTGCACCATTCTGCCCAAAATTCAACTAGAACGATTCCCTGTTCAACCTCTTGAAAAAAATTTTCATCCGTTATTGCTTTTATCATTTTTTTCCTCTCCTTTTTACTTCACAACCAAAGTTTACAACTGTAGTCGTTTTTTGTCAACAAAAAAACTAACTCACTCATTTTTTCATTTCTGAGTAAATTAGTTTTCAGCGTTCTTCTATTACTTAATCTGTTGTATTATTTTTCAAAGACAAGACTGTCTCTCTTTTGATCAGCTGATGAGGAATCACCATTCTAACGCCTGTCGCTTCTTTTTCCTGTAAGGATTCAATCAGTTTTTGCATGCCCATTTTCCCAAGTTCTGCAATATCGATATCGATACTAGTTAGATAAGGATGAACGAGCGTTGCATAAATCGAGTTATTGAAACTGATCACTGAAAAATCATCTGGTACACGATAGCCATACATTTGCGCTAATTGAATCATTCGCATCGCAAAGATATCATCGATCACGACAGCCGCGGTGGCTTTAGTTTCTTTCAACAGTTGTTCAAAGGCTACATAATCTTCTGGTTTTTCCATATCTACTGAAGGTAAGACCGTCAAATTTGCTAACATCATCGCCTTTTGGTAACCGAAATAACGTTCATAATAGACATTTTCATGGGTCGTATTCGTAATAAACAGAATATTTTTATGCCCATTTTCAATTAGGTAATCTGTCGCATGTTTTCCTAGTAATTGATTATCATTATCCACGTAAATGACCTTATCTTCATTTGTATACGGCTGACCGATCAATGAGAAGGGAACTTGATTTTCGAATAAATAATTGATGACTGGATCATCTTTATCTGAGTAAAGTAAGATGAATCCATCGACTTGTTTTTGGCGATGCATCAGTTGAACATTTTCCAACAACGTCTCAAAAGATTGTGCCGTAGCGATTGCCGTCGTCATACTGTGTTTACGCGCTTCGTCATTGATCGATTCAATGATTTCTAAGTAAAAAGGATTTCCCATTCGCTCACGAGAATCTAACGGTGGCAAAATCACGCCAACTGCTCCTGACGAGCGTTTGCCTAGATTTCTAGCAGCAATGTTGGGCACATACCCCATTTCTTCCATTACCTTATAGACTTTTTTCTTCGTCGCATCTGAAATACTTGAGTGGTCGTTGATTACTCTGGAGACAGTGGACGTAGCAACACCAGCTTTTTTTGCAACATCTTTAACAGTAATTGTCATCTATTCTCCTCCTTTCATGAATAATCATACAAATCTGGATAAATCATTCTATCGTAGAAAATAATACCATAGATTGATGCTTTGTTGCTATCGTCTTTTTTCAAGAATAGTCACTAGAACAACCAGTGAAATCAATCATTCACTTTTGCTGATTGCCAGACAGATAGCAAGAAATCAAGCGTCAATTCTTTCGTAGAAGCAACCAGCGCGATATCCGTTCCAAGATCTTCTGAACGTCCTACACCAATCGGCAAAGCACAGCTCGCAATAATCGCTTGAATTCCCGCTTTGGCATCTTCGATTCCGATACATTCTGCAGCTGTCAAGCCAACATTTTTGGCCGCTAATTGAAAAATCTCAGGGGCAGGTTTACCTTTTGCAACTGCACTTGGATCAGCAATACCGTCAAAGTAGGGCATCAACGCCATTTTCTCCAATAGAAATGGACCATTTTTACTAGCAGAGGCCAATGAAATTTTGATTCCTTGTTTTTTTAAGTCTTGTAACAACGCCAGAATCCCTGGATAAACATCCTTCGGGCTAACTTGCTGGATCATTTCTACGTAGTACTCATTTTTCCGCTTTGCTAGTTCAGCGAATTGTTCCGAAGTGAAGTCATTGGTTTTCCCGCCATGAGCTAGTAATAATGTCAATGAATCTTCACGACTCACACCTTTCAACTCTTCATTAAACGCGCGATCAATCGTGATGCCGATTTCTTTACCTAACCGTTGCCACGCTTGATAGTGGTATTCGGCTGTATCGGTCAACACACCATCTAAATCAAATAAAACACCTTTAAACATGCGTATTCACCTTTTCCATTTCGATCACTAATTCATCGGCTAAAACCTGCTTATCTCCATATACAGTAAGCGGCAACTCTGCTCCTGAAACAAGCTGTAAACGAACCTTTTCTTGATCCACAGTCACATAAAGCAAACGCCCTCGATAATTCACATGAAAGGCATAGCTTGTCCATGTACTTGGTAAAAACGGTGCAAAACTTAGTTTCTCATCAGCTGTCTTCATTTGCGCAAATCCTTGCACGATCGCAAGCCAACTGCCTGTCATTGACGTGATATGCAAACCATCTTCCGTATCGTTGTTGTAATTATCTAAATCTAAACGAGCTGTTCGTTGATACATTTCTACCGCTTTTTCTTCCATCCCGAGTTCTGCCGCTAAAACGGCGTGAACACTTGGCGATAAAGAAGATTCATGCACCGTCATCGGTTCATAAAACAAGAAATTCCGCTCTTTTTCTGCTCGTGAAAAACGTTCGCCAAAGAAATAAATCCCTTGTAATACGTCTGCTTGCTTGATAAAGCAAGAACGTAAAATACGATCCCACGACCAATGTTGATTTAACGGTAAGTCCTCTGATGATAATGCTGTTCTCGGCATTAAATCTTTATCTAAGAAGGTATCATGTTGGACAAAAACGCCTAACTCTTCATCAAATGGATAATACATATTATCAATGATTTCTTGCCAATGCGCTTGCTCTTCTTTGCTAATATCAACCGATGTTTCTGCTTGGTATTTCGTGTAATGCTCTAAAGTATATTGTAATACCCACGTTGCGATCGTATTTGTGTACCAATTGTTGTTGATATTATTTTCATATTCATTTGGTCCTGTCACACCATGGATCATGTATTTTCCAGTACGTTTAGAAAAATGCACGCGATCTGCCCAAAAACGTGCGATTTCCGTTAGAACTTGTAGTCCTTCATTTTTTAGATAATCAGTATCTCCAGTATAATTCACATAATTGTAGATAGCATACGCAATGGCACCATTTCGGTGGATTTCTTCAAAGGTGATTTCCCATTCATTGTGGCATTCAATTCCTGTGAAGGTCACCATTGGATATAAAGCACCAGCTAATCCTTGTTGACGCGCATTATGTTTCGCTTGCTCTAATTGGTTATAGCGGTATTTCAATAAATTTTTTGTGACTTCTGGTTTTGCCAAAGCTAAATATAAAGGAACAGCATACGCTTCTGTATCCCAATAAGTGGCACCGCCATACTTTTCACCTGTAAAGCCTTTTGGCCCAATGTTCAACCGTTCATCTTCTCCATAATAGGTGGTAAATAATTGGAATAAATTAAACCGGATGCCTTGCTGTGCTGCATCGTCTCCTTCAATCACAACGTCAGCAAGTGCCCAACGCTTCGCCCAGGCGTCATTTTGCTCATTCAGTAATTCATCGAAGGTTTTAGTTACTTGCTTCAGTAGTTGAACTGCTTTTTCTTGTTGTTGCGTTTCTGGAATATCACGGCTAGTCAACACGATTACTTGTTTTTCTAGCGTGATTGATTCATTTGCTTGTAGCTTCGCTTGAAATGATTGTTGTACGATTAAAGGTTCCGTTTCAGCCACACCTGCTTTGGCCTCTGTCACATGTTTCATTGCGGCCGTTACACTAAACTGTTCAATACCAAATGGATTTGGAATCGTCTTAGTCGTTAAAAAGCCGATGGCATCTTCGAAACCAGATTGTTGGGCTTCCCAAAACATTTCATCATAATTGCTATCTTCATTGCGAACATCTCCATCGATTTTTGAGCTGATTTGAATATCTGCTACACCCTCAAGAACTTCTACCGTTACCCGAATCACAGCCAGTTCTTGTTGCACAATACTTAAAAAACGTTCAAATCGGAATTTAACTTTTGCCTCCTCAGTTTCAAGAGTAAATGTACGTGTCAACAACCCGTTATGCATATCTAATTCTAAATAAAAATCTTTTGGTTCTTGTATACCTAAGTCAACCGTTTTCCCATTCACAAGAATATCCATTGCGATAAAATCCACTGCATTGATAACTTTCCCAAAATATTCAGGATAGCCATTTTTCCACCAACCAACTCTGGTCTTGTCAGGATACCAAACACCGGCTAAATAGGTTCCTTGATGATGATCACCTGTATAGTGTTCTTCAAAATTCCCTCGCATCCCCATATAACCGTTTCCCATTGATGTTAGCGATTCTTGAAGACGACGTTCGTTGCGTTCTAATTGATGTGTGGCAATTTTCCATGGGTCTATTTCAAATAAATGCTTCATTTTCTCTCCTCCTGTATGTTGTTTGCTTCTTAACCTCATAATAAACGCAACCGATTGCATTGTCAAACATTTCTTTATGCATTACTGCTTATTCGTTGAATATTCTTTGACTGTAATGATAATATCATTTTATCAACAATCAGAGAGATGTGATTTTATTTAAGGGTTTACAAAAATAAAAATCTGCTTTATACTACAGTCAACGAAATCGATTGCGCAATTATTGCAAAGGAGAGAGAAAAGATGAAAAAGTTACTAAGTTTCGAATTTTGGCAAAAGTTTGGCAAAGCATTGATGGTCGTCATTGCCGTGATGCCAGCCGCAGGGTTAATGATCAGTATCGGGAAAACAATCCCTCTGATCAATCCAGATTGGACAGCACTAGCTACAACAGGCGGTGTTATCGAAAACATTGGTTGGGGCGTCATCAGCAACTTACATATCTTGTTCGCACTTGCGATCGGTGGTAGTTGGGCGAAAGAGCGCGCAGGTGGGGCATTTGCTGCTGGGCTTTCATTTATTTTGATCAATCGCATCACTGGTTCGATTTTTGGTGTAACTAGTGATATGTTAGCCGATGACAAAACGTTTACGCACACATTGTTTGGCACGAAAATCATGGTTAAAGGTTTCTTCACTAGCGTTTTAGAAGCACCCGCCTTAAATATGGGTGTTTTCGTGGGGATCATTGCTGGTTTCGTTGGCGCAATGGCGTTCAACAAATACTACAATTACCGTAAACTACCTGATGCTCTTTCGTTTTTCAACGGCAAGCGCTTTGTACCATTCGTTGTGATCCTTTGGTCAACGATCGTTGCGATTCTTTTAGCAATTATTTGGCCTTACATTCAAGCCAGCATCAACAATTTCGGACTTTGGATCGCTCAATCTCAAGATACCGCACCAGTTCTCGCACCATTTTTATATGGAACATTAGAGCGTTTACTCCTACCGTTCGGCTTGCATCATATGTTGACGATCCCGATCAACTATACCCAATTAGGCGGAACCTATGAAATCTTATCTGGCGCACAGGCTGGAACACAAGTATTCGGGCAAGATCCGTTATGGTTAGCTTGGGCAACTGATTTAGTCAATTTAAAAGGCTCTGGTGATACATCACAATACAATTATGTCTTAGCAAACTGGACGCCCGCTCGTTTCAAAGTTGGACAAATGATTGGTGCTTCTGGGATTTTGATGGGAATGACACTGGCGATGTATCGTAATGTCGACCCTGATAAACGTTCAAACTATAAATCAATGTACCTTTCAGCCGCTTTAGCCGTGTTCCTAACAGGAGTGACTGAACCTTTAGAATTTATGTTTATGTTTGCAGCAGTGCCATTATATGTTGTTTACGCCATCATCCAAGGTGCGGCATTCGCTATGGCAGACATCGTAGCATTACGTGTTCATTCATTCGGAAACATTGAACTTTTGACCCGAACACCCTTAGCCATAAAGGCTGGTCTAGGCGGAGATTTGTTGAATTTTGTTCTTTGCACTATTGTATTCGGCGTGTTGACTTATTTTATCGCCAATTTCATGATCAAAAAATTCAACTTTGCTACACCAGGTAGAAATGGCAATTACGATAACAATGAGTCTCAAGCTGATTCAACAACGAACAACGCTCAAAGCGCGGACGGAATCGATCCTCAAATCATCGATATCGTTCATCTGCTAGGCGGAAAAGAAAATATCGTGGATGTTGATGCGTGTATGACCCGGTTACGTGTCAGTGTCACTGATAAGAATAAAGTTGGAACAGAGGATGCTTGGAAAAAAGCTGGCGCTATGGGATTGATCGTAAAAGATAATGGCGTTCAAGCCGTTTACGGACCGAAAGCTGACGTGTTAAAATCAGATATTCAAGACCTATTAGATTCAGGTGTTACAATTCCCGCACCACAGCAAGCTGAACCACTCGCTCCGACACCAAACAGCTCAGCTTATCTCGGTCTCACAAAAACGATCGTGCCTGTGGCTCATGGTGAAGTAATCGCAATTGATCAAGTAGACGATCCTGTCTTTTCACAAAAAATGATGGGTGATGGCTTCGCCGTTATCCCTATAGATGAAACAATTTATGCACCGATCACGGGTGTGATCACCAGCATTTTCCCTTCTAAACACGCATTAGGTATTCAAACCGACGAAGGTATCGAAGTGCTGATCCATATGGGGCTTGATACAATCGAAATGAAAGATTCTGCCTTTACAATCCTAGTAACAGAGGGACAAAAAGTCACTGCAGGTGACACAATCGCCACAGCTGATTTAGAAAAAATCACAGCCGCCGGTAAACAAACCACTATGATCGTTGTCTTTACAAACCGTGAACAGATCAATGCATTCCATTTAGATAAAGTCGGCAAACAAGATCCTGGAACTGCCATCGGACGTTTAGACATTTAACATAAGTAACATTCTAAATAGGATCGGCGTAAAGCTCACAGAGTTTTATTCTGATCCTATTTTTTTAATTTGAAACAGAGTGGAACATTGTCACCATTTATAGGTTGTCGTCGAGTAAACCATTGTGCCACGTGTTATCTAGCTGCACGGGCTAACTTTTCGGAAAAAGGATAAAAAGTGTGAGTGGGTCATAACTCTTCGAGTCATATCCCGCTCACATGGAATCCGGATAAACGGTGGGAGCAGAACGAAGCCCATTACGCTTTTAATTTTAGGAGGAATAAGTATGAAGGTACTAACATTGAACACCCACAGTTGGTTAGAAAATAACCCCTTAGAAAAATTACAGCAATTAGTGGACCACATCAGCAAAGAAGAATATGCATTGATCGCTCTACAAGAAGTCAACCAACGGATTAACAGCTTACCTGTGGTTTCAACGCATAACTTCCACCCAACAAAACATCAACAGCCGATCCACGAAGACAATTTTGCACATCTCTTGGTTCAGCTTTTAAAAGCACAGGGACATGACTATCACTGGAGCTGGGCATACAACCATATCGGTTACGACGCTTACCACGAAGGCGTTGCACTACTTTCCAAACAGCCGATCCAGCCAAAAGCTGTCTTAGTTTCCAAAGAAAAGAATCCAGATGACCATCACACTAGGCTGCTCCTCATAGGTCAGACCAAATTAGCGGACAGACCAATTACAGTAGTCTGTTGTCATTACTCTTGGTGGTTAGAATCTGGCGGCTTTTCATACGAATGGCAACAAACAGAGCAGGCATTAAAAAGCCAAACTTTGCCATTACTACTGATGGGCGATTTTAACAACCCAGCTTCGGTTGCTCAAACCGGCTACGACCTTGTCCTAACCAGCCACTTGCATTTGCAAGACAGTTTTTTAACAGCTAATAAAAGAATCGGTGAACACACTGTTGAAAAGGCCATAGATGGCTGGGGTGAAAATCAAGAGAAATTACGCATCGACTATATCTTTTCCTCGCAAGAGTTGACGATTTCTAATTACCACATCGTCTTTGACGGGAAACAGACCCCTGTGATCAGTGACCATTTCGGCTTAGCAGTAACAGTCAACTAAACAAACAGGACGCTTAAGGCTAACAACGGTCCTCAGCGTCCTGTTTCTTTTTCCCTTTTGGAAAATAATGATAAACTAACTATAGGACTTAGTGAAAGTAGGAAACTAGATGAATATAACTATATTTGGCGGAAGCGGCTTTATCGGACAAAAACTTTCTGAAGAATTAACGAACAATGGACATAACGTAACGAGTATTTCACGCAAAGGAAAACCCGCAGATCTATCAGATTCATGGGCTAAAAAAGTTCACTGGTTTCGTTCTGACATCTTAAACGATACTTATTGGCACAAGGCTCTTCAAGAAGCAGATTGGGTTATCGATACAATCGGAATTCTTTTTGAGCATCCGCGCAAAAAAATTACCTATGATCGCTTTATTTTGACGCCCGTCCAATTGATTTTAGATTACCTGAATACGCACAATCCGTCTGCCCACTTCTTGTTTATTTCAGCTAACAGCGCCCCATTTCCGTTAAGAAAGTACATGGATGCTAAACTGCAGGCAGAGCAACTGATCAAAGAAAATGCGCAGCCACACGTCATTATTTACCCAAGCCTAGTCGTAGATAAAAAACGCTATTTTTCCGTTATCAGCGCATTTGGTATTAAGGTTCTAAAAGCAATCCCTGGAATCAAAAAGCTCGTCCGTGCCTATGAACCAATTTCCAGAGAAAAGCTGGCAATAGAAATCAACAGTGTTGTAGAAGGAAAATCATCAGCTTACACTCAAAGACAGACATAAAAAAGCATCTCCAATACGGAAATGCTTTTTATGTCTTACCCTTTCACAGAACCACTTGTAATTCCTTCTACATAATACTTTTGCATAAAGATAAACAACAACGTGATCGGTACCGCGATCAAGACACAACCAGCTGTAAATGCCATAAAGTATTGATCGATTTTATCCTTTGTTTGCATTGTGAACAGACCAATCGCCACCGTATATTTATTGACATTATCCCCTAAAATAATTTTTGCAAAAATGAAATCCATCCACGGTGCCATAAAGGCCATCAACGCTGTATAAACAATGATCGGTTTACTCAACGGCAACGTGATTTTCGTAAAGATCTCAAACTTGCTCGCCCCATCGATCATCGCAGACTCATCCAACGCCATCGGAATAGTATCGAAAAAGCCTTTTGCGATATAAAAACCTAAGGCAGCTCCAGATGAATAAACTAAAATCAACGCTAACAAACTACCTGTTAAATTCATCGCCTTCAAAATATAATAAACGGCGATCATACTCATAAAACCAGGAAACATATTCAACACCAATGCTAATTTTAAAAATGGTTTACGCGCTCTAAAGCGTAAACGACTTAACGAATAAGCCATCGCAATTGTGATCAATGTTGATAAAATACAACTACAAACTGCTACAAATAGCGTATTTAAAAACCATTGCACAAAAGGATACGTTGAGCTTGTCAACAACATTTTATAGTTTTCAAACGTAAACTGCTTTGGTATAAAGTACGTTACAAACGCTCCGCCCTCACTTCTAAAGCTAGTCAAAACAATCCAAACGATCGGGAAGATCCAAACAATCGACAAAATCGTCAATAGCGTATAATGTAGGACTAAATTTTTTCTTTTTTTCGATTTCATAAGCTTGTTTACGCCCCTTCCGTTTTAAATGAACTGCTTCGTGTGTAGGCAAATAGCGAGAAGACAGCTGAAAGAACAAAGATAATGATCCCAATTACAGAAGCGAGATTATAATCGGCTGCGGTTACCGTCAATTTATACAACCACGTGACCAATAAATCTGTCTCACCGGCAGAGTGAAAATTACTGTTCGCTGGTTGTCCGCCAGTTAACAAGAAAATCACATTGAAATTATTGATGTTTCCAATAAACTGTTGGATCAAACTAGGTGCCATCACAAACAAAATTTGTGGGAAGGTAATATTTCTAAAAATTTGAAATTTATTGGCCCCATCAATTTCAGCGGCTTCAATTTGATCTGTCGGTAAATTCGTAATGATCCCCGTTGCAACTAACATCGTGACTGGAATCCCAACCCACATATTCACGAAGATAACAGTAACTTTTGCGAGTAGTGCATCTGTTAAAAAAGGAATTGGCTGATCAATTAGGCCCCAATTCTGCAGCATCGCATTGACTGGTCCTGAACCATTAAACAAGTTTGCCATCAATAACAAACTGACAAATTGTGGAACCGCCATCGTAATCACGAAAATCGTCCGCCAAACTTTTTTCCCTTTGACTCCTTTAGCATTGATCAAGAGCGCTAATAAAATCCCAAAGAAAAACGTTGTCGCGGTTGCCAAAACTGCCCAAATCAAGGTCCAAGTAAGCACTGGGAAAAAGGTTCCAGCAATATCACCTGTGATCACATTGCTAAAATTGGCAAAGCCGACCCAATGGAATAAATTTTTAGGTGGCAAATGATTATGATCATAGCTAGTAAACGCAATTGAAATCATATAAAGCAAAGGCAAGATCGTAAAGGCTAGTACACCTAATAACGGAATACTCATCAGCGTAATATAAAATTTTTCATTCAACAAACTATTGAGATCTTCTTTAAGTGTCGGCAGAGACTGTCCAGCTTGTTTTAATGTAAAAATTTTACGCGCACTTCTTAGATTTACGATGTACAGAAAAACAAAAAGAAAAATAAGAATAATTGCAGCGATTCCAAACAACAACAGCAACATCGAGTTATCACCCGGCTGCTGCACTTCGATTCCTAACGATTCGTCCATGACCCAACCTTGAGATTTCGTTCCCAATGATTGCAACATCGACAACGCATGGAATCCATTTACGACCAGCCACGCCACAAACCCTATCTCCAACGCTAAAAACGCCAACCCTTTGATAATTTGTCCATTTAAAAGATTAGCTGTTCCCATAAAAATATAAGAAAGCTTGATCGGTGTGTCCCCTTTTTTAAACAACTCTCTAAAAGTAATCGGCCCATCGGCTTTCGCTTTTAGTTTCATAGCATTTCACTTCCTGTTCTTCTTTGAAATCAAGAGGCTGAGTAATTAAGCTAAAACTCAAAGAGTTTTGCCGTGATTTCTCAGACCTCTATTTTTTGCTACAGTTTTTATAAATTATTTTTCTGATTTACTCGTATCTTTCACTAATTTATCCAATTTTGGTAAGTATTGATCCTCAGCAATTTTACCGTTATACGTGTCATTAATCACTGCATCAGCCGGTCCCCAGAAAGAAACCATCGCTGGAAGTTTTGGCATCACAACAGAATGATCAGCATCACTCATGGTCATCACTGCTTCGGCTACTTTATCAGAGGTTACTTTATCATCTGTTTGGGCATCTTTATTGGCAGGTACTGTTCCATTTTTTTCAAAAACAGTTAGTTGGTTTTCTTTATTCGTTAAGAAATCAGCCAATGCCATTGCTGCTACAGGACTTTTGGTTGAAGCATTCACCCCAAATAATTTCACGCCTAAGAACGCTTTTTGTTGAACGGGACCATTGCCCAAATCAACGGTAGGATATGGCGCTACTGCAAAATTATCTCCTAATGCTTTTTCTACATCCAACTTAGACCATGGACCAGATAAGAAAGCATCGATTTTACCATTACCTAAATTAGAAAGTGCGTCTGCATTTGATTGAACAACACCAGCGTTGTCTTTTTGTGCGCGAATCCATTTTAAGACTTGTTCACCTTTATCATTATTAAAGTTCGTTCCGTTGATATCTTCGCCATTTTTACCATACAACTCATCGCCATTTGACATGAACAATGGCGTGAAGATATAGTTGGCCCCTGCTTCACCAAAGTTCGCACCGAGCTTACCTTTAGCAGTCAATGTTTCCCAACTCTTCACATCGCCTTCAGCTAGTTTTTCTTTGTTATAATATAAAATTTGTGATTCAACACCGTATGGGTAACCGTATAACTTACCGTCATACGTTGCAGCTTCGACAGCACTTTCCGTACTATTTTCTTTCACACTATCTTCGTATTTTGTATTGGCATAAATAATTCCCGCATCCACCATTTGCCCCAATTGATCATGCGGCATCATGAAAACATCGGCTGCGGCACTAGGATCTTTCTTCAAATTTTCTTGAGCTGTGGCAGATTCACTTGGCTTGATCGTAACTTTCCAGTCTTTGTGTTCTTTTTCAAATTGTTCTACTAATGGTTTATACGTATCAACAAAGGCAACATCCACCCACAACTTTATAGAAGCGTTTTCATTTCCATCAGCAGCTTTTTCATCCGACGAACCTCCGCCACAAGCAGCAAGTAAAAACGCCGCCGCTGTCATTGTTACCCCTAATGTCAAAAGCTTTTTCATATTTCTTTTCATCTTTTGTTCCTCCTAGGAATTATTTGCTGTTCTATTCTCTTATATTGTGCAATCGTTTGCATAAATTGTCAAGAGAAATCTAATTTTTTTACAAAAAAACTTCATTTATTTCAATAGAAACTAATGATAACGCATGTACCCCACCTAAAAATAACGTTGATTAGACAATGATTATAATTTTATCACAACTAAAACCAAGCATTTTAGTGCTTTCTCCTTTATTCATCATATAAATAAACACTCTACCGAAACAAAATGCAATCGATTGCGAAAAATGTATTGAAAACGTTTTTCTTATATGGCATAATATGGGTGGTTTTTAGAATTATATGGTTAGATAAAATAATGAGTCGATCACAGGGGGACAAATTAGATGAATACTGCAGCAATCCACCACCAACCAGAAAGCGAATTCGCTTATTTATACACCTCAGACAAGATGCATATTCGGTTAAGAACAGGTAGAGGAGATATCAAAAGTGTTGAACTATTGAATGGCGATCCGTACCAACTTGAGCATAGCGAGTGGTTCAACGTAACTATTCCAATGGAAAAATACTTATCTACCACAACACATGATTACTGGACAGTCGAAACCTCTGCTCCTTTTAAGCGTCTAAGCTACGCCTTCAAAATAGAAGGCATGGATGGAACGGTTTTGTTTTACGGCGACCACGGTTTCTTTCCTTATCAAGAGGCCACATTAAAAACAGCTGCTAATTATTTTAAACTACCTTATTTCCACGAAGCTGACCGCTTTAAAGCACCGCAATGGGTAAAAGAAACGGTTTGGTATCAAATTTTCCCTGAGCGCTTTGCCAATGGAGACACAACGAACGATCCAAAGGGCACTCTACCTTGGAGCAGCAAAGAGCATCCTGGACGTGATGACTTTTTTGGCGGTGACTTACAAGGCGTCTTAGATCATTTGGATCATTTAGTTGATCTCGGGATCAACGGCATTTATTTTTGTCCGCTATTCCAAGCAGCGAGCAATCACAAATACGATACGATCGATTACTTTGAGATAGATTCAGCGTTCGGAGACAAAGAACTCTTTAAGAAAGTCGTAGAAGAATGTCATAAACGCGGGATCCAGGTCATGCTGGATGCTGTTTTCAATCATATGGGCGATTTCTCACCCCAATGGCAAGATGTGATCAAAAACGGTGAAAATTCTGCTTATGCCAGCTGGTTCCATATTCATAAATTCCCAGTGACTTACACACCAACAGCGAATTTTGAATTCTCAGAAGATATTACCTATGATACGTTCGCTTTTACACCGCATATGCCAAAATTAAACACAGCAAACAAAGAAGTCCAAGACTATTTATTGGCGATCGCTCGTTATTGGATCACTGAATTTGATATCGACGCTTGGCGCTTAGATGTAGCCAATGAAGTAGATCATCGCTTTTGGCGTAAATTCCATGATGTTTGTACAGAAGCCAAACCAGATATTTATATTTTAGGCGAAATTTGGCACTCGTCTCAAGCTTGGCTGCAGGGAGATGAGTTTCACAGCGTTATGAATTATGCTTTTACTGACGCGATTCTTTCTTATTTTGTTTACCAAACAATTTCATTGAGCAAGTTGGTTTCTGAACTAAATCACCAATTGATGCTTTACCGTGAGCAAACTAACCAAATCATGTTTAACGTACTAGATTCACATGATACACCACGTTTATTGACGATTGCTCAAAACAACAAAGCACTAATGAAACAAGTTCTAGCGTTCACTTACTTGCAAAAAGGCGTACCTTGTCTTTATTACGGAGACGAATACGCGATGGACGGAGCAGCTGATCCGGACTGCCGGAAATGTATGGTTTGGGAGACTGATAAGCAAGATTTAGACATGTACGCATTCGTCAAAGCGTTGATTGCTTTTAGAAAAGAACATCAGCCGCTCTTATCAGAAGGGAAACTACGTTGGCAGGAAATCGATGAGCAAACAGGCATTCTCGACTTTGCCTATGAACATGAAGGAAAAATGATCCGCTGTATTTTTAACACTGGACAATCGCCTGTTTATATTGAAAAAGAACATATTTTATTCTCTACACAAATGCAATCATTAGATAAAAACATTGTTGAACTTGCACCTTATGGGTTTGCCGTATCAGTAGACACAACGGAAAGGATTGAAGAAAATGAATCATCTCAAAACAAACAATCATTGGTGGCAGGAAGCCGTCGTGTATCAAGTTTATCCACGGAGTTTTCAAGATAGCAGCGGCGATGGAGTCGGTGACCTAGCGGGGATCATCCAACGCTTAGACTATTTGAAAAAACTAGGAATCAGCGCTATCTGGCTTAGCCCTGTCTACCAATCACCGAATGACGACAATGGCTATGATATTAGTGACTATGAACAAATCATGGCAGAATTTGGTACGATGGCTGACATGGAGCAACTGATCGACGAAGCACAACAAAGAGGGATAAAAATCATTATGGATCTAGTTGTCAATCACACGAGCGATGAACATCCATGGTTTATTGAATCCCGCTCATCCAAAGACAATCCCTACCGCGATTTCTAT
The DNA here is from genome assembly GCA_001465115.1 of Enterococcus silesiacus. GTDB lineage: Bacteria > Bacillota > Bacilli > Lactobacillales > Enterococcaceae > Enterococcus_L > Enterococcus_L silesiacus. Next base: position 3,231,341 of record CP013614.1, on the reverse strand, counting down.
GTTTGGCGAACTGGCCTTGATGGGAGTTGTCCCAATGACCTAGAATCAACATTTCTAGGTTCAGCCTGGCAATTAGATGAGCCAACCGGTGAATATTATTTGCATTTATTCAGCCAAAAACAACCTGATCTGAATTGGGAAAATCCCAATGTCCGACAAGCAATTTACGATATGATGAACTTTTGGATCGATAAAGGCATCGGTGGGTTCCGGATGGACGTCATCGACCTTGTTGGAAAAATTCCAGATCAAAAAATCACTGGTAATGGACCGAAACTACATGATTATCTGCAAGAAATGAACGCCCAAACTTTCGGCGGTAAAGACTTACTGACAGTCGGTGAAACTTGGGGCGCTACACCTGAAATTGCTAAATTATACTCTGACCCTAAAAGAAATGAACTTTCAATGGTCTTTCAATTTGAGCATGTCGGCTTAGATGAACAACCTGGAAAAAGCAAATGGGATTTACGACCGTTACAGATAAGAGAACTAAAAAATGTTTTTTCAAAATGGCAAACCGAACTTGGTGACCAAGGTTGGAATTCACTTTTTTGGAACAATCACGATCTACCTCGGATCGTTTCAAGATGGGGCAATGATAGTACTTACCGCATACAAAGTGCCAAAATGCTGGCAATTTTATTGCATATGCTAAAAGGAACTCCTTATATTTATCAAGGTGAAGAAATTGGAATGACCAATCGCGTGATTCAAGATATCGCAGAAATGGAAGATATTGAAAGTAAACAGATGTACGCTGATCGCCGCCAAAAAGGTTACAGCCAGACAGAGATTTTTGCATCGATCAACGCCAAAGGCCGGGACAACGCTCGAACGCCGATGCAGTGGGACGATACTGAAAATGCTGGTTTTACAACGGGTATCCCTTGGCTTGCTGTTAATGAAAATTATCATGAAATCAACGTTGCACAAGCTTTAGCAGATAAAAACTCCATTTTTTATACGTATCAAAAACTGATTGAACTGCGTAAAAATCATCCGTTGATCATTTGGGGGAGCTTTGAATTGGTAGAAGACACCACAGAAGAAGTTTTCGCTTACTATCGCCATTATCAAGGTGAAAGCTGGCTGATCGTTTGTAATTTTTCTGACCAAGAACAAGGATTTTCATTAGACAAGACACCTTCAGAAACGATTATTACAAATACTGAAAAGGACTATAAACAACTTTTTGATAGAACGTTAGAACCATACGAAGCGTTTGTTGTTAATTTATCTAATCACGCAAGATAGTCGTTACGCTTTTGTCATTATCTAGCTACGTGGGCTAGCTCTTCGGAAAAAAGATAAAAGCTGCCTGTGGCTAAAAGCGCCACAAACATATTTTTCTATTTTTCTGTCAGAGCTGAACGAGCCCGTTGCGCTTTTAATTATATCTAGCTACGTGGGCTAACTCTTCGGAAAAAAGATAAAATCCGCCTGTGGCTAAAAGCGCCACAAACATATTTTTCTATTTTTCTGTCAGAGCTGAACGAGCCCGCTACGCTTTTAAATTTAGGAGGAAAAGTATGTCTAATTCAGCTGTTCAAACAAAACATACAATTACAGTAGATAAAAAGAATTGGTGGAAGAATGCTGTTGGGTATCAGATTTATCCCCGTAGCTTCAAAGATAGCAACCATGACGGGATTGGTGATCTTAATGGTATTAGGGAAAAGTTACCCTATTTAAAAGAGCTCGGAATCAATTTCATTTGGATCAATCCAATTTATGCTTCACCAAATGTCGATAACGGCTACGATATTTCTGATTACCAAGCCATCCACGAAGATTTTGGTACGATGGATGATTTTCAAGCTTTGCTAGCTGAAGCACATGGCCTCGAGTTGAAAATCATTATGGATCTTGTAGTCAATCACACAAGCGATCAGCACCCATGGTTTTTAGAGTCAAAAAAATCTCTAGATAATCCCTATCGCGACTATTACCACTGGGCGGATGCATCCAAAGCGTTGCCCCCAAATGATTGGCAATCTTTTTTTGGTGGCTCTACTTGGACCTACGATGAAATGACAAAACAATCATACTTTCACGTTTTTGCTAAAGAACAACCTGATCTGAATTGGAAAAATCCTAAAGTGCGACAAGAAATCTATCAAATGATCCGCTGGTGGCTAGACCTTGGGATCGATGGTTTTCGGATAGATGCAATCAGTCATATTCAAAAAGAACCTTGGGACTTTAAGATTACCGACAATCAATGGGCACCATTTATGAATGTTGCTGGAATCGACGTGTATTTGAAAGAACTAAACGCTATTTTTAATGAATACAACGTTATGACCGTCGGCGAAGCTAGTGGTGTGCCTCATCAGGAAGCCGCGGACTGGACAGGCGATAATGGTTATTTTAATATGATTTTCGAGTTAGAACACTGTGAACGAATCGGTGAAATCGGCCAGCAAAAAGGATCAATCCCGCACTTAAAGCACTCTTTAAACCAATGGCAAACTAGCTTAGCCGATAACGGCTGGAATGCATTATATTTAGAAAATCATGATACACCTCGTAGCGTATCAGTTTACGGTGATGATTCTCCAGAAGCCGCAAAAGCTTTAGCTACAGTACTTTTATTATTGAAAGGAACACCTTTTATTTACCAAGGCCAAGAAGTCGGAATGACGAATTATCCTTTTCGAACGATTGAAGAAATCAATGCAGCCGACACGATTCATTTTTACCAAACATTGTTAACACAAGGAACACTGGATACAGAAGCTTTAGCGATTGCCGTCAACTGGTCCAGAGATCACAGCCGAACCCCTTTCCAATGGGAGAATGCTCTACATGGTGGCTTTTCAACAACTGATCCTTGGCTCAAAGTTAATGAGAATTACCGCATGATCAATGCCGCCCAAAGAGAGCTTGAAAGCAGTAGTATTTTCCATCATTATCAAACCTTGATTCAGTTAAGAAAACAGACAGACACTCTGATTCATGGTAAATTCGAGTTACTGTTACCTGAACACCCCACTATTTTTGGCTATACACGGACGACTGAAACCGAGTCTTGGCTAGTATTAGTTCAGCTAGATCGACATCAGATGACAATTTCCTTGCCAGCTTCTTGGGATTATTCTAAGTGGGAAGAAATCCTAACCACAGCGCGTGCCATGCCACTAACACAAAATATGACTCTTTCTGATTATGAGGCTCATGTATATCGAAAAGTTAGTCCAACAGAATAAATTGGAATCCGGATAAACGGTGGGATCAGAAGCAACCCCTTCGGAAATAAGCTGAAATTCACAAAAATTTGAAGAACAATTTTCGTGAATTCCAGCTTATTTCTCGGGGTTAAACACTCCTGTCCCATCCTCCTTTTTTATACTAATCATTTAACGGAATAACGTAGCACTGTTTTCATTTTTTCAGGCGCTACTTTTCTCACATCAGAAAGATAGATTTCTCTATGAGCAAAGGTCTTTCTACTCAATTGCTTTTCACCACAATACCGCTCCATCACTTCAAAGGTGTTGCCTTCCTCACTATATGGACCGACATGTAGCATTTGCACACATTTACCATCTTCGATTGCTTCAAACTTTATGTTTTGGTTATTCGGATTTGCTTTCTTTTTAGCTACCTGATCTAAATTAGCTAACGCGATCTCTTCCGTAACAAAATCTGGTTGCCGGATCATAATTTTATAGACTAAATCGGCCTTATCAAACGCCCGACCAGCTGCCACCGCCTCATCTGATAATGTCCAAATTCCTTCTAATGGATACACTGTATATTCAAAAGGTTCCTTGCCGATCAGCCCTTTTTTAGCCGACATTCTGATACCATAAGACATCGCATACAAAGCACTGACCTCTTCTGAAAATTGCTGTCCATTAGGATCACCTTGTCCAGATAGCGTGTAAAACTTCTGTTCTGGAACTTCGATTTCCACCGGTTTTGTTTTCGGTAAATACAGTTCTTTCTCTTGTTTTCTCCACTCAAATTTCATTGCTATTTCCTCCTTATTTTAAACACTGCACAAGCACTTGTAACTCTGAGAAAATGGATAAAATTACTTTGTTAACCTGTAAAGCTAGACAATCTATTTTATAGGCAAAAAAATTTCTGTGACATATTTTGCTTGGTTCCCTTTGAACTTCTTGCCGCTTCCTTTAATAAACGTATTGATAAATGAAAAATCTGTTTTCAATTGATTTTGCTCTACATGATCGATCAACACTTTATACGCCTGACCAATCTCTTGATAATCGCCATAATGAAGCGTTCTAATCCCTGTCATTTCAGGGAAAATTTCATTTTCTACATGTTTACTTTCAATCAACCGACTAACAGGCAAGGCTAGTTCATATTGTATTTTCTCATCTAGCATCTCGCGTTGGCTTGTAAATAGCTCACCGGCAACAGCTGATTTTGCCGCTTGGTACAAGTAGTTCACTTCCGGTCCCATCTCATCAAATGCACAAGTACATTTCCTCAGAATTACTCTTTGTGCTGATTTAGTATACGGTTCAATTCTATATTCTTGCTCACACATAGTCGTTTCACCTAGCGTTATCATTTGATCGATTTTTTTCATCAATCGTTCTTTTTCTTGAATTTCTTCTAAAATAAATGTCTTTTTTTCAAGCAAATAATAGGCTAAATCACCTTCTTCTTCAAGGCCAGCCAACACTTCCCTAATTTCTGAAATAGAGAAATCACTGCTTCTTAACAAAGTCAGTTGATTAGCTCGTTTAAAATCTGCTTCGTCGTAATAACGATAGCCATTTTCTTGGTCCCTTAATGATGGGAGCAACAATTCTTCTCGATCATAATAGCGTAATGTTGATTTTGGAATAGCCGTCATTTTTGAAAATTCATTGATTTTATATTTCATTTGTTCACCACCTTTTTTATAGTATAAACCTTACACTGCACTTGAAAGTCAAGTATAATCAATAAATTTTCCCTTCCACTCTTTTGGGGCAGAGAAAGTGAAAGACAATTTATTGATTATACTGCTTGACCTTGGAGCTATATCCAATGTTACACTAGCAATATAGGAGGGATCAGACATGAAAATAACTACATTCGCCCAGCAATTCAATCTATCAACAGATGCCATTCGTTTTTACGAACGCTCTGGTTTGCTGCAGCCTACACGCCAAGCAAATGGTTACCGCGAATTTACAGAAACTGATCAACAAGATCTAAAAATTATTTTAGCTTTGAAAGAATTGGATTTTTCAATAAAAGAAATCAGTTATGTTTTGGCGCTAAAAAGACAACCAGTTTCTACTCAATGCAATGATGACTCGATCGATTTTTTAACCAATAAAATCAACTACATTGAACAAAAAATCGCTTTTTACGAAGTCTCTTACAAATTATTACTCAAGCTAAAAACGATAATCAAATATAATAACTATACAAAAAATCAAGCGGAATTATTCGCTTTGATCGACCAATTATCTAACTACGGATTAAAGGATGTAAAAACATGACAAACAAAACAATCTTACAACTAGAAAACGGCGTACTCTTTCTTTTGGCATTAAGTCTATATATTAAATTAGGATTTCCAATCCTGTATTTTTTTATTTTCCTCTTATTACCAGATGTCTCAATGGTCGGTTACATAAGCAACCCAGCAATTGGTGCTAAAATCTACAATTTAGGTCATAATTTGGTTTTTCCAGTATTATTGACTTTTATTTATCTGTTTAGCCAAACCCCACTTTTATTAGCGATTGCTATTGTTTGGTCTGCTCACATCTTTATGGATCGGACGATGGGCTATGGACTTAAATACTCTGATGAATTTAAACATACACATATTCAAAATCTCTAATTGAAAAAGCGCCACAAATCTGATATAGTCAACGTTAAAAGTGACTCAAATGGAGTTGTGCTTGCATTATAAGAAAAAGAGAGTATTAATTATGAATGAAAATATTGAAGAGATTATTCTTTTTATGAAAAAAAATGCTGCAATGTCTATTCGCATAGAAGACGTTGCAGCTCATTTTGGCTACAGCAAATCTCACTTTAGCAGAGAGTTCAAAAAAGCAACTGGCCTTTCACCGAATGAATACCTTGCCTCTTTAAAAATAGAGCAAAGTATCGATACACTAACACAAGGTCACTCCGTCATCGAGTCACAACTGGATGCTGGTCATCAAAGTCCCGGAACATTTACAACAACATTCACAAAAAATACTGGCCTTTCTCCAAGAGTTTACGCAAAAGGAATGTCTGATTTATTTGAACTATCAAAAAAACATGAACACATCGACAAAGATTCTGATTCTTTGTACTATCGAAATCCTGCCTTTGAGATAAAGAAAAGTCCTTACTTTTTAACCGTCTACATTGACGCTCCAGAGGATTTTAAAGGACTTATTTTTTCTGGTCTGTTTTTAAAACCTAACCCAAATCATCTCCCAGTTATGGGACGATGTCGAGTGAAAAACTATCGCTATGAGTTTTACGACTTGCCTGACGGCACTTATTACCCGTTAGTCTGTGGCATCCGAAAAAGTTTAAATGTATTTAATTATTTTTTACTAGACAATTCAATGCGAGCCTACGATGGTCAGAAGATTACATTTCCGCTGACAAAAGATGAAGTGCTTCATATCACGCTTCGTGAAAAAGGACCCACAGATCCTCCTATTTTGATTAATTTACCTAATATACTTGCGAATGGCATTAAACAACAAATGAAAAGAAATCAAAAAAAAATAGCTCAAACAATTAAAAAAGCAAAGTAGAAGAAGTTTTGATCTTTTCCTTTTGGTATGATGCTCCTATACCTAATAAGGAGGAATTTAAAATGAATCGAATCGACTATTTGCAAGCTGTTGTAGAATCACAGAGAAGCCCAATCGAAGTATTTATGAACTTGAATGAAAAACCTGAGTCAGGAATCATTGTTGATGTTAGAATTGCTGAAAAAGCTTTTTTACAAGAAAAAATCAAGGGCGCTTTGGAGATTTCTTTAATCGAATTACCTAGTAAACTCGACCAGTTGCCGCAAGGACGAACAATTTATGTTACTACCTGGAGCGGAGCTTGTACATTGGCCAAACAAGCAAGTTTGTTACTGCTTGATGCTGGATTTTCTGTCATTGAAATTGGCGGAGGAAATGTAGCTTGGAAAGAGTCTGGCTTACCAATGGAAGAGATAGCTTAAGGCTCAAAAGGAGATAACAAATGACAACTGGCTTTTATTTAGCCGCAATTAGCGGTGCGGTGTTTTCTTTTATTGTGGGGTGTATCTGGTATACTCTTCTATTTGGAAAGACTTGGCAAAAAGAAATGGTTTTTTCAGAAGCTAAAATCAAAACAATCTTCACCCCTAAAAAAATGTTTTTCGCCTTTGTTTGTGAGTGGATGGCGGCATTTTGTACAGTAGGGTTACTATTTAACTTGCAAGTTCCTTTAGTAGCTAAAACAGCTATGCTTGCAACAGTTATTATTTTTTCCGGTATTAAATTATCTATTTTTGACGGAAAAAGTTTTAAAACAATCTTGATCAATGAAGGATATCGCTTGTTGAGTGCCCTTATATTGACATTAACTTTTACCATTTTTATGTAAATCAAAAAGAAGCGCTAGAAATGAGACTCATCATGCATCATTTCTAGCGCTTTCTTTGTAGTGCTATGTCGTAGTGATTGATTGGTTGTTACTATGTGGTAAAGGTCCTACTAACTAAATCAGTTCCCAAACGCTTGAAGTTGCTGGCTCGTTGCCTTGTGTCCACCATTTAGCTTTGTATGTTTTACCTTGAAACGTTACTGTATCGCCGCCGCTATAGGCTTTACTTGTTTCCCAGTTTACGGCTTTGTTTGAAAGAAGTTTCCAAACGTCTGATTGATCTGGACGGTCGCCTTGCGTCCACCATCTTGCTTCATACTCTAAATCGTTGAAGATCACTTTATCGCCATAATTATAAACTTTATCAGCAGCCCATGTAGAATGACCACTTGGCGTTTCTTTTGTCTTCACAGAAAATGCAGCACTCGTTTCTGAAACATTCCCACCAACACTGATTGCTTTCACTGTGTAGCTGTATGTTGTATCAGCCTTTAAGCCAGTATCTTTGAAACTAGTTTTTTCAGTTGTTGCAACTTTTTTACCATCACGGTATACTTCATAGTTTTTAACGCCTAGGAAGTGTGTTGATTTCGTCCACATTAAGTCGACTGTATTTTCTGTTGTTCCCATTGAATGAACATTCGTTGGTGCGGTTGGTTTTTGGTTATCTTCTACAGCGGATGATCGTGTTGTTGCTTTGACCGTAGCGCTCTTTTCAGAGATCTTGCCATTTGTCCCAACGGCTTCTACTTGGTAAGAATAGGTTGTATTTTCTGCTAAATTTGCATCATTAAATTGTGTACCACCGATTGTCGTAACTTTTTTACCATCACGATAAACATTGTATTCTTTTGCATCGGCAACTTTGTTCCACGTTAATTTCAGCGAAGAAGTTGTTACGTCAGATGCTTTAACATTTGTCGGTTTAGCTGGAGCTTCCTCAACTGGCGGTGTGATCTCTCCACTACCGTTTACATTGACGTCAATAACGTTATAAAAGGCATTTGTTGTATCTGCAACATCCCAGACAGCTAAGATTACATGATAGCCTAGACGGTTTTCCGGTACAACGATTTGATGTGACTTGTTGTTTGATGCCGCTGATCCATCATGCTTCACTTCGCCAAGAAAATCGAAATCTGCTCTCGCTAATGGTTTTTCTGGATTCCAGCCAACTTTTGTCATATAGTAATGCCATTTAGTTGTGCTATGTGGCGCTGTATAATGCCAAGTAAATGTATTTAATCCTGTTTTGATATCTTGCTTGGTCCAACGATTTACACCAGTACTATCCATGATAGAATCCGTAATTTGACCTTTACCACCTTGTGCTGAGGCGATTTTACCATCTGCAGGTCCTGCTTGTGGAAACCCTTTGTCAAATTCTAGAGATTGCGGATTCGTAATAACCATGCCGTACTTCTCCATAGCGGCTGTCCAACCCATTGTATTTTTATCTAGTGATCCTTGATAACCACGAGCTGCTGGTTTTTCTACATATCCATGTGCATTTACTTCATCCGCACTAAGTAGACCTGCACCTCCGGCTATTACTGTCGATACCAATGCTAATCCTAATAACTTTTTCTTCATAATTCTCCTCCGTTCACGATTTTGCCTTCAACTGGCTTAACACTAGTTTAAACGTAATGTAAGAAAAAAAAGGGTCATTTATGGTAAAAAAAAAGTCATAGTTGATTAAAATGAACTATTATAACAAAATAAAAACAACTTACAAACAAATTGTGCCAACTATCACAAATGTTATTTAAAAAAATAACTTTAAAAGGTCACATTTTTCTATTAAAAAGAAAAATATGAACTATAAAGTTCAATTTATTTCAAAAAAGGTAGCTTTATTATTCATTGATATATAGACAAAGTAGTTCATTTCAAGTTAAAATAGAGACTAGGCTGAACTTTATTTCACGATAAGCTGAACAAATATAAAAAATAACATAAAAAAAGAAAGCGTTGATACTATGAAAGAAATCCTCTCCTCCCGATCTAAACGGCAATTAGAACTAATGGAGCTTTTAGCTGATAGCGATTGGGTCCCTTTTTCTACGGCATCAGAGTCCTTAGGCGTGCCTGTCAAAACACTGAAATCAGATATTATTGAATTAGAAACATTGCTTGCGCCTGCCACAATCGAGTCCTCAAAAAAATACGGTATTCGCTTAGCAACTAACTTTGGCTTCTGCAAAACAAGTTTTTATCAAAAATTCATAAAGAATAGTGTTGAATTTCAATTAATCGAAAAAATTTTCCTACATAATTTTTCTACCATCATTGATTTAGCCGATGATCTTTACATAAGCGTTTCTACGATCAAACGAATTGTTTTCCGGGTAAACCAGCTTCTTCAGATAGAAGGTTTTACGATCAATTTAAAAAAAATGCAGCTGGTTGGCGATCCACATAGTATTTGTAATTTTATGCAGCATTATTTTTATGAAAAGTATGGGGTTGCTGAAAGTCTTTTAACGCCGGCTCAATTGGTTATCTTAGACCAAGTCGGACTTCAAATCGTTAGACAGGCAATTCCTAACAAGTCAGACTACAGCCTGGACTTTTCCCTATTGAATCGTCTGCGTTTTTACATCTATACTGACATCAATCTATTAAAACATAATAGCGAAAATCAGCTACCCGATATACCAGAGAAAGAGTTTACAATACTTGATGATACATATGCCTGCGATGAATTTTATAGCCAGTTCGGCCTTCCTTTGTCTGCTACTAATTTAAATACTTTTTTCTATCTATTTTTTAGTGATCAATATATCGATTCCATTGATACGCTACGCGAACTAATAAAGTATGATCGCAATGCCTATTTAAAATATCAAAAAATCGAACATCTATTGTTGGAAATCGAAAAGAAAATGGATTGTACGTGCCATAATTTTGATAACATTTTTATGCGCCTCTATAATTTAGACTGTCAAATACATGGACGGACATTTATCCTTCATAATAAAAACAAAGAGTTTTTAACGAGTATCAAAAATCTATATGGTCATTTCCCAATCGAGCTGATCCATTCCTTACAAGCGATTTTTTATTCAAATCCTTACAAAGAATATATGATTTATGAATCGATCTCAATTTTATTTACAGATTGGCCAAACTTACTTGATCGTTTAGAATACTCAAGCCCAACCATGAAAGCTGGTCTTTTATTTAACTCTGGTTTAGATTACATGAATATGCTTTCTGAGCGCATTACTTACTATTTGCGAGGACGTTTTTCTTGTACACCTTTGCACATTAATTCGCTAAAGGAACTGGGAAAACAAGCTGAGGAATACGATTGTATTATAACCAATATTCCAGAAATCTCTATTAATAACATTCCGATCATCGTTATTCCACTGATCCCTGATGCCAAGAGCTTCGATAAATTGATGTTGGTTTATGAAGATTACTTTGATAAAAATTGAGTTTAGACTTGGATAACGCAGCAACGAAACGCTGCCTTTTGACAAGAAGTTTCCGTTTCATTTCGCTAACAACTGTTTAAAATTTGTAGCTTGCTGTGGTTAAAAATCAAAAAGAGCTTAGAGCCAGGTATAACTCAAAAGAGTTATACCTGGCTCTAAGTTAGTTCAAATACATGGTGAGAAGAAACACTACGCAAGCTTCTGAGTTAACTGCTCCCATCTCAACCATAATTTGCAAGAAGAACACTTGATTCTAGCTAAAAATACTATTCAAGTAAAAATTTAATCAACTATAGATATTTTCGAGATTAGCTTTTCATAAATCAAGGTACTCATCACGTAAAGCATCAATCTGGAGCGAAGCTTCTTGCGATTACTAGGACTACTGTAAGCCAATAGAAAGTATGTACTGATTGATTTTAGTCGATTAGCGGACATATTGGTAATGGCAATAATCGTTGTTCCATTGCTTTTTGCTTTAATCATGAGTTCATTGATTTCATCCACTTGACCACTCAAAGAAAAAACAACGACGACGTCTTGAGCCGTACTGATTTGAGGAATCCGTTTGATTGAAAAGTTGTCCAAATAATCATTGCTCCAAAGATCAATCAATTTTAATTTATGATTAAACTCAGAAGCTGCCAATGCACTAGATCCTGTTCCCACACAAAAAATTCGTCTTGCATTGATCAAACAATCGCATATTTCATCAACCTTTTTTTCATCAATTAACTTCAATGTTGTTAATGTGTCTTTTTTTATATTCTCCAAAATCCGAAAAAAGTCAGGTTCTACTGGAAAAGCACTCTGTCGTTCTTTTCCTGATAAAACAAAAGCATATTTTAATTCATTAAACGTCGCATAATTTAATTTTTTACAGGCTCGGATGATCGTAGCATTCGAGACGAATAACTCATCTTTAATATCTTTTAACTTTAAGCGCTCAATATTTTCAAATTTCAAAATAAAATCAATAACTTCCTGTTCGGCCCCTGACAATTTCTCATAGTTTACACTGATATCTTTATAGATATAACTCATACAAATCAAATCCTCTCTATCTCAAACCGCTGCTATGCTCTAAAAATAAAAGAACAGGTTGTGTGTTCCTTTCATTTCCAACGATATAGATAGGAACTTGCTCTTCTATTTTATCGAAAAGCAACGACTGATTCTGTTTCTCCTGAGAGAAACGCTCGGGTAAAATAGATCGACCTGCTCCTTTTTTAATCAGGTCAATCATCAAGTGAATAGAATCAACTTCAACAATTTTACATGTCGGCGGATTGATTAAAGACAGCATCATCTTTCTATAAGGACATTCTCTATCTCGGCTGATCAGGTAAACCTCAGGCGCACCTGTTACAGACAGCCAACCAACGGTTTCGTTCAGCAAAACGTTTTTGTTGAGAGCAGTCGTTTTGTTCGTAATAAATACATCAATTTCTTTTTTTACATACATTGATTCTAATCGATTCGTGCTATCAATCAGTAATTCAATTGCAGGTCGATAGTTGATAACATCCATCAAATCAAAGTAGCTAGAAGCAATTGTTTGTGTACAGCCAATTCTGATTGGTAAATTTTTATAATGTGCTTCGATTTTATCAACCTGAGCTAAAATTACAGTTGCATATTCCAGTAATTTTTCGCCCTCTGGAAGCAGTTTAACACCGCGATTCGTTCGTTCAAAAAGACGCACTGTTAACTCTTGCTCTAGTAGTCTGATGCGTTCAGTTATATTGGATTGAGCATACCCCATGACTCTGGCAGCTTCTGACATTGAACCTGCGGCTGTTACACATTGAAAGATTTTTAAATCATTCAGTTCCATCTTCCCACCCATTTCTTGCTATCACAATTACTGATACCATATATCATTTTTTTGTATTATGCAACACTATTTAAAAATAATATACTGAGTTTATCAAGAATAGGAGCTGATTCAATTGAATGCAATGCAATATAAAATAACTTTACCAGATGATTACGATATGTCGCTGATTAGAAAACGTGTCAAAGAAAATGGTGCCAAAACAGACAAATTTAAACATCTGCTCTTTAAAGCTTATCTTATTTCAGAAAAAGTGCAAGGGGCAGTTTCTAACTCCTATGCTCCTTTGTATGTATGGAACGATTCTGAGGGAATGAATCAATTTATTTTTGCAGGTTTTTACGACAATATCATTCGTGATTTTGGCTGGCAAGCGATTCAAATCGGCGTTCCTCTAACGTTAAATTTAGAAAATCATTTCTCGGATGCCGCTTACTTACTGGAACAAACTATTCCGATCAAAGAACGCTCATCATTGCTACAGATGCCAAATGAGCTAATCAGTGTCCAAGCAAGCTTACCAGAAAATAGCGTAGGAAAACTGATTGTTTATAATCCAGACAAGTGGCAAGCGGTCGTCTTCGGATTTTACACTGAAAAACCACAGCAACATGATGCTACTTTATATGAAATACTTCATATATCCACTAATTAATAAGAGTGAATGAGAATAGGATAGATCAAGGCGGTCATTACTGGACAGCTTCGATCTATCCTATTCTGTTAATAAAATCGCTTCTCATTATTTTTTTGTTCCAGCCGTTTTTTAGTTCACTTGACTCTTGAAACAATGCATTAAATGATCATCTACCATACCTGTGGCCTGCATGAAAGCGTAAACTGTTGTTGTCCCTAGAAACTTAAACCCTTTTTTCTTCAAATCTTTGCTTATTTTATCAGATAGCGCTGTAGAAGCCGGTACTTCTTTGATATCTTTCCAGCGATTTTTAATTGGTTTTCCGTCGACATATGCCCAGATGAATTGGTCAAAACTGCCATATTCCTCTTGAATCTTCATAAATACCTGCGCATTGTTGATCGCTGCATTGACCTTCAACTTATTCCGAATAATTCCTGGATCTTCTAGCAAAGAATCGATTTTTTCTTGCGTATATTCAGCAATCTTGACGTAGTCAAATTGATCGTAGGCATTCGTCAAAGTCGCTCTTTTTTTTAGGATCGTTGACCAACTTAACCCAGCTTGCATACTTTCCAAAAGCAACATTTCAAATAGCTTCTGATCCTCATGTTCAGCTACTCCCCACTCTTCATCGTGGTATTTTTCTTCTAATTCATTTCCGCTAGCCCAATCACAACGTACTTTTTCCATATTCTACCCCATTCTTATTTATTTTATATAAGAATACCACGAGAACGTACGTTTGTAAATTAGGTAAAAAAAACTAAGACGATTTTATGCCTTAGTCTTTCTAGCCTATTTTTCTAGTTTGCTTGCAGCTTCTTCATCCAAAATAACTGTCAGATTAGGATGTAGCTGTAAAACAGAGGCTGGATACTCTTCTGTCACTGGTCCTTGTAACACGTTTTTTACCATTTCTGCTTTCTTCTCGCCATTAACGATCAAAATCAAATGTTTCACTCGCATCACACTGACTGGTCCCATCGTAACGAATTCCAGACCTTTTTCCATCATATCTGGTACAAACCATGGCTCATCACCCGTTACTTTTATCTTATATGTTAGATTTTCAAAACTTGTTGTTGTCGGCATATTTCCACAGAAGTGTCCATCTCCGCCTAAACCGATCAACATCGCATCCAATCCGCCATCCATCGCCAAGCGTTTGTCTTGTTCAGCATAATTTTCAACAGTTAGTGGATGGATATTAGCTTCATTGATATTAGCAGGCGTTAAGTATAATTTTCGCAAATCAGTGATGGTGACACCTTCTGCTTGATTCGCTACAGGAATTTCATCAAAATTATAATAATGAACATTGGTGTAATCAGGTGAATCTTTTACGACCTCCACCATTTTTTTATAGACACCTACAGGAGTATTACCTGCTGTAATTGATAAATTGACGCGTTTATCCTGACTCATATGTCCGAATAAAATATTTTTAGTCGTTTCACTCATTGCTTCAAAGTTTTTTTCAATAATAATTTTCATCTGGTTCACTCCGTTTCCTTGTTATACCCTAATTGTATACTGTGGGAACCATCCCATGTCAATACGTTTGAAGAAAAAAATAAAACGTTTTCTTTTTTTAGACACCTACAAAAAAAGCCGACTTCAAATAAAGGTCAGCTTTTCTCTTTTTTTATCACTACTTATTTATACATCGCCCAAAAATTTACGGCTTCATTCAGTAACTCATCCGACGTGAATTCCTTATTTGAATGTCCTTTTGTCTCAGAATCATTCGGATCATTCACCCAGAATTTCCCGTTATTTGTACCGCTCAGTACCATGATATGCCCAACTTCAGTAAACAAGCCTGGTTTCACTGAAATAATCACAGGATGTTTTTGCTTTAGGTGTTCTTCTACAGCCGAGATATCTGTTTCAAGATCTTCAAATTGATAGCCTTTTTCCATGGCAAAATCAGAGAATATCGACCACGCAGTGCCTTCGCCTTCTACAAAGTAATCATTTTTTGACCAATTTAGAATATCCTGCGGTGTATAAGTCTTATTATCCAAGTATGACGATACCATCGCTAAAGAAAGGATCGCACAGCCATTGATTTCTAGGGTATCTCCTTCTGGATTTCCTATACCGTAGGGTGTTACTTTCCATCTTTCATCCGTTTGCAACAATAAGTTGATTGGCATTCTGTTAGTAAATTTACTTTGGTTCATATCTTGGTTGATTTGTTCCGTATATGTTAGTTTTTTGACTTTTTCTGACTCTTTTTTACTTTCACTTGTTTCAGTTACTTTTGTCTCATCAGCCTTTCCATCACTGAATAATGCTGAAAAACCATGTCCTTCTTCCATTGGGGCTATTTTTGCCAAAATTGCACCTGCAAATGCTGTTACTACTAATAACACTATGATATAAACGTTCGTTTTTTTGGTTTGTTTTTGTTTCATTGGTATCTCCCTCTTTTAAGTTGAAAGCTTTTGTCGAACTTCACTTCCAAATTCATTACTTAGATCGTAATCGGTACTTCTTATATTACTGAATCTACCAAAAAAAGCAAGTAGGAATAATCATTTATAAATTTATTACGAACAGATTTTCTTGAACTATTCTTCTTTTTTAGGTAGAATGATAGTATCTGATCGTTCAGAGTCTGATAGTAACAGTAAATTCGTGAAGGAGGTAGAAGAATGGATAATGACCACAAATCAACAATGAAAAGCATTTCAAAATTGATCAGCCAATCTTCCCAAAGTTTCTTTTCGGCATTTTTAGAGGACTCTAAAGATAAGCAGAGTAAGAATAAAGAGCGTGAAGAAATTCTTAATAAATTACAAGTTGCCTCCGCCAAAAAAAGTTTAGTTGTTCTACAATTAAAAGAAGTGCCGACTTCTCAAAAATTTGAAACAGTTTCTGGATGGATCGTTTCTAAAAGCATAGGCGATTCTATTATGCTACGATTACAAGAAGACAGCCAACAGATCCGGATGATCACTGTTGAACATATAAAAAAAGTAAGTACCTTATCAAAAAATGATAAGCGACTTATTCAGTAAAAAATAGAGGTTGGACAGGAGTGTTTAGCTTATCTCCAAAGCAGTGCTTTAGCATTTAGAGTTTGATGTGATCGAAGTAGCTACTTCTGCTCCCACCGTTTATTCGGATAGAAAGTGATTAGGATATGACTCGCAGAGTTATGTCCCAGTCACTATTTTTTTATCCTAAAGTATAAGCTTATTACGCCTATTCAACAAATAGCCCTAATCGATAGTAATTTTTTCGATTTTGTACTCCACCTCCCTTAATCTATGATAAAATTAATTTAACACTATGCACCAATCCAATCAATCAGCAAGAATTTGACGGCAGTCTTTTCACACCAATAAAAAAAACGGTAAAGTCACTGCACAGGAGGTTTCAAACAAGTTATACTACAAACATCAATGATTTGTTATTTTTCAGTTCACATATACACGTCAAACGAGGCAGGAGGAGACACCATGTATCTAGCAATGTATGATGACACACACCAAACAGCTATCGATAATTATTGCTTGTCAGAAAAAAAACTTCGCTATGTCCGTGAACCAAAAATAGCGTTAACTTTAACCAAAAAAGACCCCAAACGGCACGCTGTTCTCGTATTTGAAGGTGAGTACTTAGTTGCGTTTATGACACTTTTTGAAGCAACAGAGGGCAGTCCTTACTCTGATAATAACAGTAGCTTATTGGTGCAGGATCTTTCTACTGACTACCGCCATTTAAGAAATGGCTATATCAAACAAGCTGTTGAATTACTACCGTCCTTCATTCGCCAGCACTTTTCAATGATCGATCAACTTATAATTGTTGTGAATGAAGACAAAGCATTTACACAAGCTCTACGTTTAGAAGCTGGTTTTAAAGATACTGGAAATGACTCACTAACTTACGGATCTCAAGTGTATTTACAGATTCCAATTTGATTCCAGGAGGAAATGCTATGCAACTAAAACTACTAGATAAAATAAACTATGCAATCATGAAATTCCCCGCACATTCCGAAATCCCTATGCTATTTCATGAGATAAAAGCCTTTAAAAGTATTACTTACACAGAGAACGAGTGCTCAATCATTGTACCGGCCAACACACTATCAACAGAACAAGCGCTTTCTGTTGATGACGATTGGGTAATTATTCAAGTCATGGGCGAATTGGACTTTTCTTTAGTTGGCATTTTAACACAATTAGCCAATCCTTTAGCCGAGAATCAGATCTCAATTTTTGCTTTATCTACTTATAATACGGACTATCTTTTAATCAAAAACAAAGATAAAGAAAAAGCCGTCCTTGTACTAAAAGATTGTGGTCATATTTTCCTGTAAAGAGGTTAGGACAGAAACCTCTTTACGGATTCCGTGTGATTGAGAGATGACTCGCAGAGTTGTGCCCCAATCACTTTATTTAAATGCTCTTTTATGGGTATTCTCCTAGCAATCTGATACAATAAATGACAGAGAAAGCATGCTCATTAAAAGGAGATAGACGATGAAAAACGAATACGATAACCCACACTTTTTCGAGGCATATAGCCAAATGGATCGTTCTAGAAAAGGTCTTGAAGGTGCCGGTGAATGGCATGAGCTAAAAAAACTGCTGCCTGATTTCAAGGGAAAAAGCGTTTTAGACCTTGGTTGCGGCTATGGTTGGCATTGTCGTTATGCAGTTGAACATGGTGCTGAAAAGGTCATTGGGATCGACTTATCTGAAAAAATGATCGAGAAAGCTAAAGAAATGACGGATTCTCCAAAAATTAGTTATCATTTAATGGGCATGGAAGAAATTAATGGTCTAAATGAAACATTTGATATTGTCATCAGTTCTTTAGCACTTCATTACGTTTCTTCATTTAATGAAATCGCACAAAAGGTCAATCATTGTTTAAATACTGGCGGTGTCTTTGTCTTTTCAACAGAGCATCCAATTTTTACAGCGAAAGGAACACAAGACTGGATCTACGATCAAAAAGGCGAACCAATCTATTGGCCCGTTGACCGCTACTTTGATGAAAGTATTCGCGAAACAACTTTCTTAGGTGAAACGGTGATGAAGTACCATAAAACCTTAACGACCTATTTAGATGGACTATTAACAAACGGTTTTCAACTTATGCGTTTGGTGGAACCTATGCCTGCTCCTGAAATGTTGGAAGCAAACGCTGAGATGCGGCAAGAACTTCGCAGACCAATGATGTTGTTAGTTTCTGCAAAAAAAATCAATCCAGTAGCCTAAGAACTGCGATAAACTCATCAAACTACAACCAAAGGAGGCCTACTAAATGCATGATTTAGCTCAAAACATCATGGATAATCTAATTCCTTTTTTTGATCTCTTCATTTTGGCGTTGAATATTTTTTCCATTGTTGTGTTGATTTGGGGCGTTATTATGGCGGGGATCGATTTTTTGAAAAGTGAGCGCACGGATCGAAATCGTATTGTCATGGCTCGGCAGAATAACTTTATTAAAAGTTTTTTAGGCAGCTATATTCTACTAAGCTTGGAAATACTGATTGCCGCAGACATCATTGAATCGATCATTAAACCAACTTTTCAAGATATCTTAAAACTAGCTATTTTAGTTGTAATCCGAACAGTGATCTCTTATTTCTTGCATAAAGAAATTGAAGATGCATTGAAAGATAAGGAAAATGAAATAGAAGAAAAAAAGGACCCGAAACAAAACTAACAATCAGTTTTGCTTCGGGTTTCTTATTTTAATGAACAGTAATAAAAATGATCTAGGCTTAAAAATAGAAAAATCAAGTCTTCGCCAACTCAATAAGTTTCTTGACTGTATTGGCATTTCTGACCGTTACTTTATTATTTACCGATGAACTTGCAAGCTTAGACCATCTTGTTTTAGAAAAATTTTTCAGATCAGCAGACCAAAATATAACATCATTATATAAATGGATTTTCTCATATTCTGGTTTGAGTTCTCCCATCACTTCGACTACTTCCTCTACAGTAGTCGGTGAAACCATAAAAATTGTATTATGGTAGACTTCTTTGTTAGCCGTATTCCACCAGTCAGGTGCATTCTTAAAAGTATCTTGAAGTTCTTCTGAAGTTACGACTACTACGGGTAGCTCCAACTGAAAATCATCTTGTATTGCTTTTTTTATTATTATCACTAGCTCGTTTTTGTCTGTACGTTCACTATTAAAGAGCACATTCCCACTATTGATATAGGTAGAAACATTAGAAAAACCAAGTTCCTCAAAAGTTATTTTTAATTGGGGCATGGATATCTTATTTTTTCCACTTACATTGATTCCTCTTAGCAATGATATATATCTATTCATCTTGAAATCATTCTCCTTGACTAATATATCCTAATTCTATCATATAAAAGGAATCAGACCAGCTTCTCCGAAAATAAACATTTTCTATGCTAACCGTTGGCTCGCCATTTGATGCGTGTATTTAATTTGAAGCATTGTCGAACATACTAACGTTGCGCCAATCACAGGAAACAACGAACCGATCCAAGTACTTACTATAATCGCAACACCCACGATCAAAATAGCGCCCAAAATCAATTGCCAAAGCTTATTTTTAAGCAACCACTGATTTTCTTTTAATAAATAATGTGTACCAAATATGATACCACCGCTAATAACGTAAACCATCTACTCGCCCTCCGATACTTGCGTTACATTCCTTCACTTGGTGCACCTGATTCACCTTGTTGCTCTTGCTCTACTTGAATTTTTTCGAACATCTTGAAGAATGGATAATAAATTGCCAGTGATACAGCAAAACAGACAAAAACCATCACACACGCTACCCAGTTCCAATTAGAAGTAATCAACGCTCCCAAAGGTGCTGGGATCGAAAACGGCGGCTTGACCATCATTTTAGGCATCCAGCCTAGTGCTGTCACGATATAAACCAAAATTGTATTCACGATTGGAACCGTGATAAACGGAATTGCCAGCAATGGATTCATCACGATCGGTGCTCCAAAAATCACAGGTTCATTGATATTAAAAATGCCGGGTAAAATCGATAACTTCCCTAATTGCTTCAAATATTTTGATTTAGAGAATAAGAACAAGAAAACAAGTGCTAACGTTGCGCCAGTTCCACCCATTTGCGCATACCATTGATAAAATTGCTCTGTAAAAATATTCGGTAACTGAAACGCACTCGTTCCATTTTGAAACAGCTCCGCATTTTCGATGATCGCTTGATCCCAAAACGGACGAATGATCGGTCCTAAAACAGCATGTCCATGAATCCCTAAAGCCCAGAATAAACAAATCATAAATTGCGTAATAATACCGCCAAAAATATTATTTCCGGTCAAAAAGACTTTCAAAGGTGAAATTGCCACACTTAACAGGTCATTTAAATTAAAGTTAAAGAAATGACGAGGGATCCAGAAGACCAAGATCACTAACAGCGTCGGCAGTAACGCTGCAAATGACTCACCAACAACAGGAGGAACGCCATCAGGCATCTTGATCTCCAGCTTTTTTTCCTTTGTAAAACGATAAATTTCAACAGAAATCAGCGCCGCCACGATCGCGCCAAATAATCCTTGTGAGCCTAGTGGTGTAATCGGAATATAATGACCGCCTGCGACTGCATTTCCAGCGACATCGACACCTTCTTGAAGATTGACTGGCATGACCATCAAAAGTGTCGCCAGCATCGAAAGAAAGCCGCTGGTGATCTTATCTAATTTATACGTATTGCCAAGAAATGAACCGATCGTAAATGCCGCATACAATGACATCAACCCAACCGTAAAACGAAACGGAACATCTAAAGCCGCTAAGTAAGGCGCAATCATTTCAGAATATCCGGGAATTGGCAGATTCAACAAAATCGTGAAAAACGAGCCCACAATCGTTAAGGGCAGAATCGAGATCAGACCATTTCTAATTGCTTGTAGATGCCTCTGATTACCGATCGCATTTGCGATCGGCAATAGTTTCATCGCTAAATTATCCAGCGTTTTCATCATAAGAATCACTCATCCTTTCTTTAATCAAATCCATTATTTTCAATCAACTCTTTAAACCATAAACCAGATTTTTTTATTGTTTTTGCACCTGTCGCCAGATCCATTCGATAAAAGCCATAGCGATTCTTGTACGCATTGCCCCACGACCAACAATCCACAAAGGTCCACATATGATAGCCTAAACAATTACTTCCTTCACTCATCGCTTGATTTAAATACGTCAAATGCTCTTTCAAAAAATCGATGCGATAATCATCTTGAACCATGCCATCTTCAATAAAGGCTTCTTCGCCTTCGATGCCAATCCCATTTTCAGAAACAAACCAATCAATATTGCCGTATTCTGTCTGAATTTTTTTCGCAATATCATAAATTCCTTTAGGATAAATTTCAATGCCACGAGAGGTGTTCATTCGTCTACCTGGCATCACATATTCATCAAAGAACCATTCCGGTGAAAAAACGCCTTGCGGATTAGGCACGCACTCCTTAGCCTTGACTCTTCTTGGACGATAATAATTGATTCCTAATAAATCAATGCTTGTGGAGGCAATCAGTTTTAAATCAGCGTCAGTCACTTCTGGCACTTGATTATATTCTGTTAAAACGTCCTTTAAGCGTTCCGGATATTTTCCTTTCAAAATAGCGTCATTAACACTTTTTGTATAAAACAAATCGGCCATTTCAGCCGCATAGAGATCTGCTGGATTTTGACTGCGAGGATACACAGGTATCACATCCATGATGATCCCGATTTTTCCAGATAAATTCATTTTCCGATAGACAGCAACCGCTTCGCAATGCGCCAAAATAATATTGTGTAAGACAGTCGCTGCTCGTTTAAAATCAACAACATATGGATAATGTCGATCATGCAGATAGCCAGCTTCGGCTGGAATCATCGGCTCATTGAAGGTAAACCAATACTTCACTCGATCCCCAAATAACTCAAAGCATGTTTTCGCATATTGTTTGTATGCATCGATCACCTCTTTATTCTCAAATCCTCCTCTCTCTTGAAGCACCATTGGAATATCGAAATGATACAAATTGATAAACGGTTCGACGCCTTTAGCAATCAATTTATTGATCATGTCATTGTAAAAAGCGACTGCCTCAGGATTGACTGCCCCTGTGCCATTCGGTATCAAACGTGACCAAGACAACGATGTTCGAAATGAGTTAAAAGAAATATCCTGCATTTTTTGAATATCCTGTTGATAATCACGATAAAATAAAGAGGTAGTTTCTGTCGTAACGCCATCATAAAAACGATGATTGTATTCTTTTGACGCATAATCCCAGATGTTTTCTCCTTTACCGTCCCCAATTTTTCGCCCTTCCGCTTGCGTTGCACTAGAGGCTGCCCCCCAGAAAAATGTCTTTGGAAATGTTCTATTCATCCATCGTTCCTCCACTTCTTAATCTAAATTTGAACACGCAGCAAGTGTTGAATATTTCTTATCCTACCACCTTGCAGATTACGCTTTCACAATTTATAATTGGAGTATAGCATTGATTATAACGTTTTGTTATGCGCTTTCATTCCTTTGTGATAAGTAACATCTTTTGTCATTTCTCACAATTTTGTCACAGTTTGTAACTAGAAGGAGGACACGATGCTTTTTTTAGACTATGTTCCTGATTTAAATCCTTTAGAGTATGAGATTTATCACTATATTGCCAATCATTTGAAGATTGTCACGTACATGCGAATCAGAGATTTAGCAGATGAAACACACACTAGTACCGCCAGCATTTTACGTTTTTGTCACAAATTCGAATGCAACGGTTTTTCTGAATTTAAAGTCAAGCTTCAATTATATTATGACTCTATCAATCAAGCCCAAATCGCGGATGTAGATGAAACACAACATATCCATTTTCTGGAACGAATCAATGAGCCCTTCCTTGATAATAAAATCAAGCAAGCCGTTGAGCTATTATCAGATAAAGGTTTGGTACTTTTTCTTGGCTCAGGCTCCTCTGAACCCATTGCGGCTTACGGTTCGCTTTATTTTACCAATTTATCGCAAACAGCCTTGCGCATTGAAGATCCTTCGAACTACCCGATTGAATGGTTTCCCGATGACATCCTAGCTCGAACCTGTGTCATCGCATTATCTGTAACTGGCGAAACCAAAGAAATTATTCATTATATTAAACGTTTAAATACAAAAAAATGCTCGATTATTTCTATTACCAACAGTGATAGTTCGACCATCAGCCGCATGTCCGACTTAAATATTCCTTATACCATCAATCGGGAAACCATTTATAAAACGAGTGATAACCATGACAAAACAATCGAACTTACTTCACAACTGCCAGCACTTTTTCTCATTGAAAAAATTGCCAAGCGCTTAAGATTACAAAAAAATATTTAAAAATAAAAAAGCAACTGATTGAGATATAACGCTACGAGTTATATCTCAATCAGTTGCTTTCTTCTATTATTAGGCATGCCTTGGTAAATCAGTAAAGCCAAATTCATCTTCCTGAATCAAACGCCATGTGCGTTTCGCTGTATTATAAATCAAGATCGCAACCACTGGTTCATTTCGATAAGCAAAGTTTTTTGTTTTCCATAAAGAATCTTCCACAATGTGAATTGGGATATGATATTCTTTGCCTTTAACGTCCATCTGATCGAAACAAAAAACAATCCCTTCTTGTAAAATCGGCTTCATTTCTTTTAACAACTCTCCATCCAGCTTCTCAACTGAAACCCCTCTTTTGAAGAATGTTTTCCGATCGTTGACTTTTTCTAAAATCACACGGGTGATTTTATCTGCCAGAATCCGATAAAATTCGTCAATATAACGATAATAAACGCGCGTCATATGATCCACAAACTCAAAAAAGACGAAATCATTTTGTAGTTTGTAAAAGAATGGTGAATGCAAACTTGTTTTCATGTGCCCAAAATAAAGCAGCTCTGAAATTTCCAGTGGTGTTAATTCCTTGAGCATCGTAACGTCTGAAAAATCGATCCATTTGATTTCTTCATTGGTTCTACGACGTTCAGTAGTAGAAAAATATTGATCAACATTTTCTTGTCCGCGAATAATTTTCAATCCGCTGTGCATATCGTATTCCCCTTCCTCAGCAGAAGGGTTCAGTAATAGTAAGTTTTTAGGGTGATGAACAATGGAGCGAGTAAAGTCTGTATGTGTGATCCCTTTTGATAATACTGCATTACTTGTCATATCAATATGTACATAAATCAAATCCAACATTTGTTCTATCACCCCCATTAATTGTCTTCTACTCTATTCTACAATATTTCGAAAAGAAAAGCTTGTGTCTTTTATTTTAAGATTCAGTTACAAAGAGTTAAAAAGCAATGACTTTTTAACTTTGCCATTTCTTGACGACAAGAACACAAAGCCTTATTTCGCATTTTTTTTAAGGTTCCTTTTTAAAAACAATATTTAGAAAAACCTAAAGATTTTAAGCTAGGGTTTCAAAACAATTTATGATACACTAGGATAAAAAGGAGGGAGAATATGGCCACCAGAACAGACCGCCCCAAAAAGAAAAAATCCCGAAAAAGAAATTGGCTGATAAACATCTTCCTATTCTTATTGTTAGTTGTTGGTTTAGCTCTTGTCTTCAATACACAAATCAGAAACCTGTTGATCCAGCAAAATGGAAAAGCATATGCTGTTGAAAAGTTAACCCCTGAGGACATCGAAAAAAACAATCAAACAGATACAACATTTGATTTTGCAGCAGTTGAATCATTAAGTACAGAAGCCGTGCTCAAAGCGCAGCTAGCGAACAAAAATTTACCCGTAGTAGGTGCTGTAGCACTGCCCGATGTAAAAATCAATTTACCGATTTTCAGAGGACTGGATAATGTTGTTTTACTAACAGGGGCTGGAACGATGAAACCTGACCAAGAAATGGGCAAAGGGAATTACGCTCTTGCAAGTCATCGTGTCCAGGATATGATTTCATTGTTTTCACCGCTTGAATATTCAAAACCAGGAGAATTGATTTACACAACTGATTTAACGAATGTTTATACATATAAAATCACTTACGTAGAAAAAATCGATCCTTCACGTGTGGAGTTGATTGATGATGTTCCCGGTAAAAAAATGATTACGTTGATCACTTGTGGGGATATGTATGCCACAACCCGGATCGCAGTTCAAGGAGAATTAGAATCTGTGACTCCGATGAAAAAAGCTACACAAGCCATGACTGACGCATTTAATATGGAACAATTAACATTATAAACGATAGAAGAGCACATCCGCGCAAAGTTGATGTGCTCTTCTATCGTTTCAATGTCAATACCTAAAAAAGGAAGAATAATCAGATTGCTCTGACTACTCTTCCAAGCATTTGTTCAACTTATCTCTCAGGAGTTAAGAAGAAGTAATCCTTAATCGTACCTTTTTTGTCTACATAAGCAAACATGAACCATTTTCCTTTTGAAACTTTGTAATTTTCCACAGTGTAGTATCCTGTATATCCAGGGATTCCAGGCATAACAACTGCTTCTAACTCAGCTTTTTCAAAATTTTTAAAACCAGTTCCGCCAAAGAAGTCAACTTCACCGACAACTAAATCAAAGTTAGCATTCTTTTTAGTTAGTTTTAATAACGCTAATTCGGAATTAATTGCTCTACTATTTTTCACGTCATTTGCAGAAAAATATTGACCACGTTGAGCAGGAACAGTTTCAGAAACAGTCACAGCAGCTTGTGCTTGACTTGGTAATAAAGCTAAATTACCTAAACCAAAAAGAGAAACTAAACCTAAAATAACAACAAATTTTTTCATTATTTCACCTCCTTTTTCCTCCCTAATAATAACAAATAAAATTGGTGGAATCACCATATTTTTTACATTTTATTAAGTTTACAATACTGATAACTATTTCGAATAATTTAAAACGAAAAAAAATTAAATGAAAGTGTGTAACAACAATGAAAAAACCGTTTAAATCACATTTTAATTATATATATACGTTTTTTATTAAAATACGTATATAAACGCATTCTCGAATGATTATAGCACCCGTTCGCAAATTACAAATAATGACCCTTTATAAACAGTAAAAAAAGGATCAGAACATTCCTTTTTAGTTGAATGTTCTGATCCTTTTCGATTAAAAGTGACTCGTTTTTCTTACTCGATAATAGCCATAACGAATCATTGATATAACTAGCACGATTGGGTATATAAATAACGTCACAGCAAGCCATTCTAAGTTAAATACGGACATAAATGATATATGATAGGTCACAGCATAAATCAATGGCAGAACGATCGCCAGTAACCCATAATACAAACTCATCTCAAATACTACTGTTTTATATAAACGCTTCATGATTCATTTCCCCAATCTCTTTCGACTTTTATTTAGTGGCTGTTCCTCTTTGTCATTTCTCTACTGTTTCATTGTACTTTTTATTCTTGAGAGATACATCCATCTATAGTCTGAGATTTTTCTAGTCCTTTGTCTTGATTCGCGCTTTAATTTTTTTCCACTCTGTGTTATTTCCATTTGTCAGGAGGATATAACACAATAAGAGCACGGCTGAAATCAAGGAGACTCCTGCAGAAATTTTTTGCACCAGTGTTCCTTCATACCAAAAAGTTAGACGCCCCGTTCCCGTCACCTCAACTTCACAAAAGCCATATGGAATCGTGCTTTTGTTGATTTTACTGACCGTGGCCTGACCTTCTACTTCTACTTGGTACCCTTTATAATAAATAATTGGAAAGAGTAGTCTGGTTTTTTCAGCTTCTTGAAAATCCAAAGTCATTACATTGTAAGTCCGGCTCAGATTACTTACCTTAGTCGTCGGCGGTTCAATGATCAAGCCATGAGGATCCATCATATATTTAAACCCACTGGGCAAATATTCACGGCCATAACCCAAGACTTCTGGATTTAATTCAGAGAAGAATGAATAGGGAACTATTCGCTCTTTTTCCAAGACCGTCGTTTTTAAGCCTGACTGATAAAAAAGACTGGAAACAATCAGCACTAGTCCAATTAAAGGCAGAGTCATTCGTTGAACCCATTTTTTTTGTGGAAGCAAAACATCCAGCTGGTCACTGACTAACCAACACATACATAAGGTTACTATTGTAAAAAAACGCCAAGGAAACTGAATAGTGTTCAACAAGGTTTGATTGAAATAACGATACGGAAAATAATTAGTCGCCAAAAATAAAAAGAGCACGCTACTAAACAACAGCTGTTTCCCTAACTTGGAAATATTCTTTATTCTGACTATGAAAAGAACCATCATAACCAAGAGCAATAGACCCACGTTATTAAATCCAAGATTGTTCCAGGCATTTTTCAAATAATAAGAAAAAGATTGGGCTGTTTTTTCCAAATAAAACATCTGATCTGTTTGAACAGCTAGCTTTTGGAATTGGAGTTGCTCCAGCATAGGAAATAAGTACAGCGCGACTAGCCCCACCGTGCTCACTGTTGCAATAGCCAAAAATACGACTCTTTGTTTTTCTTGAACTAGCTTACGCCAATTCAGCAGCAAAAATACCACAATAAACAAACAGAAGATAAATGCCGTGATCAAATGACTCGCAAAGAGCAAGGCCATCCCAATCGTCAACCAGTAAAACTGCCGATATTCTCCATCAACAATTTTTAATAATCCGACAAATGCGATCGGCAGTACCATCAAGGCTAAAATTTCACCTAAAGCTGCTCGAAAAATCACATCACTTAAACGATACGAAGCTAACGTGTATAAGAGTGAGAACATCAGACTTTTCGCTGGGCTCTTACGCCAGAAATAAAACGCATGATAGCTGATGACAAACGTTAAAAAATTGATCCCGATCAGATAAATAATATACGATTGAGCAATAGATACCCCCGCAAGCCTTAATAAAGCGGCCGGATATAACAATAAATCTGGATAAAAAATATTTGAAGCATACCCCATTCCATTTAAGAAAAAATAATTGATCTTAGGAAAGAAATCGCCATTAAAGATAGACAATTTCAATCCTTCAATCCGTCCCAAATGAAACTGAATATCATCACCTAAAAATAACTGCTGACGATGGATCAATGACCAATAAATACTACCAATACTCAAGATCAGAAACAGACTATATAGTAATAGAAAAAAAATTGGTTTATTCTGTCGAATGTTTTTGAATTTATTCATCTACTTCCCCTTCTTACTGATCCTCATCGATCGTATCTGTAATATAGAAAAATGTCTGTATAATATGCTCTTGCTCGTTTAACTCTACTGCAATTGACTTTTGCAATTCATTGGCCGCTTTGGCATCCTTGGTATTTTCATATACTTGTAAAACAGCGTCGCCAAGCTTCCCTTTCTCTTTGTCCATCAACGTCTGCAGGTCTTCTAAATTTTTCCTTATATTCATATTCATTAAACTGCTCAAATCTTTGACGGTTTCCTCAAAATCATTTTTAGGAAGCTGTCCTTCTTGCGTTGGGTTTGCAATTGTTATTGTCTGATTTTTTAAGGTTGCTTGCTTTTTCTCTTGATCAAACTGATACTCAAAATCGATATACGTAAATAATTTTAACTCTTCATTTTGAGAATATTTGTTGATTGCTCTAAAATAAAGGCTCTCCCCATTTGCTGTAATGGAATACTCAACGGGTTCTAGCTTACTAGCTTCCGTTTCAAAATGCTTGTTAAACACAATATTGATATCTTCATAATACTGTGGCAGCTCTACTAAAAACTTATCTTCTAATAATTTTTTAGCCTCTGCTTCATCTAATTTTCTGTATTCAAATTTTCCAAACGGTTTTTCTTTTTTTCCTTGCCAAGTCAAAGGTTTATCTTTGGCATTCAACGTGTCATGCCCATTCGATGCCGCACAGCCGCTTAACGCCAGAAGCAACAGGAAGGCTGAGACTATCCGTATTATTTTTTTCATTGATTATTCCTTTCTAATCATCATTCTGATAAATTGATCATGCGAGCTGGCTGATCTTTAAATTCCTCTTTAGAAAAATTCAATAGTACTTGTTGATCATCTGTGCTTAATTCATACACTAGTGCCGCCTCAATCGTTTCACCTTTATTAATTGATTTCGTGCCATTTTTCACCAAACCTTTTACATCTAATTCAGGATTTTCTTCTGAAATCGTTCCTTGAGCTAAGACCTTTTCTTTTTGTGTCGCTTTTATTAGTTGTTGGCAATCATTTGGAGTCAATGGCGCATCCCCGTTATTAGTCACTTGGGCACGAATGATCAACAGTGATTTTTTATCGCCATCAGGTAACTTCATTACACCATCGATCACAATCGTCATTCGCTCATTTTTAACTTCAATCGTATCGCCTTGCTCATCTTCTACCCCAGATTCTCCTACTGTTGAATCGGCTGTTTTAGCTTCTGTTTCTACTAACGTTTCTACGCTGGCATCGATGATCTCTGATCTTTTTTTATACTCTCCGTCATTTGCCGAATAAAAAATCATTTCCACAAAACCGTGCTCCGTTTCCACATAATAAAAGTGGGCCCACACGTCTTTTTCTTTAAATTTCGTATTTAAAGTATATTTGATGGCTTTATGGTGATTAATTTCGTATTCTTTCATGTAAACGCCAGATAGCTCTTTATAGTTGTATCTTTTTTGTAATTCAAGTCTGGTCTTTTTAGCAAAATCATCCCGATTTACTTCTTTTTTCAAATACGTTAAAACAAACAAATGGGAATTACTTTTAGTGTCTTCAGCACCATAGACTGCTTGACGATTATACGTTTCCTGAACATTGCTACTTTCTTTCCAAGTAGCAGGCAATCGAAAGGCATAGCTAACACCTTGGCCTGAAAAAACTGCCTTATCTTTAGATAGTCCATCTGAACAGCCCGTCAATAAAACTAAAAACAGAGCAACAAAAAATATTTTTTTATACATTGTTTTCATCTAAATGTTCCTCTCTATTCAACAC
Organism: Enterococcus silesiacus; assembly: GCA_001465115.1. Classification (GTDB taxonomy): domain Bacteria; phylum Bacillota; class Bacilli; order Lactobacillales; family Enterococcaceae; genus Enterococcus_L; species Enterococcus_L silesiacus. The sequence goes on along the minus strand of CP013614.1, from coordinate 3,200,914 downwards.
TCTATTCTTCCTTGTATACCAGAAAAATAGAGAAAATAACGCAATACAGCTAATGAATAAGCTGGCGCCTAAAACAAAGCCTTGTGGTAAAAAGACCAGTTCTACCTGATGCTTACCCGCTGGTATGTGCATCGCTAAAAAGGCTTCTTCTACGGCTTTAACTGGGACTACTTTTCCATCTACATAGGCTTTCCAGCCTTTATCGTAAGGAATGGTGGTAAATAAAACCTGTTCTTTTTCTAAAGACACATCTGTCGTTAATTTTCTACCTGTGCCTTTAAACTCAACACCCTTTTTTTGCGCTGCTTCGATCGTGGATTTAAACACTTTGGTATTTAAGATCAAGGTATCTGGACGTGCCATTTTAATAACAGGAACACCACGAAAGGCCACTTTTACTGTTACAGTAGCTGCCTGTTCATAGTAGCCAAGATTATAATACTGACCTGTTCTTTGCATATCCGCTGATCGACTGATCCCGTTAACCGTCACTTCTGCCACTGCATCCCGCATCGCTCCGCTATCTTCTACAAGTAAGTTCAAATAGGCTTGGGAATCAGCTGGTACCTCAACAGACCAGGTCATGCTTTTATCAGCAGACGGTTTTTCTTCTGATAGAAAAACAATGTCTCCCTCTTTTTGAACGATCACATTTTCTTTAGCGATTTCTTTAGGTTCTTTGAAAGAAAATAGTGCTTGTTTTTTTCCAGCCAGATGATTAAGCAGACTTTCTTGATTATGAAAGGCTTCTTTCTGATAAATCTCTTTATCCGTTAGCATTCCTAATGGCAAGGCATACTGATTTTCATACAAATCGTACGCACCTTGATGCGCAATTTTAGTGAAGCCGTACTTCATTGGTGCTTGTCTTCCTAGGTTAAATTTGATTCCTAATAATGAATCCATTAATAAGGTATTGTTTTTGTAATCAATGTTCAAATTCGTCCCAGTTGAACGAAAACCTAGCTGGTTCATGTAACTAGATGAATGCCGATTACGAATCGATGAAAACATAGAGACTCCGCTGTACCCATAATTAAAACTTTCATTATGAGAAATAGGGTCGACATTCGCCATTCTATAAAAATCAGGCGTTATTCGCTTCGTTTCATCCGTCAATGTCTTGATATCGCGATAATACTCACTGTACAATTCCCGCTTTGGATAATTCCAATCCTTGCGAACTCCTGCGACCATCGCTTGCGTATTCATTGTTAACTCCGCTCCGACCAGCACCAAAAAGATCAACGGCAGCAATTTGCGATAGCGATTGTGATAATATACAAAAGCCAATCCTACATATAACAACAGAAAAACGACCGAAACGACCAATGACTCTCTTGTAAGATAGTCATATCTTTTTTTATTAGAAAATAAATACGCACTGATGAATACACCCAATAAAACAATTCCGATATTGACAAGCTGATTCAATTCTTGTTTTTCCATTTTCTCCAGACCATAACCTGCAAAAAGCAAAATGAAAAATGAAACCAAAAAGCTAAATCTAAACAGAAACATATTTGGTGAATGCAGTCCATGCCAGAATAAATTCAATGGCTGAATATACACACTAACCACCAGCAACAAGCCTAAACTTCCATAAATAAGTTTGTCCCGTAAAGCAGTTTTTTTAGTGACAAAATAAAACAGACAGAAGATTAACGGTACCAGACCTGCATAGATAAATGGCGCGGCTTCATATTTAGAGGTGTCATAAACCAGGCTCATACTCTTGGTGATCATATCCCAAGGACCAGTATCCGGCGTCAATAAGCGTGTCATTTCCGTTAATTTTTCTCCGTTATTACTCAAATCAAAAATTGTCGGTAAAATCGTGATCATCGAAGCGCCACCTGCAAGCAATGAAGTGATCAGATAAAACCCAATTGTTTTTTTGTATTTGACCCAATTTGTGCATAATTTGGCGAAAAAATATAAAAAAGTAAATACGCCTACCATAAATGCCATATAAAAATTAGATAAAAACAACAAGAGATAGCTGATAAACAACAGTCCAGGCTTTTTCTCATCCATCAAGCGATGAATGCCTAGAATCACTAACGGTAGATACACCAGTGCATCCAACCACATGATCATCGGTGAATAAGCAATCCCGTAACTCATCAAAGCATAGCTGATGCTCATGCCAATTTTTACCCATTGAGGCAACTTGAAAGTAAAATAAGTAAATGTCCAAAAACTAAGTCCCATACAGCCAAACTTTAGTAAAGTAATCACATACATGGCGTCGGGTATATGTAAGTTGTCAAAGAAAAAGACAATCGGGGTAAAAATTCCATTTAAATAATAACTCATTAAGGCCCAGTAATTTAATCCCAAAGAACCGTACCATGTGTATAAAGCATCTTGCTTTCCATGTAGCATATTATTAAAGCTGGCATAAAAATTGGAAAACTGGGCAAATGCATCACTGGCTAACAGCGTTGTCTCACTGCCATAATAGATTCCCTGTTGATAGTACGCAAATGCCAAAATAAGTATTGGCAGAAAAAAACTTGCCAATACTGCTAAGTAATTCACCTGTATAAACGCTTTGATTTTCTTCATAGTTCTCCTCACTAATTTCTGTGATTTATTCATCTATACAACCTAGTGTTGATATCGGGTAGTAGCGATACTTCACAACACCTTCGATCTGCGACCGATCGATCAGTCCTAATTGGCGGCTATCTCTAGATTTTTTTCGATTATCACCTAAAACAAAATATTTATTTTCTGGAATTTCAGTTAAATGCTCAACTAATCTTGCGACTTCTGCAGATAGCGCTATCGTAGTTGTTCCATCAGGCTGATCGCCTTCAAATAAAGCTACTTTCTTTTGCTTCTCATTCTTGGCAGAAAAGATTGTCAATGATGTTTGCTCTAGCTGAATTTTGTCTCCTGGCATTCCAATCACTCGCTTAACATACATGCTATTTGGTTTGTCTTTTGGGCTAAAGGTAATTAATGAACGCTTTTTCGGAGCCACTTTTTTAAAAACCAGGACTCGATCATTATTTATTAGCGTCGGCTCCATAGAATGCCCATCAATGCGGTGTGTTTTCACACAAATCAAAAACCAAAGGCAGGCAATAACGAGGCTAAATAAAAAAAGTCCTTTGATGATTGAACGATTTTTTTTAGGATTACTTTCCCCAACTAACGGGTTCTTTTTTACTTTTTTTTGCATTGATTTACGTTCACTTTCTCTTTTTTAGAAACGAGTCATCCGGTGGATTGGAAAGATTCTTGCTTCCACAACTCCGATAATATCTTTTTCATCAATATAGCCAAACATCCGACTGTCCGCTGCATACGATCGATTATCGCCCAGAACAACATATTTTCCTGCGGGAATTTGATCGTCTCCCATATCTTTCGACAAAGAAAAATCCTTGGTAAATACACTGTTACTCTGCTTAGTTTTAGCAATCTGATCAGCAATAAATCGTTCAACAACCTCTTGATCATTGATGAATAAACGATCTTCTTTATAATATAAGGATTCTTTTGGTGTTCCAATAATCCGTCGAATGGTCGTTGCCTGACTTTTTGGATCTTTGTAATAAACCAATTTGAACCGTTTTAGCTTCCCTAATTTATTCACAAATACTCTATCGTGATCTTCTAATGTCGGCATCATAGAATAACCTTCCACCCTTGGCAAAGAAATCGTCAAAAAGCTGATCAGCAACAGTAGCACACTAGAAATCAGCACAGTTAAAATCAGCTCTGTTAGCATTCGCTTGTATTTTTTTTGCTTTCTTCGCTTCTTCTGTTGGGTTTGTCTTTTTTTAGAGACACCCGCAGAATTTGTTGCGCTCTTTTTTTTCGTTGCTGGCTTGCGCCGCTTTTTTTTAGGCTGGAAGGAGTCATCTTTGACTTGACGAACAGGTCGTTTTTGTTTTTTTTGATTTGTCATTCTCTGTTCCTGATACTTTCTTTAACACTATTTCTTTTGATTTAATGCAGTTTCATTCACTTTAAAGACGTCAAAAATTTGTTTCTGACTTTTTTTGATTTTGGTTATATCTTCTAAATAGTTAGCAACGTATGCAGTGTCTTTTAAGTTTTCCAGCGTGCGACTGCTAAAGTTCACACCAAATTCACGGACTAAAGCATAATAACGGTTCAGCTTTTTTTGTCCATCTAAACTCAATCCGCCAAACGCATTTTTATTTCCATACGTAATCAACAGCGAGGTCATCTCTGTTAATTTCTCATTGACTTTGCCAGGATCACTGCCTTCTGAAAGACTTTGCAGATCTTTTTCAATTTCTCCAACTAAAAAGTAACTTTGAATAATCGCGTTAGCATCTTCTGTTTCTAAATTGGTTTGTTGATAGTAACGAGCATACATTCCACCACCTAAAGTCAATGCACCTAAAAGAAACAAGAAGACGCTGGTTCGGATATTTTTCTTTTGCTGCTTTTTTAGCTTAGCCAGCATTCGCTTGATTTTTTGCTTTTTCCGCTTATTTTTCACTCGCTTACTCTTCAACAAGGTATATCTTTTTTGTTTACGAATAGATAACACTACACAAATCACACCGAAAAAGAGAAACAGCACAGAAGAGGATAACATTAAGATAAATAGCCAATCTAGAATACTCACTTCGTTCCTCCTCCTCCTTTAAATAATAGCAATACACTTTTTTTTACGATCATTTTTTTACGGTTTTCTTTTTTCTTTTTTTAGATGCTGCCTTTTTATTCAGGGTCATTCGAACCACAAAATACACTAGACCTACCACTAAAATAACGCCACCGGCAATCAACGCTATCAATAGCCAATTGAAGCCACGTTCTTGTACTAAGGTAACATCTTGTGCGTTGTATTTATCTGCATCTTCTTTGGTAATTTTGAAATCATTACTCCATTCCCATTTTTGGTCACCACTGGTCACCAATACGTGACCTGTATAGTCACCTGGCTCCATCCGTTCACCATTCATCTCAACTGGAAAGTCGATCATTGAATTAGGTGCCATTCGCATATTAGTCTTTTTCGTATCGTAAAGAACTTCATCCGAACCTTTTTTCATCACTTGCATGTCAACTGTCATATCATTCAAAAACTCTGAACGGACATTTGAGAAGTTTACAAAGACTGCATTGCGATAATTAGCAAGTTCTGGATAAAACTTACTAAATTCCAATTCTGGTTTCACTTCTGTATCGGTTTCTTTTAAGACCATTCCTAAGACATAGGCATAACGGTTCACGATTTGCTTTTCTTTCTTTTCTTTTTCCAGCTGTTCTTTTGATTTTTGGACCTGCATTTGGATACCACCTGTGATGATTCCATCATAGGAGTCGGCTGGCATTGTAATTTCTAGATTCAACGGAATTTTTTGTTTGGCTGGGATCGTAATTGTTTCAGGACCTTTGACAATATCTTTAAAGTTATACTTTAAGGACGCATCTTCTTTAAACACAGTCGGGCCAAATTCCAGCACCCCATTTGAGTTCGTTTTAGCGCTATTTAGCGCAATTTCGACAGTGACTTCTTTATCTGTGATATTTGACATCTCGACTTGAACCGTTTGTTTTTGACTTGGCTTCATTTTTAAATTGAAGTAACCCGTGTCACCTATTTGGTTTTCCGGCCGGATCATTTTGAAGTTAAAGTTCCCGATATCTTCAGACTCTGCTGCCGATGCTGCTACTGTTCCAATACTGAAACAAGTTATGTATAATATAAAACTAAAACAAATTACTTTAAGTTTTCTCATTTTTTTGACCTTTCTCTTCACCAAGAAACAGGCCGCCGACTCCTAAGAATCGGCCGACCTTGTTTAGCGATGCTTTTATAATATGATTTGATCGATTACCGTCTTACGACTTATGGTAAAACGTTCATTGACCAAGTGATTTCACCTTGGTAGTTTGTATCTTGGAATAATTCAGTTTCATCTTTAATGTTTAGTTTTACAGATTTTTCTGAATTTGTATCGCCTTCTGCAGCGTATGTTCCAAATAACATTTTGAAACGTCCACGACCTTTAGCCGCATCTACATGGTTAAGAATTACTGTTGATTCTTTAGAGGTAACTGCTGTTGTTGCAACAGCTTCTTTTGGTGTTAAAGCATCTGTTACATCAGTTTCTGATTTAACACGTCCATTTAAGAACTGTAATGTAGCACCGTCTAATTTTTTTACAGTGTTTTCTGTACCAACTGTTGTATTTAATTCACTTGTGATTTGAGCAGTGATTTCATATTTATGGTCTAATTCTGAACGGTCATCTACGAATTCAACATAGTTTGGTGCAATAATTTGATCAGTAGAACCTTCACCATCATTAGCTACAAAGTTTTTCGCAAAGAAGTGACGTCCAGTACCAGAAGCAGATGAATTATCTGAACCAAATTTTAATGGTGTGATTGCTCTAACACCGAAAGTACCAGCATCTGTCGTTACAAGACCAGAAGTTACAGTTCCTTCACCACTACCGTCGCCATCTGTAATTGTATTTGTTGTTCCGTCACCTGTGTTGGCCGTAAATTGAATATCCATTCCTGCAGCTGGTGCAGCTCCTGGAGCTGCTTTTACTGAATTTGGGATTGCTACTGCCATGCCTACTGCTGCTAATAAAGCGGCACCGCATAATTTGTGTGTTAATTTCATTTGTGTTTCCTCCTAATATTATGTTGTTTATTTATGGTAGCTCGGATATGATCCAAGTTAACACCGTTGAGTAGGTTCCAGGTTGTTTCTCTGTTGCCGCTGGAACGGTTAGTTGTACAGCGCTATTGATGTAGGCCGCTTTATTCACTGCTTCATCAATAACTGGTTTATTTTGTTCATCCACTTTTGCGGATACTGTCGTAGCCTGGCCTTTGGGATTATTTTCGGAAGCACCAAAGACAATGCTCCAAGTTCCCCCGCCATTCCCGAAAGCCGCTTCTGCCAAATTATATGTCTCGCCAATGTTATTCAAGCGAATCACTTCTTTTGAGACTTTTGGTGCTAAAGATGCGTCTTTTTTCGAATTTGTCCAGGAATTATCAAACGATAAAACGGCGCCTTTTAAGACTGCCCCATCTTGTGCTTCACTTTTGAATTGCGTTTCTTGTCGCAATTGCAAAGTCCAGCCAGTGGGGTTCGCACGATAATCAGAAAGTTGGATGAACTGCCCTCTAGCGGTCGTTTCATCTTTGAACTGTTGGGCATTTACCGGAAAAACTATATTTTTGTCTGAAATTTCGCTTGCACCAAAGTTAAGCTCTGGTACAAAATCAAAGCGCAAAAGGCCTTCTGTTTTGTTGACTTTACCAGGATCAACGATGACATCCGCATTTTCAGGATCTCTAATGCCGTCTCCTTCATCTGGTCTACCAGAAAACTGAATCTCAACCCCTGCTTCCGCTCCCTCAGCAAATGCTGGTTGAGTCGTCACGACAAGAGCCATGCAACATAGAAATAGTGCAGCCAATCGGTTCATATTTGTGTGCATCATCCTAGTTCCTCCTTTTTTGCTCTGCATGCTTTTTACGTTTCCATAAATACAGAACAAGAAGAATTAGCAACAATGCTAGACCTGTGACTGACAAACTTTTCCCCACTAGCTCACCTGTAGATGGATATCTACCGACTGGCTTTGTTGGCTTACCAGGTAAGAACGTTTGATCACTAGTTGTCGTCGCAGTTGAACTGGAGGATGAACTAGTACTCGTTGTCGGTTCAGTTGAGCTACTACTTGAAGGTTCGCTTTCAAAAAACGTGATTTGTCCATTCGTTTGGATGGCGCCACCATTTTCTGCAGCATGTGCTAGTTTGGGCACGCCCAAAAGCAAGAACAATACCGCAATGAAGGAGAACGCATGTCGTACATGATTATTTATTTTCATTGTTTTCCTCCATTATGGTGTTATACCCATCTCAAATAAAATTTCAGCATGATAATTGCCTAGCTCATTGACTATCCCTGGTGCAACTTCCATCTTAAATCCGTCTCCGGTAGAGCTCCAAGTGTCACTGATACTATAGTCACCAGTGGTCGTTGTTTCACGCGTCACGATCGGCATTCCTTCACCACGTAATTTGATTTCTTCGTTGCCATTTTTGTAACGAATCACATCTGGAAGAATTTTCCCAGATTTATTTGATAACGGTGTTGTTAAGGTTGCATTCAAGGTCCAATTTTGATTGCCTAAGCGATTATCTGTAATGACCAATGGATCCCCTTTGGCAAGCGCAGATTCGACCCTCACTTTTTCGTAACTTGAAGGAACGACACCAAAATCAAAACCTGTCGGTGCAGATTTAATTTCTAAGACACCTGTGTAATAAAATTCAACCAAATAATTTTCACCATACGTTACAGTCACTTCATTTGAGACTGTTTCTTGTTCAACTTCATCAATGAGTACTTTACTTAGAACATAGCCATCAATTTTCTTAGCAGAAATTGTGACTTTTTCCCCTACAATGCCTGATGCATCCGGCTCTTCCGCTAGTTCACGTTCGGAGCCTTCTTCTAGGTGTAGTGTGTAAATACTATCGATTCTAGGTTTGATCGTAAATGACTGTAATGCTCCTGAACTTGCTTCGCTAACAGATGCATCTACATTTTTCCCAGTTACTGTGTACGCTTGATCTACTTTAAGTGGCGTCATTAACGGTGGTGTTGTTATTTTCGACACAACATCATAGGTTAATTTGTATTCAATGCTTGGTTCTAGTTGTCCTAATTTCACATTTAATCGTCTTGCACTGCCTAGTACCACATTTTCTTTCGGTATGGCTTGACCGTTCAACTTAACAGATGTTAAATCAACATCGACATTTTCAGGAAATGCTTCGGTTGTTTTGTATAATACATCGTTGAGTACTGACGGAGCTGCTACTGTGTTTTGGATGGTCGAAGTAAAGGTCACTTTCTCTCCTTCAGAAATTTCTGGTAAAGCAATATCTAGTTTAGCAGTAAGGTTCGGTTTGTTTTGATAGTAGAATTTCACTTCACTTGACTCGCCAAATTTTACTTTTGCTGAGTTAGCGTATGGTGTTTGTTCTACGCCGTCAATTGTCACCTTGCTTAAGATATACCCATCAATCGCTTTTGCAGAGACCGTTTCTTCTGTTCCAATCAATCCTGATCTGACAGGTTCTGATGCTAAAGAGGTTTCCGGATCGGATCCTTCTTTTACATGAGAAATCTTTATTTCAGCGATTCTCGGTTTGATTGTAAATCCTTTTAGTTCTCCAGAAACGGCTGTTACCACAGTTTCATCAGCAGTTATACCACTAACTTTGTATGCCTGGTTTACTTCTATTGGTGTCAGGATAGGCGGATTAGAAATTTCTGACATAACGTTATAGGTTAAATTCATCTCTATGCCTGGTTTGATTTCTCCAAGTTTGACTTTCAATTTTCGATCAGCACCAAACTCAATATCCGTTGCCGCAATTGCCTGTCCATTTAATTTGACCGTAGTTGTATCTACCTTTACATGTTCAGGGAATACTTCAGTTGTTTCATAAAGTACATCTCTCCATATGGAAGGCGCCGGCGCAGAATTTTGGAACGTAGAGGTGAACACGACTGTTTCCCCTTCAAAGATCTCTGGTGTCGCAATTGCTAAATTTGCTGAAGCGTTAGGTTGGTTGTGCGGACTAATCGTCCATGTTTCTACAGCTGATTCTCCTGTACGGGAGTCTTCTGCCCAGACTGAAAGTTGATGAGCAGTATCACCTAATTCAGCTGCGGCAATAACACTACTGAACTTCCGATCAGTATTTGCTGGACTATTTACAAGGCTGCTCTCAAATTGCTTTGGCGCTCCACCATCAAGAGAATAGTACAGACTGACTGCATCTCCATCCGCTTCTTTCCATTGTCCATTGATCGTGTAGCTTGATCCAGTCATAAACCAATCAACAGATTTATCAGCTGTCAAGGTAGGTGCTACGTTATGTTCTAACAATTGCTGCACAACAGTTGATTCTACGTTTCCATTATTGACAGTTTTAAGATACACGATCTTTTCTTTAGTAATGGGTGCCAGTTCAGCTGTGGGAATTTCAAATGACCATTCTTTATCCACTCCTGGTACGTATGAAGAAACTGTTGTTGCTTTTTTGAATGGACCTTTTGCATTAAATGAGTACATAACGTCTAAGCTCGTTGTGGTAGCCTTATAATCCATGACAGTTCCACTGACTTTTTGCGGCGATTCTCCTGTATAATAAGCGGTTGGACTATCCACAAAAATCAACGGTTGCTTTGCATCCATAACTCCTGCAGCTGTGTTGAATGTATAACCAGTAGACTGATTTTTTTCTAAATCAACTGGTTGATTCTTCATATAAAGTGCTGTATTGTATGCTGCTGTAATTTTAGGATCTTTTTGTTCTGCAGAATAGGCGATACTTCCTGCCGGAGCTGGCGTATTGTTATTTTCCTGACCACTAGCGGTTGGACCTGAAAATCCAGAGTAAGCTGGATCATAAAAGCTCTCAACTTGCCCTAAAGGCCTAATTTGTTTTACACTCCAGTTATCCGGTTTATCAAGGGTATCAAAATAAAAGTTTAGAAGAAAATGATCTACGTATTTTGTTCTTTTCAAGTAATGCGCGGTGTATTTGACCCCTCTATTATGCCCTAAAAATTTTACTGGCAAGGTATTGTCAGATACGTCTTGGCCGTAACCACGATTGTATGTTCCTAGTAAATCAATATCATACTGGCTTCCCAGAACAAAATTCTCTAGTTTTTTCTCACTTAGATTCGTCACTTTTAGACTATTGGCTGATACTGTTTTACCCGCAAGTATTCTAGCGACACTTTCAACTTTCACATGAAATTCAAACATATTCGCCGTTTTTACAGCTGGATTATTTTTTAGTTCATATTCCACCTTAATTGCTTTTTCAGGAATGGCCGTTCCTGTTGTATAGACTTTTACATTAGATGCAATCGCTGCTGGCTGATTTAGGTTGGGATCACCATGTCCAAATTGACTTAAAGGTTCAATCACTTTATCACCTTGAGCAAATATTATCGGTGCAGAACTGACTGGAAAGCCTCTTCGGTATACCGTCCAACCTCCAGCGATGGGTTCTTCCTCTTCAGTATTAAATAACCCGCCACTAGTTCCATAAGGAACATATCCATTTAGTTCCGTGGTAGGTGTCACGCCATAATCCAAATTCATTTTAAGTTCCTCTAAATTAGCACCACTAAAATCAGGGATTACTTTATCACTTGAACGCCCATAATGCCAGCCTAATGTTGCTCCAGCAGAACTAGTATCAAAGCTACGTTCATTAAACGCATGTACGCCAAGGGGCAATGATTGCCATGGAAGTTGGGAATAATCTGGAAATTTCACCCTTAAACTAGAGGGATCTACACTTGACTTAGAACCTGTATTCGCTACTTCTTCGGCCTTAATTTGGTTATTTCCCACTGAGTAAATGAGCAATGAAGATAAGATAACGCCAGCCGCCATTACTAGACCGATTATTTTCTTTTTCATTTTATCCTCCTTTCTTAAAAAATATTTTATGTGCAATCAATCTAGGCACATTTATTTCAAATTTTCTCCATACATTCGATTCCTGTTTAAATAGGTATTTTTCTGTATTTTAACTATTTTTATGCAAGGTTCCATACAAATAATTAAAATACTTAGTCACTCATTCAAACTTTATTTATTGACTCTCCTGTATGGTGAAAACAAGAAAACCAACTAACTACCCTATTTATTTTTAGTCATTGTCTTCATACTATTTTTCACCGCATACTCACCATAGCTAGTTCTTATTTCTGCTTTAGCTCGATTTTTTCCGTGTACTTAGGTTAAATTAGGGTTATTTCTATTTAATAAAGAACATTATTGCATTTAACTATTTAAATACAAAATAATTATTTATTTCTATTAAAATTATATCTTTAAAAACATAAATTGAATTACATATACTTCTTTTTTTTTAGTTCTTTTTGAAATTAACTCTATATACTCAAAATTCCAGCGCTTTTCTTCGCAATAATACAACATTAGCTACGGTAATTCTTGATAATTTGTTATATTTACACATCAAAAAGAAACCTATCAAAGAACAAAAATAAAAAAATGATATATAAACACAAGCTTAACTATATTATCTATAATGAAAGGTTTACTTTTTTATAGTCGATAATCTGAAATTGCGGCTTCAATAATTTTGATGCCGCCAGCTCCATTAAAGGTTACAACCAAATTTTTCCCAAACGAATTATTTTTATACGCTTTATCCAATGTTCTATAAAGACTGATCTCTTTTCCAACATTATTTTGACTTTCTTTGGTCTCTTCAGTAAATTTTGTCAGCAGTTTGTCTTGGTCTTTCAATTTCATCAGGCTGCTTAATTGTTTTAGCACAGCCGTTGCATCTTTCCCATGATAAGTTTCATCTTCCGATAAATTGTAAATGGATACTTCTTGGCTAAGTAACTTGACTTTCTTTTGAAGACCCATGTATTGATATTTCAACTCAATTTTCCCATAAGACAAATAACTGCCCTTTGCATCCTTTATTTTAATCAGACTGGATAAGACGAGATCATTCCCTGATGCAACCACATTGTAGATATCTGGTTCTCGCTGCACAGCATCACTCACTAAATCATCTTCAATAATTTCTTTTGCCACATCAAAAAAACGGGGGATTTTTAGCTCAAATTTATTTGCCATCAGCTCTGTCGCTTCCTTCTCAGAAATCTCAAGATATTCTAGATTTCCAAACGGTTTACTGCGATCTGCCCACCAAGTAAACACCTGTTCATCCTCTGCTAACTTAGTTTTTGCTGTGTTTTTTCCTGATTGACAAGCGGTTAACACAGCGAGTGTAACTGTCGCTAATAGGATCAGTTTTTTCTTCATACCCATTCTCCTTATTCTTTGATTGGCAATATAATTGGCGCTTGATCTTTAAAGGTCGCTTGGTCAAATATAAAGGAAATATCAGACATCGACGAGTCTACCAGTTCGTATACCACAGCGGTTTCTACTAGATCATCTTTGCCAATTGCAGTTTTGCCAACTTGTAGTAGATAACTCAAATCAGATACCTCTGCACTTTCAGTTATTGAACTAACCGTCAGATCTTGCCCATCTTGTTTCGCTGTCACTAAGGAATTCCAGATATTAGGCATACTAGGTTCGGTCTGCTTATTTAAAAATAAGTAACGAATAATCAATAGGCGTTTTTCTTCTGTCCCAGTAATCATCTTGTAACCTGTCAAAGTAAACGAGACAGCGTCATTTTCAATTTTAAGATCGGTATTTTCCTCCATTGACTCGCTTGTCTTGGCTTCCGTTCTTTTTTCTTCATTTAAAGTAGTGACTGATTGCTTAAATAGTTCTACTTGTTTCGTATCGTTGCTATTCGCTGGAGAATAAAACGTAAATTCCACCATCCTCTGATTTAAAACAACATAGAAATCATGAATAGACACCTCTTCATGATTGTAAAGGCCTTGAAATTTATATAAGAGAACTGATCGTTCATTAGACTTAAAGGTTTCCACTTCGAGATCGTCCAACTCATAATTTTCTTTCAATTCTTGTTCTATTTGTTTTTCATGATCTATTTCACTATTTTTCCTTGTCCGAATGAACATATAGGATTTACTATTTTGATCTTCTGCACCAAAAACGGCCGCTGGATTATACAGGTTTTGATAGTCTTCTTGAGTCCTCCAACCTTGCGGTAATTGAAACGAGTAGTTGAATTCCTGGTCTGAGAAATGTTCTTTTGCCTTTTCTAAACTTGGCTTAGTGCAGCCTGTCGCAATCATCAATACACCTAAAGCAACAGCGATTATCTTTTTTTTCATCTGAGCTCCTCTCTATTTAAAAAAAGCCACTCGAAGAACAAGTGGCTTCGTCAAAATAAGTTACTCTCATTATTTTTCTCTACTTCATTTAAGCTGTTTATTTCTTGTTAGGCGCAAACTATAGCCAATAAAAACCAAAAGACAGAGGACAAACAACACTGCGCCAATCAAAAAGCCTTGTGGTAAAAAGGCAAGCTCCAGTGAGTGCTTTCCGGCTGGGACTGGAATTGCTAAAAAGGCATCCTTAAAGGTTGGAATGTCCACTTTTTTCCCATCAATATAGGCTTTCCACCCTTTATCATAAGGAATCGTGGTCAACACAACTTGGTCTTGCGCTAAAGAAATATCTGCTTTAGCTTTCCGCCCACTTGTTTGGAATTTGACCCCTTTATCCTGTATTTGTTTGACCGTTTTTTCAAAGCGTTGTGTGTTTAAAAACACAACGTCTGGTTTGAAGAGAGTCATTTTTTGAGAGCCAGTAAATGTTGCGGTCACCTTAATTGACGTTGCTTTTTCAGAATACCCAATACTATAATACTGCCCATAATCCATGACTCTGTTACTTTGAGAATTTCCATTGACCGTAACTTTGATTGCTGCGCCGCGCTCTAATTTGTTATTAAAGCTTGCCGGAACAAGACTTAGATATCCTTGGGAATGTGCTGGAATAGTGACCAGCCAAGTTACTTTTTTTGGTTTATTAGGAATCTCTTCCCCGTAGCTGATGATATTATTCCCCTCATCAGTCACAATCACATTTTCTAAGTCAGCTACTTTCGGTTCATCGAAACTGAAAAGTTCGCCTTCTGTATTGGCAAGGTAATTAAACAATTCAGTTTGGTTACTTACAGCACCAGTTTCATAAATGCCATCATCTGTAGTGATTCCCAGAGGTAAAGCAAAGCGATTTTCATACAGCGAATAAGCTCCTTCTGTCGCAATTTTAGTGAAACCAAATTTTGATGGGTCTGTTTTCGCTATATTGTATTTGATCCCGACTAGCGCATCCATCAGCAATGTATTATTCCTATACTGAACCTGTAAGTTACTGCCTAACGAGCGGAATCCTAAAGCATTAACATAGGCCGATGAATGTCGATTCCGAATGGATGAAAACATCGTCACACCACTATAACCATAGTTAAAGCTGTCATCCAAAGAAACTGGATCTAAATTTTCTAATCGGAATAACGTATCGTTTGCTTTATTTGTTTGGTCAACCAAATTTTTTATCTCAGGATAAAATTCATCGTATCTTTTTCTTGTTGGATAGCCCCAATCATCTCGTATGCCTTCAATCATGACTTTTGAGTTCACGAACGCTTCCCCCGTCATCATTAGTACAAACAAGATGGGTAGCCATTTTGCCACCTTGACATTTCGATGATAGATAAACCAAAAAACTAAATAACCAATGAGCAATCCCACGGTGATAATCAAAGAATTTGTTGTAATAATCCCATAACGTTTTTTATTTGATACTAAGATAAAAAGAATAAAGATACCAACAATCCCAAGTGTTCCATTTAGCAGCTGATCGAAATCTTCTTTTTCAAAGACTTCTAACCCATAGCCTGCGAGTAAAATTATCATAAACGAAAATAAAAAACTAAATCTAAATAAAAACATATTAGGCGAATGTAAGCCATGCCAGAATAAGTTCAATGGATAAATATAAACACTTGCGATCAAGACCATCAACAATGAGCCAAAGAGCAGTTTATTTTTTAACGGAATTTTTTTCGTTAGAAAATAGAATATGCAAAACATCAACGGTATTAACCCAATGTAGATAAACGGCATGCTTTCATATTTGGATGTATCATAAACCCCAACTAAGCTTTTGGCTACAAAATCCCAAGGACCTGTATCTTTGGTCAACACTTTATTGATCGTACTTAAGCCTTCACCATTGTTACTCAAGTCAAAAATCGTC
Source organism: Enterococcus silesiacus (assembly GCA_001465115.1). Taxonomy (GTDB): domain Bacteria; phylum Bacillota; class Bacilli; order Lactobacillales; family Enterococcaceae; genus Enterococcus_L; species Enterococcus_L silesiacus. The sequence goes on along the minus strand of CP013614.1, from coordinate 3,185,149 downwards.
GGCAAAATCGTGATCATCGAAGCACCACCTGCTAACAGTGAGGTAAACAAGTACGGGATGATCTTTTTCTTATAGTTTTTCACATCTGTCAACATCCGTACCATGAAATACATAAATGAAAAGACGCCCACTATAAACGCCATATAAAAATTAGATAAAAACAGAAATAAATAGCTAATAAATAAAAGGGTTGGTTTATGTTGATCCATCAATCGATGAATACCTAAAATAATTAATGGTAAATACATAAAGGTATCCAACCACATAATAACCTCAGAATAGCCTACAGCATATGCCATTAAAGCATACGACACACTCAAACCAATCGTAGCCCATTGACGGATTTTAAAGGTATGATGGGCAAAAATCCAAAAAGCTAAACCACTTGCCCCAAATTTAAGTAGCGTTAAAAAATATAATGCATCAGGCATATGTATATTATCGAAAAGTCCAACTAATGGTGTAAAGATCCCATTTAAGTAATAAGCCATAAATGCCCAATAATTTAAGCCTAACGAGCCAGACCACGTGTAGAATATATTTTGTTTCCCATGCAAGACATTATTAAAGCTTGCGTGGAAATTAGCATATTGAGTAAACGCATCACTGGCCAACAATGTCGTCTTGCTACCTGGATAAATTCCTACTAAATAATACGATATCACCATTATGATGACTGGCAGACTAAAGCTAAGCAACAGGGCCACGCCATTAGTCTTTATAAATTTTTTAATCGTTTGACTCATCTTTTTTGACTCACTCACTTTCTTTTCCTAAACATCCTCTGTTATCTCACCACACCGATTTTATTGAAGGGATAATAACGATAGGCGACTACACCTTCAATTTGTTTGCGATCGATCAATCCTAGCACTCGACTATCGTCTGAATGGTTGCGATTATCGCCTTGAACAAAATAGGCATTTTCTGGAATTTGATAGTATGGGGCTAACTCTTTTGCAACACATTCACTTACAGTGATCCGAGTCGTTCCATCTGGCAAATCTTTGGCGGCAAGATTGTGTCCATAAAGATTTGCTGGATTATTTTCGGCTTGATAGTTGATATATAAAGAGGTACCTTCGACCCAAATCACATCCCCTGGCAAACCAATTACGCGTTTTACATAGGAGTCTCCTGGTGCACTTTTAGGTTCAAACGTAATGATTTCATAGCGTTTTGGCTCTTGCCCTTTGATGACAAGTATGCGATCTTTATCATTGAATGTCGGATTCATTGAGTGGCCATCTATTTGATGTGACTTTACTTGTATTAAAAAGACAATACCTGCCAAGAAAACGAAGAGAAAAAAGAAATTTGCTACCCAACCTTGAATGTTGTGATACTTCCCAGCAGCTGTTTGTTTGCTTTTGGCTTCTAATAACAGACGTTTACTCTTCTGTTTGCTTACTGTTCTGTTTTGATTTTTTTTCTTAGAGTAACCAGCAGGACTTTTTCTCTTTGGTCTTTTTCTGATCTCTTCTGGTCGTTGCTTTTTCATCGCTTCGTTCCCTTCATTGCATTAAAAGTGAGTCATTGAGTGGATCGGAAATAAGCGAATTTTCACTACACCGACAATATCTTTTTCATCCACAAAACCAAAATAACGGCTATCTGTAGCATAGGCGCGGTTATCGCCAAGAACAAAGTATTTACCGTTAGGAACACTATTTACATTTAGTATCTCTTGCAAAGTGAAGTCAGGCATCGTCTGCTCTTGGTCTTTTAATTGATAGGTATCAGACAAAAAGCGTTCCGCGACTTCATTCCCATTAACAAACAATTGTCCATCCTTGTAAAATAACGTATCTCCTGGTAACCCAATCACCCGACGAATCATTTTTTCATCTTTTCTAGGCTCTTTAAAGTAAATCAGATTAAGTCGTTTGATCTTAGCCCACTTATTCACAAGCATTCGATCTCTATCATTCGTTGTAGGGGTCATTGAATACCCATCTACCTTGGGTATGGCAATGGTTAGAAACATTATTAGCCAAATCAAGAATGCGGAGATCACCAAAGCCATGCTAATCTCCATCAACACTTTGTTTCGTTTCCGCTTCTTTAACTGCTCTTTTTGTTTTTTAGATTGCTTCTTTTTCTTCTTATGTGCGTTGATGTTTGGTATTTCTTTGCTCGGCCGAACATGGTTAGCTTTTTGTCTTTTTTGGTGACTGGACTTTTTAACCAACGGTCTTGTCTTTTTTTGTGTAGTAGTCGTCTTTTTTTTTACTTTATCCATCGAATTTACCTCAGCTAAGAACTATTTCTTCTGCTTTAGTGCTGACTCATTGACCTTGAAGGTTTTAAAGACTTTTGCTTGGCTTTCTTTGACTTTCTCAATGTCTTTTACATACCCCTCCATCACTTGCTGGTCCGACAAGGTTTCGGTTGTTTGAACCGACAAGTTGACACCTAAGTTTTTGATCAATGCATAGTGACGGGCCAACGTTTTTTGACCTTCTTCCGTCAAGCCTGGATACGCCATTTTAGTGCCGTAGCTTGCCAAACGTGAAGCGACATCTCGGAGATTTTTAATCGACTTTTCAGAATTTTCATCATTTTGAATATTTGTTAATTGCACCATGATATCATCCGTTAAGTAATAACTTTGCACAATAGCTTCTGAATCACTTGCTTCTAAATTCGTCATTTGATAATATCTCGAATAAAACGCACCGCAGCCTGTCAGTAACATCATCAAAATACAGAAAAATCCCCAATTTCTTTGCCGGCTCTTTTGCTTGTCTAAGCTGTTACGCTCAGATAGAAACCTTTTCCGTTTTTCTTTATCTTTTGGTGGCTTTCTTCTAAATCTTTTCAGTTTTTTGTTCGTTGAAAAAGCGAGCAAAAAGGCTAACCCTGCAAAAAGAACAAAGAGAAGGGCACTGGATAGTAACGTTATAAACGACCAATCTAAAATACTCATCTTTCCATCCCCCTCTATTTATGAACGATCATTTTCTTTTTTTCGACATCGATTTATTTTTGGTTTTTTTCTGATTATTTACAGCTCGCACAACGAAGAAAATAACAAGAACAAGGACAAACACACCTGCAACGATCGCTACGATGATTTTCCAATCAATCCCATTTTCTTGGATTAGGCTGACATCTTGCTTATTGTATTTATCGGCTTCTTCATCAGTCACCGTAAATTCTTCATCCCATTCCCATTTTTTATCCCCAGCTGTCGCGACGATATGGGCTATATATTTGCCAGGTTCCATTTTTTCACCATTCATTGACACAGGAAAATCAACTCTTGAGTTTGGTGCCACACGCATACTTGCTTTTTTTGCTTCATATAAAACATTATCTGATCCTTTTTTCATCACTTGAACATCTAAGGTCAAATTCTCTAGATAGGCTGCTTTAATGTTTGAAAAATTGACAAAAATGCTGTTACGGTAGTTGCTTAACCCAGCAGAAACCTTATTTAAGTTCAATTCAGGCATTACAGCTGTTTCTGTTTCTGTTAACAACATTCCTACTAAAAAGGCATACTCATTGATAACACCTTTCTTTTCAGCACGCATTTTTTCATCTTGAGCATTTTTTAATTGAATCCCACCAGAAACTACCCCATCAAAACTCACTTTTGGCATGGTAATTTCCAAGTCTAACATTGCTGTTCCATTGCCTGGAATTTTTACAGACTTCGGTCCTTTGACTAAGTCTTCAAAAGCATATTTTAGCGATGTATCATTTTCAATCCCTGTTGGCCCATATTCAATTACACCATTACCATTTGTCTTGGCACCATTGATGGCTATATCGACTTCTATTTCCTCAGTGCTCTCATTACCAAGTTCGATCTGAACGGTTTGTTTTTGGCTAGGTGACATTTTTAAATCAAAATAACCAACTTTCTTATTTTGCTGATTTTCAGGTTGGAGCACTCGGTACGTAAATCCAGTAGGACTCGCTGTACTCGTGCCTTTTTTGGGTGATTCTTCGGCTAGCGCTTGCTGACCAGGTATTATCAGACCTACTATGTATAAAACGATTAGAGAAATCGTCACTGCTTTTTTCTTCATGTTCATTCTTTTGTCCCTTCTTTCCATGATGAAACAAGGTCACCGACTCAGTGAGTCGGTGAACCTTGCTATCATGAAGCAATCTTTTTTTGTGCTTATTCGCCTTCTGGAGTAACTGGTGTTTCCGGTACAATTGTTTCAGATAACGTCCAAGTAATAACTGCATTGTAATCACCAATACCGATTGAAGTTGTTGTTGGAATTGTTAATGATACAGAGTTTCCTGCTGTATCTAATGTGTGTCTACCAAAGTTCATTTCGATATTCCCAGCACCTGTATTGTCCGCTACATCATTTCTGATGAATTCTGCTGAAGCACCTGGTAGTGAGTTGTCTGCATTTGCAACTAATTTATTTGTTCCTGATACACCTGTTGGTTGAGCTACTGCATCAAGTGAAGTTGTATCAATATTTTTAAAGTTTAATTCTGATCCAGTAAGGTACGTACCACTTGCTGTATCTTTGAAGTTTTGAGTCAACGCTGCGGATAATGAATATTTGTGAACGTCAGTTGTACGGATGTCTCTGTATTTTACAAAGTTTTGTACGTCAAATTCTGGATAATCTGGATCTGTACTGCCTGCATTTGCTTTAAATGGAGAGGCATCATAAGTACGAGTAGTTTGTGCAGTTAATACACTGTGTGTTTCAAATTCTAGTGGTGTTACAGCCATGATTCCGAATGTTCCTGGGTTTGTTACATCAGGAATGTTGGTAATTGTTGTTTCAGAACCTGGGTCAGTAATTTCAGTGCCATCATCTGTTAAAGTAAATTTAATGTGTCCTGTTCCATCTTTCACTGAATCTACCGCTTTAGTCGTGTTTGGTACTGCAAGAGCTACTCCAATTACAGATAATAAAGCTGCTCCACATAATTTGTGTGTTAATTTCATTTGTATTTCCTCCTAATAGTGTGTGTTTGATTTATGGCAACTCGGCTAATAGCCAAGTTAACACCGTAGTGTAAGTTCCGGATTCTTTTTTCGTTGCACCAGGGATAGACAACGTAATCGCATTATTTTCCACCATTTGTTTGTTTTCAAATGCTGGATCAAGAATTGGCTTATTCTCTGTATCCACTTTTGGCGTTAGCGTACTTTCATCTCCATTTGGATTAGTTATTGATGCTCCAAATGAAATCAGCCAGCTTCCCTCTCCTGCTCCGGACTTAGCATCAGCTAAATTGTATGTTTCACCAATATGATCCATCAGAATCACATCTTTAGAAACGATTGGTGCCTTCGCTTGTGTTTGATTAGAATTAGCCCATGACTTATCCAAAGAGAGAAATGCACCTTTTAGTTGATGATTTGATTCCATATTATTAAATTGCGCTTCTTGTCTCAGCTGTAATGTCCAGCCGAGAGCCGCGCCTCGATTATCTGATACTTGTACAAAATTTCCTCTTGCGTCAGTTTCATCATGGAATAATTGGGCATTGACTGGATAAACCATATCTTTGCCAGCTATTTTATTTCGATGAAAATTCAATTGTGGTACAAAATCAAGCCGCAATGGGCCTTTCGTGCTAGGGCTTGGTCCTGGATCAACAATATTATTTGGATATTCAGGATCTCGGACCCCTTTATCGTATTCCCCAACAAACGAAATATGTCCCCCACTTTGTACACGATCATCTGCGTAAACAGTCGAGCTGTTTGCATCAATCAAGAACAGAGTCGTAAGCAGGATTCCAGCAATTATCGACGTTGTTTTCGTGATTTTCATTGCTTACTCCCTCCCGCTTGTTTTCTTTTTTTCTGCTTCCAAAGATAAACACAGGCTAAGATCACAATTAGGACGATGCCACTAATAGAGACACTCGCTTTCACAAGTTCCCCTGTAGAGGGAAATCTGCCTTTAGGCTTGGGCTCTGATAGCGGTTCATCTGAAGAGTCTGACGGTTTACTTGATTCTGTCGTGGATGACAGTGTCGCTTCGTCAAAAAACGTAATTTCCCCGTTTGTTTGAACTGCACCACCGATTGTTTCTTCCTCAGCGTGCACACAAGAGATGGGGCTAATTGAAAGTAGGAGCCAAATGACAACAGAGAATATCAAGACAGACAACTTTTTATTATTTTTCATGTTTTTTCTCCTCTAGTATCACTTGGTCTCACTCAACGTATACAGCAGTGTTGCCGTATACTCTTCCATCTTTTTAGTTTGACCTTTTTCAAGTTTAAACTTAAAGCCATTATTTTTATCTTCCCACTCTTGTTTACTGATATCATAGTCCATACCTTGAATACCTGACTGCTGTGTAATCAATGCCGCATCGCCTGCAGCTGTTAGAACATCTTCCGTTGTATCGCGTTTGTAACTTAAAGCAACTGGTAAAACAGAGTTTGTATCTGCTGTAGTAAATGGTGTTGTCAACTTCACCGTTAACGCCCATTCACGATTACCTGCTCGATTATCGCGAACTTTCAAAGGTTGAGTTTTATCATACGCTGGTTTTTCAAGAGTTAATTCATCTAAATTTGCACCTGATCTCACGCCAAAATCAATTTTAGGTGGGGCAGAGACAAAGATCAGCTTCCCATCAAAGATGTATTGTACCCGGTTATCTCCATCTATGATTTCAACTGAGGCTTCATTGAGTGGTCGAGTAACTAGTTCATACCCCTCGCTTTCCACCATTTTCAGTGCATTATAGAGGTCAGAATTTGCTGTTTCAGCAATGTCTTTCAACTTCACGAATTCGCCAACCTTTGCAGTTATGCTGATCGGTTCATGACGCTTGTTACCATCTTTATCTAAAAATTCCACAAGTAGTTCTTTTTCAAGAACCTTTTTTGGTAACACATCGATTTCAACTTGCGCTTCTGCTTTTTGATTGTGTTGATTGTTTGCTTCAAATTTATTAATGATGGTTGTATTTGCCCCACCAATAATTTTCGCCTTGTATCGGACTTTAATTTGTTTGCCTGGTGCAACGTCTAACGCATCTAACTCTTTAATTTCAAATGTATGAGGGTCTTCTGTAAATGTTGGTACAACGTGTGTCGCAACACCATCTGCACCTACTAATTCAAATGAAAACTTATCAAGTTCTAGCTCTTTTGGGTACGTATCTTTCCAGGTAACCCCTTCCCAGACACTACCACCAGTATTACTAGCTGTCAGTTCGAATGACAAGGTATCTTCCACTCGATTATTTGCATCATCAGAAGTATCATTCGTATACGTTTTAATTGCTTCTGGTTTTGCAGGTTCTGACCCAATCGGGATCTCAACAGAGGTATCATCTTTTTCATCGGCAGCATTATATGCTTTAAATCGATTGATTGTTGTGGTATTGGCACCTGAGATAATCTTCGCTTTATACTTTATCGTAACACCTGTGTTAATCGGAATATTATATGTTCCTACCTTAATTGTATGGGTTGCTTTATCATATACAGTAGGGTTAAGTTTTGTTTCTACTCCTAGAGTATCAATAAGTGTCAGTGATTCTGTATCCAGCTCTAATTCTGGCGGCAAATTGTCTTCTAAAGTGACTTGGTTCCACGAAGATAATAATCCTTTATTTAAAGCTGTAACTTCAAAATCAAGGATATCACCGACTAAATTTTTAGCTGGATTTACACCCGTTGCATTTTCATATTTTTTTGTGGTAAATGGCTTAATATCTGCTGGCTCTTCAATAGACATATCTAATGCGCCCATGCCGACTTGCCCTGGCATAACTGTTAGCACTGGCCATCTTAAGGCAAACACAGGATGTTTTAAGTTATAATAGTAGCCTTGTGGCATCACTGGATCCCATGCTTCATACGCATTGTTCTTTCCCGTTATAGCCGTTGGGTAAAACGTGGTTCCAGTTCCCCACTCGCCCCACTTACTCATGTGGATAGCATTCCAATTACTTATTCTATAGAGCGTCAAGCTACTATCATATAAATCCCCAACTTTAAAATCATTTGGTCCAGGATTCGTCCCATATCCTAAAGTGGTATAAAAGTAGATACGTGCTGCTATTTTATCCGCAAGTGTTGATGTCGGTTCATCAAAGTAAAGACCAAATTGGTTATTAGAGTATAATCTGGAGCTTGTATGATTCCCACCAACGTCCATATGAGAGCCATGTGTCATTGCATAATTTGTAGTGACCCCACTATCATTATAAAAACTGACATCATAGCGAATTCGTCCTTCTTCAAAGTTATCGACATAACCATGAACTCTGACAGGCAGATATTTCATATCTGTGGACCCATTATCACCAGTACCACGTCCGTAGTAGCCATAAGAGACGATTTCATTTGCTTTCACGTATTGCTCTAAAATATAATTATCTCTTCTTTGATTACTTATCATGGAGTTTGATGTGTAACCACTTCTGGTCACTTGCCATGAACTAGACAACGCATTGTACTGTGCATCCCCGATGTCAAAGTTGCTCCCACTACTACCAACAGAGTTATTCGCATAATTGTAATCATAGCCAAAAACCTGCTGTTTACCAGTACCCGCTTCTTCTTTCACACCGATCATTACAGGACCCAAAATAGGTAATTCTTGACTTGGTCCCAAGGTTGCCAACATATTGCCGGCTACGTTGAAACTTTTCGTGTCAAGATCGTATTTAACCGGATTAGAGCCAGCCCCAACATGACCGAAAAACAGATAGTAGCGTCTGCGGCTTTTTTCAAAAGCTCCTCCTGTCAATTTGACAGGTGTATTCTTATCGACTTTTGTAAAGGTTGATAAATCAATGTTGTCGTTGCCTTGTGCATCTTTATCAAGCTTGCGCCAGTCAAAATTAGCATTTGCTACATCACTTGGTAATGCTGCTGAAACCTGATTTCCCCATAAAACCGCTCCAACTATAAAAAAGAATGATAAAAGTAAAATAATGGGTAGTTGAATTTTTCTTTTTTTCATTTTCTCCTCCTTTCTTTCATTATTCTTTATGCATTTTAAAAAAATGCAGATTTATTTCAACTTTCCTTGCATAAACTGGAATAACGCCTCAATTGAGTAGTTATTCCAGTTTTAGTTTGAAAAAGAGAAACCAAGAAATAGTCGATCAAGTGTTATTTTACTTTTCGATGTTTCCCTCCTTCCTTAATTTTTTAATCCTTTGGTCAAAGGTGTTGATTTCTATTTTTCTTAACTGATTAGCTGGTTTTTTATTACTTCAATTTCCCAGCTACTTATCATAACGTACGTTGTTACCCAAATTATCAGTTTAAAAAAAGAAATCTGCTTCTTATCAAAACGATAGCCACCGTCATTCAATTATGCTGTCTTCATACATTGAATCGCCATGACCACAGGCTATTTAGGGGATTTTTACGCAACGATCATATAACCTTTAGAACGGACAGTTTTAATATATTTAGGTTGAGTTGGGTTTTCCTCCAATTTTTTACGTAAGTGGAATATTAAGTTACTAACACGATATTGCTTATTCCCTGAATCGCTATCTTCAAACTCCTCTTTCCAAACATTTGTATAAATCTCTTCATACGTTACAGCGGTCCCAAGGTTATCAAATAAATAGGAAATTGTTTGAAACTCTAAGCGTGTCAAACTAACTTCTTTTTCTTCAACCAAGACACTCAAATTATTAGGAATCAGTTCTAAGTTACTTGTAACCTGTGCTTCTTTCTGATAGCTTATTTCTTTTTTTTGTGAATTAGGTATCTTTTTAACTCGATTCAATATATTTGAAAGTTGTAAGATGGATTCTTCTTGATCGCAGTCTTTATCAACGACACCATCTGCTCCTAATTGTAAATAAATAATTTTACTTGTCTTCGTCAGATTTTTAGAAACAATCCAGATCAACACATCAAAATCTCTTCTAAGTTCTAAAATTAATTCACACGTATTCTTTAAGCCGTGTGTTGCCGTTTCTTCAATAATTAACGCATCCATTTTAGGTGCCTCATTGATAATGTCATCGCTTGATAATGAATGTAATTGATAGGTTAGTTTATTTAATTCTTTTGAATATGTATCTCCTATTTGATTGTTTTCTGGTACGATACCTATGTTATACATACTATTTTCCTTTCTTTCTTAAAATAAATATATATATATATTTTAAATTTCAATTCAATTTAATTATATATACTATTTTGGGATTTGATTTACAAATCCTCCTGTTTTTTAGGTTATTTCTGAAATTTTTTCTTTTCCAACAGTTTTTTTTTAACATTTTTTCTTTTTTATGGTATATTTTTCACTATAAAATGAAATGATAGATTTTGAATCAAAAGGATGCAGACCACTATGAGAAATACATTTATGAAAAGAAATGACGCAAAAAAATTTGAATTATTCAAAAAAATATTACTAAGTCAAAACGGCATCAGCATTCAAACTCTTATAGCTGGTAGTAATGACTCTAAAAGTAATTTCTATCGTTATATCCAACAAATAAATCAAGATTTACTTCATGTGTTTCCAGAAACACCAATTAACATTGAACAAAAGCTGACAACTTTTTTCATCTCACTACCAGATGATTTAAATACCGCTTATGTTATTGATACGTTAGGGTTTAGTTACATTAATCTTGCTCCTGAGTATTTGATTCTTGTAGCTGCTACACAGAAAAAGCATTCTTCTTTGGAAGCTCTTGCCCAACATATTAATTTAAGCCCGTCTTATACTTACAGAAGTTTAAAACAATTAAATACTAAACTAGCGTACTTTAATCTTAAATTTGCTTTTAGCAATAGCTCAAAAAAAGATAGTAATTTATCTGGTACAGAAGAGAATATTCGCTTTTTCCTCTTCTATTCTTATTGGAATTCCTTACGAGGGATTACTTGGCCCTTTGCTAAATCTCCGGACTATTTTAGTACGTTGCCGATCCCAATCAACACAACTTTAGCCCCTTCGCAATTGGCTAGATTAGGCTATTTCCAAAATATAACGTACTGGAGAACTCTGTACCTACAAAAAAAAGTGAGTCTTGATAAAGAGCTCATGTCTTATTTAGAGATTCTAGATGCAGAAAATCCTACATTATTTACGATAGATTTAAATGGTACACTGACAGCTGACGAAATAAATAGTGAGCAAAAATTTTTTGGTTTTCTTGCTAGATTTTTTATCGCTGATATTGATACGAAGGAAATAAAGAGGAAAACTGCCCAAAGGTTTCTCGATTCTCAGCTACCTTTGACAAAAAGTTGCCAGCATTTATTAAGCTTAGTAAACTCAAATTACAATCTGGCCATGAGTCAAGAGAACTATCTTATTGCCTTTTATCTTGTAATGTCTGCTCTACTTTATATCGAATATATTGGAAATGACTATAAGCCGTTTTTAGAAACGCCAGAACGTTTATCTTTTTTAAATACAGATGAACATAACTTTACCAATATTGAAAAGGAACTAACTAAACTCGTACGCGATTTTTTTAAAAAAGACCCCTATATAAAAAAAAATGTGGCAGCAGGTTTTATCACACACATGGTTAACTTGCTCTATTATGTTATTGATCATTCTAGGAAAATAACGCCATTGGTTATTTTCTGTCAATATTCAAAAAATTTTTATACTGTTGAAGAAATAAAAAATAGCTTGTTAACTATTTTCGGCACAGCTGTTATTCAATTTACAAGTGATATTCAGCAAGCTGACATTGTGATTTCTGACGCTTATGAAGGAAGCATCCCAAATCAAAACTTCTTTTATTTCGCCGAACCATACAATTCTGAAACTTGGCATTTATTATCACGCTTTGTCCAAGCTAAGCTACATGACGCTACGTTCTCCATATGATTGTTGGTGAATCCCTTCCAAGTGTTTGACAATTTCCCGTTGTTCGAAATTTTTAAGCGTTGCCTTTTTGATTTCATTGACCGCATTATTGATATCTGCAAAATCTGAAAACGACGTAGCAAAGATGGTTTTGGTTTGTTCTGGTGTACCAGGCAAATAAACATCCGTAATCAAAATTTCTGGCTCGTCGCGAAAACTTGCTACTAGCTGAATCCTATCGCCAAAAATCAAGTCCAGCTTGTTCATAAGAATATTTTCAATAAACACTTTTGAATTTTGCACCATAACTTTTACAGGAGCATATCGATATTCATGAAGTTCATTCAATAGTGTATACACAAGCAGATAAAGTGAATTAATAAAGGCTTTTTTCTCAATATTTAATTGTTCCCACCAAACTTTATAAATCGTGGATGTTGTTAATTCGTCCACGATTTTTTCGATTTTCTTAACAATTTCTTGCTCAGCAGCATCACGATAATAGAAATTAGTTGGGTCATATACATAGTAAAATATGCTCAAATCAACATAGCAAGTTGAAAACACCAGATGCATTTTATCTATTTCTTGACGAATCCGCAAAAAATGTTTGGCAGTTGCTCCTTTAGTTCCTCTGAAAAAATCTTGAATGATTCTATCCGTTAATAAGTTACTTTGTTTGATAAAAGGAAAATTCTGCTCATTGAAATAAGATTCATAACTTTCATAGTCAAGTTCTTCTTCAACCAAATTTTCTTTATACATAAATAGTTGGATGGCACTTAATTCTTGCCAAGCTTGATCTATTGTTTTATTTTTTTTAAATTGAAAATAATCAAGTACCACTCGTTTATATTCAAACTTATCTCGCTTAGCCAGCTTTATTAAAGTCTCATTGGTAAAATAATGTTTTTGGGAAGAACGAATATTACTGATAAAAACAAGCAAGCAAATCTTTTGTTGCCGAATTCTATTTAGGTTATGCCACTTTTCAACAGAATTATAAATATATGTTTCAATTTCGTGATATTCGTGCTGACTAAAGGGCCATTCACTTGATCCATAAGAAAAAAACAAGAAATAGAAGTTTCTAATTTTTAATTCATCGCCGTAAATCTGATTATCACGCGTCAACTTCAAGTCAAAACTAGTTAAAATTACTGACAATCTTTGGCGATATCTCGAAAATGTTGGTGCGCTGATGTACTCTAACTCACAAAATTTCTTTACATCAACTTTTTCATATAAGAAAATGTTTCGAATCATTTTATAAAGAACGGATTTTTTTAAATATTCTGTAGCAATTGTCATCAAGTCTAGGTTTTCTCCCGAAATTCCTTTTATTGATTTATTTGCATAAGTGATTTCTAATTGATGGTTTGAAAAAAAAGATTCCTGCTCAAATTTTCTAATTATTTGGAGCACAGTCTTTTCAGAAATATTTGTATTCACAGAAATTTGTTTGATACTTACCAACTTTTTTTTCTGATCTATATAACTTAAAATTTTTAATTGTTTATCATAATTTTCATCTAAAAAAGCTCTCATTATTACCTCCTAAACGAAATTTTTTTTTGATTAATAACAAAACGTCCTTTTTAACAAATAATATCCCTTTTTCCTCTTTATTTATTTCTTATATTTCTTTTTTTATCGTAGAATTAGAAATGTTTTTGCAACAAAAGCTATTATGCATGATGTTACCAGTGATTTTTTATTTTTTTTTAGGAAATTAATTATCAAAAAAAAGTAAAAACAAGCCTGCACCTTTCTTTTTTCGCATCATTTACATTTCAAAAAAAACATAAAAAGAATGAAATAAAACTAATTCTTAGTTTTATTTCATTCTTTTTATGTTGGTAATTGTAACTATTTTTAACCTTGTATCTATCTAAACATAGTTTGAGCAGCTTTAGCTAATACTTTTGGATCTCGATTGTATGGAGTGACAGGAATAATTTCCTTATCAATCTCAAACAATGTATAGACGGCGATTCTTGCAGCCCGAACTGAATATTCTTCCGTGAAAACCATATCTTTTGGTATTTCAACAAATTGACTGACCATCGCAAAGTTCGTACTGCCTTCTGGAACCACTTGAGGACGGTCCGTCATTTTACGAGGTTGGAACTGCGCATCAATGTAAGGCATATATGCTGGAATCACATTCACAACATCTTTAATGATTTCATCCCAATCCGCTTGCCAGCCCATTTGGCAAATCCATTCGTACAAAATTTCTTCCCCTGTACAATCACGCATTGGTTTTTTCACGTAATCGCCAACTTTATCGGTATAAATACCGTAACCCCAGAAAATCGTTGTATCAGGATCTTGATTTTTAAAATGCGGTTGTGCTGCCACTACCGTACTCATTAGCCAGCTTGAATCTTTTAAGGTCATCAAAGCACCTGATCCAGGAATATTTCCAGAGAACTCTTCGATTCGTTTTAATAATTTATCGCCACGGCACGTTACAGTAAAGCTTTCCCAGTTGGTTTGCGCTTCATTGCCAAAGAATGGTTCAGGATTGCCTAATCCTGCTTTTTTCTTGGCAATATTACGCCATAGACGAGCAGAGCGTGATTCTTCTGTGACACCTGGTGCAGGAGTGCTCCAATTGCCTTCTGTAGAACTGTCCGTCATCGTGCCATTGGTCATGATGACGATGTCCTCTTCGTTTAGCTCAATGGTTTCCCCATTTCCGAGTTTTAACGCAGTGACCGTAATTTCAGAACCTGATTTAAATTCTAGATCTACTACGTCTTCATTTAAGGTGAAGTCAACACCATGTTTTTCTAAAAAAGCTTTCAACGGTAAAATCACGCTATCGTATTGGTTTAATGGTGTGCGAGTGACCCCTTCTAATGTATCGATACGAGAAAATTCCAAAATCATCCGATTCATATAACGGCGTAACTCAAAAGCACTACTCCATTTTTGGAAAGCAAATGTTGTTTGCCACATATACCAGAAATTCGTTTCAAAGAAATGAGGACCGAACCATTCTTCGATCGTCACACCATCTAAGCTTTCTTCTGAGGCAGCTAATAATTTTGTCATCGCTAAGCGGTCCTCATTATCGAAGCCCATTGTATGAGCATCAAGGATTTCTTGTTTTTTTGTCACTAAACGTGCCTGTGCATGAGTAGGATGTAAGTGATCAAAATTCAAGATTTCTTCTGTCACACTGTGATCTGGCCATTCTAATGATGGAATACTACTAAATAATTCCCAGAAGTTTTCATAGGTTTCTTCATTTAGCATCCGGCCGCCACGAGCAACGAAGCCTTTTTCATTTGTACCAATTCCGTCATTGCTTCCGCCAAGAATTTTCATACCTTCGATCACATGGATGTTTTTTCCACTAAAATTCGCATCTCGAATCAAGTAGGCTGCGGCTGCCATTGTGGCAATCCCACCGCCGATTAGGTAAACTTGTTTGTCTCCGTAATAACGGCTATTGATTTCTTCTTCGATTTCGGCAACTTTTTCTACTTTCTTTTCAGCGGATACTTTTTTAGCAAGATAAGCGGCACCTAATGCACCTGCTGCGGCTAATCCAATATGTCTTTTTTTCATGAAAATCCCCCCGATTCAATTTATGAACCTAGCGTACAATGATTCCATGCAAATGTCTTGTGATAGCCTTTCCATTCCGTCTTCTTTTTAGACACTATGGACAATTTGTCATAATAGTTCGTTTTCTTGGGCATAGAGACGATAAGAGAAAAACTCAGTGTCTTTGGCTAATCGGAATAACTGTGTGGCGATTTCTAGTGGTGATTCTTTATAGCCACCGAGAATCCAATCAATCAAGACACCGCTACAACCATATGAAAAAAAACGAGCGTAAAATACTTTGTCTTCTGGAAGCAGCTGATTTTCTTTATCCATTTGATCAAATAAATTGATAAATAGTTTATTGGTGATCGCTGAAAAACAGTTTCTTAAAATATCTGAATCTGAACTGACTGTATTGTAGTAGAAATCACTTTTAGACTGGATCGCTTTTAGCATTTTTAACGCTTGTTCTTCCCAATTATCAATACTAACATCTGGTGAGTCTAGATAAATCAATGCATCGTGTGTGTAAATCCAGCGCAAAAGATCTTGTTTGTCGGTAAAGTGATAATAGAATGTTTGGCGATTAAGGCCAACTTCTTTGGTGATGTCTTGAACACTGATTTTACTGAATAACTTTTTGTCGCACAGTTCGATCAATGCAGCTGAGATGGCTTTTTTAGTTATTTGTGATTCACTCATGTTTTTTTCCTCGCTTTTTTTAGATAGGTTCATCATACCAAAAAATGAGAAGAAAATATAAGGTTTTGAAGTTTTTTTAGGGATTGTTAAAGGTTGGAAATCTTGGAGAAAGAATCTTGCTTAAAACGATTTATTGTTTTCTAACGTATCAGTTAAAAAATGATAAAAAAAGTGATTGAGAGATAACTCTTCGAGTCATCTCTCAATCACATAAAATTTGCATAAATGCTAGGAGCAAAAGTAGTTTATTTCTAGGAGCTGGACGCTTGTGTTCCAATCTTTTTGAACTAACCCACTACAGCGTTCTCTTACAATTTACTTTCAGTCACAGGATCTTTCACTAAATTAGCACCCCATAAACCTGCTAAAGAGGTAATGATCATACCAAGAATCATAGCAATAAATCCCCAGATAGAAGCTTTAGATACGGTATTTGAAGCATCTTCTGCTGCTTGTCTAGCTTCTTTAATATTTTTATCCAAGTCTTCTTTTGCATCTTCAAGACTTGTTTTTGCTTTTTCGATTTGTGTTTGTGTTTCTTTTGAAGCTTTTTGTAATTCATTATAGATATTATCTGTTGCTTGTTGTGCTTCTTCTTGTGATAAATCAGTATTTTTTGCTACTGCATTGGCAATTGCTGGACGATCGATTGAATCACCGATTTTTTTTGCTTTTGCTTCTAAGGAATCTGCAGTATCTTTGAATATTTTATCTGAGTTATCAGGATTTTTAACGATTTCTTTTCCAGCATTCGTAATTTCATCCGTCGCTTCTTTCATTTGATCTGTTAAATAGTCAGGTTGTAATTCTTTCACATCAGTGTCAGATAACACTTTTTTGACTTGTCCTTGAAGCTCTGTAGTGTCTACTGATCGAACTCCGTCGGTGACTTTATCAAACCCTTTGTTGATCGCATCAGATGTACCAGATGCTACTGTTTCCACAGTGCTGCCAGTCGCTGAAGCGATATTCCCAAATAACGAACCGATCGCTGAAAATGCGCCGATTGCTGTATAAGAAAGGATAGCCAACAATACCAAGACACTGGTTGCCCAAGTTAGAAAACCATGAACTAAGCCCACTCTGCGTGCTGCTACTCCTGCAATAAATCCACTACAAAATAATGAAAGAACAAATGTTACCACTGTCCAAATAATAAGTCCCATTCCCACACCGTCCAACGGATTATCCGATGTTGGTTTAACGATCCCAAAACCAATAGCCGAACCAATTAAACTCAAGGTAAAGAAAATCGCAAAGAAGGAAACCAATCCCGCTATAATTGCCCCCCAAGAGATATTTACCCCTGCTTCATCCTGCGTTGTTAGGTACGATACAAAACCTTTTTTCTCGTATTCTTTTCCATAATTCTCATCCTTTCGTCTATTATTTTCACTAATTGGTACACTATCAACTATAAGAGCATAGAATATTTTGCGCAAATGATACGATTTTTTTTCTAATCAAATACTCACTTCTTCTAGAAAAGGGTTATGATTTGCACGCACAGAAAAAAAATGTTAGAGCTATACCAATATAATGGTATAGCTCTAACAAGGCATTTAAAATATCAGAAAAAGATGTTATCGATTACTGTTTTAGTGCGCTAAAGTAGAAAGCATCACACCAATAAAAATCAGCCAGTCAAATGCGATATGAATGATCGTACCAGCCCAGATTGAATTTGTTTTTAACGTTGCCCACGTAAATGGGATTCTCGTCAAACCGATCACGACCAAGCACTGGAACCAATTCCAATCGTAAGTCGATAAGTGTAATGAACCAAACATAAGACTGGTTAAAATAACGGAACCAATGATTGCTGTTTTTCGTTCAATTTTATAACGTAACGCTACATGAACCAATAAAATCAACGGAATTGTCGTAATGATTTCTTCTCCGGCAAGCATAAATAGTGTTTTTCCTAGCAATGTCAGCGCCGGTACTAATCCATGACTGAATTGACTTACGATTGGGTTATCAGCAGTTGGTTGACCAATAATCCCTGCTAAAAATTTCGCTAAAAGAGCGGTTACCCAACTTAAAACATAAGCAATCAGGATAATTTTGACTGAGCCTTTTTTCAGCGGAGAATACAGTTTTTTTATGCCTTCCACACCATACATCAAGTACATGCCGATTAATCCTGCAACTAAAATAATACAAAAATTCAATATAAATGCTGTATGCAACAAGGAGTAAAACGCACCGCCTAATAATACTAACGAAACAATTGCTGGAACTAGTTTTACTTTTCTATCAAATAATTCTTGCATCTTCTCCACGCCCTTAGGTTTATTTTCTTTTAGTATAGTTTCTATCTTTACAGTAAACAAATGATTCGCCTATTTCAATAGCAATTCATCTCCGCTGTTTAGATAATAACTGTTTTTTCTATCTTTGGTCATTTTAGTCTGCTATATAAGACCTAATAAGTGTAACCTTTTGAATCAGACAAAAAAACACGCTAAACTAGTTCTAGGAGGTAGTGAACAGATGAAAAATTATGGGCTCACTGTCAGAAAAATCCGTTTAAATAAAGGCTACAGTCAAAAAGAAGTTTATGCCGAAATCATTACAAAATCTTATGCCATTGAATTTGAACAAGGAAAGCACGATATCTCCCTTTTTTTATTTATGCAGATTTTGGATCGTTTAATGGTAGATATCGATGAATTTTTTTATATTCATAATGAGTATCGTTTAGAGGAAGAAAGTGATTATATCAACAACTTTTCCCAGGCCGCCAACCGCCATGATATTAAAACACTAGAAAACATGTACCAAACATTGCTCCAGACTGCTTCTACGCCACTGACCTTTGTTCGTCAGGCAGAACTACGTTTAAGAATTCAGTCCTTCAGCTATTTTGAAACCTACAAAAATTTTGAACATTGGCAAGGGAATGCAGAAGATATCCAGATCATCAGCCACTACTTGATGAATGTGCAAAGTTGGACGCTGCAGGAAATTATCTTGTTTAGTAACAATGCTGATATGTTTCACCAAGAACAACAGATTTTCTTTTTTAAGCAATTATTAAAATCCTTGCCTAACTACCAAGCATATGACCGAGCAATTCCAGTTTATGCTTCTTTACTGGCAAATATCTTGCCAACCTTATTCCGTAAGCAAGAGTGGGCTGTAATTTCACAAGCGTTAGATTGGTTGGAGCAACTAAGTAAAGAATATACAAACAGTTTTTTTCGAATCGTTTTTATCTATTACAGTGGATTATTAGCTATCTGTCAAGGAAACAATATCGCTGGCGAAAAAAAAGTTCGTTGGGCATTGAATACATTAAAAGTAGTCGGCCAAGCAGAGATTGCCGCAGAGTTTGAAGCTTTTTTTGCAACGATCAATGGTTCAGAACATGGTTAAACGCCAAGAAATTATTTCTGCTCTCATCATTTAAGCTAAAAAATTACTCACCCCACTTGTTATCTGTGGGGTGAGTAGTTTAATTCTATTATTCTTGATAATACGATTCATAACCAAAATGTTCATACGCTAGAGCGGTTGCGATCCGGCCTCTTGGCGTTCGCTTGATAAAGCCTTTTTGAATCAAATAAGGTTCATACATATCTTCCACTGTCTCTGTCTCTTCACTGATATTCACAGCTAACGTGCTTAAACCAACTGGGCCGCCACCATATAATTCGATCATTGTCTTTAATAGTTTTTGATCGACATAATCTAAGCCTTGATGATCAACTTGTAGCAATGTCAACGCTTGATCAGCAATGCCTCGATCAATTGTCCCATTTGACTGGACTTGGGCAAAATCACGGACACGCTTTAATAAACGGTTGGCAATCCTTGGTGTGCCACGAGAACGACGGGCAATTTCAAATGCGCCTTCTTCTACGATTTCTGTTTGAAAAATATCCGCTGAGCGCAGAACGATTTCTTTTAGATCTTGTGTTTCGTAATATTCCATATGAGAAATGATTCCAAAACGATCTCGAAGCGGTGCTGACAGCATTCCTGCTCGAGTTGTTGCACCGATCAAGGTAAATGGTGGTAAAGGGAAATGAACGGGATGAGCAGTCGTCCCTTGTCCTACCATGATATCGACGTAAAAGTCTTCCATTGCAGAATAGAGCATTTCTTCTACAACACGAGGTAAACGATGGATTTCATCGATAAATAACACATCGCCTGGTTCAAGCTCATTTAAAATTGCTACCAGATCACCCGCACGTTCGATGGCTGGACCACTAGTCGTTCGAATATTAACCTGCATTTCATTAGCAATCACCATGGCCATTGTCGTTTTTCCTAATCCTGGCGGTCCATATAACAAGGTATGATCCAACGCTTCTTCCCGATTGCGGGCAGCTTCGATGTAGATTGTAAGCTCCTGTTTGACTTTATCTTGGCCAATATATTGTTCGAGAAATTGGGGACGTAGTGACTTTTCCAGCGACGCCTCCCCTTCACTTGTTTCAGCGGAAAGTAGTCTTTCATCTTCTGTCATAGCCATTCCTCCTTAGCGTTTCATCATGAATTTCAATGCATTACGTAAATATTCGTCTGTTGGCTGCTTGCCTAGCTCTTCTAATTTTGGTGTGATTCGTTTGATCTCTTTTTCACTGTAACCTAAAGCACTTAACGCCTCTAATGCTTCTGTTAACGATTGATTGGCTGATGACGTCGGCGCTTTGGCCATTGCTTCAACGGCTGCTTCTGAGGTCTCCAACTCCCCTAGTTTTCCTTTAAGGTCTAAAACCATTTGCTGTGCTGTTTTTTTACCTACACCAGGAAATTTCGTTAAGTACGCTGCATCTTCACTTTCGATGGCATTGATCAAACCACCATGATCATCAGAAGCCATGATTGCAAGACCGCTCTTTGGTCCGATCCCTGAAACACTGATCAGTTTTAAAAATAATTGCTTTTCATCTAAATCACCAAACCCATATAACAAATGAGCGTCTTCACGGATCACTTGATGGATATAAATTTTGATTTGCTGATCGGTTTTTCCAGAATAACGGTAGGGATTGCCTACAGAAATTTGAAACCCGATGCCATTTGTTTCTACTACAATATAATAAGGACTGATAAATGTCACTTTACCAATAATATACTCGTACATATTTTCACCTTTCTCACTACCCTTTACGTTTTACACGCACATACGTTTCTATTTTAGCACATATTCAGAAAAATCAGTAGCTTGAAAAAACGATTATCGGTAAATACCATCCCCGAACACGCTTGGCTAAACGAAATACTTATCTGGTATTTCTTGCAGTTTAGCTTAAACAAAAAACACCGACCTATTTTGGCTTCTGTCATTTTTATCACAACAGAAATCAAGTATAGGTCGATGCCTCTTTCATTCACTTCATCAACTTAGCACTTTTTAATTTGATTGATCTTCTTATTCAGAAATATACGTCCATTTATAATCATATCTCGCGCCTGCTCCGTGAGCAATTACGCCTTTAACTTTTTGGTTCCGCATATGCGCTTCTGCTTTTTGATAGACTGGGGCAACACCCATCTCATCGATCAATAGTTTTTCAGCAGCTATCATATCAGCCCAGCGCTTTTCTGGATCTGAAGCATCTTTGTTACCAGAATCTTCGACTAACTGATTGTATTTTTCATTTGAGAAACATCCTCTGTTATAAGGGCCTCCTGTTACAAACAAATCAGTAAAGCTGCTTGGATCTGCATAATCAGCACCCCAACCGCCCATGAGCACTTCGAAATCACCATTTTTACCACGATCTAAACGAACAGCAAAGGGAACATTGGTTACAGTCACGTCAACACCTTCTAAGGTCTCTTTGACTGCGCCTTGGATATATTCCAAGATTTTTTTCGTAGAATCCGTATCATCGCCTAGAATATCAAATTTAAATGTGTCGATTCCTAGTTCTTTTTTTGCTGCTGCCCAATATTTTTGGGCCTTTTCCTTATCATAGTTCAATAAGTCTTTATTTTCATCTGCAAAGTCCTTGTTAGCAGATGGCGAATAAGACATCCCTTCTGGTACTAGCCCTGTAGAAGCAACCGAGCCATCGTCTAAGATCCGTTCAACGACTGCCTTACGATCTATGGAATAAGAAATAGCTTTTCTTAGATTAGCATTATGATAAGGTGATTTTTCATCTCTTTGATTAAATTCTAGATAAGATGTACGTGCGTCTTTTTCGATCACAAGCTCTGGATCATCCGCCATTTGTTTGGCTAATTCTCCACTTAAAATGACATCGTCAGCTTGTCCATTCTGGAACAGATTCAAAGCAGTCGGTGCTTCTTTCACTACGTTTACCTCAATCTTATCCAATTGAACAGTCTCTTTATCCCAGTACTGATCATTTTTTGTATAAGACCAGTCAGTATCTGTTCCCGCTCCGTCAAAATCAGTCAAGGTAAATGGTCCGTTGTAGACAGAATCCTCACTAGTTGCTGCGTAGGCGTCACCTTTTTCAGCAGCTATCTTTTTATTTTGTGGGAAAAATGATGGAAATGCCAGTAAGTAATCAAAGTAAGGCGTTTCTTTCTCTAATGTTACTTCTAGTTCATGATCATTGATTGCTTTGATCCCTAATTCATCCAGTCCTTTTTTACCGTCAGATACCTCTGCTCCATTTTTTACCAATTCAAACATATAAGCGTACTCAGCCGCTGTTTTGGGATCGGCCGTCCGTTGCCAACCATATACATAGTCCGCTGCTACGACTGGATCGCCATTCGACCATTTTGCCTCTTCTCGTAACTTAAATGTATAGGTCAAACCATCATCGCTTTTCTTCGCCATCTCAGCCGCTCCTGCAGCATGTGGTTTGCTTTTCTCATCTAGTCGGTATAATCCTTCGTAGATATTATTAAATGCGGAAAAGCTTATCGTATTCGTTCCTAAAGATAGATCGGCTGTGGGCATTTCTTGTTGGACAACGAGTTTAAAAAGCTGCTCCCCATGCGCTTTCTTCTCATCTTTGCTACTATCCGTAGAGCTTGTTGTACCACCTCCGCAAGCTGCCAATACTAATGTAGACAATAGTAGGACACTAACTGATTTCATTCCATTCAACTTTTTCATAATTTTCTCCTCAACAAACAATTATTTTCTTTTTTATTTCAATTTTCTGAACATTCTTATAATAATAAAATTTAGAACAAATAGCAATCTTTTTCTATGATAGCAAAATAAGGATGGGACATAACTCTACGAGTTACATTCCATCCTTAAAAAAATCTGAACAAACAGTGGTAAAAACAGCTATTACGCTCTGCTTTGATCCCAATCTTTTGCCACATTTAAACAGTCTTAGTCATTATTTAAATAAGGTACTATATTCCCCATAGCCTGCTTTTTCAAGCTCTTGAACTGGAATAAAATGCAAGGCTGCTGCATTAATACAATAACGTAATCCGCCTTGATCTTGTGGTCCGTCTGTAAAAACATGTCCTAAATGAGAATCTGCTTCCTTACTACGAACTTCAACACGTTGCATTCCTAAAGAAAAATCTGTTTTTTCTTCGATGTCTTGTTTTTCGATTGGCTTAGTAAACGAAGGCCAGCCGCACCCTGCATCATATTTGTCTGTTGAGCTAAAGAGTGGCTCACCGCTGACGATATCCACATAAATACCTTCTTGATAAAAATCATCATACTTACCTGAAAAAGGTCGTTCCGTTGCATTTTCCTGCGTTACAGCGTACTCGATATCCGATAATTTTTCTTTCAACTCTTTTTTTGATGGTTTTTCCATGACAACTCACACCCTCGCTTTTTAGTTAGCCTTATCATAGCACTCTTGAGAAAAAAACACTCATTTTCTGTTTAGAAAATAAGTGCTGCAGGTTCAATCAATTCCAAGGAATATCTAAATCGATATTTTGCGCAAAATCAATACTCTCTTGACGTTTTGCTTGTCTAACTTTTTTTCTGGCTTCATAGCCTTGGCAAATAAATTGCTCTTCTTTCGTCTCAGGTTCGATCGTTTCAGGTAAACTAGCTCCTTTAGGTACAACAAAGGTCATAAAGCAAGTTCCCGCTAAATAACGCTCACCTGAAAGCAGATCTTCTCCGATCACTTTTGCAAAAATCTCCATTGAACGAGTGCCAACACCAGAGACATATGCATCGATACACACAGAATGGCTGGCTTTTAAAGGCGCCAGAAAATCTAAATGATCAACAGACGCCGTCACGATTGCAGCTCTTGAGATTCGAACAGCAGCAATGCCGGCTGTCTCATCCAGCCATGCCATCAGCTGTCCGCCAAATAATGTTTTATGAAAATTTAAATGCGGATACGTGATTATATGCGTTTGGATTGCTCTTGTTTGCGAACATTTCATCCGTTGTTTCCTTCTCTCTTTAGTTTATGACTACTCAAACGCTGGCAACATACGGTATAACGTTGCGATCGGTAGTCCCATGATTGAATAATAGTCCCCTTGAATAGTTTTCACCAATAAAGCTCCTTGTTCTTGAATACCGTAGGCCCCAGCCTTATCCTGATACTCTTTTGTGTCTAAATAACGATTGATCTCTTCATCGGTCAAATCGTAAAACTCGACTGTTGCAGGAACAGTCGCGGAAGATTCTTGATCATCTTTCAACAACACAACACTCGTATATACTTTATGTGTCCTGCCGCTTAACTTTCGCAACATGCGAAAAGCATCGTCTCTGGAAGTTGGTTTTCCCAATATTTCATTATCGATCGTCACGATCGTATCTGAGCCTATGACTAGATCATTAGGGTACTGTTTTGCAACATGCATCGCCTTTTGTGCTGCCATAGTCAAGACGTAATCCATTGGAGTAAAATAATTTTTGACTTCTTCATTGATATCAGCTGGAACGACGTCAAAATCAGCGATGATGCGACTCAGTAGCTCACGTCTGCGCGGCGATTGAGAGGCTAAGATAACTTTCATTCGTATATAACCTTCTTCCTCATACTTTTTAATGTGGATCTTGTATACGTTTAAACATTTTTTCCATATCTGAATTGGTAAAATGAATCAAAACAGGACGGCCATGAGGACAATTAAACGGATTCTCACAGGTTTCAAGATCCTTCAGTAGCACTCGAGCCTGTTGTTCATTTAAATAATGATTGGCTTTTATCGACCGTTTACAGCTCATCATGATCGCTGTAGCCTCACGAAATTTTTTGACACTGACAGAGCCTGTGGTCAAAAACATATCGATCATTTCACGGATGATCGTTTCTTCTTCACCTGCTGGATACCAGGTTGGATGAGCGCGAACGATAAAACTATTTTGCCCAAAGTCTTCTAAATGAATGCCCACTTCTGCTAATGTTTCTTTTTGTTCTTTGATTTTTAAGGCATCACTGTTTGGATAATCGATCACGATTGGGACTAATAATTCTTGTAGATCATTGGTCACTTCACCGATTTTTTCTCTGAAATATTCGTATTTGATGCGCTCTTGAGCAGCATGTTGATCGATAATATATAGACCATCTTTGCTTTGCGCAAAGAGATAGGTGCCGTGCATTTGACCAAAATATTCTAACTCGGGAAAACGTTCTTTCGGACGCTCATCGACTAGTTTATTCAACATCTTATTCAAATCATTTTGAGCGCCTTTCGCTGAAAAATCAACTTCTGGATGATGGCTCAGTTCTTCTTGATACACGTGTTCATCAACAGTTGTCTGTTCTTCAGTTTGAGGGGTTTCTGCTAATTTTGTTGATTCAGCAAACTCACCTAACTGACGGTTATCAGAAATTGACTCTGCCTCAACTTCTGTTGGCGCGCTGAATGCGTAGGCCATCAAGGCTTCTTTTTCAAGTTCTTCTTTTGTTTGTGGTTCAGTTTCTGCAAACTTACTAGCAGGCTGTTGCGTTGGAAATTCTGGTGTCGATTCTTTGACAAAAAAATTCCCGCTACTAGCATCATAGCCTAGACTGCTAGGCTTTCGAATGGGGCGAGCGGTTTCCTCTTGTTCTGTCAAAGGAATTTCCATTTGTTCAACTTTAGGCTGTTGCTCGATTTTCTTTTTAAAACGAAGATTGTCTGCGGCATTTGGGATCAATTGCTCGTGGCTTAATACTTCACGAATTGCTACACTGATCAGAGCCATCAAGTCTTTCTCTTTACTCAAACGAACTTCTTGTTTGGTCGGATGCACATTGACATCCACTAATAAAGGATCCATCTCGATCTCTAACACGGCAAGCGGAAAACGTCCCACCATCAATTTAGAGCCGTAACCATCCACGATTGCTTTGTTTAACGCAAAGTTTTTGATATAGCGGCCATTGATGATTGTCGACAAATAATTTCGGCTAGCTCTTGTTACTTCTGGCAACGAAACATAACCAGTCAGCTTAAAGTCTAGATCTTCTGCTTCGATCTTCAGCATTTTTTTTGCCGTGCCAATACCATAAATTCCAGCAATCGTTTGTTTTAAATCACCGTTACCAGTTGTATTCATCATTTTATTGCCATCATGAACTAAGCGGAAAGCTATTTTAGGATGGCTTAACGCCAAGCGATTGACGATATCCCCTACATTGGCGAGTTCCGTTTGGATCGTTTTGACATATTTTAAGCGAGCAGGCGTATTAAAAAATAGATTTGAAACAGTGATTTTTGTGCCTTTTCTTAAAGCCGCTGGGCGGTGTTCTTCGATCTTTCCGCCTTTCATCTGCACATAACTACCTTCTTCCTCTTCAGAAACCGCTGTTTCCACAATGATTTCTGAGACAGAGGCGATACTGGGTAGAGCTTCTCCCCGGAATCCTAAACTACGGATACGGAATAAATCATCTCTTGTATGGATTTTACTTGTTGCATGACGTTTAAACGCACTCAAGATATCCTCTTTTGCGATTCCTTCGCCATTATCAATGACTTGGATTGTTTTAAGTCCTGCTTCTTCAATAAAAATATCGATTTGAGTACTGCCAGCATCGATCGCATTTTCAACAAGTTCTTTGACAACTGATGCAGGACGTTCTACTACTTCACCAGCAGCAATCTGATTGGCAAGTTGTTCGGATAATTCTTGTATTTTTCCCATCTAGACGATCCTTTCCTGGCTCAGTTTTTTTCTTTACGTTTAAATTCTTTTTTGTAATTCGTGTAGTTTATTTAACGCATCCATCGGCGTCATTTCTAACAAGTTTATTTTCTTTAAGGTATCGATCACACCTAATTCATCTGTTGATACTTCTTTAAATAGCGAAAGTTGCTCTGTATCTTCTTTAATTTCATCTTGGTATTCAATCGTTTTAAGGGGTTGTTCCTCGGACTCTAATGCTGAAAGGATCGTTGCCGCTCTTTCTAATAAAGCACTTGGCAATCCAGCGATTTTAGCGACATGAATCCCATAACTTTTATCTGCTGGTCCATCCATCATTTTATGCAAAAATACGACTTCGCCATTTTTCTCTACGGCGCCGACATGAATATTTTTTAAGCCAGTTAAACTCTCATCTAACACCGTTAATTCGTGATAATGGGTAGAGAACAGTGTTTTCGCTTTGACTTCTCGATGAATATACTCAATGATTGCTTGTGCTAGTGCCATCCCATCATAGGTTGCCGTTCCCCGACCAAGTTCATCGAATAAAATCAAGCTATTTGGTGTAGCGTGACGCAATGCTTGATTGGCTTCCATCATTTCCACCATAAAGGTACTTTGGCCAGCGATCAAATCGTCTGATGCTCCGATTCTTGTGAAAATTTGGTCGAAAATCGGTAGCTCCGCCGATTCAGCTGGAACAAAACAACCGATTTGAGCCATCACGACTGTTAGCGCTAATTGGCGCATGTAGGTACTTTTACCAGACATATTTGGTCCAGTGATTAACAAGATGATGTTGTCTTTATTCATATGAACACTGTTAGGAATATATTCTTGATGTCCCAACACTTTTTCTACAACTGGATGGCGGCCTTCAACAATATGCAGCTCTTTGCTGTTGCTTTTTAGGATCGGGCGAACATATTGGTATCTTTCACTCACTGTAGCAAAAGCTTGTAGGACATCTACTGCGCTGATCGTTTTTGCTAGCTTTTGCAGACGTTCGATATTCGCTTTGACTTGTTCACGAACTTCTAGGAATAATTGGTATTCTAGATCAACAGATTTTTCTTCTGCTTCTAAAATCAAGGTTTCCATTTCTTTTAATTCAGGTGTGATAAAACGTTCCGCATTCGCTAAGGTTTGCTTGCGTTCGTATTTGCCTTCTTCTAGGTTGGCTAAGTTAGATTTTGTGACTTCAATGTAATAACCAAATACTCGATTAAATCCAACTTTTAAGGTCTTGATGCCTGTCTCCTGGCGTTCTTTAGCTTCTAGCTCAGCTAACCATTGTTTACCGTGACGCATGGCATCGCGGTATTCATCTAGTTTTTCATTGTAATTATCTTTAATGATATTTCCTTCTGTGATTGCAAGCGGCGCTTCTTCGTTGATAGCTGTATTGATTAGTTCAACGATATCTTCCGCTGGATTTAAATCTAATAATAAATCATTCCACTCGCCTTGGTTGATACCAACGATCAATTCACGAACCAATGGTACTTGTTCTAATGAAGTTTTCAGTTGAATCAAGTCACGGCCATTTACATTACCAAAAGCGACCCGGCCAGCTAAACGCTCTAAATCATAGACTTTTGTTAAAGTCGATTGTAAGTCAACACGTTCAAAATAGGCATTCAGTAATGATTGAACCATTTCTTGTCGTGTTTGGATTTGTTTTTCCTGGATCAATGGGCGATCTAGCCATTGTTTTAGTAAACGGCCGCCCATTGCCGTTTTTGTTTCGTCTAGCAACCATAATAAGGTACCTTTTTTCAGTCCAGTTCGAATCGATTGGGTCAATTCTAAGTTGAATTTAGAATAGTGATCCATTTTTAAGAAATGGTCTGGTTGATATTCTACTGCTTTTTGAATATGTGACAAGCCACGTTTTTGGGTCACAGTTAAGTAGGTCAATAATTTTCCCGTAACTTCAACTTCTAAAGGCTGGGTCAATTCACTTGTTATAAAGCTGAACTCAGCATTTTCTTCTGCTTGTTTTTGCTCAGAGAAAATAATATTCAGACGATCTTTCAAGGTCTGCTGCAATGTGTCTGATAAAGGACTGCCTAAAACAATTTCTTTGGTTTGTAGCGCTGATGCTTCATTGATTACAGCATCTTCATCATTTAACACAGCTGTTTTTAGTTCTCCAGTACTTAAATCGACATATGCTAAACCGAATAGACCATTCTCTTCCACGATAGCGGTAAGATAGTTGTTGTCTTTGGCATCTAGTCCTTTGCTGGTCATGACCGTTCCTGGCGTAATCAGCTGAACCACTTCGCGCTTGACCATACCTTTAGTGGTTTTAGGATCTTCTACTTGTTCGCAGATCGCTACTTTATAGCCTTTTTCAATCAAGGTATCAATATAACCTTGGGCTGCGTGATGTGGAATGCCACACATCGGAATCGGATCATCTGCATTGCGGTTGCGGCTAGTCAATGTCAATTCCAAAAGCTGAGAAGCATTGACCGCG
Organism: Enterococcus silesiacus; assembly: GCA_001465115.1. GTDB lineage: Bacteria > Bacillota > Bacilli > Lactobacillales > Enterococcaceae > Enterococcus_L > Enterococcus_L silesiacus. The sequence goes on along the minus strand of CP013614.1, from coordinate 3,155,599 downwards.
TCTTCATAAAACATTTCATAAAAGTCGCCTAAGCGATAAAAAAGAAACGCATCTTGGTATTGATCTTTGATCGCTAAGTATTGTTCCATCATTGGCGTGTTTTTTGTTTTTTGCGGCATTGCTACACTTCCTTCTCTAATTCTTCATTGATTCTGTATTGGATCATGTCGGTGACGTGTTGTAAGAGATCATTTGCTTCCATCAATTGCTCTCTATATGCTACGACTAAAGGATGCTCATCAAATTCTTTTGTTAGGGCATCAGCTTGTTTGATCGCTGTTTTTTCAGCTTCTGGTTTATCGTAGTGAGCAAATTGGACTGCATCTTTTTGCGCGGCTTTGATTTGTTCTACCAGCGCAGTCAGTTTTTCGTTATTTTGGACTTTTTCTTCTAGTTCTTTATACCGTTTAATCAATTCATCCTCACCAAGTAAGGCTAATAATTTCATTAATTCTTCGTTGATTCTTTTATCTGTAATGGATAACTCCATGATTTCACACCTTTATTCTGGGTAAGATTTTGTTGTAAGACAAGTCTACTTATTTTAACATAATTCCAGCAAAATCAACAGTTTACGGAAAATAAAACAACAAGTTTGCATGTTTTTGAGCCCACTTAAAGACAGACCTACAAAGTAGTAAACTAAGGAAGCCAGACAAAGACGTATACGCGCGCTTCTGCTAATCATTCACTGGTAGCTATGAATGCAACCGGTCAATCAGTTGCTGTTTATTGTATACCAAAATTGTACAATTATAAACCGTAAAAAAAGGCATGAAACAAAAGTAACAATCACTTTTGTTTCATACCTTAAATACGAATTAACGATCACTCAGGAATAGATCCTTGCAGCTCACTTATTTTTTGTTCCTTCAATCCTTTTTCAATGCTGCTACTTGCTCCTCTAGTGCTTTGATTTTTTGTTGTCTTTTTCTGTATACAATATATAAAAGGATGAGCAACAAAAGAATCACGATTAAAATGATATAGAGCAGGTAATTATGTTTATCATGATGAATATAGGCTTGCTCGTTTAACTTTTTAGCCTCTGTTCCTTTAATTTCAAAACCTTCTTCAAAATCCCAGATTTTTCCTTTTGATTCTGCATGAACAGCTAAACGATATTTTCCCGGTTTAAATTCTGTTTCCTGCAAGCTTACTGGATAGTTGAATATGGAATTTGGCGCCATTTGCAGGTCACTCTTTTTCGTTTCATAAAGTATTTTGTCAGTACTTTCCTTTCGGATTTTGACCGTGACATTTAGACGATTCAAATAGGCAGCTTTTGGATTGGCTAACTGAGCAAAAACAGTATTTCTATTGTTGATTTGACCTAAATTTACCTTGGCTAATTGTAAATCAGGCGAAACCTCTTTGTTCCCGTGTAAAACTAATGCGATCACATAACCAAATTGATTGTTTATAGCCACATCTGCATTTGTTGCTTGCGATTTTGCTTTATTTTCACTTGTGAAAATAATACCACCAGATAAAACTCCTGAAAAATCATCTTCAGGCATTGTAATGTCATAGTCAACATTTTTTGATTCATGCGGTGCTAAGATAATTTTTGAGGCGTTTGTTTTGACGAGCTTACTCAGATCATAAGGTAAGTCGATTGATTGATTCTGCTCGCTCTTAAGGTACTCAACTACTCCATTGGTATTCGTTGTAGCGGTCTTAACGCTAGTATTGATCGTCCGTTCTTGATCAGATTGATTAGTTACAGTAACGCTTATTACATGCTTTTCCTCTGGTTTAAGTCTTAGATCAAAATAGGTTTTCGATTTGTCTACTTGCTTTGTCGAAGGAATTGCTTTGACCTCATAATCTGCGTCTTGAGCCCAAACATTCAGGGTTCCTACCAAGCACCCGAATACAACAACTGTCAGCGGCAACAACACTTTAAACGTTCGTTTTAACATGTAAATTCCTCCATTTTTTTATTTCTATGTATATACATAGAACGCGGCCAGACTCATCGTTTACTCTGCACCACGCTCTAATTGGTCTTAGCTATTTGTTGGTTGATCTAGCAAGGTCCAGGTTAATGTTGTTTCATATTGTTTTGCTACTTTGACTGTATTGCCTGGGACTTCTAACATAGCGGCATCTTTATCGAAGTTTTCGATCGTCACACCATTCCCTAGTCCTTTTCCAGCTTCTAGAATTGTTGCAGCAGAACCATCTGTATTTAAAACAACGTCTGTTTTAGCTGTAGCTGCACCTGTTGATTTTTCTGAGATAGTCGGTGTTTTTAATGTAATTTGAGCATTAGTTAATTGTTTTTCGCCTGCTTTTAATTGTCCTTCTTGTGCAACTTGGACGATCCAGCCAGCTTCTGTACCACGAATATCTTGAACTGTTGTAGCTGTTTCTGTTTTATTTTTATACACTTCGTCTTTTGCTGAAATCGGATTTGAACCAAAATCAAGATCAGCGACATTTAATAGTGTCAAGGCACCGTCTGTTGGTGATGTAAAACCGATATCACTTGTTGATTCTTGGTTTTCGATTTCTTCGGCGCTAGCGATTACACTTCCGCTAAAGATCATTGATACTGCTGCAATTCCTACTAAAATTTTGTTTGCTTTCATTTAAATTCTCTCCCCGTTCATTAAAATTCTATATGATATCATTCCAGTTATAAATAACAGAATGGATACTCCACTTATTAGTAAAATTTTCTCTGTTGGACGCTCGCCTGTACTAGGCAAAGCATCTGTCTCTCGTTGTTCTTTTTTCTTTATTTCATAAAAACCCACTGTGGCTTTGGCATTTTCTGCGGCATAACTTTCATTTTTTCCAATTAAATAGACAAAATAACAACTGATTATTAATAATTGAACCCATTTTCTTTTTTTTTTCACAGTTGAACACCTTTCAATCATTGGAAACAACATCATACAAATCCCAGCTAATTTCTCCAGAATACCGATCTGCTAATGCGTCGCCTGATTTCACAGCAATTTTCAATCCATCATCTGATGTGTTCCAATCATGCGTGACATTGTAGTCATCATGAGTTGCCGTTATTGCTGATTCAATCGTTGCTGATGAATCGGAACGGATCGGAACGGACTGCCCAGCTCTTACATAAAATAGTGCATCGGTTAAGACGCGTTTGCTCTTGCTTCCTGTCAAGGGTTTGCTCAAGGTTGCCCGTAATTGCCAACTAGAACCTAATACACGCGTATCTTTCACAATGATATCCCGATCTTTTGATTCGATATTATATTCTTCATCCTTGGCAGATAATGTGTGTGTTCCAAAACTGATCTGGGTTGGTACATCCGAAAATGTTAGATGACCTTGATAGTTATAAACGACTGTTTGTTCTTCATCAGAAAAGATTCCTGATTTATTTTCTGGCGTCGCTTTCAGCGTATAGCCGGAAATGTCTTTCGCTTCACTCTGATAGGCCTGACTGATTTTTCCAGCCAACGTTTCAGTTGGTGCAATCTCTTGTCCATCTTCATTTAAATATTTGACAAGAACTGGTTTCCCTTCTATGAGATCTGCTTCTAGAACAGCTTTATTACTGATTTTTTCTTCCTCATTTGCAGTAACAACTGCTGTATTGGGGATCGTGATTTGATTAACTTCTGGACTTGACAGCTCTTCTTGGCTTAGCGCTAGACTGCCGTTTAATTCAAACGTGTACGTTTTCCCATAAAAGGATTCATTCATTAGGCTCTCTGCTTTGGCTTCGATCAGCAATTCATTTTCAGCATTTTCGCTAACTGTAAAATAATCAGCAGCTGCCTCTCCTGCCTCATCGGTGATCTCTACATCTGAAGCGTCTATCCTCAATGAATCGGCTAATGCATCCGTAATGTTTAACGACTGGATCAAAAAACGCGAGGAGTAGGCTGGTACTTTTTGAGAAATTGTATATAATTTTCTTTTTTCAGCGCCAATATAATTAAAATGCTCCCCAACTTTGAAGGGTGCTTCAAGTTCTTCACCGCCAATGATATCTCCCAATCCTGGAAAATCATCGTAATCAAACATCGCCGTGCTCTCTTCGGTGTTGATCGGCATATTGGTATGAATATCGTAACCAGAAATAACACTACCCAAAACTCGACCTTGTGTATCATCGAGCGTAACAGAAGCTCGCGGCGCTAATACTGTCCCTATAAATAATGAAGCATTGCTTCTAAATTGGATTTCTTGATCCTCATCATTAAAATTATGAACAAGGTGCGTCGCAATTTTATACGTTTTATCTTTCAAGTCTTCAGAAATCGTATGGCTGTCTGATTGGATCAAAGGCACTGCTTGATCTGCATATTTTCTTTCAAAAAAGACTCCTTGGTTCCCCTCAAAATCATATTCTTCAGTTCCTGGCAAACTAGGATAGGCTGTTGCATGAAAAAAAGTGCTTCCGCTAAAATTAAACGATGGAAAGTGTTTGTAATTAATGAATACATAAGGCGGCAGCATCGTGTCTGGATCATAATTCGTGTAGTTGATCGAAATATCTTGAGCGTTTTTGAAATGCTCGATTTGACCATCCACATCAACAATCACTACTGCCTGCTCTGTCACACCTTTTTTCAAAGCGATATTAAGTTGGATCGAGGACTGTCCGCCCCAATCATTTGGATTCACTACTTTTTGCGCTGTATTTACTTCTGCTGCTTGAACCGCCGAATTATAAACTACCGCTTGATCAGTATCGATCAAGGATGCATAGTAATCACTGACTGTTTGGATATTAGCCGTTACTTGAGAAAAGGTTGAAATACCATTTTCTGTAAATGACGGAAATGACTCAAGCGAACCAGTGTAGCTTCTATCTGTAAAATTATCCCGCAAGCTTGGATAGTACCGAAATGCAGCATTCATTTCTTCATCTGTTGGCAGATGTTCTAAATAATAATGTAAGTTTTCACCTGCTACGTATTTGAAGCTTGTTTCATTTGCATACCAGCGAATAATGTCACTCCCAGTAATGGTTTCAGAAACAACAGCCGGATCGATTTGTTCAAGCTCCCAATTCTTAGTTGTGTCTTGATAATTTTGAAAACCACCTTTAGACAAGCCTGATGAGCCGTTAGAGGTTATATTTTTTGCCATAAACTGGCCGACAAGCTGTTTATCCTGCAATTGATCGGTATTAAAGTAAAGTGTACCGCCAGCTGTTAAATTCGTTTTTGTGGAAACACCCAATGGATAGCCCAAAGGCGGAGAAATGCTCTCTGCAAAGGTCACATCTGTTTTTAGAACGGTATATAATAGACAGAAAAACAAAATGAGTAAACTAAATATGTTTTTTTTCATCGATTCTCCGATCCGCTTATTTCATTGTGTAGTGTGAACATAAGCTACTTTTTTCACTACCATGAAATAATACAATTTTTTTCAGAAAAAAATTGTATATTTTTGAAACAGATTGTTTCAAAACAAAAAAAACAACAGTTCTTTATTTCAAAACGCTGTATTCATCAAGGAAAAAGGCTGAAACAAAACACACAAGTGTTTTGTTCCAACCTTATAAAAAATAATTAATAATGATAATTTAGTGATAAAAAAGCGATATTCCCAACAATTGGCTCCGTTCGACTTAAAAAATCGTTCTATAAAAGATTTGATTGATCACATCCAACATCTGCTTCCATTGCTCTGGATTCAACTGCTCATCAAAATAAAAATGCTCGGTTTGCGGCGCAACAGCTTCATAAGAGTCTGATATCACTAAATCAGCTGCCATTACATCATTCGTAAAAATGATCCGTTCCTGATTATACACATCCAAAATCGCTTTTTTTATATTATCTGCCAAAATCAAACTATTATTGAAAATTACACAAATCTGGATATAACCGAGTTTTTTATTTAAATAGATACCTGAGTAAATCGTCAATGACAGAATTGCCATTACGCCAGGCAAGGATTGCTTATTTATCTTAGGATAAAAATCTTGTCGCCCAACAATCTCTGCAATCCTTTGAAGGATATTCTCGTTGACTTCGTTGTAATCGATCATCGGAAGAAACGAGAGCCCGTTTTTGTAATAACCAGATATATCCATATTGATGTGTTTGATATAGATCAACAAAATGAGTAGATAAAAATAAAAATTTGTAAATCCCTCTTCCGTATAATCGAGTTTAAACTCTTTTTGTACCTCTGACATCAGCTTTGTTGTATACGCTGCGATTTCTAGCGAAGACTGTTGATAATCCTGCACGATTTTCTTTTTGGTTTCCAGCGAATCAAGATTATAAATCAGTCCTCTTGTTGCATAGACTAATAATGCTCGTTCCTTTTGGTATTGTTCATTTGTCAGCAGATTTTTAAGTAGCGGCAACAACTCCATATCTTTATTATCAAAGTAGGCTATATCTGCCAAAAACTCTTTAGAAGGCTCTATATAATTCTTTTGCCAAAGTGCTCTTTTTAACGTAATCAGCTGAATAAACCGTAATTTAGCTTTTTGAGATTCTGAAAGGGAAGAGGCATGGTCAAAATAGCCCTCGAATTCTTTTAATTCTAGCCACGATTCAGGATAATTTTTATTGTCAAATTCTGTTGATTTAAACACTGACCAATAGGAAAAAAAGCTGAATAAACGAATCCCGATCTCATTACCTGTCAAAGGGCTAGTAAGCTGATTGAACGAAATCTTACCGCCAAATGGTGCTACCATCTGTTTCAACTCTCGCAATTGTTTGTATACCGACGAACTACTCATATGTAAATCTAACGCCATCGCTTCAATTGAGATATAACGTTTTTTTAACAGCACATCTAAGATGAAAAAAACACCACTTTTTTCCACATAGAATAAATGAAGATAATCAATCAAATAGCCTATGCTGTAAGCTTCTTGTGTTTCAATTTGATACAGTCCTGTTTGGACATTTTGACTTAACTGTACCTTTTCTTCGAAGGCTTCTTCTACTTCCTGCACCAACTCATGAAGATATCTACTGAGCGTACTTTTCGTAAGACCATACTTTAGCAATAAATCATTAAAACTCAACCCACTTTTTGAGAAAACAATCGACTTAAATAATTCGAACTTTGTCCGTTCTTTTTTTCCCATAAAAGAATTTTGCATAAATACCTCCCTACAATCTGCTACTTTACTCACCGCTCTCTGATTCTTTTTTCATTATAAATCAATTTACTTGTCTCTTGTTCAAAAATGCTCAATCGCCTTTACAATCAAAAGAAAAGTGAGTAAGGCTGGGACATAACTCTACGAGTTACATTCCAGCCTCAATGAATCCGAATAAACGGTGATCCTTCTGTTTCTGTTATTATTTAATTTGGTTGTTTTATTCTTCAAATGGACGATCATCACTGATTTGGATCGGTTCGATTTTTTTCGCCCGTCCTGTTTGGTCGTCAATATCAATAACACAAGCAGACAATAAACTTCGGCCCTCTTCAACGACTTCAAAACGTTTCGGTAATGCCGTCAAAAATTTCTCAATAACTGGACCACGCTTCATTCCTAAGATACCATCATAAGGACCAGTCATACCAACGTCGCTTAAGTAAGCTGTACCTGCGGGTAAAATGCGTGCATCGTTTGTCTGGACATGAGTATGCGTACCAACAACTGCACTGACCTTCCCATCTAAAAACCACCCCATCGCTTGCTTCTCACTTGTTGTCTCCCCGTGAAAATCAACAAAAATCAACGGCGTCCGCTTACGTGCTTGAGCAATCAGCTCCTCGGTTTTACGAAAGGGATCATCGATATCTGCCATAAAAACACGCGCCTGCATGTTGATTACAGCTAATTCAAGCTGATTGACTTTAACAAAAACCATTCCTTGTCCTGGTGTCCCTTCTGGAAAATTGGCAGGGCGAATCATTTTTTTTGCATCATCAATAAATTCAAAAATATCTTTATTATCCCAAGTATGGTTCCCTAATGTGACAACATCAACCCCATCTTGTAAAAATTTCTTATAGATCTTACCAGTGATTCCTCGACCGGCTGCAGCATTCTCACCATTTAAAATCGTTACTTGTGGGCGATACTTCTTCTTCAACTTCGGTAAATAAGTGGTGATCGTATCCCGTCCTAGCGAACCTACTACGTCTCCTATAAATAATATACGCAAAAAGCTTCCTCTTCTCTTTTGATTTCTGTTTTTATTATAGAGGTTTTTGGGATGGAAGGGAAGGGTTGTGGGTATATTGAGACTTACGTATGCTAGATATATAGTAAATATCCAGACTATTTAAGTATGTTTTACAAAAATAACTGGAAAATCTTTTTTATCAGTATATGCAGCAGTATCAGCCAAAACTAGTTTGACATCCGTGCTAATTTGGTCTGCTACAACCGTGTCACCTATATCCTTAAGTAAATGGATATATTCTTGAATCCGCTGCATATATTGGTAATCGCCGATAGTTATATAATCTAGTAAATTTTCCAAATATTTTAGATGAATTCTATAGTTAAAATTCTTTCGTTCTTTATCTTGCATTTTTGCTAAATGAATATATTTTCTAGCACTAGTATACTCTTTTTCATATATTCTCGTTGTCGTTGCATTTAAAAGAATATAATAAAAAGCGTCATCCATAACTTTAGCTTGTGACTTGTTTTTTTTAGTAAGAAAAATTTTTTCTATAAGGATGTCGGCCTTTTCCTTTTCAAGAATTCGCATGGCATTTCTAATAATTATATAATCATAATGTTGATAGTAATCTTTATTCACTACCATAGTAAATATATCATTTAATTCATCTTCACTAACTTCATCAACCTCGTCCCATAGTTGAGCAAAATAACTCTTAATAGCAAAATAATTGGATAACTCTCTTAAGTCTTTATTTTTATTAGATAGTTCAAGGTAGTAATTAATCAACTCTTCCTTCCTATTTTCACCACGTAAATCCTCTGCGCAATTAGAAAATAGAATATGGAATTTTTGTTGATCTTCATTCAATGGTGCGATTGTAAAAACTTCTTCGGGTAAAAGAGATAGACTGTTCAGTATCCTTTTCAAGTCATTTACTTTAATCTCTTGCTTCCCGCTCTCAAGCCTAGAATAAACTGAAGGGTCTACATCAGGTAGAATCTCCTTTTGAGTAAAATTTATTTTTTTTCTAAAATATCTCAAAGCTTCATATATCTCCACCACTTACTCTCCTTTCAATGACATATTCACATAAAAAAACTACTTTTCACTCTAATACTCATTACTTTATGAGATTTTAACAATTCATTTAATAATATGTTTATAACTGTCTTAATTTTTGGTAATATTATCATTAAGTACTAGATATTTTAAGTACTTTGATAGATATAACTATATTTAAGGGGGAATATAAATGTTTATTACTACACTTGCTTGTATTATTAGTGTTTATACTTGGCAAATAGGATATTAATCCTATAACAAACTCCTAGCATTCATAAAACTTGGGGAAGTTATTCATGCTAGAAGTCCTCAATAGAAGGAATATAATCCCTTTATCTGTAGTTTGCCACTACGTATTAAATATAACACACTAAGGTTAAATTAGTATATATATTTTTAACTAAATTTATTATAAAATACTTGGTGCGTTATATTCCTTACCACTATACACAATAAAGAAAGAGGCAATCATCTATGAAAAAACCGATCAAAAACAATTTACAAGAAATCCGCAGCACTACAAACATGACACAAGAAGAACTTGCCAATCAAGTCGATGTTTCGATCCAAACCATCCAAAGTATTGAAAAAGGGAAATATAAACCTTCTGACTCTTTAGCTGTTAACATTGCTCGTTCACTAAATAAAGACGTTACTGATATTTTTTCTTAGAATGCTTGGATTCAGTCAATTTTATACACTAAATTGACTGAACATTCAAAAAAAGATCAGATTCCGTCCTAAATAGAATCTGATCTAACTTCAATTTTTGTTCTTTAAAATCTATATCTACAACCTTTTTCCATTACTCCTAATAACTCCTTGGTACCAATAAAAGCTATCTTTTTTATACCTGGTCAATTCCCTGACCTCTGTATCTGTACGATCCACGTAAACAAAGCCATATCGTTTTCTAAACCCACTAGTCGTGCTAATTAAATCAATAAATGACCATGGACAAAAACCAAAAACTGCTACGCCATCCTGAACGATTGCTAATTGGATTTGTTCAAGATGCTTTTTCAAGTACTCGATACGATAATCATCGTGGACCTGGTTATTTTCAGTTAATGTATCGATCCCGCCTAAACCATTTTCAGTGATAATCAAAGGTATTTGGTATCGTTGATAGATTCGGTTTAGTGTGATCCGTAACCCTTCTGGATCAATTTCCCAATCCCAGTCGTTGCTTTCTAAATAGGGGTTACTACAACCTTTATAGATCCCTTCAACGACTTCTTTTTCCGTTGAACCAACTTCGCCTGATGTATTGATTACTAATTCTTTACCACGCTCTAACGCTGTTACATGCTCCACCGTTTTACTATCGTAATAATTAAGTCCGAGAAAATCACATTTGCCCTCTTTAATCAGCGCCATATCCCCCACTTCAATCGTCGGCAGACAATCATGTTCTTTCATGTAAGCTTGCATGGATGGTAAATACTGACCATTACAATACAACTCTAAAAAGAAAGTATTCCGCAGTTCTTCCGCTTTTTCAGCCGCTAAAACATCTTTTGGATTGCATGTTTTAGGATAAACCGGTGAGACCCCAAGCGCTGGACCAATTTTTGCATCTGGTAACAGTTCATGACATAATTTCACAGCACTGGCATGGGCTACGGTCATGATATGATTCATCTCATACTTTTGTTTTAACAACGACTGCTCACTGCTTTCAGTGAAAGAGATCAGATATGGCAGTAGGAACATATTGCTTTGTTCATTAATCGTTAACCAGTAATTGACCCGATCACCAAACTGTTCAAACAACACGCGGCAATACGCCACGAAGTCTGGAATGATCTTTCTTGAACTAAAACCGCCGTACTCTTCTTGCAGCACCACAGGCAAATCAAAATGATAAATCGTGACAATTGGTTCAATGTTATTTTTAATCAGCTCATCAATCAGCTGGTTATAAAAATCAACACCCGCTTGATTGATTGCACCTCGACCATTCGGTAAAATTCGGGTCCAAGCAATGCTAAAGCGATAAGCTGTTAATCCTAGCTCTTTCATCAAGCAAATATCTTCTTTAAACCGATGGTAATGATCACTGGCAATACTAGTATCTGCATATTCCGGAGCAATACTTTCATCCACAACAGATAATGTTTTGCCAGCTTCTAGATAAGCACCTTCCACTTGATAAGCCGCTGTGGCTGCTCCCCATAAAAACGTTTCTGGAAAAGAAGACATTTGATCATCCTCCGATTTTACTGATTTTGTAGTACAATTTGAATAAATGTTTGGCAATATTATATTCGCTTAAAATCGTCATCAGGGTATCTTGTGCATGGGTAAATAACAAATTGATTTCAACTGGATTTTCCATGCTATACTGAACAACTTTTGTCTGTGCATTGTGGGCTAGATTTAATTCTTGCTTCGCCGCTTTTAATTGTTCTTCACCTTCGACAAAATAATCTTCATCCATTTTTTCTAACGCTTCTTTGATCAAATTTCGACCGTTTCCTGCGTGTAAAATCATTTGCATTGCTACTTCATTTATTTCATCTTGTGTCATCTTAGGCTTCCTCCACTTTCAACAATTCTTCTTTATAAATTTGGTTGTCATATACTTTCAAGAATGGGTAATAAATAAATCCTGTTAACACTAAAGATACAGCTAACAAAATCAACCCATTTAAATCTCCGTTGATCAGCCATGTTTGGATGCCAACTGGTAAATACCATAACGCAAATGGTTTCGTTGGAATACTGACCCACCCAAGTTGGAAAGAAAGATACGTTATCGCCGGCACTACAATCCCAGAAATCCACATTGGCACCATTAACATTGGATTGAAAACTACCGGAGCGCCATAAACCAATGGCTCATTGATATTACATAATGACGGAACAATAGAAGACTTCCCAATTGCTCTTAACCGTTTTGATTTTGTGAACAGCATGAATACGGAAAGCATCAATGTCGAACCGGCGCCACCGATCCACACCCAACCTTGCAATGTTTCGTTTGTTAGGATCAATGACGGATCTATACCTCGCGCTAAATCAGCTGCATTTTGTCCAACTGCCTGCAAGCCAATCGGCACATATAGCGGCTCCAACACCCAACTGCTGATACCAAATGAATATAGAAAAGCCTGAATAAACATGATCAACACAAATCCCCAGAAACTTTGCGATACATTGACCAGTGGTGATAAAATCCAATAAATACCCTCATACAGATTGATATTAAAAATAAAAATCGCTACCCAACCAATGGCTAAAATCAAAAACGTTGGTGCAATACTGTCAAATCCTTCTACTAAAAATGGCGGCATCATTGTATCTTCTTTAAATAAACTAAACTTAGAAAATTTATCCATCACAAATGCTACAAACAAGCCCCCAACGATTGCTGCAAACATTCCGCCCGAACCTAATTTAGCAAATTCAATGATAATATCTCCATTGTCATTAAATGTCGGAAAAACCAGCATCAAGAAAAAAGCGATCCCGATCATTCCAGCTTGTTTCTTTAATTTATGTTTCTTCTTTTTCTCCAAAAGCAGATACGGAATAAAAAAGGCTACAAACACTGACGCTAATCCAAAACTAAAACTGCTAATTGGCGAAATATCTGGAAAATTTGGAATATATTCTTCAAAAATGGCAAAAATCGTTACCAGTGAGCCGACCAAAATCATTGGCATCACTGTCGTCATCGCTTCTTGAATGGCACCGATCCAAGGATTTTTCGTGATTTTATTTGCTTTTGGTGCAAAGACATTCGTCATCCAATCAATAATCTTTTTCATTTTTCTCCCACCTATTTTTCAATCTACTTCGCAATCAAAGACAGTGCAAAGTTCAAAGTCGCTTCCCCATTTATCGCTCCATAGTATTCATCTGGAATAAAGTCATATGGAATTCCCTCAAATTCATTCATTGTTTCTTTTAATTCAGCTTCCATATAGCGTAAGTGTGGACCAAACAACACTACATCTTTTTCATCGATGTAATCTTCAATTTCAGAATCTCCAACAGCTTCTACTGTTACTGTTAACCCTTGTGTTTTAGCACTTTTTTTCATGCTTTGCGCTAAGAAACCACTTGAAGCTCCGCCACCACATACTAATAAAATATTTTTCTTTGTCATATTGTTTTCCTCCTTTGTATTTCACATCCCAATTATCGCTATTTTGAACCAAGAGGGCAAACCAACATTTTGCACTAGCAAACGCTTACGGTGCAGTTATGTGATTTGTTCGTTTTAATCAGAGACTATATAATGAAGTCAACAATAGAAGAAGAGGAACTATCAAAAAAGGACTGCGAGGGAAACAGCATGAACAAGTTATCTGAAGAACAATTAATAAAGTATCTCCAAATAAATGGTCTCACCTCTTCCAGCCAATTAGCACAAGTTTTTTCTGTATCTACTAGAACCATTAAGAATTATGTCAAAAAAATCAATGAACACGTTGCGGAAAAAATTATTCATGCAACCTCAAAAGGCTATTATATCGACCAAAGTGAGCCTCCTGAAATTTTCTCAAAGGAAGTCAGCCGAGAAAAAGTGCTGATAGAAAAGTTGATTTATCTTCTAACACCGATGAATAAATATGATTTAGCTGAGGAACTTTTTATCAGCTTATCTACACTGGAGCGAACGATCAATAAAGCAAACAAAGAACTGCATAAATTCCACTTAAAAATCGCCAATCAAGATAATTCCGTTCATCTTGCCGGACCTGAAGAAAAAAAACGGGCTTGGATCAGAGAACAATTTTACCATGAGACAAGTGCTGAATTTTTACATCTAGCAACGATTCAGGCTGCATTTTATGGCTATAATTTAGATGAGCTAAAAATCATGATCACTCAAATTTTGAAAGAAAACAACTTATATATCAATGGTTACACCTTAAACAGCATCATCTTACACATAGTAGTCGCAATGGAACGAATCTACGACAGCAATCAAAGTATCGATACCGATTCTGCTGAAATTGATGAACGTTTGGCAGCGGAACATCGCTCAGCCATTGCAATTGCCGCCTACATTCAGCATACTTACGCTATTCAGTTAAAAGAGAGCGAAATTTCTTATATGACGATCCTGTTAAAGAGTAAGACAACCTTACTAAATTATGCCGAGATTAAAGAAGACTTGAAAGACTACATCACTGACGAAAGTATTCAATTATCAAACCGAATTTTAAAAAAAATCAATGAGGAATTTTTACTATCGTTAGATGACGAAGACTTTTTCATTAAATTCTCGTTGCACCTTCAAAACTTATTGAGTCGCAATCGGGAAAAACAAGTTGCTTTAAATCCTATGACGAAAGAAATCAAAGAAAATTACCCATTAGTTTATGATTTAGCTGTGTTTGTTTCCAATGAATTAGAAGAATATTTGGGGTCTAAAATTGCCGAAGATGAAATTACTTACCTGGCGTTTCATATTGGGGCCTATTTTGAACATGCTAAAATAAACCAAAGTAAGCTCTTCGCTACCCTGATCTGCCCTAGTTACTACGACATGCATATTGATCTTTCTGAAAAAATTTTAACGGCTTTTGACTACGAATTAGATATCAAGAAAGTTATTACCGAGGTCGATGCGCCGATCTCTAATCTGAATCAAGATTTGATTATTTCAACGATCACACTGCCAGATGAGGTGGCTTATGTGAAAATCACGCCTTTCTTCAACGAGAGAGACAAAGAGATTATCACAAAAGCAATCAAAAAAATCAATTTAGGGCAACAGCAACTAAAAATGAAAAAAGTCATCGAACAGTATTTTTCTAAAGAATTATTTGAAAAAAATCAGCATTTACAAAGTAAATATCAGCTAATCCATCATATGTCCACCCATTTGACTGAGTTGAACCGAGTGAGTTCGAGCTTTGAAGAAGAGATACTTAGGCGGGAAGATATGTCATCTACGAGTTTCGGTAATGGATTAGCCATGCCTCATTCGATGGAAATGAATGCGCTGAAAACCTCACTTTATTTTGTGATCAATGAGGAACCGATGCTTTGGGATCAAGAGTATGTCCAAATTGTTGTGATGATGGCGATGAATCGATCGGAACGAAAAGAATTTCGAAAGATTTTTAATTTGATTATTGAGTCCTTGGATAATAAGGAAACGATTGATGCGCTGCTACAAGCTGATTCTTATGAGGAATTTGTTAATTGTTTGGTTGATTCATTTAGATTTTAAACATTAAAACAGGCTGGGACAGGATGTATTTAACTCCTGTCCCAGCCTCCTATTGTTCATTGTACTACTTCAAAAAATTTACGGCTCTTGAACAATCTCCCAAGTAACTTCTCCTGTATATTCATCCGCCAATGTCCCTTTGGCAGGTACTTCCAGTTTAAAGCCTTGGTTTTTACTTTCTGCTGTGTCTAAAATGAAAGTAAAATCTTTTTTCGTTTTATCATTAGCATCTTGCTTATTGTTCACTAATTCTCCGCCAGCTCCGTTTAACACAATATCTGTAGCATTATTTCGGTAAATCAAGCGGGCATTTTTTAGCACCTTATTTCCTTGCGTGGTAAATTCTTTCGATAGGAAAGCATTTAGTCGAATGTTGCCTCGTGTCTTGCTTGGTTTCGTTGTTGTTGACGTGGTGACTTGTCGATTGTCTCTCAGTGCAACTTCAAAATCTTCTATATTGTCATATGACAGCATTTGCTTAAACGGTGTGACAAAACCTGTTTCAAAGGTTAGAAGTTCTGGCACTTTTAATGAAAGCAAGCCTTCATATTTGTAATAGACAGTTTCACTTTCATACGGAAAGACTAATGCTTCATCTGATCCCTGTATTTTCCCTGGGTCAAAGTTTATAAATCGATAGTCTGAATTCACTGCGTTCATTTGCTCCAATTGATCAGTTACTGCTTTTTGCTCTTTTAAATTAACTGTTGAACCATTACCGCCTTTGATCGTTATTGGATCGATGGTTTCAATAGCTGTTCCATCCTGATAGGCAAAATGAACAATAATTTTCCCTTCTTTGACATAAGGGATCGTGAGTTTATTTTCACCAGTTGATGTTAACGTAATCTCTTTACCTGAATCATTATATTCTTCATTAGATAAATAGCCGTCTGGTGGATTAATTTCTTTTAAGGTATAGTTTGTAACGACATACTCTTTTAGGAGTATTTCTCCCTTTGCATTTGACGTCAGGGTATTCTTTACGTTACCATCCTTATCGATAATCTCATAGGTTGCACCAGCTAGCGGTTTATTTGTTACAGAATCGACCATATTGATCAGCATGTCTTTAAAAATCAGATTTCCGCCACCACCTGCGCCAGAGTTATCGATATCAAATTTACCTGTCCAAACGACATTAGTATAGGATTGTGTACTTGTAGATCCTCCATAATTTATATATGGATGACTTGAACTTCCACCTGAATAACTTTTCGTACCACTAGTATTAAAGTCCCAATTTAACTTTACGATTAAGCCATTTTTTAACTGCTCATCATTGATCGTGATCGCCCAAGCTGAATAACTACCACCACTCACTGAAATAGTTGAAACTGGTAAAGGGTTTCCATCGCTGTCCGTGACTTCTCTTAAACTGGAAAGTTCTCTAGAATTATTTACTGGATTAATATTAGCAAGATCGATTTTTGTGCCTTTTATTAAAGGAAAGCCATTATTTTTAGCTACTGTCAAGGTTCCTTCAGCAATGTTGACATACTCTTTACTAGTCTTTAACGTAAATCTCTTTGACAAACTATTATTAAAATAAAGCCGTTGAGACGTTGTATTAGTTGGAGCAAAATTGTCACTCGTTTGACTGAGTCTTGCAGACTCCCCAGCAGCATTATAATAATTGTTTTTGCCCATAGTAAAACTTACAATAATCGCCTGTGTCAACTTTTTACTCTTTACACGAATTTGATCCTCTTCAATGTTTATCTCAGGATATTCTTCACTGTCGGAAGTGATTTCTTCACCTGGAAGCAACTGTGCATAATTGGTTATAGAAAACTGTTTGACCGTATTTACTGTAAATTTTTCACCTAAAATCGACACATCCAAACCTTTATACTTGATCACAATTTCATTGTTATTAAGGTCTGCTCCAGATGGATTTATCAGTAGTTTTATTTGGTTTACAGGCTGTTCATTGATTTTTTCTGTGCGACTACTTACGTCATTTTTACCAAGTATAAACGGTGAATTAGTGAATAAATACGCTGGTATAGATGCCACTCCTACTGTTGGAAATTCTTTTTCGATTGAGGAGGAAATGGCCAATTTTGGCGTAATTGTATTTGTTGCTCGTAGATTAGTTGGAGCAATCGTCAAAAGATCAACACCTGTTTCATAAGTAATTGTAAGCTTTTCTTTCACTTCTTTTAAAAACTTGATTTCAAAAGCGTTCGACGAATCCAACAATTCATAATCGATTCCTTCAATTAATTCTTTTATTGCACCGGATTTTCCAAATTCTACAGAAGTGATTTTTAAGTTTTTCAGGGTTCCTGCTTTGACACCATCACCGAAAGTGTCCGTTAGTTTAGTTATTTTTTGATACAGTGAATTAATCGTGATCGTCCAATTGATACTATTTTTTGCCGTATTGAACGCTCCTCTTTTCACATTGTTGCCTTGTCCTTTAAACGTTGTCGTTCCGCTTGTTTCATAGCCATTCCCTGAAAGAATATATTTAGAACTAAATGGTGGTGTGACTGTATCATCGATCCCCGTGTAGATATCCAAGCCAAAAGTATCCGTCGTATCTTCACCTAAGTATGTCAGTGTTACCTTGCCAAATGTATCATTGGAAATTTTCCAGTTACTGACCGCTTTTTTACTACCTTCAACAATCGAGCCATTAGCATTGAATGTCACTTTATTTTCTCGAGACAGCTTTGTATCGATTGCCACTAAGGCTGGCTCTTTATCGTTCGTCAAGGTGAAAGTGTCACCTTTTTTTAATTGCTGATTGGTACCATTGATATAAATCGGTGTTTTAACGATTGCTTCCTGCGCTTTTACATTGTCATCCGCGACAATTGTTCCTAAACCTAAGTAACCTAGCGCTACGACATAAAAGTTAACAGCAAACCTCCTCAGACTGATGAGTTCATTATTATCCTTCCCAATATAAACATTAAACCCCGTCCCAGATGAGAGTGAGCCGCTTTTTCCATTAGAGATAGGATTAAACCCAGTATAGTCAAAAGTTACTTCGCCGCCTGATACCTCTAAAGCCCCATGAAATTTTTCCTTAAACTTAAGTCGGCTCTGCCAATCCGATTTCTCGATCATAATAAAGTCTTCGTTGACTTTTAATTCTTTTTTCTCCCCTATCCGTGTGCCATCGATCATCGTTTCATAGGTATAGAATTGAAAGGATTCAATATCTTGTGAGGCTTTAACATAACCATCACTCCAATAACTTGGAATCAATTGCTTTGAAAAAGAAACTTCGAGATTATGCTTTGACAAATCTGCATGAGCGTAATTGACGTCCACCGCAGCATATGCACCACCACTTACTGGCATTAATTTTGTTTCATTTTTATCTTTATCAAAGGTCTTTCCATAGCTATATGTGCTGCCGGTTTCCTTATCATATAAGTGAAATATATAGTTTTTTGGTGTTTGTGTCTCAAAAGACATTGTTTGTTTAGAATTCAACTTACTATTAAATTTGATGCTTGTCACTAAATCCAAATTATACTCTGCTGATTGAACGTCTTTTATCATTGTTAAAGATAATTTTCTCGTTACCGGATCGATACGATAAGCCGCCGTATCAGACAATGTCCCTTCAAAGACCTTTGTATATGCGAAACCTTCTGGTAACGTTGTTTCAAAAGTATCTCCTACTTTATAATCTTTATTGGTAAATTTAAAGGTCATTGTAGCTTTGATTTCTGAACCATTTTCAAGATAATCTTCTTGTTCTAATCGCCGATTTTTTTCACCAGGCACTATGATACCTATACTTTGAAAAATATTATCTGTTATTGCTCTGGTTGGCTGTATTTCTTGTGCCTGAAGCTTATTTTTAGAGCTTAAAGAAGTGACAATGAAGATGCCTATCACTATACTAAACCCTAAAATGATCAAAGAGAGAATATACTTTTTTCTTTTCATAAGTTGTGAAATAGCTAACTATTTCAACTGTTCACTCCTCTCGTTTCGTCCGATTTTCAATAACACGCTATGTTTATTGTCCATTTTTATACGTAAATTCAATCCGTTCACTAGAAAAATAGCTACTGTTTAAGTACAGTTTTTCTTTGGCCTTTTCCCAATGAATATTTTCCAACGTCATATGTACGACTGTATTCAAATTAGCACCTGATTGAATTTGTTTGATTCCTTTTTCTGTGTATTGTAATGTAAGTTCTTTTTCAGTCTGGTCAAACACTGTGTATAGGTCGGACTTTTTTTCTAATTTCTTGATTTCCTCTTTAGCAAAATTCGCTTTTTTTATTTTGGCTAGCAATTTCACTTGTTTTCCATCATACTTATTGACTCCAGCGGCTTCCCATGCTCCTGTATAAACAAGAGCAAAGCCTTTTGTTTGCTGGTAATCTGCAATGGCGAGTTCCCATATGTTGCCTCGGCTGGTTAAGTGCATGGTTTGATCGGTCGATACCCAGTTGCCATTGATTTTATTCACGAATGGGTAAAAGATATAGCCCGCAAGACCACCACCTAGCAGCACAATAATAAGTAGCAATAAAATAAGGTAGAAAAAAAGGCTTTTTTGCTTATCTTCGTTTGGGTTTTCCTGAACTTTGGGAAGATCGTTTATTACTTGGTCGTTGTTTTCGTTTGTCATATTCTTTTCCTTTTTGTTGCCTTTTTTGACGTGCTCGTCTTGCTTGTTCTTTTCGTTTTTTCTTCTTCTTGGATAAGATAACCAATAAAATAATGAGGAAAATAACAAGTACAATGAAGATTCCAATGCCGATCAATACATACATTAAATAGTCTTTTTCAAGATCGACTGCTTTGTCATTCAGCTCTTTGGCTTCTTTTGCACTGATCACAAATTCTTGATCAAATGTCCAATCTTGCCCTGTGTCTTCAGATTTTGCTTTGACATTGGCAACATAGGTACCCGCCGCAAAAGGCTGATTTTCCCAGTTGATTGGAATATTGTAATTGGTATTCGGTGCAACTCGGTAGCCTTTTACCTTCGTTTCATGCAAAGGGGTATTTTCCCCTTTTTTGCTGACGGTTGCCTCATAGGAAACATTGTCAATAATCGTTGCTGTCGGATTTTGCAAATTTACTTTTACTGTGTTGCGCCCTGCAACTTGTGAGGCAAAGACCTTTTTGAGTACTAAATCTGATTTTGGTAGATCATCTGATTCTCTTAGTTGAATGGCTACTGAATAAGCAAAATTATTGGAAATGTTGAAGCCCTTTTTTGTTTCTTCTGTTTTTTTCTCCCCTGCATCCGCGCTTGTAACCCGAATCGCTCCAAGGATCAGGCCTTCAAAGGGTTCACTTGGGATATCAAGTGTTATTTTGGTAACAGTTGTCCCTTGGGCGGGAACACTGACCGCTTGTTCTGAAGTTG
Source organism: Enterococcus silesiacus (assembly GCA_001465115.1). Taxonomy (GTDB): domain Bacteria; phylum Bacillota; class Bacilli; order Lactobacillales; family Enterococcaceae; genus Enterococcus_L; species Enterococcus_L silesiacus. Next base: position 3,134,925 of record CP013614.1, on the reverse strand, counting down.
CAATACTTGATAAGGGATATTTTAAAGAGGGATCTTTGTTGGCTTCATCTTCTGTATAAATAAATGAGCCACCATCTCCTGTATAGGCTGGGTTGATGTTTATATTGACCGTAGCGTCTTTATCCCCTTGATTATAAAGTTGAAAAGATAGTTCCTGTTTTTCTCCCGGATTGACTTTCAAATCATAATAGCCGGCATCTTTTGTGACTTGATTGTCTGGTAAAATGGCTTTGACAGAAATAGGGATTTCCTCTCCATGCACCGTAGAAAATGGTAGCAGTATCAACAAAACCACACATAAAAATACTTGCCTTCTCCAGCAGGTTAATCGTTTTAGTGGACTCATACATTTTTCCTTTCTAACAAAATTGGTAAAAAGTTCCTACAAGCGGAACTTTCCACCAACAAAAACTGGATTTTACGGTCCGACCGTTAAGGTCCAATTTAATTTAGCCCCGTAAGCTGTAGCTTGTACACCATCGCTTTGCGGTACATTTAGTTTCACATCTGTATTTTTATCTGTTACGGCTGGTGAATCTACCTTTCCGTAGTTCGATTCTTCGTAATCTTTTCGGAAAACAACCGAACTAATTGTTCCATTTGTTGTTGTTTGGTCGGTCTTACCGGCTTTGGATGTTAGTACAGCGACACTTCCTGTTGTATCGACCCCTTTTACAGGAACTTGAACTGAACCCTCGCTTGGAATCGTTAATCCTGTAACGACATCAGCCACATTTCCTGTTTGAACATTATTAGTCAATGTTTGGTTATAAAGGTTAACTCTAGATGCTTTCAACAAATGACCGCCATTTTCTTTAAACAATGCTTCTTGCTCAACCGTCACAGCCCACGCTGTTCCTTGAACACCAGAAACATCTCCGACTTGTACGAAGTGCGGAATAGCATATTTTGTTGCATCGCCTGCTTTGTTATAACGCTCATAGATCGCATCATAATTTTTAGTGTCTACACTTGTTTCATTCTTGCCAAAATCAAAATTAGGGACATGCATCAATTGAATATTTTCAACGGTTACTCGATTGCCCTCTCCACCTTCAACTTCGATTTTTTCATCTGTACCTGGTTTGATCGTATTGATTGCACCGGTTTGAGGCATAAACGATGCTTTCCCATCTGTTTGTACTGGTTCTGCCTCAGCAGAAGTAGGTGCGCTTAAGCTTAAGATTCCCGCTGTCACTAAACTGAGTCCTAAAATTCTTTTTATTGTTGTTTTCATTTTTTTCGCTCCTTGTCCTCGATACTTATTTGATCTACTTTTCTATTTAACGATTTCGATTTTTATGGTTCTACAGTCAATGTCCAAGTCAAATCAGCGGAATAGGTTGCAACTTGTGATTGGTCGCTTGCAGGTACATTTAACTTGACCCCTTCATAACGAGCCTCTGTAGGTGTCTTAGTCGCATCATAATTTCCCTCAACATAACTATTTCTAAAAATAGAAGAAGTATATGAGTTCAATGTGAAACCAGCTGTTTTGTTTTCTAACACTACTAATTCGTCTTGTGTGTCATTTTTGACTGGAATCGTCGAAAACTCACCAAATTCATCTTTCTCACCCAGTGCAATCCCAGAAACCTTATTTGCTAAATCTGCTACTGCATACGCTGTACTTGTCAAGGTATTTCCATAAATTCTAATGCGAGAGTTGTCTAATTTTTTAGGTGTGCTACCACTCGTTTTAAATACGTCATCTTGTTGGACACTTAATTTCCATTTTGTTTCACTGTTCCCCGATAAATCCGCTACTTGAACAGAGTGAGGCATGTAAAAGGTCTCAGCTCCTTGTCCCTTTGTTCTTTTTTCAGTTAAAGCTTCGTATTCAGTCGTCTTCAAATCTGTCTTATTTGAGCCAAATGAAATGTCCGGTAAATGAGTCACATAGACGTTATTTACTTCTGGTAGTGGTTTTGGTTTCGTTGGATCTGTCGGATCTGGGTCTGGATCTAATGGGCTAGGATCTTTTGGCCCTTCTTCTGGTTTTGATGGGTCGGGACGGTCTCCTGCTGTAAACTCTGTTTCAGCTTTTGTTTTTGCAGCATCCTCATCTGCGTGTGTAGTTACTGGTGAGTAGCTAACAAACAAACCGCTTAACACTAAACTTGCAAGTATTTTCTTTTTCATTTTTTATTCCTACTTTCGTATTTTTTTATTTTTCAATTGAACCCCTAAAAAGAGTAAGCTCAAAAGACAAATCCCAATAATGACTAAATATAACGTGTGCCGTTCTCCTGTAGAAGGGAAGATTCCTTGGATATTTCCATTAATAGTCTCAATAAGGTCTATATTTTCCTTGTCTCCTTGAATAAACGTAATCTCTGATTGTGTTTTCTCAGAGGCTTGCACAGTTGTACCAAAAAATGCGATAGCTAGGAAAAACAAGCACATACTAGACAAAATTAATTTTTTCATGGTTGCCTCCCCTCTTTTCTAAGTACACGACTTTTTCTACATGAATCACCCCCTCTAACCATTAGAATCTGGGCAATTTTACTCTGCTAAAATCAACATATAACCGACTGATCGTACTGTTTTGATCAAATGTGACATCTTCTTATCCACCAGAGCTAACTTCGCCCGAATTTTACAAATGATGTTGGCAACTCTACCTTGTCTTTGCTCATGAGACATATTCGGCAGTTTCATTAAAAAAGTTTCACTAAGCAACTCATAAGTGCAGACATTCTCTTTATTTTCATAAAGAATCGCTAGTAAGGAATACTCCAATTTTGTCAGTGAAACACTCTTTTCTCCAACTGTTAAACTCAACATTAACGGATTTAACTGGATGAACGGCTTCTCTCCTAATTCAGTTTGCGGTTGTACGTTTATAGTGTTTAAGCTATTACCAATCGACAAGTATATTTCCTCTGCGATGTGATCAGTTACAAAGATTCCACAAACGCCTAATTGCAGATAAATATATTTTTCTTCCAACTGTTCTTCTGACATGATTATCCATATTGGAATATTTCTATATCGCTTGGCTTTCATTACCCATTCGCAAATTTTCCCAACATCAAACGACTGATTTTTACAAATGATTAGGGCATCAATATCTGTCAGATCGCCTTCTTTAACCACTTCTTTACTATCTAGTATGTAAGTAAAGGCTTGATATGTAAAAGCTGACTGACTGATCTTTTTTTCTGAATCAATTAGTCCTATCTTCATAGCATCCCCTCCTATTCATTGATCATTATGCAGTTTAAATATTTATCATTAAATAACTAAAAAAACTTTAAAAAAAGATTAATTCGCACTCCTTTAATGTTCTTTCAGTTTCAAATATATTTCAACCATCAAACCCAAATTTTTTTCCTTATTTTTTAAAAAATCCGTCATATTTTGGTAATAAATAAAAATAAAGACAAAAACCAAAAGAATCTATAGCTGTTCCAGCGTTAAAAGTGTAATATATTAGTTAGCTTCTCATTAGATAAACTAACTAGTATTGCTAATAGATCTTTTTCATCTCAAAACAGGAAGGTTCAGACGATATTCAACTATCATTAATTCATTATAATCATTAATTAAATAACAAATTAAATAAACGGGAATAATCATCAGTATTTTTTTCATTAATGTAGATAAATTCATTTTTCAGCAATATGAAACATGATTTTTATTAGAAAAATATCGAATAAACAAGAACTTTCACTAATTTCTCAGTTCTAACATTCCATCTAGCAAAACTTAGTCATGCTCTGCGTTCAAGTAATAATTTAACTGCTTTACTCTATATAAGCGCCATGAAACAATAGCTCAAATGTAATAGAAGAAATAAAGAAATATAAAAATAAGTCAAATTGACAGTTGATCTTGGGGTGAGAATACGTGAAATACTTAAATTTTTTAGATGACGAAGACTATGATAAGTTAGAGTTGCTTATGACTTTGCAACACTATAATGAACAATTTCTAACGAAAAAAAAGTTAATAGAATTAACTGGTCTATCTAAATTCTTATTAGATAAATATATCACCGAGTTAAATGCCGCCTATCCAGAATTGAAAATCCATGAAAATAGTTATGATGAATTGTTCTATCAGTCCGTATCAAATGATCTGATTCAATCAGTTCAATATGATTATATTCAGCGATCCTTAAAATTTCGTTTTTTTATAGAGGTATTAGTTGAAGAAAAAACCATAAAAAGATTTCAAGAGGAGCAGCATATAGCCAGAACGACGCTCTATCAGATCCGGGGAAAAGTTGTCGCCTGTTTAGAAAAAGAGCAAATCTTCATTAAAAAAAATAAACTAACTGGTAACGAAATGAACATTCGGTCTCTTATTTTCGATATAGTAGCGTACTTTTATTTTGGTAAGAAATATCCTTTTTCAAAAGAAAACGACAAAGAGGCGCAACAACTACTACAACAGCTACTCACTTATTTCAACTTAGATCTAAGCTTTTTTCAGAAGGAAAAATTGGCTTTATTTATTCATATAGTTCAAATACGCATAAGAAGTCGGCACCTTTTGAAAGAGACTCTGTGTTCTAGCAGTGCTAAAACACAACAAGTCTTTGGTCGGCAGTTAGTTATGATTGAACAAGCTCTTCATACATCTGAAATTCCAATTTCAGACAACTTTAAAGAAAGTAATTATTTGCTACTTTTCTTATTTATTACGGATATTTTTGATGTCGAATTGCGTTTTGATCAAACCCTTTTTACTCAGAGTCAAGAAGCAACAAAACGCTTAATCAAGCAGTTAACAACTCAGTTTCAAATAAGCAATTCGCAACAGAAACAATTGTATGATTCATTTTTCAAAAAAATTTTGGGATTATCTACTTTTAAACAAAGTTACACTACCTTTATAGAAACAACTACGCATAGCTATTTTGCAGATGTCTATGCGCCTGTGCATAACTTGATTTTAAATTTCACTCGAAAAGACCATTTTCTTTTATCATTGGAACTTTCACAACGAAACCAAACGAAGCTTTATTATGATATTATGTTTACCATATTGTCTCTTCTTGAGCCGTCACAATTCGGAAAACCGATTAATATTTATGTAGATTTCTCATCTGGTGCCGCTTATACAGAATATATTCGCCAAAGTTTGAAACGTTTCCGTGATTTAAATATTGCCTTTCAAGAAAAATTTAATAATGACACTCACATTTTTTTATCAGATTATCGGCTGCAAGAAGCAAATTGCCAGCAGATCATTTGGAAACAGCCACCTACACCCGCTAATTGGTCAAAATTTGCTAATTTAGTCGTTAAACTACGGAAATTTGAGCTAGAAAAGATCACTCCTGAATAGAAAAAAAGCGTGATACAAAACGAGTTTTTCGCTTTGTTTCACGCTTATCTTTTTCGTTTAAATCCAGCCTTTTTCCTTTGCCACACTTACCGCTTCGATCCGATTTTTTGCATTCAGTTTATTCAAAATCTCTGACATATAATTTCGGACCGTTCCACTAGTTAAAAATAATTTCTCAGCAATTTCTTTAGACGACAAACCATCCCCAACTGCCAGTAAAACTTCTTGTTCCCGCTCCGTCAACGGATTTTCTTGTTGTGAAAATAACCCCGTTACAAGCTCTGGTGAATAAAACTTTTTCCCTTTCATCACCGCACGAATATTGCCAATCAGCTCATCTGTCGGTGTGTCTTTTAACAAATAGCCTGATACATCAGCTTTTACTGCACGCTCAAAATAACCTTCTCTAGCAAAAGTGGTTAAAATGATCACCTTTTGTTTCTGATGCTGTAATTCTTCTGCTAGATCCAAACCTGTTTTCAATGGCATTTCGATATCTGTCAAGCAAATATCTGGTTGATGCTTTTCGATCAATGCTAATGCTTCCACCCCATTTTTAGCAATCCCTACCACCTCCAAATCATCCTCTAAACCTAAAATCGTTGCTAAAGCTGAAGACAATAATCCTTGGTCTTCTACGATAATTAATTTAATCATTGATCGTCTCCTCTTTTTTATCCACAGGTACTGTGAATAGTATCTTCATCCCATTTTTTTGCGTAAATTCGAGTTTTCCACAGATACTTTCGATGCGCTCGCTTAATCCTGTTAATCCATTACCATACACAGAATCTTTCATTCCGCGACCATCATCTTCGACTGTGAACCTGTAATGAGTAGCATTTTTTTCTATAATAATCCTGCAATGACTCGCTTTGCTATGACGAATCACATTTGTGACACTTTCCCGTAAACAATAACTCAGTGTATTTTGAATGTCCGTGGCAAGCTCTCCTGTTAACTCTTCGCCCTCTGTGGATAAAATAATTTTCGCAGTCCGCAGGCTTTTTTCAATCATAATCATTTCTTCAGCAATCAACACATGACGCATACTTGAAACAATTTCCCGTACCGTTTGTAAGGTACCTCTTGACGTTTCTGCGACCTCTGCGATTTCTCTTTTAGCCAGCTCACGATCTTTGTCTACCAACTTCCCTGCCAGCTCTGTTTTGATCGTCATGATCGACAACGACTGTCCTAATGTATCATGCAAATCTCTAGCGATTCGGTAACGTTCCTCTTGTTTGATCACATATTCCATCCGTTGCGTAGATTGATACATTTGTTTACGTAATTCAGCTTGTTTACGAATCGAACGACCCGCAAAAGGTGCTGCACAGATAAAAAAGCCATAAACAAAAATCGTGATTTTTAAATCTTGAGCCATATATTCCGGCAAGTGGCTTAAACTAAACGGCACCGGCGTCAGCGTACATAATAACGCAATATAATAATACTTAAACACATGTTTTTTCATCGGGACAAAACCAATCATCCACGCTGGATAAATAAACAAGTAGATATACCCAAAGTAGATCGTATAAAAGAGCGATATCCCATACATCAACGCCATCCAAAACGGAAACCATTTCCCATTAAATAAACAATTTCGGTAGGTCACAACAAAAATCCCCAAAGTGAACAATGCTAACTGTTTATCAAAATTATCATATGGAAACATCGCGATAATCGGAATCAAAATAAAAATCAACCAAATAAATGAAACAAAACCATCCTCTTTCGGATACAACCTAAACTTCCCTATCATAACTTACCCCTAACGTTTTATTTCTTCTCTACGACCATTCAGATATATTGATAATACCATAATTCCTACAAAATAAATGAAGATGACCAACATTCCTTTCACATCTGGTAACTGTCCTGCTGCCAACTGTTTAGCCCCTTGCGCTGCATAAAAAGTCGGTAACCCTGTAGCAATTTTTTGAACGACTTCTGGGAACATATCGATCGGCCACCATAATCCACTGGCAATCGCAAGCGGCATCAAGATCATATTATTCAGTACACTAGCTGTATTTGGATCTTTCACTAGGCTCACGATCGTTGCTAGTGAAACGATCGGTAAACATCCATACAAAATCCAGACAGCACTGGTGATCCAGGTCATGAAATCCATTTGAACGTCATTTACAAAATGCCCAACCAAAAATATAACGACCAACAATAAACTATTGATCAAAAACTGCGTTAAAATCTTACTCACATAATACATACTTTCTGGCAGAGGGGATAGGCGTAAAAACTGCTTCACACCTTGTTTACGATCCTCGATCAAGGTCATCGAAAAGGAAAATAATGAACTGATCATCACGCTATAGGTTGCCATTTGAATCATACTGTCTTTATAAAAAATAGCCAGATATTCTTCAGGAACCCCCATATTAAAGACTTTAGTAAAGAGCAGATAAAAACCGACTGGCATTCCTAACGAAAAAAAGATAAATGGCTTGCTTCTAAATAAAGAACGGCTTAAATCTGTTTTGGTTTGTACTACTAATGCGTTCATTTGTTTTCCTCCTCGACCAATGTATTGAAGACTGTTTCTAAACTTCCTGGGGTGATCAACAAATCTTTGAAGGTAATTTCTGCTGCGAATAATTCTATAAGTGTTTCATCGCTGTTTGAAGTATAGAGCGTTACGTTGTTTTCTGTTTGTTCAATTGTTGATACATACGGCAACTCAGCTAGTTTTGCTTCATCATGATCGTCTAGTAATTGAAAGCTCAATTTGTTTTGCAGCATTTCAGACTGAATACTTTCTAATGTCCCGTCATGAACGATTTCACCTTGTTTCATCAGTAAAATTCGAGTAGCAACTTTTTCAATTTCTTCTAGATAATGAGTGGTTAAAATAATTGTTTTGCCTTGTTCTTTTAGCGTATTGATTTTTTCCCAGAAAATTTTGCGGCTGGTGACGTCCATCCCCGTTGTCGGCTCATCTAAAAAAAGCAGTTCTGGATTTCCGATAATCGATAGCCCAAATGTCAGGCGGCGTTTTTGCCCACCAGATAGTTTCGTTGTGTACGTGTTTTGATGTTCATTTAACCCAGTTATGTCTAACAAATCCTCTAGAGAAAGCGGATTGAGGTAAAAACTACGGAAAAGTGTCAGTAGTTCTTTGACTTTAACATTGTCTAACGTCGTGCTTTCTTGCTGCATCACACCTAATTTCATTTTATTTTTTTTATTCAGTGGTTTTGCACCAAAGAGGTTTATTTCCCCCGTTGTTGGGCGAATCAAGCCAGTTAAGCAATTGATCAATGTGGTTTTTCCAGCACCATTTGGCCCAACTAGAGCGATGATTTCGCCTTTATTCACGTTTAAAGAAACTTGCTTTAAAATTGTCTTTTTGTTGATTGTTTTTGTGAGTTGATTGACTGTGATCATTTTTTTCTCCCCTTTGCTTATGTCCTTATCTTATCTGAGTATGGGGAATCTTGTTAGATGATCTTGTCATGAATCTAGATGACATTTGTCATGTATAAAGCAAAAAAGTGATTGGGCCATAACTCTACGAGTTACAACTCAATCACTTGGAATCCGAATAAGCAGTGGAAGCAGAAGCACCCCCTCTTATTTCTCGGGGTTAAACACTTATGTCCCATCCTTATTCTTTCTATTTATTAGTCTTCAATGTAGGTCCATTTAAAGTCATATTTCGCACCAGTTGAATGATACACAACATCTTTTACTTTTTCAGAACGAAGATGCGCTTCAGCTTTTTGATACAATGGAATGACACCCATATCATTCATAATAACTTTTTCTGCATCCTGCATGTCTTTCCAGCGTGCTTCTGGGTTATTTGCATTTGTTGTTGCAGCACTTTCTACTAACTTATCATATTCAGGATTTGAATAGTGCCCTCTATTATAAGAGTTATCTGTCGTAAATAAATCTAAGAAACTACTTGGGTCCGCGTAATCTGCTCCCCAAGCACTAACAGCGATTTGGAAGTCCCCTTTGTTTGAACGATCTAAGCGGACTGAAAATGGTACTGGGCTAACAGATACTTTCAAGCCCTCTAAAGTATCAGATAACGACCCTTGAAGATATTCGGCCATTTTCTTCGCGTTATCGGTATCATCGATCAATAAATCGATTGATACTGTGGAAACACCTAATTCATCTTTGGCTTTTTTCCATGATTCTTTGGCTTTATCGACATTATACGTAACTTCATCACCTAGCTCTTTGGCAAAGTCTTCGTCTGTTTTCGGATCTGCTGCTAGCCCTTCAGGCACTAAGCCCATTGGAACAGCTGAACCATTCGCTAAAATTTGCTCAACTAACGCTTTACGATCGATTGCATAAGATAATGCTTTACGTAGGTTTACATTTCGGTAAGGTGAGTTTTCTTCTCTTTGGTTTGGCTCAAGATAAAACGTTGAAGCACCTTTTAAGATAATATAGTTAGGTTCATTTTTCATTTGTTGGGCTAATTCACCAGATAAAGGTACTTCATCTGCCTGACCGTCTTGGAATAAGTTCAATGATGTTGGTGCTTCTTTCACAACATCGATCGCTACTTTATCTAATTTAACGGTATCTTTATCCCAGTATTTATCATTTTTTGAGTAAGACCAGCTTGTATCTGTTCCTGGTCCATCAAAATCAGTTAATGTAAACGGACCATTATAAACTGCTTTATCACTCGCTGTCGTATAGTCTTTCCCATATTTTTCAGCAATATCTTGTCTTTGTGGTAAAAATGAAGGGAATGCTAATAAGTAATCAAAATAAGGTGTTGCTTTTTCTAACGTAATTTCTAATTCATAATCGCCAACTGCTTTTATGCCTAGCTCTTCTTTTTTCATTTCGCCTTTAGAGATCTTTTCAGCATTTTTTACAGAATTGTACATATAAGCGTATTCTGATCCAGTTGCTGGATCGACTGTTCTCTGCCAGCCGTAAACATAATCGGCTGCTGTTACAGATTTATCATCTGTCCATTTAGCATCTTCTCTTAATTTCACTTTATACGTTAAACCATCTTCACTAACTTCCGCTTTTTCAGCAGCGCCAGCTGGTTGAGGCTTACTGTCTTTATCTAAGCGGTAAATTCCTTCATAAACATTATTCAATGCAACAAAACTCACTTCATCTGTTGCTAATGAAGGATCTGCACTTGGCATTTCTTGTCTTTCAATATATCTAAAGACTTTTTCGTCACTGCCAGACCCACCGTCGGCATTTTTAGAACCTCCGCCACATGCAGCTAGAGCAATACTTGATACTGCAAGTAATCCGAGCAAGGCACTTCTCTTTAATTTCATGTAAAAAACCCCCAATTTTAATAAAAGCTACAACGAATATATCAAAGTTCTAAGTTGCCCACAATTAAAACACCATGGTAGGTTTAGTAAAAATATTCTGAATTTTTTCTAATGTAAATTAAAAAAAAGAAGCAATCTGCCCTAAGGCGTTGCTTCTTTTGATATTTAACTATTTTGCATAGTCTACTGCACGAGTTTCCCGGATAACGGTCACTTTAATGTGACCTGGGTAATCTAGGTCGTCTTCGATCTTCTTACGAATATCTCTAACTAAGCGAACCGCTTCTAAATCTGTAATTTCGTCTGGTTTGACCATTACACGAACTTCACGTCCGGCTTGTACAGCGAAACTAGATTCAACTCCTTCAAAGCCATTAGAAATATTTTCTAAGTTTTCTAAGCGTCGAATGTAATTTTCCATTGACTCGCTACGAGCTCCCGGTCTAGCAGCTGATAGAGCATCTGCTGCTGCAACCAATACAGAAATAACAGAAGTTGCTTCTACGTCACCATGATGGGATGCAATCGCATTGATCACTGTTGAATTCTCTTTGTATTTAGCAGCCAGTTCGGCACCGATCTCAACGTGAGAGCCTTCGATTTCATGATCTAGTGCTTTACCAATATCATGTAGTAATCCAGCACGTTTCGCTAATTGAATATCTTCGCCGATTTCTGCAGCCAAGACACCTGTTAGTTTAGCGACCTCGATTGAGTGGTTTAATACGTTTTGACCATAACTTGTACGGAAACGTAAACGACCTAAAATCTTAATCAAATCTGGATGTAAGGTGTGCGCACCAACTTCAAAGGCCGCTTGTTCACCGTATTCACGAATACGTTCATCCATTTCCTTACGAGATTTTTCAACCATTTCTTCAATACGGGCTGGATGAATCCGGCCATCTTGAATCAGTTTTTCAAGGGTCATTCGAGCGATTTCTCTACGAATTGGATCAAATCCTGAAAGTACCACAGCTTCCGGCGTATCATCAATAATCAAGTCGATTCCTGTTAAGGTCTCTAATGTACGAATGTTACGCCCTTCACGGCCGATGATTCTTCCTTTCATCTCATCATTTGGTAAACTTACAACCGACACAGTTGTTTCGGAAACTGAATCAGCCGCACAGCGTTGAATCGCCAGAGAGAGCAAGTTTTTGGCTTTTCGATCTGATTCTTCTTTCGCACGTTGTTCAGATTCTTTAACCATTACTGTTAATTCATGACTCAATTCTTCTTCTGTTGATTTCATGATGATATCTTTTGCTTCATCTTTAGATAGTGAAGCAATACGTTCTATTTCTTGATGTTGCTTTTCAACTAGTTCTTCTACATCTTTTTCTCGCTCATCAATTAATTGCTGTCTAGCACCAAGTTTCTCTTCTTTTTCTTCCAGTGAGTTTTCACGTTTTTCAAGAGAGTCATCTTTACGATCTAACGTTTGTTCTCTTTGTAATAAACGATTTTCTTGAGATTTAAGCTCTACTTTGCTTTCTTTCAACTCACTTTCAATTTCTGACCGATACTTCTGGTTTTCTTCCATAGCTTTTAATAAAGCTTCTTTTTTCAGAGTCTCCGCTTCTTTATTGGCACTTTCAATTATGCCTTCTGCAGAGGACTTTGCACCATCTATAGCCTTTTCATGACGTGATTTTGCAACGACTAACCCTAAACCAAGACCGACAATTACACCGATGATAGCGAGGAGAATTTCTAAACCCATTGTTTCCACCTCCGTACTATCTTCAAATTTTCAATATTCATGTAGTTTTCTGATAAACTATAATCAATTATCAATATGTCTACTTGCATACATGTAAAAGTTATATACTAATATTTGTATACAACTTTATTCTAATGTTTGTACACCAGTGTGTCAACTTAAAAAAGCCCTTTCCCGACGAAAGGGCTCTGGTGGTGAAAAGATTTTCCACTACAACATAAAACAAACCAATAAAAAGCTTTTGAAAGCCCTTATTGGTTTGTCTCTTAAACTGTATTATTCTTCGTCAAGAGGAAGTTCTTCTTGCGCTTGTTCTTCTTCAACGATAGCTGTGCCATCACCGATGCCGAATGCATCACGGACACGTTTAGAAACTTCTTCAACCATTTCTGGATGCTCAGTCATATAAACTTTAACATTTTCACGTCCTTGACCGATGCGTTCTTCTTTGTAGCTATACCACGCACCACTCTTATCGACAATATCTTTTTCGACAGCCATATCAAGTAATTCTCCTTCTTGAGAAATCCCATGACCGTACATAATATCTACTTCTGCGACTTTAAATGGTGGTGCTACTTTATTTTTAACGACTTTGATTTTTGTACGGTTACCAATGATGTCTGTTCCTTGTTTTAATTGCTCTGCACGTCTGACTTCTAAACGAACAGTTGCATAGAATTTCAAGGCACGACCACCAGGAGTCGTTTCAGGATTACCAAACATAACACCGACTTTTTCACGAATTTGGTTAATGAAAATCGCAATCGTCTTCGTCTTGTTGATGGAACCTGAAAGCTTACGTAAGGCCTGTGACATCAAACGTGCTTGCAAGCCGACGTGACTTGCGCCCATCTCACCATCGATCTCTGCACGAGGTACTAGAGCCGCTACAGAGTCAATAACAACAATATCGATTGCGCCACTGGAAACTAATGCATCTGCGATTTCCAATCCTTGTTCACCAGTATCTGGTTGTGAAAGAAGTAGTTCATCGATATTTACACCCAATGCTTGTGCGTATTGAGGATCCAAAGCGTGCTCTGCATCGATAAATGCAGCTGTTCCGCCTTGTTGTTGTACAGATGCGATTGCATGCAATGCAACCGTCGTTTTACCAGAACTTTCTGGCCCGTAAACTTCAACGATTCTTCCGCGAGGATAACCGCCTACACCTAATGCAACATCCAATGCGAGTGAACCACTAGGAATAGTCGAAATTTGCTGATCGATCTTTTCCCCTAATTTCATTACTGAACCTTTACCAAAGTTCTTTTCGATTTTTTTTAGTGCGGCATCTAAGGCCACTTTACGATCATCTGCCAATCGATAATCCTCCTTATATATAAACGATTTAAATTCCTTTTCAATAAATATATCATAACTGGTTTATTTAAAAAAAGCAAGAGAAAAACGAACAAACATTCGCCTTTTTATTTTTTCTTAGTTACTGCTCTTAAAATCAAGTCCAAGCCTTTCATCACAGCACCTTGGCGAATATAACTGCGATCACGATTAAAATGTTGGAGCACAGCGATAGTTGGTTGCCCTTTTTCTGCTAAGCCGATCCAGACTGTCCCTGCCGGCTGTCCTTCTAACTCCTCGGGGCCTGCTACACCTGTAAATGATACAGCAAAATCTGCATCGGATAATGTTCTTGCTTGTTCTGCCATCGCGATCGCACAAGCCTCACTTACCGTTCCTTCTTTTTCAAGTAATTCAGGATCAATCCCTAAAAAATGTGCTTTTGTTTCAGCGGAATAGGTGACAAAACCGCCCTTAAATACTTCTGAAACACCTGCGATATCTCCTAAGGTACTTTGAAAGAGTCCGGCTGTTAGACTCTCTGCAGCTGTTACCGTTTTTCCATGTTTCTTTAATGCGTCGACGGTAACTTTTACTAAACTGTTCTCGTCGCCATATCCATAGAAATACGCACCAACTTTAGCCATGACCTCAGCTTCCAACTTATCCAATAACTGCTGCCCCATTAGCTCATCAGCGATCTTAGCCGTTAAGCGTAAGGTCACTTCATTTGGTTTAGCGTAAGGCGCAATCGTTGGATTGGTTTGCGTGTCGATCAGTTCTTTTAATTCTGTCACTAATTGTGATTCACCAATCCCATAAAACCTCAACACTCTAGAAATCAGTTGCTCCGCTTGCGGGAAAAGCTCTTCTAGTAATGGACGGGCGTTTTGCTGAAACATGGGTTTTAATTCGTTGGGTGGTCCTGGTAATAATAAATACGTCGTTTTATTTTCCGTGATCAACGTGCCCACTGCCAGCCCTGTAGGATTTTGAACAGCGATTCCACCTTCGATCATCAAGGTTTGTCTTAAATTATTTTCGGTCATTTTGTTTTTTGAAAAAGTAAAAAATTCATGAAGGCGAGCAAGGGCCTGTTCATCTTGAACTAAAGGACGATGAATATGTGCGGCAACTGTATCTTTGGTTAAATCATCATCTGTTGGTCCTAACCCACCACATAAAACGATTAGATCACTGCGACCCTCAGCTTCAACCAACAATTGTTCCAGACGTTTCGGATTGTCTCCTACAACGGTATGATAATACACCTCGATTCCTAAATTTGCTAATTCTTCTGATAGAAAAGTTGCATTTGTATTGACGACTTGTCCTAATAACAACTCTGTACCAACTGCAATGATCTCTGCTTTCATTTTTCTCCTCTTCTCTAATAAGATACGTAAAACGATTCTTATTTCATTTTATCACAGGAAAATTTTTTGTTACTGTGAAACGGCTTTATTTACTTATATTTTGATACAGCAAAATAATTATCATTTATATAATAATATGATACAATTTGTTTGTTGAGTTGAAAAAAGGAGGAAAAATATACAAATGACAGCATTTATTGGATTATTAAGTTTTTTAGGAATAATAATTGGAGGCGTTCTTTCATTAAAAGCCGTTTTCAAAAAACAACCGAAAAAGAAGGCCTTAATTTTAACAGGAGCTAGTTTTATTGTAATGATCGGTGCACTTGCCTTAACACCCGCATCACCACGCGTTGACATCGCCGAAAAATCAATTGAAACAAACGAACAAGGAACCGCAATAATCGAAGGAAAAACGAATGATCAAAGTAACATCACACTTGATGGAGAAAAAATCGAAACAAAAAACGGTGAATTTTCTTACAAAGTTACCCTAAAAGACGATCAACCGCAAAAACTAACTTTTGTCGCTTCCATCGGTGATACGGATAAAGCTGAAACAGTCGAAGTCAAACCATCAAAAGCGTTCGTCGCTTTTTTAAACGAAGAAAAACAAGAGCAAGAAACATTAGAACAGGCCGAAACGGCTTTAGTTTTAGCTGAAAGTAAACCGACTCAAAAAAATTATGATGAAGCTGTAACCCGCATTAATTCTCTAACTAAGGAACGAGATGACTTCACCAAGCGTTTAGCCATTATAAAAGAAAATGTGCCCATCTACGAAGCAGTCGAATTAGCGGAAACGAAACAAACAAAAGAACAAGTCGATTCAGCCGCGGCCTTAGTCGCCAAAGCAACCTTAAATAAAGATTCTTTACTAAAACGTTTAACCACTGTTCAACAAAAAATTACTGAGAAAGAAAAAACAGAGAAACAAATTGCGTCCGCCCGCGAAGCAGTCGAAAAAGCGGAACAGGAACCAACAGATGATCATTACAATCAGGCAATAGCCAGAATCAAAGAACTGCCAAACGGCAATACAGACTTAACCAATCGAGCAAATGCGGTTAAACAAACACTTACAGCCCAAAAAGAAGAAGCAAAAAAAGTAGCTGAAGCGCAAAAGAAAGCCGAACAAGAAGCGCAAAAAGCTGCTATTGAACAGCAACAAGCACAAGCTGCTGCCGCTCAAACACCGGAAACCCCTGCACCAGATACACTGGGAACTGAAGAAATGGTCCTAGTTACTCGAACAGGAGAAAAATACCATAATCGCAAGTGCGGCAACGGAACTTATACTCCAGCAACGCTAGAAGAGGCACAAGCAAGAGGTTTAACACCTTGCTCTAAATGCTATTAGCACTATATAAATAAAAAATAGGCACTTCCAATCGTAGGAAGGCCTATTTTTTTACCAATAAATCAATGCATAAACATATATGCTGAAATCAAATACAACAACCAAATATGCAGTGGATAGAAGAAATAAAAGAAGTTCTTCATCCCTCTTCCTTTTTCACCATTAAACAACATAATAGGAATTACGGCAAAAATCATCATCCATTGTGTGGAGCCTTGGAAAAAGAAAAGTACCGCTACTAACGCAATCATCACACATTGTAACCAACGTTGATTTTTTGCTAAATACATCAACGGAATCAATAATACCATCAAACTATTTTCCGTAAACAGTAAGGCTGGAATAAAATTAACACCCCAGACTGCTGCCATGATCGTACTTGGATTTGACATAAGCATCATTAAAATGCCAGAAGATAATAGTGGGAATAAGATAATGATAATTCCCACTATTATCTTACTGAACTCTTTACTTGAGCGACCTTCAGAAATTTTATCGATTCCATACATCATCAGCGTTCCGACTAAAAGATCACGGAAAATATTATTCATCAGCTGAACTTCCTCATACCCGACAATCTTCTGTAAAACTAAACTTCCCAATGTCATGAGCACCATGCCTAAATACAAACGCACCATATATTTTTCTTTGCTTCTTGTATGACTAAAACCAACCACACTAACAAAGAAGAACAGTGTCGCAACCGGTCGACCAAACCAATCCAACCAATTCGGTGCACCCATCGGAACAAACATTTGATGAATATGATCGATAAACATTAGAACGATCCCCATTATTTTTAAATCAAATGTAGTAAAACCCTTAAACTTACTCGCTGTTAAACTATTCATTATGATACACTCCTCACTTATTAACCTAACGTATTATAAAATAAAGGAACTTTTTTTACCTTAGAATCACCTTTCAGGCGTTTATCAATTTTGTCATACGAGAAATGTTCGTTCAAAATAAAAAAAGAGTTAAAACAAACCTTTTCACAGCTTTGTTTTAACTCCTAGAACTATTTTCTATTGATGAACGCTAAAACGTTGGTTTGGATGTGCATTTTTCTCAATTTCATCAACCATCGCAATTGCATAATCGGCATAAGAGATATAGCTTTTACCCTCTTTATCTGTTTCTAATTCTTCGCCAGCCACAACATATTTACCAGTTTTTGCACCTTCAGCATCGAATTCTGCTGCTGGACTAATGTAGGTCCAGTTAACATCTTTAGCAGATTCTAGTAAATCTAGCCCTTTGCCCATTGCCGTAGCTAATGGTTTAAATGCGTCAGGAAAATCTGGTGTTTCACTTAAACGAACAGTGTGTTCTGGATTTACAAATAAACTTCCAGCGCCACCTACTACCAATAAGCGTGTGTTTGTATTTGTCAAAATATCGATCAAATGTTGTGTTGAGCCAGTAAATTCACTAACGTCGCCCCAGAACCCCAAAGCACTGACTAAAACATCAAAGCCTTTCACATCTTCTGTTGTTAAATTATAGACATCTTTTTCGATAACCGGTGTGCCATCTGTGATTTTTGCTGCATCACGAACGATCGCTGTTACGTCTAATCCGCGTTTTTCTGCTTCTTTCAAAATTGCTGAACCTGCTTTACCGTTTGCTCCTAAAATTGCTACTTTCATGTTTTATTCTTCCTTTCTTATAATGAAACTTTTTTTGTTACATTTACATTTAAAAAGAGAAGAGACATGTTTAAGTCTCTTGCTGCTTGATTTGATGGATCACATCAGATAAAGCAATTTCTTTTAATTCTGATTCCATACTTTGCTGCACTTTTACATATTGTTTTTCTAAAACAGATTGGATATTCGCTCCAACAAGACAGTTTGGATTAGGGTTTTGATGAATATTGAATACTTCATGATCTAACTCGACTGCTTCATAAACATCATAAAGAGAAATATCTTCTGGTTTTTTCAACAAATAGGTTTGAGTTGCGCCTCTGCTTGTATGAATGAGTCCAGCCTTTTTCAGCTTGCTCATCAATCGTCTGACGACAACTGGATTCGTATTGACACTTGCTGCGATCAATTCAGAATTGACACGATCGGGCGGACCGATTTCGATCAAACTGAGAATATGGATCGCTACACTTAATTTCGTCGACATGGCCATGTCTATCACTCCAACTCTTAGTAACATTCTAAGTTACATTTAAATCTTACTGCGATTTCTTGGAATTGTCAATAGATAAGTTTCAGTTTGGTTTATTCTACTCAATAAAAATGATTTCCAATGTTTTCTTGTCCTCTTGCCTGGCAAAGATATACACTGAAAATCATTTTTATTTCGTTATTCTACAATGATTTGTTTACTACTTCCACCTGAATTTTCAAAATGAATGGTAAATGTTTCGCTGGTTTCATCATACGTGATGCCGTCACTCATCGTCAAAATCTGATTGAAATCCTTAGGTAATTTAACAGTCATCACAACATTTGACTGAGTTGGATCTGCTAATACATAAGTTTTCTTTCCTTCGTTCGTTTTTCTAAGCAAAGAAACGGCCTTGTTAGAAGTGATGCCAGAAACACTACCACCCGTGTCTTTCCAGATATTTACGCCTAGATAATTCGCTTTTTTCAATTCAACAGCTTGGACATCTGCAGAATTGGCTAAAATCGTTACTGGTTTTTCCGCTGCATATGTTTTTAATCCTGTTTCATCAATTCCTGGCAATGTTACGTATGCGTACTGCTCGTTCGTTGGATTTTTCCCGTGATCTAGTACAAACTTGCGATAGTTACCAGTGTATTGATCATTACTAGGAAAAGCTTCGTTGATTTCCGTATAGGTTCCTTTACGAACTTCGCTGATCACATCCACTGTTGTATTTTCTGGGAAATAGTACCCGATATTTGCATTTTGATGATCCGACTTTAAGAGTAGCCATTCTTTAGCACTGCGTTCTTTTGCTTGTTGGATCACACCATTGTTTGATAATACTTCATAGTTGTACTTATCATTTAATAGACGATTATCTACGATTGTTTCAATTGAAGCAGTTGTATCCCCTTTAATACCTGCACCTAATGCTACAATTTGTCCATCTACCATAAACCATGATTTTTTCCCTTGTAGGTTCATTGGTAACACAGTGCCATTATTTTTTGTCCCAACTTTGTTCAACGCCATTCCTATAACCGCTTGATCCTCTAATGCTACACCACCAACCCATTTTTCTTTTGAAGTAACGGTTGTAAAGGCTGATACTTCATCTTTCAAAGGAACAGTATCGACTGTTGTGCCAGGTAATCGATATGGGTCGACTGTCGGCCAATAGGCTGAATTAAATTGTACTTCGTCATCATTATATAAATACAGCATACCATCAGCTGTATGCCAACCGCGTTTATTCTCTTTATTACCCGCTTCAAATGAAGAGATCCTGCTAGAATATAAGCCTAAGCTCACCATATAATTGGGCGTTCTTTGAACGAAACGGTCCATTGACGCATACAATTTTGCGCCAACAAACGGCAATGTATCTCCAATAATTGACGAATCATCCAATACAGACATCGTCATTTGCAAATCGTTATAATCTCTTGCATTCGTTAAATAATACGTTGGATTTTCTTTCATCCAATATTTTGCCGCTTCTTTAAATTTCGTTTGGTATTCTGTTGGTGCAAATTTTGAGACGATCAATAAATTGTAAAGCGTTGTAGAGCCATAACCGACTTTGGTTTTAGCTGGCGCTCTTGAGATCGAGCGACCATTGACGATAGGTAACATTTCGCCTTGATAGATCAATGGAATAAAGGCTCGGTCTACATTTTCAACGAATGATCGGACGATTTCTGGTTCCATTTCAAATTTAGAGTCTTTAGTGATAGCTAAAATTTGCCCCACGCCTTTCATCAGTACGTTTCCATATGAACCTGTGTAGGGAATATTGTTATGCTGAATAAACGAGCCATCTTGATAAAAGCCATCGCCTTTTGTCACTAATTTAAACACATCAACAATACTACTTGAAGCTTGGCTGATTTTCCCATCATTTCCTTGTAAAATCCCTAACGCTAAAACGGTTTGAGCTAAATCTGTTCGATTAGCTCCAGACGTCACAAAATTGGGAATAAATGCTAAATCCACAAATGTTCCTTGCGCTTTGGTATACAGCTGTTTAAATGGATCAGGGACATAACCACTCATCGCATCCGTGTATTGTTGCTGTTTAGCCTGTGGTATTTCATCTCCAAGAATCATTAAAATACTGATAAATTTTTGTGGCACACCGATCTGCCAATCCCACCAATTACCGTGGTACTTTTTCCCATCATAGCCTTTTTTCGTCACCATGAAATCCAATCCATCATTGATTGCGGCAGCTATCTGTGGCTCATGATACAATGCACTACCTTTCGTTCCGTATGCTAACGCTAATTTCTGTAATTTCGTAAATTGCGTGGTCAAATCAGCCGATGCAGTGTTGCCTTGTTCAATCGACCAGAGATAGGTTCTGTTTGGTTCTTTATTCAATGTTTGATATAATTGCTCGGCTTCTTCTGACAGTTTATTTACGTAGCTCACAACGGTTGTATTCGTTTCATCATACTGGTCAGAAACCAATTGATTCTTCCATTTCTCTTTTAGTTTTGCATAATCGCTTGCATTATCCTCAACAGTAATACTTCCAACTATGCCGCTACGCATTGAAAGGACATTCAGTTTTGACAGATTCCCAAAAAGACGAATCCCTACATACCCTTCCCAATCACCATCGATCATTGCTGAAGTATTCGGATAAACCACTTCATTGTTTTCATACAGAAGTTGATCATTTAGAAAAGCTTTGATACTTTTTCCTTCATAACGAATCATCAATTTGTAACGCTGACCTGAAATTAATTTTGCTCCTGTGATATTCGTGATCCACTTTCCACCAGGCTGCCCCAGTTGCCATTGTCCATCACGAGTATATGCGAAGGATTGCCATTTTTTTGAATCTTGCAAATCACCACGAAATACTAATCCGAAGTTAGTTTGTCCTTCATATAAAAACGTATATTCCAAATCACCTGCACTTTTCACCCCTGCATTTTTATTTAGCGAAACAGATTCTAGATTCGTTCCTTGTTTGGTATTTCCAATCGTCAGACCATTGCTGCCAATCGTTTTGTCAGTTTTTCCGACCACATCTTGCCACTCACCAAGTTGTTGCGTAAAATCTGATTCGTAAATAACCGTATCCGCTTGGGTTATTTCTGTTACCTCTTCAGCAAAACTCTCACCACTCAATCCATAAGAAAAACTGCCAATTAAAAGCGAACAGCCCATCAAATACAGCATTTTTTTGTGCACATTCATCATTTTGTTCCCTCCATCTTTCAAGTTAAAAAAGCAACCGCTTTCATTTCGATTCATAATCGAGCACCCATAATACGACCTTACGACTATGGGTTGCTCGTTCTACTATTATTATAAACTGCTTATGGTTGTTTGCCAATGTAAGCTAAAATGCCACCATCTACATATAAAATATGACCATTCACAAAATCTGAAGCACTTGACGCTAAAAAGACTGCTGGACCACTTAGATCGACTGGTTCTCCCCAACGCGCTGCTGGTGTTCTTCCTACGATAAATTGATCAAAAGGATGACGTTCACCATTGTCTTGTTTTTCTCTTAGCGGTGCTGTTTGTGGTGTAGCAATGTAACCTGGTCCAATACCATTGCACTGAATATTATATTGACCATACTCAGCAGCAATATTTTTCGTCAGCATCTTAAGCCCACCTTTAGCCGCTGCATAGGCACTCACCGTTTCTCTACCTAACTCACTCATCATTGAGCAGATATTGATGATTTTGCCGCCGCCTTTTTCAATCATATCTGGAATAACTGCTTTAGCCATGATAAATGGTGCATTCAAATCTACGTCTACCACTTGTCTAAATTCAGCTGCCGACATTTCGATCATTGGAATGCGTTTGATGATTCCTGCATTATTCACTAAAATATCGATTGAACCAACCTCTTCTTTGATTTGCTTGACCGTTGCTTGAACTGCTTCTTCATCGGTTACATCACAAGCATAGCCTCGCGCCTCAATGCCAGCTTCTTGGTAAATGGCAAGTCCTTTATCGACAGATTCTTGAGATAAGTTATTAAAAACAATCGTTGCTCCTGCAGTAGCTAATGATTTCGCAATCTCTAAGCCGATCCCATGAACGGCTCCTGTAACCAACGCTACTTTTCCATCTAAACGAAACATGTCCATATTGAAATCCATTTTCCTACCTCTTTTCTATTTTAGTTGATCCATCGGCACCATATCCATGTCCGTATAGGTAATATTTTCGCCGCACATTGACCAGATAAAGGTATAATCGCCTGTTCCCACACCTGAGTGGATCGACCAGCTAGGTGAAATGATTGCTTGTTCATTAGCGACAACTAAATGCTTGGTTTCATCGGGTTTGCCCATCATATGGAATACACGAGTATCTTCGCTTGCATAGTCAAAATAAAGATAGGCTTCCATGCGACGTTCATGAGTATGACACGGCATCGTATTCCATGAGCTTCCCGGTTCTAAAACTGTATATCCCATTTGTAGCTGGCAGCTTTCACAAACATTTGGATGAATATATTGATAGATTCTGCGTTTATTTAGTGATAATGCTTCGCCCGTTTCCATCGGTTTGATTTGGTCGATACTGATTTTCACATTCGGGTATTTATGATGTGCAGGCACGCTATTGACATAGAATTTAGCTGGATTTTTTGGATCATCTGACTGAAAAACTACTTGTTTGGTTTCTTTTCCGATATAATAGCCATCTTGTTTTTTCATAGATTCTGTTTGACCATCAATTGTGATCGAGCCTGGACCGCCGATATTGATTACACCGAGTTCTCTGCGCTCCAAGAAATAATCCACACCTAATTCTTTTGTTAATACAATTTCTAATGGTTCTGTTGTCGGTGTTACACCGCCAAAGATCATCCGGTCATTATGAGTATAGGTCAAACTGATTTCACCTGGTGTAAACACTTTTTCGACTAAAAACTCTCTACGTAATTCTTCTGTTGAATAGTGACGGATATCCTCCGGGCTATGTGTGTATCTATTATCCATATTTTGCATGATTCATACTCCTCTATCGCATTATTTTTCCTGAGCCGCATGTTAAAAAGTCAGCGACTTCTTCTTTACTGAATTGATTACAATCTCCATAAACTGTATGCTTCAATGCCGCTGCTGCCGTAGCAAAATCGACGATTGCTTGAGGCTGCATTTTTTCTAGCATTCCGTGCAAGATCCCGCCAGCAAAAGCATCGCCTGCTCCCACTCGGTCTACGATCGGATCGATTTCATGGATTGCTGATTCGTAATACTGTTGATTGTGCCAAAGTGTCCCAATCAATTGGTTGGCACTGGCTGAATGGACTGTTCGTTTCGTTGAATAAAATAGTTGGATATTGGGAAACAGTTTTTGCATTTTTTCATAATAAAAAGCTACTTCATGCTCTTCATCATCTGGCTCATTTGCAATTCCCAATAAATTAACTGCATCTAATTTTCCAGCTGAACAATAATCGACATATGGCAACAGTTGCCGGATGGTTTGTCCTGCTTCTTTTTGACTCCACAATTTACTACGATAATTGATATCAAAACTAACTTTACAGCCAAATTTTCGAGCTTGCTTGATTAGTTCAAGAGTCATTGTCTGCCAAGACTTTGATAGCGCTGGCGTAATTCCTGAGATATGAAAAATATCCACATCATTAAATAAAGTAGCTAAATCCCATTCAAGTCCTTCCATTTCAGCAAAACTAGAACCTGCTCGGTCATAAATAACTGATGCTGACCGTTCACCGATCCCTGTTTCCAGATAATAAGTACCTAAGCGCTTGCCGCCTGCAAGCAGATAACGCGTATCCACATGATACTTCCATAAATGTTGACGGACCGCTTCACCTAAAGTCGTATCTGGTACTTTACTCGCAAAAACAACTTCATGTCCGTAATTCGCCAAAGAAATCCCAACATTGGCCTCACCGCCGCCATAATGAGCCTGTAAAGAGTCGCTTTGAACGAAACGATTTCCCGCCTGCGTTGAAAAGCGCAGCATGATTTCACCTAAAGTCACCACTTTCCCCATTTGCTCATCCCTTAATTTCTTTTAATTTTGCTGCATAGTGACGGGCTGTTTCTGTCACTTTTTGAAAATCTCCGATGGCCACTGGCGCTAATAAATCGCCACCAACGCCAACCGTTACTGCTCCAGCCTTAAACCAATCGGCCATATTGTCTAAATTGACACCGCCTGTCGGCATAATGCTCACTTGTGGCATCGGTGCCATAAAGGCAGAGATGATACTTGGTCCATACACGCTTCCTGGAAATAATTTCACGATATCCGCTCCGCTTTTCAACGCTTCTTGCACTTCAGTAATCGTCATACAGCCTGGTAAATATGGAACTTGGTACAAATTACAAAGTTCCGCTGTTTCCCGATTAAAGCTTGGGCTAACGACATATTCTGCTCCTGCCATAATCGCTAGTCGAGCTGTTACCGCATCTAACACAGTACCTGCACCAATCACAATGTCCAAACGATCACTGTAAACTGCCACTAATTCCTTGATCACTTCATCAGCTTGCGGCACAGTGAAGGTCAATTCAATCCCTGTCATGCCACCTTCAATGATCGCGTGACTAGCTTTTAAAGCTTCTTCTTTCGTCGCACCGCGCACAACCGCAACCACGCCTGTTTTCTCTAAACGAGATAAGATTTCGACTCGTTTCATCTAATCACCTATTCCTTCGTTTTATTATCCTAAAATTCCAAACGCACTTAACGCAATTGAAAGAATCAAAATGATCCAAATCACTCGTGTGGAGTTTAATTTTTTTTGCCCTAACATCCAATACGTCAAAAGCACTAAAAGAATCGGGACCAACGAAGGTAAAATTGCATCTAATGTATCTTGAATGACTAATTCAACACCATCTTTTTTATATACAAACGGCACTGTGGCTTTGATCACAGAAGGAATCAACGCACCTATCACAGTCACTCCTAAAACTGTCGCTGCATTCGTAAATGCTGATAATTTATCTTTTAAAGTTGTCACTAATTTGACCCCTTGTTTGTACCCAAGTGGCAATAACGCCGCCCGCCCAAACAACAAAGCGATATTGGCTACGATCCAAATCACACAGCCTACAACGGAACCATTTTGTGCAAGTGTTCCAGCAACTGAGCCAAAAATCGTTCCCCAAATCACATGGAATAATGAATCGCCAACACCAGCTAGTGAACCCATCAACGCTGTTTTTAACGCTACGATCGTGTCTTTAGCTTTGTAACCGTCTTGTTCTTCAATCGCAACATCGATCCCCATGATCAAGTTTCCAAAAATAGCATTGGTATTAAAAAATTGATTGTGCGTGCGCATCATATCTTGAAATTGTTTTTCATCATGTCCATAGAATTTTTTTAATACAGGTAAAATACCATATAAATAACCTGAACTCATCATACGTTCGTAGTTCCAATTCAATTGACTACCTACAATATAACGCCAGCTAATTGCATTTAATTCTTGTTTTGTTAGTTTTTGATTACTCATCCCCATCAAATCCTCCTTCAAAGTTGCTTGTACCAGAAACTGTTTGAGTGACTGATTTCTCACTATCTCGTTTAAACACTAACATTGCTGCAACCATCCCAATGATCGAAACACCCAACATTGGCACTTGTAGATAAGCGGCTAAGAAAAAGCCTAAAAGTAAATAGGGGATATATTGTTTAGTCGGCAAGTAACGTAGTAAAATCGCTACCCCGACAACTGGTAAAACACCGCCCGCTGTTTTTAAACCAGTCATTAACCATTCTGGCGTATTTTCAGTTATCGTTGTAACCGCA
This sequence comes from Enterococcus silesiacus, assembly GCA_001465115.1. Taxonomy (GTDB): domain Bacteria; phylum Bacillota; class Bacilli; order Lactobacillales; family Enterococcaceae; genus Enterococcus_L; species Enterococcus_L silesiacus. The sequence goes on along the minus strand of CP013614.1, from coordinate 3,108,639 downwards.
ACATCTCCGACTAGCAACATCAATAAAATCGGGATAGCACGAGATAGGCCCCATAAAAATGAACCTGAAAGAACTAAACGAGGAATCCGTTTAATCTGCATATTATCGATTGCTTTATCGACACGGTGTAAAAGAAACACATTACAAAACCGAGCGACAACGTCTAATTGAAGCATCAATAAAGATACTGGGACAGCTAAACCGATCCCGTATTCTGCACCTTTTCCAGAAATCACCGCAAAAGCCGTTCCTAACACTGCACCCGTAAAGTAATCTGGAACAGAAGCACCACCGAATGCTGCAATCCCCAAACGCATAAGCTGCAACGTTCCTCCGACCATCAATCCTGTTTTGAGATCGCCCATGATCATTCCTGAGATCATTCCAGCGATCGCCGGCTGTGTCAATGTATTTGAAATAAGTGAATCATTAATCGCAATAAAAGCATAAACCGTAATAAGAATAATTTGATACGCCGCTAAATGCATGAATTTTCCTCCTAATTTTAAAAGCGGAACAAATCGGTTAATCCTGTAGAAAATTAGGAAATTAGCATTGAAACGTTCTTTGTTTCACTGACAATTTATCTATTTTCCTAAGGATTGATTTGTGCAGCTAGATAGTATAAAAGCGTAGCGAAACGTTAAGTTCCTGAACAATTTAGGAACTCATCTTAAAGACGTTTTTGGTCTTTCAGATGAGTTATCTAATTGTTGAGGGAACTGTTTCGCGCAGCTAGATAATTTAAAAGCGTAGCGGGCTCATCCAGCCTTGACAGGAAAATAGGAAAATCAGAGGGTGGCGCTTTTTGCCACAATCAGATTTTATCTTTTTCCCGAGAGGCTAGCTCTTGAAGCTAGATATGGTAACAACGTTCCGCTTTACTTTATCTTTATATTTTTCAACTTCTTAATTTCTTCATAAAATCGATTGCTGGATCGTTCGGCACCAATTGAGCTGTGATATTTACTCCTTTTGAAGTAATCGACTCAAAGACCGCTTCTTCAGCTTCTAAAACCTGGATACTTTTCGTCACTTCACGAGCACCCTCTTTATAGCTCATATTGCCGACATTGACAGTCTCAATCGGTCCCCCAGCATCTAAAAATTTCAGAACATCTGTTGGATTTTTAAATAGTAGGAAGAGACGTTGTTTTCCATACTTTCCAGCACAAATATTTTCTGCCGCTTTAGCAACAGGTAACACTGATAAACGCATAGAAGTAGGCGCTGCCATTCTAAGAGAGGATTTTTGCAGCGGATCTGAGGCTGCTTCATCATTTGCAACAATAATTCGCTGTGTGTCCAAACTTGTTGACCAAATTCCAGCAACTTGTCCATGAATCAAACGTTCATCGATACGGGTATTGACAATATTCGCTTGACCAGCATATTCGCTAAAGTTGCTAATCTCAGTTTCCAAACTAGCTTCTATAATATCTTTTTCCGCCTTATTCATTCCTGCTTTGACATCGACAATATTTTCTTTTGCTAAACAGACAAGTTCTCCCACAGTGACTTGTTGGTTCACAACTGCTTCAATTACAATCGAAAGAGTCATGCCCGCAATGATTTCAACGTCTGCTGTATTTAAATAGTTCTTCACTGCAACATTACAAGGTGTTCCGCCTAATAAATCTGCAATAATAAGTGTTGATCCGTTAAGGGCTTTCATTTTTTCATTTAACTCATTTTCAAACTGGATATTATCTCCATCAGGTCGCAAAGACACGGTATGAACATTTTCTTGCTGTCCAACAATCATCTCAAGACTGACTTTAACTCCTTCCGCCATCCCGCCATGGCTGATCAATACAATATTTTCCACTCGATTCCCTCCTAAAATGCAGGTCCCCCTACTTAACATGTTATGTCTCTTACGAATATACTATAACACATGCTAACTCATCCGTAAACCTAATATCTTAATATGTTGAGTTTTTTATTATGACCTGACTTATTGTTCGCATTTACTAACAAGAAAGGGAATAAAGCAATTGCTAAAGTAAAATTAACATGTTATGCTTAACTAACTATGTTAAGCGAACGGAGGTAAGCATTCGTGCTCCCAAAATATGAACAGATCAAACAAGATCTCTTAAGCGAAATAAAGAATCATACATTCATACCGGGTGATAAATTCTATTCAGAAGCAGACATCAAAAGAAGATATTCAGTCAGCTCCATCACGGCTGTCAAAGCGTTAAATGAACTGACCAGTGCGGGCTATCTTTATCGTATTCAAGGTAAAGGAACCTTCGTTTCAAAATCGAAGGTTTCTCAAAGCGTTAAATTTTCTGATATAGAACTTCATTCTTTAGATACTGAAAAAATCCAAGTCGTGTCAGTTGAAGAAGAAAAACAACCTGAAATTTTAAAAGAGCTCGGCTTGCCAGCTAGTAGCTCCTATTATAAAATCATCCGCGTCCGCTCTTTTGGCGATGTTCCTTTTTTAATTCATATCACCCACTTGCCAAAAAAATTAGTCAAAGAACCGATTTCAAAAAAACTGGCTGCCTACGCTAGTGTTTATGAACGCGTCCGTAAAGATTTTGATATCGATCTTTTTTCACTAGCTTCTATAGAAACTAATGAAATCGTCTTTCCTGACGATGCAGAATTACTAAATCTATTACAGTTAAGCTTTCGCGAACCAGCAGTTAAACAAGTCAAACACTCCTACTTACCAGATGGCAGCGTTGCTGAGTACATCGTTAGTTATAAACATTGGCGATATTTCAAAACGAAAATCGAAGTAGAAGCTGAATAAAATAAAAACAAAAGCAACCCCCGATTATTTCCGAGGGCGTTGCTTTTGTTTTTATTATTCAAAGTATTACTTTGATTTTTAATCAGTTACTTTTTTATAAATTGGTTGCTCTGAAAAGACGACTTCTTTGATCTCTTTTCCCTCTGTTTCAAAAATCACGACCTCGTTGAGTCCCTTTTTCAAAAACTCTTGCGGACAATATAACGATTGATTCGGTCCTATATCCCAGTAGCGGCCAAGATTGATTCCATTGACTACAATAACTCCTTTACCATAGCTAGAGCAATCAATAAAGGTATCTCCGATATCATTTAATTCCAGCTTCACTTGATAAAATGAAGGCTGTTGAGGAGCTTTACCTGCCGCATAATCAATTGCCTGTAGCTGTTCTTCTGATAAGGTCAAAGGATACTGCTGATACCCTTGGTGAAAATGAATATCCTGCATGATCCCGCCGCGAATACCTTTCGATTGTGTGGGGCTATTTAGCTTGAAGCCATAATTTACTCGGCCAAGATTCTCTACCAATACATCTAGGCTGATTTCCTTTTGAGCTACTTGACCACTTATCGTCAATTCTTCTCCAACTGTTTCTTGGTATTGCGTCGCCTTATGCTCACCATCAATGTAGATTTGAACACGATCGCTAGCTTCTATGACTTTTAATTTGTTTTCATGGAAATAATTTTTTAGATTTGCTGAATAGAGCATATAGCCATACCCATCACCCGCTTCTTCCATGCTTAGCGGATACATTGTCTGCTGAGCCTTGATCATTTTATCTTTCGTTGCAAATAAGGAAACACTGGCATTTACAGGGTATGAACCTAAATTAGTTAATACTTTTTTTCGTGGTTCTGCTTGCCAAACATCTGGACAAACTTCTTTGATTGCCCTTTGAACGTGATAATATTTTTCGGTCGGTTCACCCGCTTCAGTTAATAATGCATCATAATCATAGCTCGTGACTTGTGGCAGATCAAGCGCACCACGTGCAGAACAGCCATTGTAAAAACCGAAGTTTGTTCCACCATGAAACATGTATAAATTCAGTGATCCGACTTCCAGCATAGCTTTAACTTCTGCAGCTAGATCTGATCCATCTCGCTTGATGATCGGTTCATTCCAACGATTAAACCAGCCATCCCAGTATTCCATACACATAATCGGCCATTTTTTCCCGTGACGTTCCATAAAATTTCTCATCACTATGGCGTTTTCTTTTGAATGGCTCCCAAAATTTCCTGTCACAAATACATCATCTTCGATTAAAGTCCCAGCATCCAGCACTTCTTCCCAAGCGCCATCCGATGTAAACAAAGGGACATCTATCCCAAATTCTTCCATTAATTGTTTTGTTTGGCGCAGGTATGCTTTTTCCATACCGTAAGACCCGTATTCATTTTCAACCTGCATCATGATAACAGGACCGCCCTGAGTTATCTGTAACGGGACTAGCCTTGGAATCAAAACACTGAAATACTGACGAATTTTTGCCATAAAACGTGGATCAGTCGAACGAAGACGAATTCCCTTTTCTTTCAACAACCAAGCTGGCAAGCCACCGAATTCCCATTCCGCGCAGATATAAACAGATGGACGTAAAATGACCATTAAACCGATTTGTTTTGCAAGTGTGACAAAAGCCTCAATATTTTTTAAGCCCTCAAAATCATAACTACCTTCGATTGGTTCATGGATGTTCCAAGGAATATAGGTTTCCACAGTATTGGCGCCAAGTGCCTTTAAATTATATAAACTATCTTCCCATTGAGCAGGTGTCATTCGAAAATAATGAATTGCTCCGCTGATCAATTTGATTGGTTTGCCATCTAGTAAAAAATCTTCTTTTATCTCAAACGTTTGCATTTTCATTCCCCTTTACCAGTATCTTTGCCACTTTGCGTTTGCTAATCTGATCAACGCTTCTAAGTAAAAATAATCGCCCCACAAATTCGGTTCATCGATGCCTTTCCCCTCTGAATGCGCGTAAACACCGTGTAGCAGTAGCCCTTCATTCTCTGGTGATTCCTTAGCTGAATAATATTCACCTAGTTGATAAAGCATTCCTTTGGCAATGTCCTCCGCATTCGGATAAGCATTCAGCTTTTGAGCTTCTAACAATCCGCAAGCAGCGATTGCCAGTGAAGAGCTATCTTTGTCGGAAGGGTGTTGATCATCAAAATCAAAATCCCAATAAGGGACCAAATCTCCAGGTAAATTCTCCAAAAAGACAGACACAATATCTGAATAATTTTCTGGAAACGGCTCTGAATGAAGATAATGTTCATTTAACGGAATTCCCAAAACCGCCCAACTTTGTCCTCTTGCCCAAATTGATTCATCGCTATTTCCTTGATGAGTCGCCCCGTGACTTGGTTTACCTGTCTCTGGATCAAAATAGTACGTATGAAAAGTTGTTGCATTCTTTCTGATCACAGTCTTCATCAGCGTATGATAATGCTTCGCTCCTACAGCTGAATAACGCGGGTCCCCAGAAATTTCCGTTGCTTGGAACAATAAGGGTAAGTTGATCAATGAATCAATGATTAAACGATACTCTTTAGGGTCGCCATATTGTCCCCAGGCTTGAATAAAGTTTCCTTGTGCTTGAAAGCGGGCCAACAAGACATCTGCTGCTTGCAACAATTCCTTTTTACAACGCTCACTGCCTGTGATTCGATACCCAGCCCCAGCTGACAAACTATATAAGAAACCGATATCATGATGATCCAGCACAAAATGGTCATCTAAACGTTTTTGAAAACTAGCAACATTCGCCATAGCTCGTTCCAAAAATTTATTTTTCCCTGTCCATTCATAAGCTAACCAAAGCATTCCTGTCCAGAAGCCATTCGTCCAATCATCATTGGGTTTGATACGATATTTTCCATTTGTAGCACAGGCTGAAGGAAATTCTTCACCAAAACGCTCCATGTTCTGCTCAATTTGGGCAATACAGCTCTCAATTTGATCCGCCAGCCATTGTTGAGAGATGTTACCCCCTAAATCGATTAATCTTTTTTTATTTTCTTGAAGCTTCATATTACTCACTCCTCTTAACTTGTTAACATATTAACTAAAAACAGTATAACGTAAATAAAGGTAAAAAGCGAATTTTTCTAAAATTGTTCTTTCAAAAAAAAACGGCCGGGACATAACTCTGCGAGTCACATCCTAGCCACATTGAATCCGGATAAACGGTGGGAGCAGAAGCAACTCTTTCGGAAGTAAGCTGAAATTCACAAAAATTTGAAGAGCAATTTTCGTGAATTCCTTCTTATTTCTCAGAGTTAAACACTTCTGTCCCAACCTGCTGCTTAATTTATTTATTTTTTCCAAAAACTTCGATTTGAGTCAGCGCTGGAAATGGCGAAGCATCCTCAGCTTTGATCAGGTTTTTAATCGTCAAACTACTCGTTTCCTTTAACGGGAACTTGATTTCTTGAAATATCGTTGCATTGGTTGTTGGCAGGACCAATTCTTCACCATCAGAAAATTCAAACGTCACTTTGGTCCAATAACTATCATGCGGATAATCGGCACGAAACAATAACCGAATCCAATCAATCGCAACTTTCCGACCAAAATCGATCGTTAATGCTGCATCCGCTTGTTGATTGATTCCCCAAGACGCAAACGGATAGGAACCGTGAGACAAATTCCCATACTTGCCATCAATGGCATTTTTAGCAAAGAAAACAGCATCATCTCTCGTCTCTACATTTGCCTTTGCGTGAGGATAAGCACCCGACAGCATTTTTTGATCATGTGGATTAAAAGAAAGATTTTGATAATTCGTGATTTCAAAGTCAAACGCCTTTCGCACTATCAAATGATGACGCTTTGAGTGGAAAGCTGTCTCAACCGATGCCTTTCGAGCCGCTTCGGTCAATGGAATTTGATATTCCCATACTTCTTGAGGGAGGTAAATGATCGAAATTGGCATCGTTTCATCCAATTGCACCGCAAAATAACGATCTTTTTCAGGTGTTGTTACAACGATTTTATCCCCTAATTCATATGAGTAGTCTTTAATTGCAAGCACCGCTAAGTCTTCTCCTTGTGCCATAAATGGCTGGACTTCTTTTTCATGATCGATTCGTCCAATGATCGGTTGGTTCTCTTTGTTTTTCAATTCAATTTTTATCATGTTTTTCCATCCCTTCATCACGCATAACGATGCCGCCGACAAGGCACATTACCCGATGCTTTCCAGCTGGCAATATTTTTCTCAAAACAGGCAAACTCGTTCTAGGGAAAAATAGAGAAGTATTGACTTCTGGCCTTACTAACATAGCTTCTTCATAGCCTTCGATCCCAACGATTTGCGAAGTTAAATTTCCCTCTGTTACAAACACCCAATTTTCGCCGACCGCTCCTTTGGGTTTTCTTTCTAATAACGGTAAGCTAAAGCCACCTTCTCTAATTTCTAGAGAAATCTCAGTATCAATCGTGTGAACACGTAGATGCCACTGCCCAAAAGGATAGACCTCTGTCTCGATCGTTACGCCAGTAAATGGGGACCACTTCTGGAAAACAGAATCCTCAGTCAGTCGATAGTTACTTACTTCTCTCTTGGTTCTAAAGTATCGGCCATCACAAGAAACTGCCAAGGTGTTGTCAAATGCCCCTTCTTCATAAAGGACACCTGCTTTTGGCACACTAAAACCAAATTTTGTTGAATAAACGAACTTGCTATATTTTGCTTCCGCATGCGCTTGACCTTCAACTAGCATACCAACTGGAAAGCCCAATACTTGTGCTCCATCATTTTCCTGTAATAAAAGGATATTTCCATTTTGAATCAGCTGCTTCGGCTTTTTCTTGATCTTGACAGGCTCTGCTTGCCAAAAAGGGTGATCCGCTCGAACAGCTAAAAGTAAAAAAGTCTTTAACGCCCAATAAGGTGAGCCTGGCGCATTATAGCCTTCTGCCATGACTAAATTTTCATAATGATAACCAATTGAAAGTCGACCATCAAAGGTAAAAATATCATGCTTCATCCAAGTCCTTAAATGCGTTGCCAAGAGCATTTTCATTTCTCCCCACGGAATAGCTTCAACATCGGCAAAAACGAGTGCTGAAAAAAAAGCTCCCTGCGCAAATCGATACGTTAAACTCCGACCATACGGCAATGCTTCCCCGTCGCCATCAAAATAATAAATAAAATCTTGGGCAAATACTGTCGCTCTTTCAATAAAACGATCCGACCATTCAGGGTCTTCTTCTTTCATAAAAGTTGCATAGATCAAGCCATAATAATGAAACGCAAACGCAACATAATAATCTCTTTGTGTCTTTTTTCCATCCACATACCAGCCGTTTCCAACATACATTGAATCAATCAGCTGAAGCTCTTCTGTTAATCGTTTACGATCCAGTTTCTCACCGCAATAAAACAACGCAACTCGAATCAAAACTTTAAAGAAAGTCCAATTATTTTTAGGAACTTTCTGTTCTAGCCCATGTGTCAGCCAGTTCACAACATTTCTTTGAGCCTGCTCTGACAATAATGCCCAAAAATAATCTTTGTGAAGTAGCAACGTGACTGACAACGCAGCCGTTTCAACCATATATTGATCATAATCTTGGATTGCTCCCCAGTAATCAGCGCTTTGTGGATCTGTTCCCTTAGTTAATTTGTCTAAATATGCATCTCTTAACTCATCATCTTCCTGAAATTTCCAAGCAGGAGCAATTCCCCACAAAGGACGAACAAGCGCTTCCATATCTGCCCGTTGCTGATCGTAGACGGCTCCGCTGCTCCCTAAATGAAGCCCAGCAAGATCTGTTACAAGTACACTATTTCTTAATGGTTCGATGATTTTTGCCAAAGCAATTTGATAGTCTTCTTGAGACAAAAAATGGTTATTTCTTAACACATCCATCAAAAAACCTCCTGTACTATTTTACTGAACAGAATAACAAGAGGCAGAAGCTTTTTCAACTATGATTTTATAATCAAACGAAAACCAAATGAGTTTACTCTCATTTTCTTTTTTACAGTTAACCTGATATTCTAATCAAAAAAACCTTATAATTCTTCAAAAAACATACTATTTTTTCCCGACTTAACTTGTTGAAAATGAGAATAAAAAGAAATTAAAGTGCAATGAAATTAGAATCATTCTCATAAAATTACTTAACTGATCCAACCATCTATAAAACACTCTACACACCTGTTTCATACCACTTTAACTAGATCTCGATCAGAAAAATAAATAACGCACCTTATCCTCTTAAGCCCTTATCTTCTACTCACTAATAATCAGACAATAAGGTCTTTGCTGTAAGACTTATTGCTATTTTCATGATAAAATCTATTTACTACATAAATGACAGTAGCCCCAATCAATAACCTTAAAAGGAGCCTAGCATGGAAATCAAACTAGAAGTACTTATTACAGAAACCAAAACGAGCATCACATTTAATCACACTCAAGGAACAATCGATATATATGAATATGTAGACAACGAAATCAAATTAAATCAGCCCACTGTCTATCTCTCATTAAAAAACAATACAATTGTTTCAATAGGTCAAACCGAAGCCGGGCTGTTCCAAGACGCTGCAGACTTCAATAAGCTGATTACGATCACTCCACCATGGGATATCGAATTAAATTACTTAGAACAAAGTTTTCTTACAGAAGCTGCAGAAAATGGGTTAACGCTCGCTCATACCTCCCAAGCAGAACTCAACATTCCGACAAGCTCTAACAAAACTGTTGCAAATTACAAAGACGAAATCCTGCTTATTCTAGAGAAATTTGGCTACTATTTTAAACAACAGGAAGAACCTAAAAAAGCCAAAGCAAAACCTGCTAAAGCTCGACACAAATGGACCAAAGAAGTTAGTCAAATAGAATTTTTTATTGATACAAGAGACAGCCAAGCAACTGCTCTTTGGCACAAGCGCAATGAAATGCTGCTAAAATCTGGGGCTACAATGATGCCAACTCCGCCACTCAATAAAGATGGTTCATTAGGTTTCTCAGCTAAAATGGGTGAGAGAATCCGGGCAGATCACGTAGATAAAATCAAGAATTTCGTTACAACTGAAGATATCATTTTAAAAAGCGTCAATGAAGTGGGCTTATTTTTATATTTTGGTGGGACAAATAGTTGGCTAGAATTGGTTGATGCCAATGGAAAAACACTTAACGAATGGACAGTTGTCGCATAAATAAGTATACCCACTGAAAAGTAAGTAATTTTCAATTACAGTATTTTCCTTTATGATTAATTTACAAAATAAAGCAGCAAAGGATGATATGATGAAGATTAGTAGTACAGTAATTGAAAATGGTTATTTTTTAGATAGTTATGGTGGTCACGGTACAGCTTTTAATGAAACGGGCGTCCCTACTTACTCGATTCCCTTTAAAATAGAAGAGGCTCCTGAAAATACTAAAAGCTTTGCGGTCATTTTATATGATCTAGACGCGTTTGAAACAACCAAGGGGTTTCCGTGGATTCATTGGGTGATTGGAAATCTAACTAGACAAGAAATTTTGGAAAACGAAAGTCAAACAGCCACTGATTTCGTTCAAGGAATCAATAGTTGGCACAGCACACTTGGTGCAAACCAGTCAAAAGAATTATCAGCCTACTACGGCGGTATGACACCACCTGACAAAACACATGTTTATACGCTAAAGATCGTTGCTTTAGATACACAATTAGACTTAAAATCTGGTTTTTACCTAAACGATTTAGTCGCCAAAATGAAAGGCCGTATTTTAGCTACTGCAGAAATTGACGGAAAATATAGAAAACTTGACTGAGATAAACATAGTTATTTTCGATAACAGAGCTGCTTATTTCTCACCGTTTAATCAGTCATGAGAGGATTGTACGATGAAAATAAGAAGCGAATACACTTGCCCTATCGAAGTTGTTACTGATATGTTACGAGACAAATGGAAAACGATCATTTTATGGAGGCTAAGATTAGGCCCCACACGTTTATCCAAGCTTCACAAAGATATTGAGAATATCACTGAAAAAATGCTTTTACAACAGCTTTCAGAATTAACTGACTGCGGCCTTGTAATAAAGAATAGTCATCAGGGTTACCCTTTAAAGGTCGAATATAGCTTGAGTAGTTCTGGCTTAGAGTTACTAGAAGCTTTGAAAATCATGCAAGATCTTGGATCAAAAATCCTTAGTGATTCGAGCTGTACATCAGCAGAAAATACAGTCACTATTTCACATGCATAAATGTATCCAGAGTGCGAATAAACGACGAGAAAAAGCTACTCCACTACATTACACTTCGATCTCATTGTTGTAACTCGCAAAGAACAGCATGAGTCGATGAGTTACAATACAATGTGTCTGAAGGACACATCGCTTCCTTTATTGGGGATATTTTGAAGGACTCCGATTTGATTTAAACAGGTAGAAATACTATGACTACAAATATATTCGGTGTTTTTAACTAACCAAAACGATAAATAACAAATTCTATTAGAAAAAGTGTTTCTTAGCCTATAAAAAAACTAGTAAAAACAGAGACGTATCTCACTAGTTTAAAATTCTAATTATTATTCTGGATTCTGTTGTATTGATAGACCAATATCTAAGATATCTGACAACTCATCGGAACTCAAAAAGCTTCCCTGTTTAATTACTCTGTCATTCAAAAATACTAACGGAAAAACACTTGCATCATTTTTATCATAATATTTCTGCACTACTTTATTTTTTAATAGCAATTTCTTACTTTCATCAAGAAAGATAATTTCTGTCTCTAAACTTTTACCCTTTAAATAGAAATAATTTTCTTTAAATTTGCTACTGTTTATACTTTCAAAAATGTCAAAATCAATATTATTACTAAAATTCTTATTTAGAATAAAATACTCTATTTTTATCATTAAATTTATTACACCTCTAGCAAATCTTGTTTGTCTCATGATTCCTAAAACTGTTTCATTTTTTTACAGGTTTTAACAAAAAAGAGATGAGCACTAAGAACGATAACCATAACCCAGACACCCACAATCACTTTTACGGATCTATTTCCACTCTACTTTTTCATAAACCTAGTTATAGCCTAAATCATATTTCAATTTCACATAAGCTTCATTCAGCCATGGATGAAGCACCTGAATACCATGATTCAATAAATAATCAATATAATAAAAAGCCGCAGCTTCCAACGAATGATCCAAAGCGATCATCAGACCTTCAATATAAGGTGGTTCCCCTTGTTGATCCCACTTTATTTTATCTGCTATAAATACAACTAGATCTAAATCAGAGTAGTCCTCTTTTAACGTCGTATGACATTCAATAGCCGATAAGATTACTGGGTCCGTCACGTTAAATTCGTTAAAGGCAATTTCCTTTGAAATTTTTTGATGAATGATCATCGGAAGCTCTATTTCTTCTTTGTATAAATCAATTCCCATCTTCTTGGCTACAGCGATTCGTTGATCATCTGGATAAATTGCCGAGATATCATGTAGATAGCCTGCAATTCGAGCTTTATCTGGTTCATCTAAGTAATTTTTTCCTAATTCATAAGCATACTCCCCTACAGAAATACAGTGATCATACGTTTTTAAACAATTATGTTCAACAAGAAATTTCTTTACTAAACTTTTTAAATGATTCTGATCCAATGTTTCCATATTATGAGTCTCCTTACACATCATTTATTCATTATTAGACAAGTTATCTTCATGATACCATTTCTAGTAAGCGCTAGCTTATGCTTTTTACGATATAAAAAAGAGTTTAGAACAAAAGTAACATTCACTTTTGTTCTAAACCCTAAAATAACTAACTATTTTTAAAAATCATATTCTGCTTCTTTTTGCTGAATCATCGTTTGATACGTATCTAGCAATAAGAAAAAGTCATCCACGAATCGATCCAATCGAAATTCAATATCGGGATTTTTAATTTCTTGGCGAATAATATCTTGATCTGTAATAAACACATAATTCGGGACTAAATTAGCCTTCATATAACTTAGTACAGGACGGATTTGTTGCTCAGGAATCAAAAAGTGTTTGTCTGACCCCGCAGTGACGATCATTCCTGCTACTTTATTGCGGAAAGCATTAACTGGCAACATATCAAACAAATTTTTCAACGTTCCAGGCATCGATGCTTGGAAAATCGGTGTACCAATAATCAAGCCATCTGCCTCCATGATTTTTTTCAATGCTGCCCCAACTTCGCCTTCATGCTGAAGGTATTCCCGCCCGTCAGCGAATGGAAATTGGATTTCAGAAAAATCAATAACATCCACAACAGCATCTTCCCGCACTTCTTTTATTTTATTGATCGTATAATTGACAGCCACTCTTGATTTACTACCAAAAGCGGATCCGATTATCGCAACGATTTTCATAAGGGATCATCCTATTCTTTGGTATATTTTTTAACTTCCGGCATCACTTTTGTCGCAATCAATTCAATATTTTTCTTCACTAGATCAAGCGGTATACCGCCAAAATCGATTTGCGCCATAAAACGTTGATGTCCGTATAACTCGTATTGATAAAGCATCTTCTCGATAATTTCATTGACGCCTCCAACCATTAGCGTATCTCTGGTATCTTGTGATTGAGCAAAATGTTGTTTTGGATACGTTCCACCACGAATCGCTGACCAACCGGCATTTAAGAATGGATACATTTCTTTCCGCGCTTGGCTACCAGTCTCTGCAACATAAAATAAACTTGTTGTTGCAAGTGGAAATTCTTTTTCATCATACCCTGCTTCTGTTAGAGATAAACGATACGCATCCACTGCCCGCTTGAAAATCGGTGCAGGTCCTGCTAATGTCGTCAACATCATTGGAATACCATCTAATCCAGCCTTGATAGCACTATCTGCTGGACCACCCACTGCACGCCAAACAGGTAATTGTCCACGAAGCGGTTGAGGTAAAATTTCTGCATTTTGTAGCGGCGCACGAAATGCACCTTCCCAGTTCATTCGTTCATTTGGTGCCGCTTCATTCAATAATTTTAACAAGTGCATTTTTTCTTCAAACAGTTCTTCATAATCTTTTAAATCAAATCCAAGAAGTTCATAAACACCAACACGTGAACCTCGACCAGCCACGATTTCAGCACGTCCATTTGAAATTAAATCTAACGTGGCATACTCTTCATACACTCGGACTGGATCGTTAGTACTTAAAACGGTAACGGAACTAGAAATCTTAATATCTTTTGTTTGCGCTGCGATTGCTGATAGAATCACTTGGTTCGCTTGCCCGATAAAATGACTTTGATGGCTTTCACCAACACCAAACACATCGATTCCTGCTTCATCGGCAAATTTTGCTGCTTCGATAATGTCATTGATTCGTTGTTGCTCACTGATTAGTTTTCCTGTCATTGGATTTTTAACGTGATCTCCTAGTGAATATAACCCGATTTCCATACCTTTTGAAGAATCGATACCGAATTTTTCATTCATTTTTTTGTTCATTTTCCTACACTCCTTTTTCATTCTCTAACTATTGTTATGATTTCATCAATTTTTTGCTGATTTTTGCTAATTGAAGGACTTCTTGTTTCGTTAAATTATCAAAAGCTGACGCTTGCAGCTTACTTTGGGCAATAAAACAATTATCTAGTTGTTCTTGCCCTCTAGCAGTCAAGGAAATGTATTTTTCCTTCCACTCTTGTTGGCGTGTGATCCAGCCATCCAATTCAAACTGTTTGATCATTTGCGAAACACCGCCCTTAGAGATAAGTAATTTCTCTCCTAGTTCCTTTTGTGTGATTGGTTGGTTTTCCTGAATCTGATGAAGCATATCAAACTTTGAAGCATTCAAGTCATATTGTTTTAGAAACTCATTGGACTGGAGATTGCTCTTTTGAACGAACTGCAAGATGGACATCCAACAACTTAATTTTACTTTTTCTGTAAGTGATAGCTTCCCCATTTTTCTGATCCCCCTTTTAGTTTAGGTCTAAACTGATAACGCTAGTATAATATACTTACTAAAAATAAGCAAGTTGAAAATACTCTTTTCTTCAATCAGAATACTTCTCATTAAAATAGATAAATATAAGATAATACTTGACAATCAAGCTATTTTGCATTAAATTAGTTAACAAAGGTAATTACTTTAATTAACTAAAGGGGAACTATTGATGCAGCCGATTGGACAAATTTTTTCAGAAATCTACGACAATGTGTTAATTCAGTTTCAAAATAATTCACAGCGAAGTGACACCTTCCCTGACTTATCTGCAAATGATGAGCACTACATTGATATCCTATATAGCCTAAAAAAGCCTACATTGACAAGCTTTGCTGAAAAAGCTGAAATTTCCAAACCAGCTTCTACTCGAATTATACGCGGTTTTTTAGAACGAGGCTTTTTGACTAAACACCCCTCGCCTGTCGACAAACGAATCCAGTATCTAGAACTTAGCCCTGAACTAAAAGAACATTGCCAAAAAAATTATCAGTTATTTGATCACGTTTTTTCTGAATGTCTCTCGGTTCTTTCTGAAAACGAACAAAAAGAGTTACATCGTCTTATGCATAAAATAAATGAAAAGATTTAGGAGGGAAGAATGGATCAAAAAAAAATAGAACAGCGTGCTTTATATATCGGGATTTTCTTTAATATACTAATGGGCATAGCCGGACTAATTGCTTATCGGACCACTAAAGTAGAAGCCTTGTTTATCGATGCCTATTTTACAGTCATGACAGTGTTATCTGGGGCTTTCGCTATTTTCATCTCCAAAGTAAGTGCAAATAGAACAACACGCTTTCCTAACGGTTTTTTTATTCTAGAACCTATTTACGCTTTAGCTAAATCAATGCTCACAATTGCTCTATTAGTTTTCTCAACTATTTCTGTGAGTAATAAGGCATACGCCTATTTTGTTCTAGGACATGGAAAAATTCTTAATCTTTTGCCGATCATCCCTTATGCACTTGTGATGGTTATACTATGTTTTAGTTTATCCATATTTTATAGTCGACAAAATAAAGCAACAAACTCAACAAGCACCCTACTACTAGCCGAAACTAAAAATACGTTGATTGATGGTATTATGTCAGCTGGTGTAGGAATTGCCGCTTTATTAGTGTTGTTCATTAACCAAAATTCTTCACTAGGTTTTCTACTCTATACAGCAGATTTTTTCGTAACAGTATTATTAGTTATTAGTTCAATAAAAACACCGTTTAACATTTTAAAAAATTCACTTTTTGAAATATTAGGTAGTACTTTAGCAGATAAAACGATTTATGAAGAAATCGAGAACTGTGTCCATTCACATATCAAACAAAAATCATTAATCAAACATTGTTTCATTTACAAGCTAGGCATGTCTTTTAAGATATGTATCAAGTTAAGTAATCAGATGCAAGCTATTGACACTGATTATTTGCATAAAAAACAGCAGTCTATATTAAATGAGCTTGGTAAGAAATATGAATTCGTTACACTCGAATTTATCTACTAATCAAAAGGAGTGAAATAAACAATGAATATTAATGTCTACAACGAATACGATCCATTAAAAACAGTTATTATTGGTGATGCACAGAACTTATTTTTCCCAGATAGCCATGATATAGAAAAAGAAAAAAATATGCCTACATGGAAAAAGTTTATGACTAATATTGTTTATCGTCTACTCCGTGGCAAACGCGTACCTCGCTTTATAGTTCAAAAATTCCGAAACGAGCTCGCTGAATTCGAAAAATTATTGCTGGAAAATGATATAACCGTTTTAAAGGTAGCCCCCATTACTTTGGGACAGTCGGAACCATTTGGCTTAGGCCAAATGTATGCTAGAGACAGCGTTATGTGTGTTGGAGATCTATTAATAGAAGGTCATTTGCAAATTGAAATGAGAAAAAAGGAACGTTTGGGCTATAAAAAATTAATCGAAGAAATCAAAAAAAAGAATAACGTAGCAACTATTTCTCAGTCAGATCCAGTCTTTCTAGAAGGCGGTGATGTACTAGTTGATTATCCAAATGTTTTTGTCGGTATCGGAAAATATGCTAGTAATATCGCTGGGATTGCATGGCTAAAGGAACAGTTGAATAGTGACTGGCATATTATTCCTGTCTTCTTAAATGATGATGCCATTCTTCATTTAGATTGTTGTATGACAATCATCGCACCTAAGACAGCGATCATCCATCGTGACTCTTTAAAACAGTTACCAGAAGAATTACAGGACTATACGTTTATTCCAATCAATGCTAAGACCCGACAAGAAATGGGTGGTAATGTCCTAGTCATTGGTGAAAAAAAGGTCATTGTACAAAAACGACATCAGGCATTACAAAAAGAATTGCTGAACCGCGGCTTTACTGTTTTGCCATTATCGTTTACTTGGCATACTCTTTTAGATGGTGCATTCAGATGTGCATCCTGTCCCTTGGAACGTAGGAAATAATATTGGTGTCTAGATGAATGCTGAAAAAAATCAAGGGGAGGACAAAACTTCCCTTTGATTCTTTTCAGTATTATTAGTATAATGAGTATGTTTTTCAGAACCTAACCGAAAGCAATAGAGTGGAGATTATAGAATGATGAATAATTTTTGGGCAGAACTACCGAAGCCTTTTTTTGTTTTAGCACCGATGGAAGATGTGACCGATGTTGTCTTTCGCCATGTTGTCAAAGAAGCAGGCGCACCGGATGTCTTTTTTACTGAATTTACAAATTCCGATAGTTATTGCCATCCTGATGGTATAGAAAGCGTCCAGGGGCGTTTGATGTTTACCGAAGATGAACAGCCGATGGTCGCTCATATTTGGGGTGACAAACCTGAGTTCTTTAGAGAGATGAGCCTTGGTTTAGCCGAAATGGGTTTTAAAGGTGTCGACATCAATATGGGGTGTCCTGTCCCTAATGTAGCCGGACGCGGCAAAGGGAGCGGTCTTATTTTACGACCAGAAGTAGCGTCTGAACTGATTGAAGCAGCCAAAGCTGGTGGGTTACCTGTTAGTGTAAAAACACGGATCGGCTATGCAGAAATCGCTGAACTGGAAGGATGGATCACGCACTTATTGAAACAAGATATTGCCAATCTTTCTGTTCATTTACGAACACGGAATGAAATGAGTAAAGTCGACGCCCATTGGGACTTGATTCCTCAAATCATGGAAATCCGGGATCGCATTGCGCCACAAACGCTGATTACGATCAACGGTGATATTCCTGATCGGCAAACAGGATTAAAGCTGGCAGAACAATATGGTGTAGATGGCATTATGATCGGCCGCGGAATTTTTAAGAATCCATATGCGTTTGAAAAAGAACCAAAAGAGCATTCGCCGAAAGAGTTGCTTGGATTGTTAGAGATGCAGCTTGATTTACAGGATCATTATGCGGAAATGGTTCCACGCTCAATCGTTGGTTTGCACCGTTTCTTTAAGATTTACGTGAAGGGATTTCCTGGCGCTAGTGATTTGCGCGTTAAATTGATGGGGACGAAATCGACAGATGAAGTGCGAGAGATTTTAGGAGAGTTTTATAAAGTGAAACCAAATGAGTCTTTATCAGAATAATATGGTTATATAGTTATTTTAAGCGCATCTAGAATAGAGCGCTTTTTCTTTTTACTACCGAGATTTAGTAATTACGAAAAAAATAGTATAAAAAAGCACCCACTTTTTGTAGGTACTTCATATAAAATATCGCAATGTTTTGTTATCAAGGTCTCTAACAACTTAGTCAGCTTTATAATAGACATATTCTGCTCGAACAGATGTCGCGGTGTTTTGTGTACCCACAGCAACAATTTTATCTCTGGTGATATCCCCCTCTAATATATCACCCATTATACCTTTTGGTAAGAAGGACACGTAGATTACCGCACTTGGGAGATTACTTCGTAAAGAAACAAACCCTTGGTTCTCTTCAAGCCCAAATTGTTGTTCATACGATTTAACTTTGTTACTATCGCTCATATATGATACTAACTCAGGCGTCCCCTCTGGTGAATTTAGTTGGGGAATATCTACATTTAGCCCAGTTATTTCTGCGGCTTGCTTCTGGTTAGAAATGTCTGTCAAACTCATTGTATTGTTTGCCACAAAAATTGTATTCCCTAATCCATTTACCCAAGTTCCATTGAGGCTTGTGAAATCGCCTTGTTGAATTTGAGAGAGATTCATCGATTCAATGGCTTCGTTTGCTTGCTCTTCTCTTGCTTGTTCCTGTGATCCATCTGTTTCTTTCGTCTCCTGAACTATGCTAGATTGCGTAGTTGTTCGTTCTGTGGTTTCTTTAATACTAGTAGTCAACTCTGTAGTTTCTCTACTGCTAGATGATGTTGTAGCCGTATCCACGCTTGATTTACCGGAATTATTACACCCTACTAGCACCCCCAGAAATACCAGGCTCAAACCTAACAAAATAGTTCTCTTCATTTTTTCCACACCAAACCCTCCAAGTCTTTTGTATATCGTTATAGGTCTCATAGTAATATACATTATGAGTTCCGTCTACATTGACCGAAAGAAAATAGGTATGGCTTTGCCCATTTCTCGCAAAGCCATACCTATTTTCATACAAATTTTTAATGCGTCCCAAGTTCAATAGAAGGATACCATTTCTTCTTTAAATACATATTTAAAAACAACACGATCGCCGCTCCCATTAACACATCACTAGCAAAGTGAGCCCCCATAATGACACGACTTAGCATCACACAGATGATCCATATACCAGAAATAAGAGATAGCAGCGTCTCTCTCCCTTTTAATCTTTCTAGCCATAACGGTAACCAAGTGATCCAAATGATGGTAGCACTATTGGCCGAATGTCCCGAAGGAAAAGACATAAAATCATCATTCGTGGTAAATCCGTTTATCACATACCAAGGCGTAAACTCGGCTGCTGGATCGAGCATTGAGCGGAAACGTTGACGCCCCCACAGCATTTTGACTAACGTCACGATGAGGATCGGAGCAAGGGAAATCACAACACCTGCTTTGGCTATTCGCCGAACCACTTCAAAATCAGCAGGTTGAATGTTAAACCCAATTAAAGGGAAGATAATCACGCAACAAATTCCTAATAACCCCATAGCAAAAGTTGGTAATTTTAAATAATGCCTAATTAAAAAGCTTGCCATAAAGGTATCAAACAAAAATAGAGTTCCTAATAGAATATTGCCAACAGACCATTTTTTCCCACTTGTTCTGATCATTCCAACTGTACTAAAACAACCAATCAATGCGATAATCACTTCTCCAAACGATTCAAAGAACCAACCAAACGTGCTCTTTGGATTGTAAAGCATTTCAGAAATCTGTAAATCAGTAAAAGTAAAGATAAGTAGTAAACAAGCAACGAAACCAAAAAAGATTTTTGTTTGTTTTTTCATCTTCTATCTCCTATTTTTCTTAATAAATTCACTAATATCTTGCATGCAATCTTCTGCCTGTGGATAATTTCCTACGTGATCAATGTATGCATGCCCCATACCTTTGTATAAAGTAAAGGTCGTATCCACTCCTAAATCAACCAATTTTTTAGCATATGCTAAACTTTCAAAGGTCAAAAAGTCATGTTCTCCTGAAGTGATCATCGTTGTTGGCATTTTTTCACTGACTGACATATAGGGTGTTAAGTATTTATTTAAAATATCTTTTGTCCCTAAAATATCGGATAAACTGGTCGTCATTTCACCAAAAATCTCAATGCCGGGACGAATAACGCTGGCTTGTTTCGAATAAATCGCTACATCCTGATCGATATCAAATTCAGTATATTCATCTTTGATCCCACCCATATTAAGCGTCGGATAAAGTAAAATTTGACCACATACATCGTCACGATTTTCTTCAATATTTCGGTTACTACAATAGGCTGTTAAGTTCCCACCAGCGCTATCTCCCGCGACGAAAATACTCCGCTTATCAGCTCCCCATTCTTCCACATGGTCGGCTAGCCACCTTAAGCCAGTGTAACAATCTGTGTGTCCGATTGGGAAAGGATTTTCAGGTGCTAAACGATAGTCGATACTGACCGCAATCATATTGGTTTGACTAACAAATAACCTCAAGGCTTCTCTAACAACATCCGTACTACCAGCAAAGAAGCCACCGCCATGAATAAAATAGAGAACAGGTGAATGAGCCATTGGTTTTTCCGATTGAAAACGAGTCATGGGAATATCAAAGCCATCTTCTGCTTTAATCGTAAAAGTCATTTCTTTAATGTCTTCTTCAACCATGGGTGTTGAATCTACGCTATTAAACATTTTTCGCAAACGTTTGATCGATTTTGGACTAGCATCCATTTTCAGCATACTTTTGGGGATAAATTTCATCAGTAGACTCATTTTTTTAGCCCCTTTATACACCCGTGGATCCATCGCACCATCAATATCGCAATCTGGAATTGGTTTTACGATGACCGACACATCACGACGTATTTCTGTATATTGCTTATTTTTAATCGCTTCTACTAATTTTAGATCGTATTCCCGTGTCATTATGATTCCTCCCAAAAGTGAAATGATTAATTTTCTTCTAATTCTTCAAGTAAATGATACAAGGCTCCCAACAATCCAGCTTCATTTCTAAAATGACATGGAACAATTTCTACTGGCGTCAACATCGTCTCTAACACTGGAGCAGAGGCAAGTAATTGTTGATATTGTTGCTTTATTTCTTCCACAAGAATGGGTTGTGCGCTGATACCGCCACCAATAGCGATTCGTTGTAAATCAACGACTGATTGAACATTCATGATGACAATCACCACATTGCGACAGAATTCTTCAAATAATGGATAAATTAATTCATTTTTCTTTTCTAATTCTTCGAATACTTTTTTACCATCTAAAGGATCCTCTAACTTCAATAAGTTTGACGCTTGTCGAATGAAATTTACTGCCGAACCTTTCGCTCCCGCCACAGTCTCCAAACTGATTGGAAGATTCGTTGAAAGGAGCATGAAACTTAACTCCCCTGCTTGGAAATGACTGCCTGAGTGAAGTGCTTTATTTAAAACAAGACCGCCACCAATGCCTGTACCAAGTGTCATCACACCACCATTTTCGATGTCTTTTAACTGCCCTAACCACAATTCAGCAAGTGCTGCTGATTTACCGTCGTTCATTATGGCGCATCGCAGGTTCATATAAGATTCAATAAATTCTTTCAAATGGAATTGATGTAAGTAAACCAAGGCTCCCCCATGATAAACAACCCCTTCTTTAGAATCGATTTTACCTGGACAGCTAACAGCTACCGCTTTAACTTGTCCTTTGTATTGATCAAGAATACCAGTTAAACAGCTTTTGAACTCTTCAATATTCTTTGGTGTCTCTTCCTTTTTCACAAAAATAATTTGGCCACTACGATTAATTAAGGCGTGCTTAATGTAGGTGCCTCCAATATCAATACTTAAAAAGTGAGTGGTTAATTCAGTCATATGGCTTTCCTCCTATTATCTCTTGAAAAGATTTTAATAGCGCTTTCAATTGTATTCTACTCATTTCAGAGAGAAATAATAGTATAATTTTATGATTAATGGTATTTTTATATCAAAGGAGCTGAAAAAAATGATAGCGCTTATAAAATTTTTGAATCATCTATCCGATATCGCTATTTTTTCTTATATTGTTGTGGATAAAACAAATGGACAGATCAGCCACCAGAAGAATCTTACCAATCATCAGTTGACAGAGAAACAAATTCAACGAATAATCACGCAAACAAGTGTCATTCATAATTATTATTTCAAAGAGCAGAAATTGCTACTATTCGCTTACGATACCGACGAGTTAAATCAATTGGTTTGTCTATTCATTGATGATGAAGTCGGCAATTTCATTTCTCACAACGACCGGTTATTGAAGATTTCTGAAACCATTCATCTATTTATGAAGGAAAAAGAATTCACAGCTAAAGAAGTTCAGTCTCTCAATCAAAACATTCTCTACCTAAGAGAAACGATCATTGAAAAAGTGCTAAGTGAGCAAATCGAACAACAACTTTATCATCACGACTTCGAAAGCGAAGAGGCTATGTTTATCGAAGTCATGAACGGCAATGAAGAAGGATTAAAAAGATACTATTACGCTTTTCAAAAAAATAGCCAGACTGGCATACTTTCAACTGAATCAGAATTGAGAAATCAAAAAAACATCCTAATTGTAGCCGTAGCGGTTTCCACAAGATATGCGATTAAAGGCGGCGTTCCGTATGAACGAGCGTATACTTTAAGCGACAACTTGATTCAAGACATTGAACGAAAAAATCACTTTCATGGAGCCCAACCGCCCGTATTAGAAATACTCCTATTATTTTGTAAAGAGGTACGTAAATACAACTATATCAAGTACTCTACCACTGTCAAAAAAACATGTGAGTTCATCCATAAAAATATCTACTCGAATTTATCTGTCCCAATGATTGCGGCTTACACAAATTACTCTGTCCCTCATTTATCTAAATTGTTTAAAAAAGAAGTAGGACTTTCACTCAATCAATACGTGATGAAACAAAAAATAGAAGAAAGCAAACGACTATTGGAATTTAAACAGTACGATTTAAATATGATCAGTTCCTTGCTTCACTTTAATGATGCAAGTTATTTTATCAAAGTATTCAAAAAATATGAACATATGACCCCAAAGTGCTATTGGCATGAAAAAAATTAAGGAGTTGCAATTATGGTTTTTGAGCATGAATTTATTGAATATACACACGAATTGATCCCCGTCAATTGGATTGTTCATGGCGCGGATCACTCAGCAGGAACAGTATTGCCACATTGGCACACTTCTTTCGAGATTTCCTACACTTATTCTGGAAAAATCGAAAACTATACAATCAATAATGTGACCTATCAAACAGAACCTGGCACCATTTTATTCATTAATTCAGCAGAGGTTCACGGTGCTGTTTCCAGTTATTGCGCCGATCTTGAAGCATTGACGATCCAGATACCTTATGACTTTTTAAGTAAGCTGATTCCTCACTTTGAGTTTATGCGTTTTGATAATCTCCCTTCTGGAAAACTTGCGCAAGTCAATCAATTACGGGAAGCGCTAAGTCAGTTTTATCATCTAGTCAGACGGGAACCGAAAGAGTTTTTAGAGCTACAATTAATCCGTTTAACTTACGAAATAATCTACCTAATGGCAAAAGATTGGATGCATCGTGAAAAAATGCCGATCAATTCTAATATCTATCAGCAACATTTAGGTCAAATGCAGCCCATCATATCGTTTATTCAAAAAAATTATCAGCAAGAATTATCTGTCGGGAGCCTAGCTGATCATTTTCACGTATCGACAAATTACTTAAGCAAACTTTTTAAGAAAAGTCTTGGATTAAGTGTCATGAAATACGTCCAGTTGGTTCGAATCAATCGAGGACAAGAACTATTACTTCATAGTGACAAACCAATTCATGTGATTTCTGATGTCGTTGGGTTCCCCAATGAGAAATCATTCAGAAGAACCTTCGAAGATGTTTTCCATCAAACACCCAAAAAATATCAATTGGACTATCGAACAAAACAGAATGGCAGAAAATGACCTTTTTTTCGATAGATTCCGCCCCTTTTAATTTGTGAATTCGTGATATTCTTTATTTGTAATCGATTACAATAATCTATCGGAGGACCTATCATGAATAAAAACAGCTTTTTATTTAAAGCATCACTACTGTCTATCTCATTAGTTTTGGTAGCGGGACCCGCCGTATCATCACTCATCCCTTTGATGCAGCAGGCTTTTCCAGATCAAAGCACCTCGTCAATTGAACTTATTGCCACGGTTCCAAACTTTGGGATTTTAATTTTTGTTTTGTTAAGCAATATTTTCGTTAAATTTCTAGGCAAGAAAAAGACGGTTTTATTAGGGCTCATCCTTGCGTTGATCTCTGGCCTTATTCCTGTTTTTATAGAAAACTATACAGTTATCTTAGCCTCACGCTTTATGTTTGGAGCAGGAGTCGGTTTATTTAATGCCCTTGCCGTAAGTTTAATTACTGAACTTTATTCTGGGGATGAGCAGGCTAGTTTAATGGGGCTTCAAGGAGCAATGGGGTCGATTGGCAGCACTGTGATGACCTTATTAGTTGGCTACTTTACTAAATTTGGTTGGCAGAATTCTTTTTTAGTTTACGCAATCACCGTTTTACCATTAGCATTATTCGCTCTTTTTGTGACCTTACCTGCAGCGGAAAAACTAGACGATCCAACCGCTAACACTAAAAAAGAAAAAGAAAGTATCAACGGAGCGACCATCGGCTTAATGCTTTTCGCTTTAATTGTATACGCTTTATTTTTTGTGATCATGTTAAAAACAGCTACTTTACTGGTGGAAACTGGCATTGGCAAACCAGAAACTGCCGCAAGTATTTTAGGCTCCGTTACAATTGTTGGGATTGTTGTCGGTGTTTTCTATGGCAAGATTTTCAAGTGGTTAAAACAGCTAGTACTGCCAATTGGACTATTGGGTATCGGTCTTGGCTTTATCATTATTTTATCCGCCAATTCAGTTGCGATTGTAACCCTTGGTGCTATTGTTTCAGGTTTAGCCTTTAGTTTAGCGGCTCCCTTCATGTTTATGTTAGTCGGGCAAATTGCACCGAAGAATTCCGCTAACTTAGCGACAGGTGTGTTATTAGTCGGGATCAACTTAGGCGTCTTTTTATCTCCCACAATCAATAGTTTTTTAAGTAAAACCTTTGGAATGACAACCGCTTCCGATAGCTTTTTAATGAGTGGAATAGGTCTCATTCTATTAAGTGCATGCTCTTTTATTCTGTTAAGTGTTCAAAAGAAAAAGAATGCGCAAACTGCTATACAAAAAGATACGATAAAAATTAGAAAAGAGGATGCATAATGGCTTTAGTACAAGTAAACTTTATCTCGAAAATGTTATCACGCACGGTAACCTTTAACGCAATTATTCCTTTAGATCATATCTCATTTGGAAAAGAAGAAGTGGCTCAACAAAAACCACTAAAAACATTGTATTTATTACACGGCGCTTTTGGCAATTATACGGATTATTTATCTGGTACCCGAATCCAACGCTGGGCTGAAGAGCATAATCTAGCTGTTATCATGCCATCCGGTGAAAATCAATTTTACGTCGATAAACCAAATCGTGGTGAAAACTACGGTGCCTACGTGGTAGATGAACTCGTTGAATTTACGAGAAACATGTTTCCTTTGTCTCATAAAAAAGAAGATACTTTCATCGCAGGACTTTCAATGGGTGGCTACGGTGCTATGATCAACGGATTGAAATACCATGAAACCTTTAGCCATATCGGTGCTTTTTCACCCGGTTTGATGATCGATCAAATTATTGCGCGTTCTGAATTATTATCCGTTACAGGTTGGAGTTTAGACTTTTATGACAATGCCTTTGGAGGAATTGATACGATCAAGGATAGTGATAAAGATTATTACTATTTAATCAATCAATTGATCGAAAACAAACAAGACATTCCTAAGATATATCTTCCAATCGGCACAGAAGATTTCTTACTTGAAAGTGTTCGAGGCTTTAAATCATTTGCGGATGATAAAGAAATTCCACTTACTTATATTGAAGATGAGGGTGGACATGAGTGGGATTTCTGGGATAAATATGTGAAAAATTTCTTGGATTGGTTACCTTTGGATGAAAAAGGAAATTATTTGAGTAGTGGGAATGTGGCGGAATAGGACTTGGTTTGAAAGGATTATTTACATTTGAATTAATCACTTGTGGCTTGGATATCATTTTTAGAATGGTGTCCAAGCCATTTTTTGTGTATTCAAGTAATTTACACCTTAGATTGACAACAAAAAAGCTTTTTGATACCATTTTTAGTAATGAATAAATAGTATAAAGGAGAAGTATACATTATTCTTCACAGAAAAACATGTGATTTCATTCACATTTAAGATCTTATCTATACTAATCTAATTCAAAGCCACTTGTATTTAGAAATTTCCCCATTTAAGGAAGTAAATTATGAAGAAAAAAGCTAATCTGTCATTAACAAAAGAATTAAGTTCATTTTCATTACCCCTATTAGCTTCAAGCTTATTACAACTTTTAATAGGACAAATCTCATTTGCTATTGTTTCAAGACTTTCATCGTCAACTTTATCCTCCGTCAATACAATAGATAGTTTACTATTTTCTGTTGGTGGTATTTTAGGAGTCTTAAGCGTTGCTTTTAATATGTTAGGATCAAAAGCATTGGGACAGAAAGATAAGAAGAGTTTTTACCAGTATATTTCTTCTATTACAGTCCTTAATACAATCGTTGGTTTTGGAGTTATAGCCTTAATAGTTCTATTTGGAAATACATTTCTTCATCAAATTTATGGATTCACAGGTGAATTACAAGAAATAGCCAGTATCTATTTACTCTCAATGTCTCCGTATATTTTATTAACACTATACTCTTTTACTTTAACGAATATTTTAAAAGTAGAAAAAAAGACTATGTATATTTTTACAATCTCCCTTGCAAGTTCTATTTTACAACTATTTCTAAGCTATACTTTCATCAACGGTTTGTTCATATTCCCTAAAATGGGCGTAGTTGGAGCTGGTTTATCTTTAAACATTTCTATGTTGTTTACTTTATTCGTTTATACTTTTTTAGTGAAAGAACAAATTAAACTAGCTATTTTAGAAAAACCAATTTATATAAAGAACCTCTTAAAAAAAGGATTGCCTTTACTTGGGCAGGAAATATTAGAAGGAGTTATCTTTATTATTGTATTTGAAGCAATCATCGCTCGATCAGGTAAACTAAACCTAGCTTCCTATGCATTGATCGCACAGGGATTAACTATTATAAAATTGCCTACTTTTATGTTTGCTAATGCTGTGACAGTTTTTGTCAGCGAAGCTTACGGAGAAAGAAAAGCTAAAAAAATAGGTAAGATCACTAAAATCTCCTTTCTCTTGTCTTTGCTAGGTTATTGCTTGTTTTCTTTCATTATTTATTTCGCAAAAGAGCCATTTTTGTCCTTTTTCTCTACTGATTCTGCAGTATTAAATCTTGCAACAGAAAAATTGCCTATACTTTTCCTTTTTTCTATCTCAACTGTGGGATATGAAATAAGTAAGTATAGCCTTCAATCGACAGAACATGAAAAGTATGTGATTAAAACCACTTTTTTAGTTAATGCTTTTTGTATTTTCGGGATGATGATGATCAGTCTTCAAAAAATGCTAACATTAGATTCAATTTTCTTCTTATATTTTATTAACTTTTTTGTTTTAAGTGTCTTTTTTACAAAGAAATTGAAAAGGGAGAATCATGTACCTAAAAATATATAGACAAGTTTTCAGAATATTATTTGGTGCGTTCGTGAGGATTAATACAAAATCATATAACCAATAAAAGAAGTCAAATGCATCGTTGGGAAAATATAGCGGCTGTTGGCTTCTTTATTGCTACTTAATCAAACTTTAATACGCAGATGGAAATTTTGAATTTAACCTTTAAGAGGTTGCACAGATACTTTGGAAAAACAAATTGAAGAGTTAAAAACAAGACCAAAAGTTAAAATATAACCATACTATTTAACTAGATTCTGAACACAACATCTTTATACAAAAAGACTACAGCTACTACGATTTGTTAACATAGTGGCTGTAGCTTTTTTTGATGGTTATTTTTTGTTCACATTTTATTCATTAATTCACTGATCCTATGTTAAACTCATAAATCTCATCACTTCAAGACCTATTATATTACTTGAATAATCTTCCCTACCTTTTTTTGTAAATTCAATACTGTAGTTTTCTCTATTCTCCCAATCAACAACGTTTTCTATAATGATTGCTTCCATATCTTTAACCAGTTTTTTTCTGACTACAAAAATATAATCTAATTTAATTAAATGATCTACAATTTCTCTAAATTTTTTCTCTCCAATGAGCTTCCCACTATTAACCAGATTAATATCTCCAAAAGAAATATCAGTTAATAGCGACTGGACCATATCTGAAACTTTCCTATTATAAAAAACTTCTTTAGATACTATTGTTAAACAATAATCCGATTGAGAAGAGTAAATAGCAATCAGTGATTCTGATAATTCGTCAAGTTCTATAGTTGTTTCGTTTTTTTGAGGATACCACACTAAGTTTTCATTAATTTCAATATCTGGAATAGACCATTCTGTATCTACATGTGCATCTAGTAAAGCTTCTTTACTTCCTGTATCTATTTCTGTTTCTGATGAGATTTGGCATTCTATAAATTGTTCACTCTTTAAATTCACAACAAAACTATTAATTAAAGATATTAGTTCTCTATAAGTAAATATATCTTTATTCAACACATCATCTGCAGATATCCGCTTACTACTTTTCTTTTCTACTTTTTCTAAAAAATTAGCAACATTATACATACGACACCTCATTTTCTACTAAATTAAGGCATCTAATGAATCCATCTTCAACAGGATAAGAAACAATATAATTTTCAATACCTTCTATTTGATTTGAATGATTAATCTTATGACAATTCGACCAAGAATCCTTTGGAAATTTTCCCCCTATAAAAAGTTCTGGTGGAGTTAAGGTAGCATCTACCAAATCCCAAAAATTTTCTCCCCAGATTTGTACTTTTTTTGATTGCCCACATTGTATTTTTATCATTATTTTTATTTTGTCGAACCCTTGAGCGTTTAGTTTTTTTCTCATTTCCTTCATAACCATTAAACAGTCTTTATAATCAAATGTCGTTTTATTTATAAAAAAATCTATGTGGTCTGAATAAACTTCATTAGAACTATCTTGCCACTCTGCAATAAATTCATCTATATTTTCCATGTTATTACTCCTTCATATTAAGGTAGTTTCCAACCTATATCTTGTAACCATTTTAATATCTTTTTAGTCAGTTTAGGTGGCTGACCACTAGAATTATGCCCCCATGAACCATCTCTGTTTAGAGTCCACCTAGAATCATCGAAATGAATATGATCTTGCGCATCTTCTACATCATTAAATCCTTTATCAGCTCTCTTTACTCCTTTAGGTGCTTTACCCGACTGGATCTGATTATTAATTTGATTTGTTGTACTATCTTTTCCAGAAAAATTACTCGTTGTTAAGCCATTAAACCCATCAACAGTTATAGCAATACCAGCGGTTGTAACGACTACACCTTCTGTCACAATCACACCATCTACAAGGATTCCTACACCACCTGTGGCTAACGTTACAACAGCACAACCACCGATTGTCCCAATAATTCCAGTAATTGTCGTAACAATACCTAGTGTCGTTTGAACAACATTCCCTACAATATCCAAAAATTGAGCAACCGCATCTATGCTTCGATCAAGCCAACTTCCTTTCATCGCCTCTGTTAGTTGAGCTGTTAGCTTCTCATCTTTTACACCATTTGTATAAACAACATAGACAACATTTCCAGCATCATCTAATTCTGTCACCGTTTCAACACGACTTTTTGGTTGGCTATCATTATATCCTTTTAAATTTTTAAACCATTGTTGATTACCATAATCAACAATTCTATATCCGTCTCTTGGATTAAGAAAATTTGCTGGATTGCCTAATTGTGCTAATCCTGTGTTTACGTCACTAATCAAACTAGATAATTCCGAATAATGAGAGGCATGACTAGATTCAAAAGCTTGATATTTCTGTAAAATCTCAATATCTTCTTTAATAGGATCAATGCTCTGTTGTTTAAAAAATTCACCCAATACTGGAACATTCTTCATCGATTTAGCCAAATCACTCATTAAATTAGTATATTCATTTTGAGCAGTTTGTAAATCTCTAAGCAATCCTTCCAAATCGTCTGTGTTTAATACTTCATCTGTCTTGCCAACTTCACCAACAAAATCTGTTAAATAGTTATTTAAACTATTGTCCATCTCATAATAAACGTTGAATAGTGCTTTGTCTATCTCTTGATACGCTTGGAGATGGCTCACAGTTGAAACCCAACCACCACCTAATAAATTTCTATTTCCTGCTAATCCA
Organism: Enterococcus silesiacus; assembly: GCA_001465115.1. Classification (GTDB taxonomy): domain Bacteria; phylum Bacillota; class Bacilli; order Lactobacillales; family Enterococcaceae; genus Enterococcus_L; species Enterococcus_L silesiacus. The sequence continues at coordinate 3,077,892 of CP013614.1, read as the reverse complement.
TCTATTGAACTTGTCACAGAATTAAAACTACCTACAGCATTTAAACGTTCCGAACTAATACTACTTTTTACATCACTTAGTTCCTCATACATTATTTTCATTGGAGTCCTCCTTTCTAGTTTCTTCATATAGTAATTCAGCTTTTTCATAAACTGCTTTTCTATCCGTCAGTTCGTCTTCAATTTCTTCATCTGCAATAGAAAAAACTTTTGTAAGTTCCCTTTGCTTTTCTTCCAGTTCATCTAATTTTTGATAGACTTGTCTTTCTGAATCTGTCCCTTTAGAATAATGTAGGACACGTTCCCATATCTCTTTTTGTCGATTGATCGCTTTTTGGCACTCTTCATAAGCAAATGGAATCTCTCCAGCTTTCTTTTTCAAACTGTTGAAATCTTCTTCTGCTTCCTCTACCTTCATACGCAAGCTAAATAAATTTTTATCCATCTATTCCACCTCATGCTTGCATCGTTGTTGATATGCTATCTTTTATTTTTTTATCTGCTTCTTCAATTGCATTATGTACGGCTTGTACATTTCTTACCTCTGTGGTTAAACAGGTTTTATAAGTATCAATTGTATGTTGAAAACTAGTTATTAAAGTTTTCAACTCATTTGTTGCTGGACTTGTAGACGTATTAATGCTATTTATTGGCTTAAAATCAATACTTCCCTTTGCAACTAAAATATCCGCAGCAAATTTAGCAACTGCATTTCCATCTGTACTGACCGTTTCTCCCATTTTTTCACACTCCTATTAATTATTACCGTTAACAATTAAACAGCCATAATAATTATAACATCATTGGATAGTTAGGAAACCCGACAAATAAAAAAATATATCTGACTAAAAAATAAAAAAGATCGAGAATAAAAACAGCGAAAAAATGTTACTCTATAAAAATCGTTCAAGAACCTTTGAAATTAATAAAAAATATAGAGTTCCTCACATCCGTTCCCAAAGCTTACAACAAACATTTGTTTCAGATTTACTAAATCAAGGAATTAATTGCCTAATTATTAAATTTCTTTTCGGTCATGCAGAAACTTCTAACAGGATTAGAAAGTTTACGGACATACAAATGAGCAAACAAAAATTGACACAATTAAACGCTTGGAAGAATATAGACAGACAAACCAAACTCTTAACCAAATCAAAAAAGACACTCTCCAAAAGTTTGGAAAGTGTCTTGAAACATTGTAATTGAATGGTACTCGTAAGCGAATAAATTCGCAACGATTCCAATAATTAACGTTTTGAGAATTGTGAAGCTTTACGAGCTTTTTTAAGACCTGGTTTTTTACGTTCTACCATACGGGCATCACGAGTAAGAAGTCCAGCGCGTTTTAAAGCAGCACGGAAATCAGGATCTACTTCTAACAATGCACGAGCGATTCCGTGACGGATCGCACCTGATTGACCAGAGTAGCCTCCACCATTAACGTTTACCATTACATCATAAGCGCCTTTAGTTTCAGTTACGCCAAATGGTTGGTTGATAACTTCACGCAAGTCAGCGTGTGGAATATATTCTTCAACATCTTTTTTGTTTACAGTAATTTTACCAGTACCAGGTACTAAACGTACGCGGGCAACTGCATTTTTACGACGGCCAGTGCCGATATATTGTACTTGAGCCAATGAATTTCCCTCCTTAAATTAGGTTAGTAATATCTAATACTTCTGGTTGTTGTGCAGCATGTGGATGCTCAGCTCCACCGTATACGTTTAACTTAGTAAATTGTTTACGGCCTAAAGTGTTTTTAGGAAGCATACCTTTTACAGAAGTTTCGATTAAACGACGAGAGTTTTTATCGCGTAATTCACCAGCAGTAACAGATTTCAACCCACCTGGGTATTGGCTGTGACGGTAGTAAATTTTATCACTTGCTTTGTTACCAGTTAATTTGATTTTATCAGCATTAATTACAATTACGAAATCTCCAGTATCCACATGTGGGGTGAATGTTGGTTTATTTTTTCCACGTAAGATAGAAGCAACTACAGTTGAAAGACGTCCCATTGGGATATCTGTTGCATCTACTACATACCATTTACGTTCTACTTCGCCAGATTTGGCCATATATGTTGTACGCACGATTCTTTCCTCCAATTTTCTATTCGATGTTTGACATTCACTTGAGTTTCCGGGGCTCATTGTGGGGCAAACAATACCATTTAATATGATACCTTCTATCACTAGTAAAGTCAATGAATTTCTAAGGTTTTCCACTATTTTTCTTCTAATTTTTTACGATTAAAAAATTTTACTTCTAATTTCAAAATAGAAAATACTTAAATATGCGTAATGTATATTACGCACCTTTTAAAAACTAAAATGTATATTATTCCTAAAATATTTATTTTTATGTATATTTATTTATAAAAAGTGTTGATTTTTGCATTTTCAAGTGATATGATGAGAACAATCAAAAAAGACAATTAGAAAATAAGGAGTGTTACTCATGAAAGAAAAAGTTGTTTTAGCCTATTCTGGAGGACTAGATACCTCTGTTGCTGTTAAATGGTTAGTGGATGAAGGATACGATGTGATTGCTTGCTGTTTAGACGTCGGTGAAAAAAAAGATTTAGATTTTATCAAAAATAAAGCTTTAGAAGTTGGTGCTTCTGCTTCTTATACGATTGATGCTAAGGAAGAATTTGCACAGGAATTTGCTTTGATTGCATTACAAGGTCATACCTTTTATGAACAATCTTATCCACTAGTATCCGCTTTATCCCGCCCGCTGATTGCTAAGAAATTAGTAGAATTAGCTCACGAAACTGGTGCAACCACAATCGCTCATGGCTGTACAGGAAAAGGGAATGATCAAGTCCGTTTTGAAGTCGCGATCAACGCCCTTGCACCTGAGCTCAATGTAATTGCACCAGTTCGTGAATGGAAATGGTCACGTGAAGAAGAAATCAATTATGCCAAAGAAAAAGGTATACCCGTCCCTGCCGATTTGGATAATCCTTATTCTGTCGACCAAAACCTTTGGGGCCGTGCCAATGAATGTGGCATTTTAGAAGATCCCTGGGCAACACCTCCAGAAGGTGCTTATGAATTAACTGCTAGTTTAGAGAATGCACCAGATGAAGCGGATATTATCGAATTAACTTTTGTTGAAGGCGTTCCTACAGCAATCAATGGAAACGAAATGCTGTTATCCGATTTAATTTTGGACTTGAATGATTTAGCTGGTAAGCATGGCATTGGTCGAATCGATCATGTGGAAAACCGCCTTGTTGGGATCAAATCACGGGAAGTCTATGAATGTCCAGCAGCAATCACACTAATGACTGCGCATAAAGAGTTGGAGGACTTGACCTTTGTTCGTGAAGTAGCTCATTTCAAACCAATCATTGAAAATCAATTATCACAAATCATTTATAACGGATTATGGTTCAACCCGTTAACCGACGCTTTGATCGCTTTCTTAAAATCTACCCAAAAATACGTAAATGGCATAGTACGGGTAAAACTCTTCAAGGGTCATGCTATCGTTGAAGGGCGTAAGTCTGAAAACAGTTTATACAACGAAAACTTAGCGACTTATACCTCTGCTGATACCTTTGACCAAGACGCTGCTATTGGATTTATCAAACTATGGGGGCTTCCAACCAAAGTCAACGCAGAAGTCCAAGCATCGCTACACAAAAAATAATCACTGATACGCTTATTTTTTCTAGGTTGAATCTATATGTGAGTTAACTTTTACAGTGTTGTAAATAAGGTTATCCGATTCACCTATTTTAAATGACTTATCCAAGGAGAATTTCTTTTTGGTCTGCGGATCAAAATAAGGAAATCGATACGTCTTCATTTTAGTCTCAAGAAATCAGAACAAACGGTTGGCACAGAAACCACTCCTTCTTATTTTCTCGGAGTAAAATGCTTCTGTCCAACCTTCTTTCTTATCACAATGAATAATAATACATAAATGAGGTGTGCAGCATGGAAAAATTATGGGGTGGACGTTTTGAAGGAAAAAGCGAAGCATGGATCGATGCGTTTGGCGCTTCGATTCCTTTTGATCAAAAATTAGCCAAACAAGATATTATCGGGAGCTTAGCTCATGTAAAAATGTTAGCTAAGACAGGGATTTTAATGACAGATGAAGCCGAACAAATCAGTTCAGGACTTACGACGATTCAAGAAAAACTGTTTGCCGATGAACTGACATTCAGTATAGAAAATGAAGATATCCATTTAAATATTGAAAAACTGCTCCATGATGAAATCGGTCCAGTTGCAGGAAAATTGCATACAGGCCGCAGTAGAAATGATCAAGTAGCTACAGACATGCATCTTTATTTAAAAGAAATCGTTCAAGAAGTCATTAGCAAGATCCACTTATTCCGCCAAGTTTTAGTCCACAAAGCCGAAGACAATATTGAGACCATTATGCCTGGCTACACCCATTTACAACATGCACAACCAATCTCGTTTGCTCACCATATGATGGCTTATTACGGTATGTTGACACGTGATCAAGAACGTTTTTCTGAAAGTCTGAAGCGAATCGATATTTCCCCCTTAGGCTGTGCAGCACTTGCCGGCACGACTTTTCCAATCGATCGTGCTTATTCAGCTGAATTACTAGGTTTTTCTTCCATTTACGAAAATAGTCTAGACGGCGTAAGTGATCGGGATTTCATTTTAGAATTCCTTAGCAATAGCTCCATTCTAATGATGCATCTTTCCAGATTTTGCGAAGAAATCATTTTATGGTGCAGTCATGAGTTTCAATTTGTTGAACTAACAGATACTTTTTCTACAGGCAGCTCGATCATGCCACAAAAAAAGAATCCAGATATGGCAGAATTGATTCGAGGAAAGTCAGGTCGCGTATATGGCAATTTATTCAGCCTTTTAACGGTTTTAAAAGGATTACCACTAGCTTACAATAAAGACCTACAAGAAGACAAAGAGGGCATGTTTGATACGTCTCACACGATTTTAACTAGTTTAGAGATCATGGCTGGCATGGTAGAGACGATGAAGCTGAATCAAGCGATCATGGAACAATCCACTGAAAAAGATTTTTCAAATGCAACCGAACTAGCAGACTATCTAGCAAGCAAAGGCATGCCTTTTAGACAAGCTCATGAAATAGTCGGAAAGTTAGTTTTAGATTGTACAAAACAAGGCATTTATTTACAAGAGGTTCCATTAGAACAGTATCAAGCAATTACACCTTTGATCCAATCTGATATTTATCAAACCTTATCATCAAAAACAGCCATTGAGCGGCGGCATTCCTATGGCGGAACTGGGTTTGATCAAGTCAAAGCCGCAATTGAACGCAGTAAGCGCAAATTAGAAAGCGAAGAAAACTAAAAAAGCTTCTGAAAGATAGCATGCCATCTTTCAGAAGCTTTAACTTTTTTTGATTAACGAGTTTTTGCACGTGAATCTGCATCAATACCAGGCGCTTTGCCTAATTTTGCTTGTAGCATCCAAATGTTTTTCTCAATATCTGTTTTGTTTGCAATAAAGATATCTTGTGTAGAATCATCGCCTTCTTCACCAGACACTTCAATTCCTTTTTGGTATAAGTCAGCTAAATAGCGGTAGCCTTCAACTAATTTTTCCATGCGTTCTGGAATTGTACGTTCATATGTGCCGATCTCATCTGAAATACCAGTATGATCAGCAAATTCTTGTAACGTTGAGTAAGGAGCGCCATCTAATGTAATCAAGCGTTCAGAAATAACATCTAACTGATCATTGATTTGGTCCATGTATTCGTCCATTTTAGGGTGTAATGTCAAGAATTCTGGGCCACGCATATACCAGTGAGTTTGGTGGATTACCACTGAAAACTGGCTTAAATCTGCAACTAGTTGGTTCAACACTTCTTTAGTTTGTTCAAATTTCATTATACATCATCCTCCTAAATTTTTATCTACATTATTATTGTAGTACGAAATGAAAAAAAAGTACACTAAAATCTTTCATTTTTATATTATTTATCATTTAATAATAATTATAAACTGAAAGGTCAATTATCATTCGGTATTGGCAATGTATCCAATGAATCCACAATTTCTTTGGCTACTTCATTCATCGCCTCTTCTAGCTCTTTATTCATCGCTTCTGTATTTTCAGCACCAGAAATAAATGCCATGAATAAGTTGGATACAGCCTCTTTTTGATTTTTTGGCACAAACCACTTACCCTTTTCCTTTTCTAAATGCAACTCCAGTTCAACAGGATCCGTCTTGATTTTAATTGTTTTAACTCGCTCTTCCAAAATAGAAAACGTTGCTTCTAGCGTTTTTTGATCATCTTTGGCTATTTCCGGATCAGCCAAGGTTTCTTTTACAAGTTGTCTAGTCATTTCCTGCATTGCACTCACTAGGTCTAGTCCAGTTACATAATAAGAAATCACAGCTCCAGTTTTTGTCTCATCTATTTTAATAATCCTATATGATGTTTTTTCTTTTGCTTGTTGTAATAGCTCCTTTGTTAATTGACTTGCCTCTTTTTGCGGGACTTTTGCGCCTGTGGCCGATAGTCCTTTCGCAAAATTTTGCTCGAAAGCTTTGCTATTTTCATCTAACTCTTTGCCTGCTTGTTTCCCATCGCGAAATCCTTTTGCAAATTCATTTTCTCTTTTTTGATAGACAAGGCGATCAACAAATAATTCGCCAGCATCTTCTGCGGAGATTCCTTTTGAGCCGCAACTTGTTAGGAAAAGTCCTACTAAAAGCAAAGAAGCGATCCATAATTTTTTCATTTCCTTTCCTCCGTTCTCTTACTACTAGTAAAACAAGTTCAGTGCTATTTGTCAAAAAAAGCTTAATCTAAATCTGCTCTTAGTTTTGCTAATTGATGATAGCTCGCAGATAATTGTTGTTGGGTTGTAATAAATAGCGGATATATTTGTTGATAAATTTGATTATTTTCACTATTGGGCTCTACGGTTTCATAAATTTCTACTTGTTCACTAGCTGTATTTAAATCAGTCATTTTGCCTAGACTTTGCCAGCCTAATAGAACAGCACCTAATGCTGACGCCTCAACACTTTCAGTCAATGAAAGCGTATATCCTAAAACATCGGCCATCACATGTTTGAAAACTTGCGAATCAGCAAAACCACCTGTAGCACGAATTTCTTTCACCGCTCCGCCTAGCTCTTCCAATTCTGTTAAAACACGTTTCAAATTCAAACAAATTCCCTCAACCACGGCTCGCATCATCAATTTATCATCATGATTTCGTTTTAAACCAACAAAACTACCCGTAGCCTCTGCATCCCACAATGGTGCACGTTCGCCGAGCAAATAAGGGTGAAACATCAATCCCTTAGCCCCTGCTGGCGTCTCTTTTACAAGAGCCATCACAGCATCATACGAATTTTCTCCAGCTGCAAGCGCTTCTGTTTGGACTTCCTTCAATAAATTCTCACAAGCCCAGTCGAAAATTCCGGCTCCATTACTTGTGGCGCCTCCAATTACCCAATGATTTTCATCTAACACACAACAAAATGTCTCCGCTTGCGGATGTATTTGAGGTTGGTCAACAATATAACGCAAAGCACCACTTGTTCCGACAGTTAACGTGGCTGTTCCTTTTGTCACCGCACCTAATCCTAGATTGGATAGTGGCCCATCTGCTCCCCCTAAAACAAAAATCGTTTGTGCTGTCAAACCTAACTGCTCTGCCCACTCATCTTTTAAGCCAGTTACCTGATGGGTTGGTGTCATTAATAATGGTAGTTGGTCTATGGTAATTTCCATCTCTGCTAAAGCTAATTGATCCCATTTCAGGTCATGAATGTTTAGAAATCCAGTTCCAGAAGCAGTGCTAATATCTGTAACATATCGATCAAACAAACGATAAAAAACATATTCTTTCATCCCGATAAACATTTCTGCCTGCTCGTAGATCTCACTAAATTCTTCTTTCAGCCAGCGAATTTTATGAAAAGGTGTCATCGGATGCATCGGCAACCCTGTATTTTGATAAAGTGTCTTCCCTAATACTGTATCTTTTAGTTCTTCTGCATACTTTTCTGCACGATTATCTGCCCATGTAATCACACGCGTTAGAGCTTGATGATTTTTATCCATGATGATCAATCCATGCATCGCAGTAGAAAAAGACACCACTGAAATTCCAAAAGGTTGAACTTTAGCCACTACTTGTTTGATGCACGTCACTACTGCTTGGAAAATCTGATTTACATCTTGTTCTGCCATACCTTCTGTTTCCTGAATGAGTGGATAACGAACATAGGCAGATGCCTGAACAGTCCCATCCTCCCTAAAAGCAACAGCCTTTGTTTGTGTTGTACCGATATCTACACCAATTGCTATTTTTTCCATGTTCTCGCCTCATCTCTCACTTTCATTATTCCTAATAAAAAAATATTTGTCTAGTTAAAAAAGCATTTATTTGCGTATTTATTTATGAAAGGAGCTTTTAGATGTTAATTATTTATTTTATTTGCGGCTGTGTGATTGGTTCGTTTCTATGTTTGGTAGCAGAGCGAGTGCCCGTTGGTAAATCTATTGTATATCCTGCTTCCCACTGCTCATATTGCCAGACTAAGTTGAAAATATTTGAATTGATTCCGATTATTTCAATTCTATTTTTGCGTTTCCGTTGTCGTTACTGTAGGCATCAACTATCATGGATTTATTTTTTTAGCGAATTGATTTGTGGATTGATTTGTCTTAACGTGTCGTTTAAGACTATCCATCCTTTGTATTCACTTTTCTTTTTACTTATCGGAGTGGTTCTATCTTTGACAGATATTTTCTATTTAATTGTTGAGCCTAAAATTTTTTATTTGTTATCCGTTATATTATGTATTGGACATATTTATTTAGCACTGCCAGTCTATCTTTTTACGAGTCTGATTACTTTTCTTAGCTTACTTAGCCTAAATTTTATCTTTAAAAATTCAATTGGCGGTGGAGATATTGTTATCCTAACATTGTGGGGAGCGCTAATAGGTGCTAAGTCACTTATCTTTTTATTGCTCATTGCTAGCAGTAGCGGTCTGATTTTTCTTTTATTTTGTAGATTCGTCTTAAAGAAAACAATACGACAACTTCCTTTTGTACCATTTTTAAGTATTGGATTATTTGTTGTATTCCTATGTAAATAGATGGCGAGACAAAAGCAAAACCGCTTCTATCTCGCTCTGACAAGTTATTTATCTTTCCAATTTTTCCGAATAAAACCGGCTCGCCCAGAACCTTCTTTATATAGGTTGTAATGGACGCTATGCTTTTTATAGTAATTTTGATGATAGTCTTCGGCTGGATAAAACGGCTGCGCAGGTTCAATTTTTGTAACGATTGGCTGAGTAAAACGACCACTTGCTTGTAATGACGCTTTCGATTTTTCCGCAATTTCTTTTTGTGATTCGTTTGCATAAAAAATAACAGGTCGATAAGAGTCGCCACGATCAGCAAATTGCCCTAAAGCATCAGTTGGATCTGTCTGTTGCCAATACGTTTCCACTAATTTTTCGTATGGAATGATTGCCGGATCATAGGTTATTTCAACTGCCTCTGTATGGCCCGTCAATCCAGTTGTAACCTGTTCATAGGTTGGATTTTCAACATGTCCACCTGTATAGCCAGACACCACTGAAATAATACCTGGTTGAGTGTCAAACGGCTTGACCATGCACCAAAAACAACCACCAGCAAAAATTGCTGTTTCATAATTATGTTCCATTATTACTTCACCTCTTCTTTTTCCTTATCATAAGCCGAATAAAAAAATAATGATATTGATTTGCCTATAAAAATCCTTTGACATGGGATGGTTCCCATATGGTAAATTGAACAAAAAGAAGGAGATGTACAAAAAATGAAAATCATCATTGAAGAAAACTACGAAAAAATGAGTCGGGTTGCTGCAAATATCCTGTTAGGAAAAATGTACCAACAAAAACGAGTAAACTTAGCAATAACCGCTGGCTCAACACCAATTAAAATGTATGAATACTTAGTTTCCGATGTAAAAAACAAATCTTATCTCGATAATGTTCATTATTACAACTTCGATGAGATCCCGTTCAAACAGAAAAAAGGCTATGGTGTAACAATGACAAATCTCAATAATCTCTTCTTTAAACCAGCAGAAATTCCTGAGAGCCAGATTCATCCTTTAAACGAAAAAAACTACAAAAATCAGGATAAAAGGATTGAACAAGATGGTGGACTAGACTTGATTTTACTAGGCATCGGGGCGGATGGTCATTATTGCGGAAATCTTCCTAGAACAACAAAATTTGAAGATTTAACTTCTTATGTAGGAGAAGATGCTACTGAAAATATGAAAGAGATCTTATTAAGTGAAGTCGGCGGCGATGAAAATGAACGCCCAGACTTTTACGTCACTATGGGACCAAAAAGTGTGATGCAGGCCAAAGAAATTGTGCTTTTTGCCACTGGCAAGAAGAAAGCGGCAATCATCAAACGTGCTTTCTTTGGTCCAGTTACAAATGAAGTACCAGCTTCTTTACTACAAACACATCCTAACTTAACGATCGTACTAGATCAAGAAGCTGCTTCAGAGCTTTACTAAGCAAAAAAGGCTTGAAATCAAATGATTTCAAGCCTTTTTCTGTTTAACTATTTATTCAACTCATTCAAAGCATCTTCAGCAGCCATTTGTGCTTCAATATCAGAGATACTGTAGACATTTTCGCTTGCTACGCCAACTTCTTTTGGTTCCATGTTACGGTAACGAGCCATACCAGTACCAGCTGGGATGATCTTACCGATGATAACATTTTCTTTCAAACCAAGTAATGGGTCTTTTTTGCCACGAATCGCAGCATCTGTTAACACACGAGTCGTTTCTTGGAATGATGCAGCAGATAAGAAACTGTTTGTTTCTAATGATGCTTTTGTGATTCCTAGTAAGACTGGACGGCTTGTTGCTGGAACGCCACCGGCTACTAATGTGTCGTAGTTACGATCTTTAAATTCAGCGATATCTAATAATGTACCTGGTAAGATTTCAGTGTCACCTGGATCCATGACACGAACTTTACGAAGCATTTGACGAACCATTACTTCAATATGTTTATCACCAATTTCTACCCCTTGCATACGGTAAACACGTTGTACTTCACGTAATAGGTAGTTTTCAACAGATAAAACATCGCGAACTTGTAATAATTGTTTAGGGTCGATCGAACCTTCTGTCAATGGTTCACCACGATGGATCGTATCGCCTTCAGCAACTTTCATACGAGCTGTATAAGGAACTGTATACGTACGTGTATCTGTTTTCCCTTTAATTGTTACTTCTTTTTGACGTGTTGCAGGATCTTCAGAAATATCGATCACTTCACCGGTAACTTCTGTGATAACTGCTTGTCCTTTAGGATTACGTGCTTCAAAAATTTCTTGGACACGAGGTAGACCCTGAGTAATATCGTCTCCGGCAACCCCACCTGTATGGAACGTACGCATTGTTAATTGAGTGCCGGGCTCTCCGATTGATTGAGCGGCAATTGTACCAACTGCTTCACCAACTTCAACACCTGAACCAGTTGCTAAGTTACGTCCGTAACAGTGTTTACATACACCATGTTTTGTATTACATGTAAATACGGAACGAATCGTTACTGTTTCAACACCAGCATCAATGATTTCTCTTGCAAGATCTTCTGAAATCAGTTGATCTTCACCGATAATCACGTTGCCTGTTTCAGGATGCATAACCGCTTTACGAGTGTAACGTCCAAGTAGACGTTCTTCTAAAGGCTCGATGATTTCATTACCTTCACGAATAGATTGGATTACTAGACCACGGTCAGTTCCACAATCGTCTTCACGAATAATAACATCTTGCGCCACATCAACTAAACGACGAGTCAAGTAACCTGAATCGGCTGTCTTCAAGGCTGTATCGGTCATCCCTTTACGAGCGCCATGGGTAGAGATAAACATTTCTAAGACAGAAAGACCTTCACGGAAGTTCGAGATGATCGGCAGTTCCATGATACGTCCGTTCGGAGCAGCCATCAGACCACGCATACCAGCAAGCTGAGTAAAGTTGGAGATGTTACCACGGGCCCCAGAATCTGACATCATGAAGATTGGGTTTTTAGCATCCATACTTTCGATCAGTTTTTGTTGGATCTCATCTTTGGCTTTGTTCCAAACAGCAATAACACGTTCATAACGTTCGTCATCTGTAATCAGACCACGACGGAATTGTTTCGTGATATTTTCGACTTGTTTATGGGCATCATCAATGATTTCTTGTTTCTCATGCAATACCATGATATCAGCGATACCAACGGTCATACCCGCATGAGTAGAATGTTTATACCCTAAGTCCTTCATTCTATCAAGCATCTTAGAAGTTTCAGTGATATGGAATCTCTTGAAGACTTCAGCAATGATATTTCCTAAGTTTTTCTTCTTGAACGGTAAGACTAATTCTTGTTCTTTAATGTGAGCAGGAATATCAGTACCAGCTTCTACAAAATACTTGTCAGGTGTTTGCACCGTTAAGTTGTAGTCGGTTGGTTCATTCAAGTAAGGGAATTCTACAGGCATGATTTCATTAAAGATGATCTTACCTACAGTTGTGATCAAAATGCGTTCTTTTTGCCAATCCGTAAACGGTTTGTCGCCAAGTAGAGTAGTTTGAACACCGATACGTGAGTGTAAATGCACATATCCATTACGCCATGCTAACACAGCTTCGTTCATGTCGCGGAAGATCATACCTTCCCCTTCACGTCCGTCTTCTTCCATTGTTAGGTAATAGTTCCCTAAGACCATATCTTGAGAAGGTGTTACAACTGGTTTACCATCTTTTGGATTCAAAATGTTTTGAGCAGCTAACATCAGCATACGCGCTTCTGCTTGCGCTTCTTCGTTCAATGGAACGTGAACGGCCATTTGGTCTCCATCGAAATCGGCATTGTAGGCTTCACAGACTAATGGGTGAAGACGAATTGCACGACCTTCAACTAACACTGGTTCAAAGGCTTGGATACCAAGTCTGTGTAGTGTAGGTGCTCGGTTAAGCAATACTGGATGCTCTTGAATGACTTCTTCTAAGATATCCCAAACTTCATCTTCGCCGCGTTCGATTTTACGTTTTGCGTTTTTGATGTTTGTTGCAATTTCACGTTGAACTAATTCACGCATCACAAATGGTTTAAATAATTCAATCGCCATTTCTTTTGGCAAACCACATTGGTACATTTTAAGGTTAGGTCCTACGACGATAACTGAACGACCAGAGTAATCCACACGTTTACCCAATAAGTTTTGACGGAAACGACCTTGTTTCCCTTTTAACATATGAGAAAGAGATTTCAATGGACGGTTACCTGGTCCTGTAACAGGACGGCCACGACGACCATTATCAATCAACGCATCGACGGCTTCTTGCAGCATACGTTTTTCATTTTGAACAATGATGTTTGGCGCATTTAAGTCTAATAAACGTTTCAAACGATTGTTACGGTTGATTACACGACGGTATAAGTCATTCAAATCACTTGTCGCAAAACGTCCACCTTCTAGTTGAACCATTGGGCGCAAATCTGGTGGGATTACAGGAATAACATCCATAACCATCCAGCTTGGTTGATTTCCTGAAGCACGGAATGCTTCTAAAATATCCAAACGACGGATCGCACGTGTTCTTTTTTGACCAGATGCTGTTTTCAAATCTTCTTTCAAACCAGCAACTTCGCCATCAAGATCAACATTGTCTAATAATTGTTTAACCGCTTCTGCACCCATTGCTGCAGTAAACCCTTGACCATATTGATCACGTTTATCGCGGTATTCACGCTCTGTTAATAATTGTTTTTTCTCTAAAGATGTATCTCCGGCATCAATTACTACGTATGACGCAAAGTAAATGATCTCTTCCAGAGCACGTGGACTCATGTCTAAAACAAGACCCATACGAGATGGAATACCTTTGAAATACCAGATATGTGAAACAGGTGCTGCTAACTCGATATGTCCCATACGTTCACGACGCACTTTAGAACGAGTTACCTCTACACCACAACGGTCACAAACGATACCTTTATAACGAATACGTTTATATTTTCCACACGCACATTCCCAGTCTTTAGTTGGGCCGAAAATACGTTCACAGAACAAACCTTCACGTTCAGGTTTTAACGTACGGTAGTTAATCGTTTCGGGTTTCTTTACTTCACCGTAAGACCAGCTTCTGATCTTTTCTGGAGAAGCTAAACCTATTTGCATACTTTCGAATTTATTTACATCGATCAAAAGGGATTCCCTCCATTCAATTAGTTAGAAAAGCTGAATGAGCTATTCACCGTAGTTTTGAACTAGAAAAAATCATGTTGATCTTTCTAGCCCATAACTAACGGATTTCATTGGCACTTTATACAAAATGTAAAACAATTAGTCTTTTGTATCTTCAGCAGTTTCTATTTCTTGTTCAAGCACTGCATCAGCTGCTTCTTTTGCTTCCGCTGCTTCTTTTTCTAATTGTTTCGCTGATTGTTGTTCTGCGAATTTTGTTAGGGCATCAACGGTGATCAAGTCATCATCATCATCGTCCATATCACGCAATTCGATTTCTTGTTCTTCAATGTCCAATACGCGCATATCTAATCCAAGTGATTGTAATTCTTTCACCAATACGCGGAATGATTCTGGCACGCCTGGTTTTGGAATTGGTTCACCCTTAACGATTGCTTCGTATGTTTTCACACGACCAACTACGTCATCAGATTTGTACGTTAAGATTTCTTGTAATGTGTAAGCTGCACCGTATGCTTCCAGTGCCCATACTTCCATTTCCCCAAAACGTTGTCCACCAAATTGAGCTTTACCTCCAAGTGGTTGTTGGGTAACAAGTGAGTATGGTCCAATAGAACGGGCATGTAATTTATCATCAACCATGTGGGCCAATTTGATCATGTACATCACACCAACAGAGATACGGTTATCAAATGGTTCACCCGTACGTCCGTCATAAAGAACTGTTTTCGCATCACGAGCCATACCCGCTTCACGAACTGTTTCCCAAACGTCATCATCATTGGCGCCATCGAATACTGGTGTTGCAATGTGGATACCTAACTGACGAGCAGCCATACCCAAGTGTAATTCTAGTACTTGTCCGATATTCATACGTGATGGTACCCCTAGTGGGTTCAACATGACATCAATTGGTGTACCGTCTGGTAAGAATGGCATATCTTCTTCCGGCATAATGCGGGATACAACCCCTTTATTACCGTGACGTCCGGCCATTTTATCGCCTTCGTTGATTTTACGTTTTTGAACAATATATACACGAACTAACATGTTTACGCCTGGAGATAATTCGTCTCCGGCTTCACGAGTAAAGATTTTCACATCATGAACGATCCCGCCGCCACCGTGAGGTACACGTAGCGATGTATCACGAACTTCACGCGCTTTTTCACCAAAGATTGCATGTAGTAAACGTTCTTCAGCAGATAACTCAGTTACCCCTTTAGGCGTTACTTTACCTACTAATAGGTCGCCATCTTTGACTTCAGCACCAATACGGATAATGCCCATTTCGTCAAGATCTTTCAACGCATCTTCCCCGACGTTTGGAATTTCACGCGTGATTTCTTCAGGCCCTAATTTTGTATCACGAGCTTCTGATTCATATTCTTCAATATGGATAGAAGTATAGACATCATCTTTCACCAAACGACGGCTCATGATGATCGCATCCTCGTAGTTATACCCTTCCCATGTCATGAATCCGACAAGGACGTTTTGTCCTAACGCCATTTCGCCTTCTTCCATAGAAGGTCCATCTGCTAGTGTATCGCCTTTTTCAACTTTTTCGCCTAAAAGAACGATTGGACGTTGGTTGTAACTTGTTCCTGAATTTGAACGACGGAATTTTGTGACCATATATTTATCTAATGCGCCATTGTCACGGCGAACGCGTACTTCTGATGCATCCACATATTCAACGACACCATCATGTTTACATAGTAAAGCGGCACCTGAGTCATGTGCTGATTTGTATTCCATACCCGTTCCCACAAGTGGTGAACGAGGTTGGATCAAAGGCACGGCTTGACGTTGCATGTTGGCACCCATCAAGGCACGGTTGGAGTCATCGTTTTCCAAGAAAGGAATACATGCAGTCGCAACTGCAACTACCTGTTTAGGTGAAACGTCCATGTAATCGACTCTATCGATCGTTACTTCAAGGTTCTCACTTTGCAGACGAGCCATTACTAATTCTTCAGCGAATGAGCCATCTTCATTTAAGCGTGAGTTTGCTTGCGCTACGATGTAGTGATCCTCTGTGTCAGCAGTTAAGTAATCCACTTGATCGGTTACTTTTCCTGTTGCACGATCAACACGACGATAAGGTGTTTCGATAAACCCAAATTTGTTAACTTTGGCATAACTTGACAAGCTATTGATCAACCCAATATTTGGTCCCTCAGGGGTTTCGATCGGACACATACGACCATAATGGGAATAGTGAACATCTCGAACTTCATAGCCGGCACGGTCACGAGTCAAACCACCAGGTCCTAAGGCAGATAGACGACGTTTGTGTGTCAACTCACCTAGAGGATTTGTTTGATCCATGAACTGTGATAACTGAGAAGAACCAAAGAATTCTTTGATACTTGCAACAACAGGACGAATATTGATCAATTGTTGTGGTGTCAATGTTTCAGTGTCTTGGATCGACATTCTTTCACGAACCACACGTTCCATACGAGCTAAACCGATACGGAATTGGTTTTGTAGTAATTCACCAACTGAACGAATACGACGGTTACCTAAGTGATCGATATCATCTACGTTACCGATGTCTTCTTGTAAGTTAAAGAAATAACTCATTGAAGCTACGACATCCGCAGGACGAACAGTCTTCACACTTGTATCTGGGTAGCCATTACCGATTACGTTAACGATGCGTTCTGGATCTTTTGGAGAAAGAACTTTGATTACTTGAACCGTCATTGGTTCAGTAACCACACCATCTTCACTTGGGTAATACGTTACGCTATTTAAGCCATTATCGATATGTTCACCTAAGGTTTCCATTACTTGGTGAGTTAATACCGTTCCTTTTTCAACAATGATTTCGCCAGTTTCAGCATCGATCAAGGTTTCTCCTAAAGTTAGGTTCAATAGACGTGTTTTTAAATCTAATTTTTTGTTGACTTTGTAACGACCAACGTTCGCTAAGTCATAGCGTTTTGGATCGAAGAAACGAGCGTTTAGCAAGTTACGAGAACTGTCAGCTGTTTTTGGTTCGCCAGGTCGTAGACGCTCATAGATGTCTTTTAAGCCTTCTTCGGTACGAGAATCGCTCGCATTTTTGTGTAAATCTTTTTCGATTGTATTACGTAAGCTTAGTGTTTCACCGAAAATTTCAAAAATTGTATCATCAGAGCCAAAACCTAAAGCACGAACTAATACAGTCAAAGGAATTTTACGTGTACGGTCGATACGTACGTAAGAGATGTCTTTTGCGTCAGTTTCCATTTCTAACCATGCGCCACGGTTAGGGATCACTGTTGAGCCAAAGCCTTCTTTACCATTTTTATCTACTTTTCCATGGAAATAAACACCTGGTGAACGTACTAATTGAGAAACGATAACTCGTTCTGCACCATTGATGATAAATGTTCCCATTTCAGTCATTAGAGGGAAATCACCGAAGAATACTTCTTGTGATTTGATTTCTCCAGATTCACGGTTTGTCAATCGTAGAGTAACATGTAGCGGTGCAGAATAGTTTGCGTCATGCGCGCGCGCTTCTTCTACCGTATACTTAGGTTCTTTTAATTCATAATCCACAAATTCCAAAGATAAATTCCCTTGAAAATCGTCGATCGGTAAAATGTCCTCAAACATTTCTCTTAGTCCTTCATCTAAAAACCATTGGTAAGAGTCTGTTTGAATCTCGATCAAGTTGGGTAATTCCAACACTTCACTGATCCGGGCGAAACTTCTACGTTCGCGGTGTTTTCCGTATTTTACTACGTGTCCAGCCAAGCTCTTCACTCCTCTAATTAAAAGTCTATCAAAACACTAACCGAAAATATTTCTTTAACATTACAAATATTAAATATCTGTAATATTGAGCATTTTTTGCAGTTTTTAGGCAAAAAAAAACCAAAAATAGAATGTGCTCTTGAAAATTTCTCGTGCGTTTCTACTTTTGTTTCCCTATTAAAAACCGGAACGGACAATATTTCGCTCCTGCTTTGTCATTTTTCAGATAGTTTTTGCATCTATATATTGTACTACCTTCTATAGTAAAAGTCAAGGGTTTTTGGGCATTTAAAAAGACTCAAACTCTTCAAAAAAGACACTCAATAAAAATTGAGTGTCTCCTTCCTTTTTTGACGCAACAAGTCTACTGAACAGTCACGTCACCAGTTACTTCAGCGCCTTCTTTGTCAAGAGTTGCAGAAGTTTTGTATTCTTCTTTTTCAAACGTTACCTTACCATCAACTTTTGTTCCGTTTAAAACAAAGCCATTCGCTTTAACCAAGATATCTCCTTTAACAGTTCCGTTAACAATATTGAAGTTTTCTGTTTCAACGATCAATTGAGGAACGGTTACTGTATATTCAGCCGTAACTTTTTTATCGGAGTCTTGTGCGTATAATGCTAATTTTCTATAAATGTCACCTGATTTTTCGCCTTTGTCGTGGAACTCACCGGAAACAGTCACATCTTTATCAAAAGTCAGATCTGCTGTTGCAGCAACGATCCAGTTTCCATCTTTGCTCAACGCTTTTTCGATTACTTCTGGTTTATCGCTGATGGAAGCTCCACTTACTGCATCAACACTTGAGCTCATTGATGTTTCTGTTTTACTATCAGATGAGCTATCTTTAGAAGCTTTATTATCACTATTACATGCACCTAATACCAATACTGTTGCTGCTAGTGTTCCTAATGTGATCAATTTTTTCGAAATCATATACATCCTCCTAATTATTGACTATTTACTTTAATTAAATAATATCATGAACCCATAAAATTTCACAAAGATATCCATCGTTACGTATTTTATCCGCATCAACTTAAAAAAATCACAAAGTTTTTCTACCTTTATGCATTTTCCTTTAACTCTATTATACAAATGTTCAGAAAATTTAAAATAATCTGTTGACAGCAGACTCATCTTTCCTTTATACTAAACACAATTCAATTTGCGGAGGGATTTTTATGACACACTCAATCAACCCACAACTGAATAAAGCTTACTTTAGCTACTTTAGATAGTTTTGTATTCATGCAATCGTGGGTACAAACAGCAAAAACCTGTTTTTGTATCTATGATGGCTAGAGCGCTTTGTATTGAACAAACAGCCACGTAGACAATCCTAAGTGGCGAATAAAGAAGTGTTTACCTACGACTTTTATCAATCCATTTAGGCATATTGTCTGAATGGATTTTTTGTTTTATCAACTATAATTGGAGGAATCAAGATGAAAAAGAAACTAGTAGGACTAAGTATTATATCAGCAGTCGCACTATTAACACTTGGCGCGTGCGGCAATAGCAAAGAAGCAAACGATGGATCAAACAGTGACAACAAGAAAATCGGTGTTTTACAGCCCGTCCAACACGGCTCATTAGATGCTGCTTTTGAAGGCTTTAAAGAAGGTTTAGCAGATAATGGCTTCAAAGATGGCGAAAACCTAACAATCGAATACAGCAATGCCCAAAATGATCAAGCTCAACTAAAAAGCATGAGCGAAAAATTGGTCAAAGAAAAACCAGACTTGTTATTAGGTATCGCAACACCTGCTGCTCAATCATTATTGAATGAAACAACTGATATTCCAATTTTAGTTACAGCCGTTACTGACTTAGTCAGCGCTAAATTAGTTCAATCCGATGAAAAGCCTGGCGGTAACGTAACTGGAACAACCGATATTGTACCGATCGATAAACAGATTGATTTATTATTGACGATCGTCCCCGATGCAAAAACAGTCGGTATTATGTATAACGCTGGTGAAGCAAATTCTAAAATCCAAGCAGATATGGCTGAAAAAGCGTTGAAAGAGGCCGGGGTCAAAACCAAAGTTCTGACAGCTAATTCAACAAACGATGTGCAACAGGTTACTACAAGTTTAGCGAAAGATGTTGACGCAATCTATATCCCAACAGACAATACGTTTGCTTCTGCGGCGGCTGTTATCGGTGAGGTAGCGAAAGAACACAAAACTCCTGTTATCGCAGGTTCGATTGAACAAGTCGAAGAAGGCGGTCTAGCAACTGTGGGAATCGATTATAAATCACTAGGTAAACAAACTGGCGCAATGGCCGCAAAAATTCTAAAAGGCGAAGCAAAACCAGAGGACATGCCTGTTGAAAAAGCGAAAGATTTAGAGCTGTTCGTAAACAAAGAGATGGCACAAGCACTAGATATCGATCCTGATGCTATCAAGGCACCTTAATTCCTAAATAAACGTTGAGAAAAAAGTAACTCACTTTTTTCTCAACCTCTACATAAATATTATTGAAAGAAGCTGATTTTATTGTTAGACATATTACTATCCTCAACCTCTCAAGGTCTTCTTTGGTCCTTACTCGCCATTGGAGTCTTTCTCACTTACCGTATTTTAGATATTGCGGACTTGACCACTGAAGGGAGCTTTCCTTTAGGTGGCGCTGTAGCCGCAGTTATTTTAGCAAAAGATCCTACTACTTGGCCCACACCGCTCCAGTCCTTATTTGACATTCATTATATGATAGCGCCGATCGTGGCATTGATCATTGCTTTTATTGCTGGTATGTTGGCAGGTCTTGTGTCCGGACTTTTACACACAAAATTAAAAATCCCCGCTTTGTTAGCAGGGATCATCACTATGACGGGTCTTTATAGCATCAACTCACGTATCATGGGCGCTCCAAATATTTCTTTGATCGGTACCGATTCGATTTTCTCTCATGCTCAGTCACTAGGATTGACTAAAATCAACAGTACTATCCTCGTTGGTTTGATCATCGTACTGTTAGTCATCGTCCTACTTGTCTTATTCTTTAAAACAGAAATTGGATTAGCAACACGGGCAACTGGAGACAACCTTGATATGAGTGAAGCCAACGGGATCAAAACGGACAATATGAAAATTATTGGCTATATGCTTTCTAACGGTTGTATTGCTTTATCCGGTGCTTTACTTGTTCAAAACAACAACTTCGCTGATTTGAATTCTGGTATCGGAACGATCGTGATCGGACTTGCTTCAATCATCATCGCAGAAGTTCTCTTTAAAAATAAATCACTTGGCCTACGCCTAATCACGATCGTGATCGGAGCCATTCTTTACCGCTTTATTCTTGCCTGTGTCTTAGAACTGCGTGTTGATCCAGCTGATTTAAAATTATTTTCAGCAATCATTTTAGTCATCTGTCTATCTTCACCACTGATTCAAAAAAAATTAGGCTTTTCTAAACTAAGAAAACGTAAAGGAGGGATAAATTGATGCAGCCTGTACTAACAATTAAAAACTTACATCACTATTTCGAACGCGGCACAGTCAACGAAAATCATGTGCTAAAAGGCATTGATTTGACGATCAACCAAGGTGAATTCATTACGATCATCGGCGGTAATGGTGCCGGAAAGTCTACTTTACTCAATAGCATAGCTGGTACTTTACCTATTGAAGAAGGTCACCTAACCTTAAATAACAAAGATATCACCAAGCAACGTGTTGTCGCCCGCTCAAAACAAATCAGCCGCGTGTTCCAAGATCCTAAGATGGGGACTGCTGTTCGTTTAACTGTAGAAGAAAACATGGCTCTAGCCATGAAACGAGGGAAAAAACGTGGTTTAGGAAATGGTGTTCGCAAAAATGACCGTAGTTTCTTCAAAGAACAATTAGCTAGTTTGAATTTAGGACTAGAGAATCGTCTAGGCGCGGAAATCGGTTTGTTATCTGGTGGACAACGTCAGGCAATCACGTTACTCATGGCTACCTTGATTCGTCCCGAGTTGATTTTATTAGACGAACATACCGCAGCACTTGACCCTAAAACATCGATCACGGTCATGGAACTGACTGAAAAATTGATTCAGGAACAAAATTTAACCGCATTTATGGTGACACATGACATGGAAGATGCGATTCGTTACGGCAATCGCCTGATCATGCTTCATCAAGGGCAAGTCGTGGTAGATGTACCTGCTGATCAGAAAAAAGATTTAACTGTTAATGAATTGATGGAAATGTTCCATCAAAATAGCGGCGCTGAATTAAAAGACGATCAACTATTATTAGTTTAAACACAAAGAAGGTGAGGCAAAAGTAAAAAATACTTTTGCCTCACCTTCTTTTCATTTATTTAAGCAGTTATTAACCACCCATTAAAAAGTCTAAAACATTCCAACCATCTGATGTTTGCCCACGGTATAATTCCGTAAATCCGCATCTCGTACAGCTGACTGTGATAAATTTTTTATTTTGAATATCAAAGATCTTTGAAAAGTTTCCTCCTGTGGCTTGAAACTGATCTGATATATAATGCATGTTGCCACATTTATCACAAACGTATTGTTGCTTTTCCATATTTCCCACTCCATCTCTCTAATTCTAACGATCATCGTTCATTCCTACCACACAAGTATAACAAGTTTCTCAAAAGAAATCATACATCCTAAGAAGGATTTTCCCCTCCTCTTCCAGTCGTATTGTGGTTGACCCTCGCTCTATTCATCAGCTACAATGAAATTACTATAAAGGAGCGGATGTTATGTCTACAAAAAGCCAGGTGTTAACCTTATTAATGAAACAAGCACCAGCGTTTATTTCAGGTGAAGAAATGGCGCAGAAACTTTCTTTATCTCGAACTGCCATTTGGAAAGCAATCAATGAATTAAAAAAAGAAGGACACATTATTTCCAGCAGCCGCAACAAAGGATACTGCTATGATAAATCAGATGTTTTATCCGCAGAGGGGATTCGTTTGGCTTTAGAGCCGGCAACGCCTAATCTTTCAATCACGGTTTTAAACTCCTCAGAGTCTACAATGAAAGACGCTAAGCTAGCAGCAATCAACGGTGAACCAAATAACACATTGATCGTAGCAGATATCCAAGAAGCCCCAAAAGGACGATTTGGCCGTCCTTTCTTTTCAAAAGCTGGCAGCGGTATCTACATGAGCATGCTATTAAGGCCTAATCAAAATTTCGAGGAAATGGCGCAATATACTGTAATCATGGCTGTCGCAATCACTCGTGCAATGGATGATTTGATCAAGGTCCAAACCGAGATTAAATGGGTCAACGACATCTATCTCAACGGAAAAAAAGTCTGCGGTATTTTATCAGAAGCCATGAGTGATGTTGAATCTGGGCAAATCTCAAATGTTATTATCGGCATGGGTATTAATTTTTCTGTGAAACAAAATGAATTCCCTAAGGACATAAGAGAAAAAGCGACCTCTCTATTTCCAGAAGCTGAACCAACTGTTACAAGAAACGAATTGATTGGAGCAATTTGGAATCAATTTTACACTATACTAAATCAAATCCCTGAACAAGCTTTCTTAGAAGAATACCGCCAAAAATCTTTTGTACTTGGCAAGACAGTTTCATTTACACAAGCGGGAACCGACTATGAAGGAATCGCCACAGCTATCAACGATCATGGCGAATTGATAGTTCAACTTCATGACAAAACAGAAAAAGTACTCTCTTCAGGAGAAATCAGCCTGAGTAACATAAATCCGACGATTTAAACCACTTGCCAAACAAAGTTATTAAGAATTCCTTAAGAAAAAAGAATTTTTTCTTACAACTATTTGCTAAATATTTCACTTACGTTACATTTGTATTGCGAATGATACAAATATTACAAAAGGAGAATATTTATGAAAAAAATAGTTTTTTGTTTGGTTGCATTATCGTTTGCTCTACCAATCACAAGCTTTGCTGAGGAAACACTATCTACGACTGAAGATTCAAAAGTTGAAAGCTCTTCAACCTCAGCTTCAACACAGGATACAGAAAAAAATAATGAAAAAACTGTAGACAGTAGTTCTTCTTCCACTTTAGATTCAAGTTCCTCTGAAACATCCAACACAATTGGAAATATGTATGGTGATCTTATCAACACAACACTCGTTGTATTTCAAGGAGAAAAAGTGACGGCTGAAATGCTCTACCAAGATGGAGGTTATCACGGTGCTGCCTTTAGAGATCTCAAACTGTTAGAAGATGCTTCAACAAAAAATTTAGGAAAAAATTTAGTCAAGGTTAGTTTCATGCTTTATCCTTGGGAAGAAGATGAAGGAGAAAAACAAGAAGTCACTCTAAATATGGCGTATACGGTAGTAAAAACTGCACCAGCTTACAATATCCAGTTTATTTCTTACGATTCTGATAACAAACAAGTTAAAGGAAAAGTATTATCAGTAGATGGCGTGCCAGCAAGTAACGTTCTTATCTACGGAGACAATACTGCTAGCTATAATTCAGTACCTGCAAACATAACAGGATTTTATCAATTTGTTGATCTAAATAATCCTGTTTCAACAGATGCTGAAGGTTACTTTACACTTCCTTACCAAGACAATTACAGTTTCTTTGCTTTTAACAGTGAAACTAGCGACTATTCACCTGTCTACACATTAAACGATAAAACATTTGCTGGTGCATCTGCAACAACAGACACATCTACACCTGTTAAAAGTTCAGAGTCCGCTCCCGAGAAAAAAGAAGAGCAGAAAAAGGGCTTATTCCCAAACACAGGAGAAAAGAAAAATGTTTACTTTTCAATTGCCGGAATTGCTATTATTTTACTAGCTGTGCTATTTCTATTTATTAAAAGTAAAAAGGATAAAAAGTAGTTTTTGAAAAAAGGGTTGTTAAAATAGATCGTAAAAAAAGAAGAAAGCAGAGTCGTTGTTGGTTACTGCTTCCTTCTTTTTATTTATATTTTTTCTAAAATAATCGTTAGCAATAAACCTACTAAATAACTTCCGTTAAATGCCATCAAGTTTTTTATCGAATAACCAAAGCTTTTAGGCTGTGGCAATTCTTTTTTGAATAGCTGAAGATTTTTCCAAACAACTGGTAATGATACAAAAACGGTCAAAATCGGCCAGCGATATACGCCAAACGGTAATCCAAGTAAAACAACTGCGTAGCACGCTAGCATCAACATTTGGAATAAAACCACTCCATGCTCCCGACCAATGTAGTAAACCAACGTATAACGATGATTTTCAATATCTGTATCTAAATCTCTCAAATTATTTGCCAGCATGATATTCGCAATCGTAAAGACCATCGGTAAAGAGGCCCAAATAATTGCGAGTACTGCCCACAAATTCCCTGTCAAAGCAAATGTTCCTCGCTGCCAATCCAACAATAAGTAAAATGGGCGATTTTCTTGAACATTTAAATAAATCGTCATCGCAAAAATTCCCAGTCCCATGGTAAATCCACTAAACACTTCACCTAAAGGCATTCGAGAAAGCGGAATCGGCCCAAATGTGTAAAATATACCAATAAAACAGCACACACCGCCCATCACTAAGAATAGCCAACCCGTTTTGACCGTTAAAAAGATACCAATAACTGCTGAAAAAGCAATCATTCCAAAAATCATATTTCTAACGAGTGTTGGTGCGATTCCAGAACTACCTATAATATTCTCTTCATATTTATACACTTCAGACTTGGCTTTTTTAAAATCCATATAATTATTGATTGCAGTTGTTGCCATATCAAAAACCAGCATCCCAATAAAAAACAATACTGTGTACCCTATTTGAAACTGATTAAAGTACGCAATAGAAAATAGTACCCCAACTGCAAAGGGAAATAGACTCGCTAATTTCGTCTGAATTTCCACAACTTGCAAAAATACTTTCAACGACATATCCGTTCTCCTTATTTCAGGTCTTTACGATCACCCATCGTGTAACCTGAATCTTTTCCTAACTCAAAAACTTTTTCAATATCTTTACTCACAAATACCTGATCATCTTTAGTAACAAAAATCACATCAACATCTTTCAGCCCTTCAGCATATTCTAAGCCTTTTTTGACGCCCATAGCAAAGACCGCTGTTGATAGCCCATCTCCATCGATCGATTTATTTGTGATTACCGTTACACCAGCAATATCATTGTCAAAAGGATAACCCGTTTTCGGATCGAATAAATGATGATAGCTTTTTCCATCTACTTCTAAAAAGCGCTCATAGATGCCGGAAGTTACCAAGGTTTTATTACTCTCTTGGACCGTTCCAACCACTGTATTACGTGCTTTGTTTGGATCTTGGATTCCTACATTCCAATCCATATCCTTGCCACGAGGACTATGCCCCAGCACATAAACATTTCCGCCTAAATCGACGATTGCAGTCGTTACACCGTTGTCTTTTAACACTTTAACGACTTCATCCGTGATAAACCCTTTGGCAATCGCCCCTAAATCAAGCTGCATACCTTTTTCTTCAAGATAGACTGTTTGATCTTCATCATTTAGTTTCACTTTATGGTAATCAACTAATTTTAAAGCTTGGTCGATTTCTTCTTGTGAAGGTTTGCGGGCATCATCAAAGCCAATATGCCATAATTGTGTGATTGGTCCAATGGCCATATCAAAACCGCCAGCAGAATCCTCGCTGTACTCATATGCACGTTTCAGTAATGGATAAATATCATCGGAAACTTTGACTGGTTTGATTCCTGCCTGTTCGTTAATTTCATCGACCTCTGATCCTTTTTCATTAACCGTGATTTTGTTGCCTAATTCTTTGACTCTGGCAAAAGCTTTTTCTAGCACATCTTTTTTACCGTCGTCATATATTCTTACTTGCACGTAGGTCCCTAGCAGTGATTGTTGATCTGTGTAAGGCTCCTTATTAATTTTTGACTCTTCTGTTTTCGCTTTGGAGTTGCATCCTGCTAAAATGACTAAAAATAGTACAGCTATTAAGATAACTAATGATTTTTTGTTTTTCATCATATCCCTCTTTCTACATAGAAAATTGTCTTATTTATAGTAGCGCTTTTTTTCGTGAATGGGAAGGGTTTTCTATTTTTTGTGAGGTGATTTAGTAAAAATGGTCACTTTTCTCCCTTCGGTCGCCAAGTACTGTTCATCATCCACTCTGGCAGAGCCAGTCGTGGTGATTCTTTGCACGGTTACTTCTCTCCCTCTGGTCGCCAAGTACTGTTCATCATCCACTCTGGCAGAGCCAGTCGTGGTGATTCACAGCAAAAAGCAGAATTCAGAGATCTCTCTGAATTCTGCACGTATATATTTTTTGTTTTATTTATGTGAAAAATTATTTTTTCATTACGATGTTGTCTACAACGATTTCGTCAGTGCTGCCTTTTTCAGCAGCATTAACTAGTTGTTCTGCATACATTACGAATGAGTGAGAGCTGTGAGTTGCGCCTGTTACTACTTCAACATTTGCAGCTGAGCCGTCTTCTTCATTCATTGCTTTAACTAATTCTTCGTTCAATGTTTTAATGTATTCAGCTGGACCTACGCCTGATTTGTCTTTCATGTTTTTGTTGTAGTCAGCGTCATCTTTTTTAGATTTGCCTTCATCATTCACGTTATCGTAGTTAGATTCAGTTACTTTGCCATCTTTAACAACGATTGAAAATTCAGTGTGGTAGCCATTTGAATTATTTTTTTCTTTCAATGAATACGTACCATCTTTAAGGTCAGCACCATTGTCGATTTCGATTGTTTTAGTGTCTCCAGCTTGAGCCGCTTGGATCAATTGTTGTGCATAGTTTTGGAATGATTCACTAGAGTGAGTCGCACCAGTTACAACTTCTACACCGTCAGCGCTTTGTGCTTTAACAAAAGACTCGTTTAATTCTTTGATGTATTCATCTGGACCTACACCTGATTTGTCTTTCATATTTTTGTTGTAGTCTTTATCATCTGCTTTTGATTTGCCATCAGCATTGATATTGTCATAGTTAGATTCAGTGATTTTACCGTCTTTAACAGTCATTTCAAATGTTGCACGGTAACCGTTTGATTCATTTTTTTCTTCTAATTTATACGTACCATCTTGTAAATCTGCACCCGCTTCTTTTTCTGTTGCTTTAGAAGATTCAGCTGTTTTTGATGTTGCAGTGCTTGAGTCAGATGATTTTGCTGTATCTTTCTTTTGATCTGATCCACATGCTGCTAATAAAAGAGATGACAGTGCGATAGCTGTGAAGCCCTTTACAATTTTGTTCATTTTCATTTTTGTTCACCTTTTCCTTTTCTTAAACATTCCACAAAATTTGTTTGTGATATAATTTACATTCTATAGAAAATTACAAGTATGTCAATTAAAGTTATAAAAGAAAGACAAAATTTTACCCATTTTTCACGCTTTTTTAATAATAAAAATTTATTTCCTATATTTAAGAATTGTTATTAGACAAAACCTATAAATCGCTATATAATGAAATCGATTGTGTAATTATTATCATTTTCTATTTTATTTTTTTAAGGAGCGGATTATCAATGACAAAGCAAAAAATTGTCGTTGTGGGAGCTGGTTATGCTGGAGTTTCAGCTACTAAATTTTTAGCAAAAAAATTGAAAAAAGATTCTGACGTTGAGATTACTTTAATTGATCGTCATTCTTACCACACCATGATGACTGAGTTGCATGAAGTAGCTGGAGGACGTGTTGAACCTTCTGCGATCCAATATGACCTGCAACGTTTATTCTCACGCAAAAAGAACGTTACTCTTGTAACAGACACTGTAACTGGTATCGACAAAGACAAAAAAGTCGTTCAAACGAAGTTAGGTTCTTATGAATTTGACCAATTGATCATCGGTATGGGTGGCGAACCAAATGACTTTGGTACCCCTGGAGTTAAAGAACATGGATTTACTCTGTGGTCTTTTGAAAACTCTCTGAAAATTCGTGAACATATCTTGGAAACAGTTGAAAAAGCAGCAATCGAACCTGATCCAGAAGTTCGTAAAGCAATGCTGACATTTGTTGTCTGTGGTTCAGGATTTACTGGTATCGAAATGGTCGGCGAACTGATCGACTGGAAAGATCGTCTTGCAAAAGACTTCAAACTTGACCCTAATGAATTTACATTAATGGTCGTTGAAGCAATGCCGACAATCTTAAACATGTTATCTCGTAATGACGCAGCCAAAGCTGAACGTTATTTAGAGAAGAAAAATGTGAAATTATTGCTTAATGCACCGATCGTTGAAGTAGCTGCAGATCATATCAAATTAAAAGATGGTTCGACAGTTCCAACGCACACATTGATCTGGACTGCTGGTGTTAAAGCAACTTCTGATGCTGCTGACTTCGGTTTAGAATCAGCTCGTGGCAATCGTTTGATTGCAAATGAATTTATGCAAGCCAAAGGATATGAAGATAAAAACATTTATATCGTTGGTGACTTGGTGTATTACGAAGAATTCCCTGAAACACCAACACCACAAATCGTTCAAGCTGCTGAACAAACTGGTCACACAGCTGCTGCAAATATTGTAGCTGACATCAAAGGCAGTGAAAAACACAAATTTAAAGGAAATTATCAAGGATTCATGGTTTCTGTCGGCGCTAAATGGGGCGTGGCAAACTTATTTGATAAAATTCATCTTAGCGGTTTCTTAGCAATCATTATGAAACACATCGTTAACTTGAAATATTTCTTTGATATCCGTTCTGGTTATTACATGTTCCAATATATTATGCATGAGTTCTTCCATATTAAAGATGACCGCAACGTAACACGCGGACATTCATCTCGTTATGGTAATGTTTTATGGAGTGTTCCATTACGTGTATTCTATGGTATGGTTTGGTTAGTCGAATCTATGAAGAAAATTGTCGGAACTGGCGATTACTTAAAACCAAGTACTTGGTTTGGTGATGGTTCATGGTTCACTGATAAAGTAGCATTCCCATTCCCATGGTTACAAGAACAGGTAACAACAGGTGCATCTGCAGCAGGTGGCGGAGCCGAAGCGACTGAAACAACAGCTAAAGCCGCTCAATTTGGTTTAAGCTATGCTTATGGTGAAGAACCAATGCAAGTCTTCGATCATATGCCTAAGTGGTTTGAAAGTGTGATGAAATTCATGATGCCAAACCAAGAAGTTGCTTTGTTCATGCAAAAATTCATGACGATCGTTGAAGTGTTGATCGCTTTAGCCTTGATCGCTGGATTATTCACTTGGTTAAGTAGTGCCGCTACAATTGGTTTAACGATTGCTTTCTGTCTATCAGGTATGTTCTACTGGGTAAATATTTGGTTTATCTTCGTAGCCTTTGCTTTAATGAACGGCTCTGGACGTGCACTTGGTTTAGACCGCTGGGTTATCCCTTGGGTACAACGTACATTAGGTAAATGGTGGTATGGTACACCTAAATCTAGATACGGCAGTAAATAATTACGTTTATAGTAAAAATCTAAGAGAGTTCTAGGTTTACTCCTAGAACTTTCTTTTCTCATTATGATAGAATATATTAAACTAAAAACTACAAAGGAGAGGAAAGAGTTGGATTTTAAAGAATTTATTAATAAAAGTTATTTAAGACCATGGGATATCGCCATTATTCTACTATTGATCATCAGTTCTTTCTTGCCCCTTGTTGTTTTTAGCCATCAACCTGGGAACACAGCCGTATTGAAAGTAGATGGAGAAGTAATCAAAGTCTTTGATCTAGTTGAAGACGGACCAACCTATACATATAAATACGAAGCTTCTGATGGTGATTATAATTTAATTGAGGTAAAAGGTGATAAAATTCGGATCGTAGAAACAAACTGCGGTGATCAGATCTGTGTCCAACAAGGCTGGAAATCAAAAGCGGGTGAAACGCCGATTGCTTGTCTGCCCCACAATTTATTTATCATAATTGAAGCTTCTGATGGGAGTGAGGATGGCAGTTTAATTTATTAAACAAAGCCGAAAACTATGAGTAAAACACAAAAAGATATCTATATATCCATGTTGGTAGCCCAAGGCCTTGTTTTAGGCTTGATTGAAAATATGATTCCTTCTCCCTTCTCATTTGCCCCTGGTACCAAATTAGGCCTAGCAAATTTAATTACGATCATCGCTATTTTTACAATGAGAAAAAGAGAAAGTTTTCTTTTAGTTTGTATGCGTTTGGCGCTAACTACTTTTTTGGGTGGAACAATCATGACTTTAGCTTTTAGTGTCTGCGGTGCTTTCCTTAGTTATTTTGGCATGCTTACACTCAAACAGTTAGGTCCAAAGCGTGTCAGTATTATCGGAATCAGTGCAGCCGGTGGTTTTTTACATAATGTAGGTCAGTTACTAGCCATGTGCTTCTTTTCCCAATCCTGGTTAATGATGTCCTATCTACCATTTCTATCTTTTTTCGGTATTCTTTCTGGTACTGCTATAGGTATCACTGCCAATTATCTATTGCGTCATGTGCGCACTATGCAGCAGTTTCAATTAAATTATGAGCGTACCTCAAACCAAAAATGGAGCCAATATTTTCAGTAACATTTTAGTCTGACCGAGTATAATAAAGGAGTCATTTTATGAACATTCATCCAATGTGGAAAACATATCCTGAATTAGCTAAAGAATTGAACAACACGCTAATGCTGATGGAAAATAGTGTCAATTTAAAAAACAAAGACGTTGAAGAGGCTGTCTTATCGATGATTCATTCCGGCGGCAAACTTTTACGGCCAGCGTATCAACTTTTATTTTCACAATTCGGAGAAAAAAGAGAGCCAAAAAAAGCTGTTGCGTTAGCTGCTGCTATTGAATTATTGCATACCGCAACTTTGATTCATGATGATATTGTAGATGATGCAGATATCAGACGCAGTCTACCTACGATTCGTTCTCAATTTGGCAATAGTACCGCTGTCTACGCTGGTGACTATTTGTTTGTCAGCTGTTTTAAACTATTAGCTGACTACTCTTCTTCTTTAAAAAGTATCCAGCTGAATTCCAGAAGTATGGAAAAAATATTGAGCGGTGAATTAGGCCAAATGGATAACCGCTACAATCTTGAGATGACGATCAATCAATACCTTGAAAATATTTCTGGAAAAACGGCTGAACTTTTTTCACTTAGCTGTTTTGTAGGAGCTTACGAAAGTGGAACTTCAGAACGTTTTGCTAAAAACTGCGGGAAAATCGGAGAAAATATTGGTATTGCCTTTCAAATTATCGATGATGTTTTAGATTACACACAAACACCTGAACAAATCGGCAAACCAGTGTTAGAGGATGTCCGACAAGGTATCTATTCACTGCCGCTCTTATATGCTTTAGAAGAAGGACGTGAGGCTTTACTTCCTTATCTTGAAAAAGGCGAGGCGCTAACAGATACCGAAACAAATAAAGTCTATGAACTTGTCCACTCCTTCAACGGAGTTGCTAAAGCACAAAAACTTGCTGAAAAGTATACCCAACAAGCGTTAAAAGGGATCAACAAGTTGCCTGAAACATCTACAGATGCTAAAAATCAGTTGCTCGTGATCACACAAGCAATCCTTGCTCGCACAAATTAAAAAATAAGGATAAAACGGCTAGCGTTTTATCCTTATTTTTTATCTCATTGTTACAAATTCTTCTGATCCTGTCGGATGAATCGCTACTGTATTATCAAAGTCCTTCTTCGTAGCGCCCATTTTGATAGCTACTGCAAATCCTTGCAGCATTTCATCCACACCTAAACCGATCCCGTGAAGTCCAACGATTTTCTCCTCTTCACCAACACACACTAATTTCATATCGCACTTTTGACGATATTCTCCTAGTGCAAAATACATTGGCGTAAAACTTGATTGATAAATCTTGATATTCTCATCGCCATATTTTTCTTCTGCGGCAGCTTCAGTTAATCCGACTGTCGCAACTGGCGGATGTGTAAAGACCACAGTAGGAATTGTTTCATAGTCCAAGTGCTCGTTTTCTTTCCCATTGAATAAACGTTCTGATAGCCTTCTTCCTGCTGCAATGGCCACAGGAGTCAAATCTATTTTACCGATGACATCGCCAACAGCATATACGCCAGATTGCGTTGTATTTTGGAATTTATCAACTTTTACGTAGCCTTTATCTGTTAACTCAATATGAGTATTTTCTAAACCTAAAGTATCAGTATTAGGTTGTCGTCCAGTTCCAAACACAATACTATCCGCTGTAATTTTAGTCCCATTTTCAAAGGTGATCATTAGCTCTCCAGATTCAAACTTCTCAATCGAACGAGGTGTTGAATGCGGATAAACATGCATACCATCTTCAATATAATGCTCAACGACTTTTTCAGAAAGCATTTCATCAAATTCTCGTAATGGACGCTCTTTTCTAAATGCCCAATGCGTTTCAGCACCTAAACCATGGATCGTTCCAGCAAGTTCGGCCGCTATATAACCTGCACCGACAAATACAACTCGCTTCGGCAGTTCTTCTAAAGCAAAAAAGCCATTAGAATCTATCGCATATTCTTCACCAGGAATGCCCAACTTTTTGGGACGTCCGCCAGTCGCAATCAAAATATGTGGTGCTGTGTAAATTTCGCCACCTGCTTCGATTGTGTGATCATCAATAAATGTTGCATATTCAGATAAAACTTCTACTTTGTTACTATCTAATCCGCGGTGATAGGCTGCATGTAAGTTACTGATGTAGGTTTCACGATTTTGAACGAGTTTGTTAAAACTAAATGCTTTCACATCTACGTCAAATCCATATCCTTCTGTATCACGCTTCATCATTTCCATCATTGAACTTGCTTGCCACATTACTTTTTTAGGCACACAGCCAACATTGACACACGTTCCGCCAATATCTGCGGCTTCAATCAATAAAACCTTAGCCCCATGCATACCTGCACGATTAGCAGAAGCAATTCCGCCACTACCGCCTCCAATTACAATATAATCATATTGTTTTACCATTATTCACTTATCCTTTCTGCAATGAAAGGGATAAGCTATTAAAAGCCAATCCCTCACTCAAATTATTTATTTCTTCTTACGAATCATATCGCCAACTGCTACTGGTTCTACAACCGGCATCGTTAAAATCATCATTGGATTTGGTGCCCGATCGATCGATTCGCCCTCTTCATTATACATAACTTCTACTGTTTGATGGAAGTGATTGAACCCAGGACCATAAAATTCAATTTCATCACCTACACTAAAATGATTTCTCTGGCGAATTGTTGCAACTTTTGTCTCAGGATCATACGCCATCACTTCCCCAATAAACTTATATTGAGGAATTTTACGACGTTCTCCAAATAATTGTTCTTCGTCTGTCGGTACATGATAATAAAAACCAGTTGAAAGTTCTCTTTGTGCCACTTTCCAGAGTTCATCGATCCATTCTTGTTTGCATTCATAATTTTCAGGATCTTCCATATAGGTATCTACTGCTTTTTTGTACACATTTGCTACAGTTGAAACATAATGAATAGATTTCATCCGTCCTTCGATTTTAAAGCTATCAACACCGTTTTGAATCAGCTCAGGAATATGCTGGATCATCGCCATATCGACTGCACTCATTGAAAATTCTTCTTCAACTTCACCTTTATCTGTCAAGTTTGTACGTTCAGCGCCAAAAGGCAAATCATAAAGCTCATATTTCCAGCGGCAAGATTGTGAACAACCGCCGCGGTTCGCATCCCGCATCGACATGTGGTTAGATAACGTGCATCTACCAGAATAAGAAATACACATTGCTCCGTGGATAAATGCTTCGATTTCAACATCTGTATTTTTACGGATTTCTGCTACTTCGTCCATCGATACTTCACGTGCTAAAACAACACGTTCCAGCCCCTCATTTTTCCAAAATTCTAATGTTTCATAATTGGTAGCTGACGCTTGTGTAGACAAATGGATCGGCAAGCCCGGCGCTTCTGCTGCACAAATTTCAATCAAGGCCGGATCAGAAACGATTACTGCAGAAATACCAACATCGCGAATTTCTCTGAAAAAGTCTCCTGCTCCTTCTTGATTGCCTTCATGAGTGACCATATTTGCTGCTACATAAACTTTTGCTCCATGCTCATTAGCGAATGCTACGCCTTCGATCATATCTTCTTTTGTGAAATTACCTGCTCGGCTGCGTAACCCATAAGCATTTCCACCAATATATACTGCATCTGCACCGTAATGAATGGCTGTTTTTAGTTTTTCTAGCGTCCCTGCTGGTGCTAAGACCTCAGGACGCTTCAATGTTCGTTCGTTTGTCATGTGTTTTTTTCTCCTTATTTTATCTCGTCTGGATCCAAATCAAAGAATCCGATATCTAACCCACGATTTTCTGGGTGAAGGGTCTCAATTTGTTCAATTGCTTTTTGTGCTTGCTCACTGGACCAAATACCTGATTCTAGTTTTTCTCTAGCTTCTACGAACAATTTAGCGACTTTCACAAAGTTTTCCCCCGGTGTATAAATGCCATCAAGTTTCCATTTTGCGTAATTGTGCTCATGAAGCTTATCTAGTTCGCCAATTAAATTTACATCATTGTCCGCAAATATATGTGTGCCATGACTATCTTCATAAATCGAGTAATGGGTTTCTTCTTTTTTAGGTTCAGATATAAACAGCCCACGTTCTCTACTAGCTGATTCATCGTTTTTAGTAAAATTGTAGTAATTTTGCAATAATGGTCGTTTTGATTGATGAATACAGGTAGCTCCATAAACAAGCACTTCAGCTGGAACCATCAAATTGTCCTGCATTGCTTTCATTTCTTCAAAAGGCACTTCACGCGCTAAGATAGCACCGATTGCTCCACGTTTGGCCCAAAAGTTGATTTGGCGAGAACTAGTCACCAAAGTCTCTCCATCATAGATGTAGGGAATATCGATTCCATCACGTTGCATCACAAATACAACGCCAGGATCACCGACCGTCACCTGGTCCACGTTAATTTCTTCTAAAAATGCCAAATATTCAGGGACTTTCTTCATTTTTTCTGGATGCATGATCCCATTTAATGCGACAGTTACTTTTTTACCAGCTGCATGCGCTTTTTCGGTAATAGCCCGTTGTTCCTCACGAGAAAACGATACTGGCAAGCGTAACCCGAATGCCTCTTCTCCGATGTATAAAGTGTCTACCCCTACTGCTAATAATGCCTCGGCCTGTTCAACAGACTCAGCAGTTGCAATAAGTTCAATCATTTTGTATCCTCCTTTAAAAGCTGAATGGGCTTGTTCAGCTCTGACTGAAAAATAGGAAATATGGAATGTGGTGTTTTTTGCCACCATCCATATTTATCTTTTTTCCGAAGAGCTAGCCCATGGAGCTAGATAATTTAAAAGCTGAATGAACCCATTTAGCATCGACCGAAAAATAGGAAAATTTGAATGTGACGGTCTTAGTCACAGACTAATTTTATCTTTTTTCCGAGACGCTGGTTCATGAAGCTGGATAATTTTAAAAGCGTAGCAATTTCGTTTAGCCTTGACTGAAAAATAGGAAATATGGAATGTGGTATTTTTTGCCACAGACATATTTTACCTTTTTTTCCGAAAGGCTAACCCGTAAAGCTAGACTAACTTGTTCAGTATCCAACAATATCAATTAAAAATAATGCTTTGAGCCTTTCCACACAGTCTTCTAACAACTGTTTTATAGTAGCACAGGTTCACAAACTTTCCAATAGTCTCTCTTTATTTTAACACCTATTTTTCACAAAAATCCTACTCAAGTTCAGTTTTTATTAAAATAAAAAAGCTGTACAAAACAGATTCGTTTTGCACAGCGAATTATTGATTTAGACTTAAATTGTTTGTAATACTTGTTCTGGTTTAGGTGATTTGACATTCAGAGTTATCTTGCCCTTACTTGCCCCAATCGTTACCTTATCCCCAAGATGGATCTGACCAGAAAGTAATGCTTCACTTAAGCGATCCTCTACTTCTTTTTGTAAAGCTCTACGGATTGGACGTGCACCATATTCCGGATCAAAACCAACTTTTCCAATCACTTCTATGGCAGCTGCAGTGATTTTCACGTTCACATCTTGCTCTCTCAAACGTTGCATGATGGATTTACTCATGATTTTCACGATTTCATGGATTTCTTCTTGGTCCAATGAACGGAAAACGACTGTTTCATCCACACGATTCAAGAATTCTGGACGGAAGGCTTTTTTCAACTCTTCCAAGATTCGTTTTTGCATTGCCCCGTAATCTTTTGTCAGGTCTTGTACGTTGAAGCCAACATTCTTCTCATCACGAATGGCAGTTGCACCAATATTTGATGTCATGATCAAAATAGTATTTCTAAAATCAACTTTACGTCCTTTAGAATCAGTTAAGTGTCCATCGTCTAATACTTGTAACAAGATATTGAACACATCTGGATGGGCTTTTTCTACTTCATCTAATAAAATAACAGAGTACGGTTTTTGACGAATTTTTTCAGTCAATTGGCCACCTTCTTCATAACCCACATAACCTGGAGGTGAACCAATCAAACGACTGGTGCTGTATTTTTCCATAAATTCAGACATATCCACTCGAACCAGTGCATCTTCACTACCAAACATTGTTTCAGCTAAAGCTTTAGCAAGCTCTGTCTTACCTACACCTGTCGGTCCTAAGAACATAAATGAACCAATTGGTCTGTCTGGATCTTTCAAGCCACTACGGGCTCTACGAATTGCACGTGATACAGCTTGAACGGCATCATCTTGTCCAACTACTCGATGATGTAAGATACTTTCTAATTCAAGTAACCGTTCGCTTTCTTTTTTCTCTAACTGCTGTAACGGCACGCCTGTCCATTGTGAAACGACGTTAGCAACATCTTCTTCTGTTACACGATTAGCGTAACCTGAAGCTTCTTTTTCTTCTAACAGTAAAATATTTTCCAATTTACGCACTAGCTTTTTCTCTTTTTGACGCAATCTCGCTGCGCTTTCAAATGACTGCGATTGGATTGCTTCTTCTTTTTCTTGAACTAAACGAGCAATTTCAACACGTAAATTATTAATTTCGGAAGGTTCGTCGGCTAAATCTAAACGAACTTTAGCTGAAGACTCATCCATCAAATCGATGGCTTTATCCGGTAATTGACGTGAATTGATATAACGAACAGATAATTGAACTGCTGCATGCAGAG
The DNA here is from genome assembly GCA_001465115.1 of Enterococcus silesiacus. GTDB lineage: Bacteria > Bacillota > Bacilli > Lactobacillales > Enterococcaceae > Enterococcus_L > Enterococcus_L silesiacus. Next base: position 3,039,798 of record CP013614.1, on the reverse strand, counting down.
CGTCATCTGTGATTTCCACACCATGATGTTCTTCATAACGAGAACGGAGTCCTTTTAAAATTTCTTCGGCTTCTTCTGGTGTTGGTTCATCAACTTGCACACGGGCAAAACGGCGTTCCAAAGCAGAATCTTTTTCGATATATTTTTGATACTCATCCAAAGTTGTTGCACCGATTGTTTGCAGTTCTCCTCTTGCAAGTGCTGGTTTTAAAATATTCGATGCATCAATTGCCCCTTCAGCACCGCCAGCACCAATTAAGGTATGCAATTCATCGATAAACAAAATCACTTCACCATCTTGATATATTTCATCAATAACTTTCTTTAATCGATCCTCAAACTCTCCACGATATTTAGTACCAGCTACCAAAGCGCCCATATCTAACATCATCAAGCGTTTTTCCTGCATATCTTCAGGCACTTCACCGTTCACAATTTTTTGTGCCAAACCTTCAGCGATTGCCGTTTTACCGACACCAGGCTCGCCAACTAAAACTGGATTATTTTTTGTACGGCGACTTAGAATTTGAATCAAACGTCTAACCTCTTGTGAACGTCCCACAACTGGATCAAGATCTTTTTCACGGGCTAATTTCGTTAAATCACGTGCTAATGAATCTAACGTTGGTGTTCCTTTCGGCGCAGCTTTTTGAGCTTGATTATTGCGACGACGTCCTACATTTCCACTCATTTGCGGATCAGTAATACCTATTTTCTTCATCAGCAACTGACGCATCTTAGATAAACTTAAACCTAAATTCAATAAAATACGTGAAGCTAATATATCTTCATCTCTTAATAATCCTAATAAGATATGTTCCGTTCCAATATTTGGTGCGCCTAAACGTTTTGCCTCATCACCTGCATAAGCAAATATTTGTTTTGCACGAGGGGAATAAGGTAAATACGCACCTTTAGGATAAGCCTTAACAGTTCCATAGCCAGTTAAGTGTTCGATTTCTTCACGAATATCATTTTTATCTGCGTTCAACTGGCGTAATGACTTCCCAGCAATTCCATTTGGCTCTAAAACTAGTGCTAACAATAAATGTTCTGAGCCCACGGATTGATGCCTAAAATATTTTGCTTCTTCTTGTGCAATAGCTAATACCGCCTTGGCACTTTCTGTAAATAATTCATCCATATTATCATTCCTCCTCGTAACTCAAACGTTCTAAAAATGAATGCATCAATTGAGCACGTAAATAATCTTCATTTGATCCTGCTTTGCCTAAAACTGATTTTCCAAGAACAGACAACATCAGATTTCCTTCTCTTTTAGTGATGACTTCTTCTTCATATAACTTCTGTACAAAAATCAACGCATCTTTTTCTGAAAGTTCATTACCCGTGAACTGAGCAATTTGTTTTAATAATTGATCACTATCAGAAATTTGTACTTTGGCAATCCGAATATATCCACCGCCTCCACGCTTACTCTCAACCGAATAACCTCGTTGAATCGTAAAACGAGTATTGATAACATAATTAATCTGGGAAGGAACACAATTGAACAAATGAGCCATTTCAGCTCTGCGAATCTCAATCTTACTGCTTTCTTCAAGAATCTTCTTTAGATATGCTTCTATTAAATCTGAAGTATTTTGATTACTCATCACACTCATCCTTTTCCCTTGACTAATACTGACCTTAATTATACATAACTTCAACTGTTTAATAAAGAGGAATGCCTGATTTGATAAGAAAAGATAAATATTTATTCTTAGATTTAAATAGTAGAAGAAAAAAGAACAGAGCATTTGCTCTGTTCTTTAAATCGGGAAGACAGGATTCGAACCTGCGACCCCTTGGTCCCAAACCAAGTGCTCTACCAAGCTGAGCTACTTCCCGTAGCTATAATAATAAAAAAAGACTAAACGTTTAAAAGGAACTAATACTTCATTACCTTCTAAAGCGCAGTCAATATTTCAACTATGCACCCAAAGGGAGTCGAACCCCTAACCTCTTGATTCGTAGTCAAGCACTCTATCCAGTTGAGCTATGGGTGCTAAAACAAGGATCAAAGTCAGATATCTTATCTGCTTCGTACTTGCCAACATCTATTCTGTCAATTTTACAATTGCCATTCATAGGGTTTCAAAGCAATGCCGAGGACCGGAATCGAACCGGTACGGTGATCACTCACCGCAGGATTTTAAGTCCTGTGCGTCTGCCAGTTCCGCCACCCCGGCGTTAGAACAAGCTAAGCGGAAAACGGGGTTCGAACCCGCGACCCCCACCTTGGCAAGGTGGTGCTCTACCACTGAGCTATTTCCGCAGTCTGGATGCCGGCTAAAGGATTTGAACCCTCGACCCTCTGATTACAAATCAGATGCTCTACCAACTGAGCTAAGCCGGCGTATATTCGCCTTGTTATACAAACGAGACTAAAATGCGGGTGAAGGGACTTGAACCCCCACGCCGTAAGGCGCTAGATCCTAAATCTAGTGCGTCTGCCAATTCCGCCACACCCGCAAAATATTTCTATGAGCCGTGCAGGGCTCGAACCTGCGACCCTCTGATTAAAAGTCAGATGCTCTACCAACTGAGCTAACGGCTCAAAAAATGGAGGTTGACGGGATCGAACCGCCGACCCCCTGCTTGTAAGGCAGGTGCTCTCCCAGCTGAGCTAAACCTCCAATACAACACTTAGCGTGGCGACGTCCTACTCTCACAAAGGGAAACCCTTCACTACAATCGGCGCTAAGAAGCTTAACTTCTGTGTTCGGCATGGGAACAGGTGTATCCTTCTCGCTATCGCCACCACACTGGGTGTTGTAACTATTTAGTTGAGTGATTATTCACTCAAAACTGGATTGAAGTAGTAATCAAACATTCCGAAATACTTTTTTATTTCGTTTCTTTGGTTAAGTCCTCGACCGATTAGTATTGGTCCGCTCCGTACATCACTGCACTTCCACTTCCAACCTATCTACCTCATCATCTCTGAGGGGTCTTACTTTCTTAAAGAAATGGGAAATCTCATCTTGAGGTGGGCTTCACACTTAGATGCTTTCAGCGTTTATCCCTTCCCTACATAGCTACCCAGCAATGCCCTTGGCAGAACAACTGGTACACCAGCGGTAAGTCCATCCCGGTCCTCTCGTACTAAGGACAGCTCCTCTCAAATTTCCAACGCCCGCGACGGATAGGGACCGAACTGTCTCACGACGTTCTGAACCCAGCTCGCGTGCCGCTTTAATGGGCGAACAGCCCAACCCTTGGGACCGACTACAGCCCCAGGATGCGACGAGCCGACATCGAGGTGCCAAACCTCCCCGTCGATGTGGACTCTTGGGGGAGATAAGCCTGTTATCCCCAGGGTAGCTTTTATCCGTTGAGCGATGGCCCTTCCATGCGGAACCACCGGATCACTAAGCCCGACTTTCGTCCCTGCTCGACTTGTAAGTCTCGCAGTCAAGCTCCCTTCTGCCTTTACACTCTGCGAATGATTTCCAACCATTCTGAGGGAACCTTTGGGCGCCTCCGTTACTCTTTAGGAGGCGACCGCCCCAGTCAAACTGCCCACCTGACACTGTCTCCCACCACGATAAGTGGTGCGGGTTAGAGGGTTCATAACACAAGGGTAGTATCCCACCAGCGCCTCCACCGAAACTAGCGTTCCGGGTTCATCGGCTCCTACCTATCCTGTACATGTGGTACAAACACTCAATATCAAGCTACAGTAAAGCTCCATGGGGTCTTTCCGTCCTGTCGCGGGTAACCTGCATCTTCACAGGTACTAAAATTTCACCGAGTCTCTCGTTGAGACAGTGCCCAAATCGTTACGCCTTTCGTGCGGGTCGGAACTTACCCGACAAGGAATTTCGCTACCTTAGGACCGTTATAGTTACGGCCGCCGTTTACTGGGGCTTCAATTCTGAGCTTCGCCGAAGCTAACCCATCCTCTTAACCTTCCAGCACCGGGCAGGCGTCAGCCCCTATACTTCATCTTTCGATTTTGCAGAGACCTGTGTTTTTGATAAACAGTCGCTTGGGCCTATTCACTGCGGCTGACCGAAGTCAGCACCCCTTCTCCCGAAGTTACGGGGTCATTTTGCCGAGTTCCTTAACGAGAGTTCGCTCGCTCACCTTAGGATACTCTCCTCGACTACCTGTGTCGGTTTACGGTACGGGCAGTTGTTTTCTCACTAGAAGCTTTTCTTGACAGTGTGACATCAGAAACTTCGGTACTATTATTTCCCTCCCCATCACAGCTTGTCCGTACAGAGTAAAGCATTTGACTCTACTCAAGACTTACTGCTTGGACATGCACTTCCAGTCGCATGCATTTCTTAGCCTCCTGCGTCCCTCCATTGCTCAAACAAAAACAACTGGTACAGGAATATCAACCTGTTGTCCATCGCCTACGCCTATCGGCCTCGGCTTAGGTCCCGACTAACCCTGGGCGGACGAGCCTTCCCCAGGAAACCTTAGTCATACGGTGGACGGGATTCTCACCCGTCTTTCGCTACTCATACCGGCATTCTCACTTCTAAGCGCTCCAGCCGTCCTCACGATCGACCTTCAACGCCCTTAGAACGCTCTCCTACCATCACACCAGAGGTGTGATCCACAGCTTCGGTAAACTATTTAGCCCCGGTACATTTTCGGCGCAGGGTCACTCGACTAGTGAGCTATTACGCACTCTTTAAATGGTGGCTGCTTCTGAGCCAACATCCTAGTTGTCTGTGCAACCCCACATCCTTTTCCACTTAATAGTTATTTTGGGACCTTAGCTGGTGGTCTGGGCTGTTTCCCTTTCGACTACGGATCTTATCACTCGCAGTCTGACTGCCGAATATGAATGAATGGCATTCGGAGTTTATCTGAATTCGGTAACCCGAGATGGGCCCCTAGTCCAAACAGTGCTCTACCTCCATCATTCTTAACTTCGACGCTAGCCCTAAAGCTATTTCGGAGAGAACCAGCTATCTCCAAGTTCGTTTGGAATTTCTCCGCTACCCACAGCTCATCCCCGCACTTTTCAACGTACGTGGGTTCGGTCCTCCAGTGCGTTTTACCACACCTTCAACCTGGCCATGGGTAGATCACATGGTTTCGGGTCTACGACTACATACTCATTCGCCCTATTCAGACTCGCTTTCGCTGCGGCTCCGGCTCTTCACCTTAACCTCGCATGCAATCGTAACTCGCCGGTTCATTCTACAAAAGGCACGCCATTACCCATTAACGGGCTTTGACTTGTTGTAGGCACACGGTTTCAGGATCTATTTCACTCCCCTTCCGGGGTGCTTTTCACCTTTCCCTCACGGTACTGGTTCACTATCGGTCATTAGGGAGTATTTAGCCTTGCGGGATGGTCCCCGCGGATTCCGACGGAATTTCTCGTGTTCCGCCGTACTCAGGATCCTCCTAGGTGTTGCCAACATTTCGTCTACGGGGCTATTACCCACTTTGGCGAACCTTTCCAGGTTCTTCGACTATCTTGACAGACTACCACAACGGAGTCCTACAACCCCAACAAGCAAGCTTGTTGGTTTGGGCTCTTCCCGTTTCGCTCGCCGCTACTCAGGGAATCGAATTTTCTTTCTCTTCCTGCAGGTACTAAGATGTTTCAGTTCTCTGCGTCTACCTCTAACCAGCTATGTATTCACTGGCAAGTAACATCCTATAAAAGATGTTGGGTTTCCCCATTCGGAAATCTCTGGATCATAGCTCACTTACAGCTCCCCAAAGCATATCGGTGTTAGTCCCGTCCTTCATCGGCTCCTAATGCCAAGGCATCCACCGTGCGCCCTTATTCACTTAACCTGATGACCTTACGGTCAAATTGTTTGGTTCGTTTCTCTAGCGATAGAGGCGTCACCAATAAAATAAGCTTCGAACTATTTTAATTAAAAAACTCATTCAACGCGGTGTTCTCGGTTTGTTTTGATTACTTTTTTACTTCAATATCCAGTTTTCAATGAACAATCGTTGTAAAAACAACCTACACATTTGGTTCGTCTTACTTTGTTCAGTTTTCAAAGGTCTACCGTGTTACCTCGCAGCAACTTTTATATCATATCAAATCTTCGATTTGATGTCAACACTTTTTTAAAAAAGTTTCAAAGTTTTTTTCTGCTTGATGTTATCGAATGTTTCGCGACAACTTCATTAGTTTATCAGGTTGTTTGTTATTTGTCAACAACTTTCTTCCTGATTTTTCAAGTTTTTTTCAAACTTGATTGTTATTCTATTTTCGTTCAGTCACCATTGTTTCTTTTGACAACTTCACTAGTTTATCAGGATAGTCATTGTTTGTCAATAACTTTTTTCTGATTTCCAAAGTTTTTTTCAACCATTGGATTGTTATCTTATGCTTGTCGTTCAGCGTGTTCCATCAGTGCCTTGCGACAAGATATAATATACCAAGATTCTGGGCTTAGGTCAACTAAAATTTGCACTTTTTTTGAAGTTTTTTTCGTTACCGATTGTTTCGTTACTTTTGTTCTTTATTGTTCGTTTTTAAGCGAAAATCAGAACTTTTTCATCCTATTTCTTAATTTTTAGTAACATATTCTAAATTTCCCGTAACTTCTCTTTGTTTTTGTCAATTTTTCCATTTTTTTGTTAGAATAAAGAAGAAGAATTCTACTATATATATGGAGGAAATGAATGATATGAAAATTTTAGTTGCTGATGATGATAAAGAAATCGTAGAACTACTGAGTATTTATATTCATAATGAAGGCTATGAAGTGATTAAAGCTTATGATGGAAAAGAGGCGTTATCAAAGATTCGGACAATATCAGATATTGATTTACTTATCTTAGATATTATGATGCCAATTATGGATGGGATGCAAGTCGTTAAAGAATTAAGGAAAGAGTCTCAAATTCCCATTATTATGCTGACTGCTAAAACAACTGATATGGATAAAATCAAAGGTTTAGTTGCTGGAGCTGATGATTATGTTACAAAACCATTTAATCCATTAGAAGTCATGGCTCGTGTAAAATCAATTTTAAGACGTAGCCAAATGCAGCTTAAAGCAGATGAACCTGATGTACTTGAAATTGGCTCATTGATTATTAACAAAGATTCACATGAAGTTAAAACTGTTGACGGAAAAGAAATTCAACTAACTGCCTTGGAATTTGGTATCTTATACCTGCTGGCTAGCCATCCTAATCGTGTGTTTAGTGCTGACGAAATTTTTGAACGGGTCTGGCAACAAGAAAGTATTGTTTCAGCAAAAACTGTCATGGTTCACGTCAGTCACTTAAGAGATAAGATAGAAGAAGCAACTGGTGGAGAAAAAGTCATTCAAACAGTTTGGGGAGTTGGATATAAAATCGATGCTCGTTAGACAAAAGAAAATCGAAAAGCAAAAACGAATTACCTTAACATCTAAAGAAATCAGTGAATTACTTGCTGAGGGAATTGTGACAATTATCCTGTTACTTCTATTAAATGTCTCAATTACGGTTTTACTTAGCGGCAGCCAGACACTCCAAGGAATCATTTGGGCAACTAAGGGTGCTTTCGCCAAAGAATTGAATACGGATTTATTTTGGAGCTTGAGTAAGTTTGTCATTCCAATATTTTTTATAGTTGATGTTGGTGTGTTGTACTGGCGCTTGATTCGTCGTTATCGTCAAATGCAGCTACGTCATATCATTAGTGAACTTCATTATATCGCTAATGGAAACTACGACCATCGTATTCCCTTCGAATTAAGTGGTGATTTAGCAAGAGTTGTTACCAGTATCAATGGTTTGGTTGATAGTACAGTTGCAGCGATTGAAGACGAACGCAAAATAGAAAAATCGAAAGATGAGCTGATTACAAATGTCAGTCACGATATTAGAACTCCTTTAACTTCTATTATAGGTTATTTAGGTTTGATTGAAGATCGGCAATTTCATAATCAGGAAGATTTGTTGAAATACACGCATACGGCTTATGTAAAAGCTAAACAAATGAAACTACTTGTTGATGACCTTTTTGAATATACAAAGGTTCGCCAACCAGCTGTCCCTGTCAATACTATCAGTTTCGATATGACCCAGTTGATTGAGCAACTTGCTGCTGATTTTGAACTAGAAGCAACTAAAAATGATATGACGATCCAAGTCAATGCTAATCCAGCATCAATCAAGATGGATGGAGATACTGAAAAACTAGTGCGTGTTTTCAATAATCTATTATCAAATGCACTAAAATACGGCAAAGGCGGTAAAAATATCGTCATCGACGTGGAAAAAGTTGGAACTGAAGTTGTAATCGCTGTTAGAAATGATGGCCCGTCGATCCCTAAAAAATCTTTAGATCAACTATTTGATCGATTCTATCGTGTGGAAGAATCTCGTTCACAGGAAACAGGTGGAACAGGTCTTGGTTTAGCTATCGCACAGAGTATCATTGCTTTGCATGGTGGTTATATCTATGCAACTTCTGATAATCATTGGACATCTTTTATTATTCATCTGCCTTTAAAGAGAAATTGATTGGGCAAGGTTGACATCCAGACAAAAGTTTTGTATCCTAATGACAAGCAAAGAGAAAAAGTATTTATAGTGCCGAATCTAAGAGAGTTTGCGTTGGTGAGAGCAAATATTCTACTATAAAGAAATCCATCTCTAGTACATGCGTTTGACGAAATAAGTCAAACCGGTGGCAGCCGTTATCTGCATTACAAGTGCAGCGTTACGCTGAACTTGGGTGGTACCGCGAAATCCAAGTCATTTCGTCCCAAGATTTTTTTCTGGGGATGGAGTGGCTTTTTATTTTGCCCCAATGTTATTTAGCTTCAAGAGCTCTTTCAGCTTTTAAAATAAGGAGGAATAATTATGTTAGATGTAAAAATGATCCGTCAAAATTTCGATGAAGTTCAAGCAAAATTGAAAACACGTGGTGTAAAAGAAGAAGTATTAGTAGAGTTTTTACGCTTAGATGAAAGTCGCCGGAACTTATTAGTGAAGTCAGAAGAACTGAAAAAATATCGTAATGATGTTTCAGCAGAAATTGCACAACTAAAACGGGCTAAAGAAGATGCTGCTGACAAGATCGCTGAAATGAAAGAAGTTGGCGGCAATATCAAAGCAATGGACACTGAAATTGAAGCCATCGACGCTAAACTTCAAGAAATTTCTACAACCTTACCAAATCTCCCTCATGACTCAGTGCCAGTAGGAGCAGATGAAGATGATAATGTTGAGGTCCGCCGTTGGAGTGAACCTAGAAATTTTGCTTTTGAGCCAAAACCACATTGGGATGTAGCTGAAAATCTTGATATTCTTGATTTTGAACGCGGAGCAAAAGTTTCTGGTAGTCGTTTTGTTTATTACAAAGGGTTAGGTGCTCGATTAGAACGAGCATTATACAACTTTATGCTTGATATGCATGTTTATGATCATGGTTATACTGAGATGATGACACCTTATATCGTCAACAGTAATTCTATGTTCGGAACGGGTCAATTCCCTAAATTCAAAGAAGATGTTTTTCAATTGGAAGGAACAGATATGACGCTGATCCCAACTGCAGAGGTGCCTTTAACAAATTATTACAACAATGAAATCTTGGATAGCAAAGATTTACCGATCTATTTTACAGCACTTAGCCCTTCTTTCCGTTCTGAAGCTGGCAGTGCTGGTCGTGATACCCGTGGATTGATTCGCCTACATCAATTCAACAAAGTAGAAATGGTGAAATTTAGTGATGCGGAGCATTCTTATGAAGAATTAGAAAAAATGACAGCCAATGCGGAAGATATTTTGCAAAAACTAAATCTTCCTTATCGTGTCATGTCACTAGCTACAGGCGATATGGGCTTCTCAGCTGCTAAAACATATGACTTGGAAGTCTGGATCCCAGCACAAAATGCTTATCGTGAAATCAGTTCTTGTTCAAACTGTGAAGATTTCCAGGCCCGCCGTGCAATGATTCGTTACCGTGATGACAATGACAAAGTCCAATATGCTCATACATTAAACGGATCTGGCCTTGCTGTTGGGCGGACTGTTGCTGCAGTTTTGGAAAACTATCAAAATGAAGACGGAACTGTGACCATTCCAGAAGTTTTAGTTCCTTACATGGGTAATTTGAAATTAATTAAATAAATAGAAAGAATCACTAATTTAGCAGGATGTTTGTTGAAAGTGCTATTTAACCATGATACATTTGGGTTACCGTACACAATCAAATTTATAAATTAGAGGGATAATGTTATGAACAGAAAGAATCACCCACGGGGAACCCGAAACAGCCGGCGAGAAAAAAAACAGCATCGCTTTTCCAGAAAATTAACTTTTGCAGCACTCTTTGCTATTTCTTTTATCTTGATCTGTGGAAGTGTCTACGCAACCTACGCTATGCAGCACCCACCAAAAGAAGCAAGCAACTTGGAAGATGATGATTACCAGCAAAAAGAAATAGCTTTGTTGGAGCAGATTCGAGAATCACAAAAGCAAGCGAAACTTGAGAATACTGAGCAAGAAAAAACGGACGGCAATGTTCAGACCCTACTTTATGAACCAACCGTAACTAACTCTATCCCTCAATTTCAAGCATTAAAAGTGGCCTTAACAGCTTTAATAGATACTGCTCAAAAAAATAGCCCGAAAGAGACACCCCTCAAACTCGTTGGTTATATAAAAATAATTAAAGCCAATGAACAGGTGATTGGGTACCAACCTGTTGTTGAAAGCTATACTTGGAATCAAACAAACGAAGAGTGGACTGAACAAACCGAAGTGAGTAAAGATACAGCATTCGTCAATCAAAAAACAAACCAGCCCTTGACTCTTCAAGATCTTTTCACGAGTGAAGCAAATATTCTAGCCATTCAACAAGTTATTCAGCAAAAATTACTTGCTGAGAGTCCTGATGCTAACACTATCATTGACAATGTCCTAAACATGCCTAGTATTTCTTTGGACCAAACAGCCTTCACCTATTATTCAGATAAAATCAGTTTAGGTCTACCAGACAACGCAACTGGGAAAAAAGAAATCACGTTATCTTATAAAGAGATTGCCGGCTACGTGAATCCTGAATATATTGACCCTGATTCTATCAAAGATGCGTTACCTGCTCCACTGGATCCAAACAAAAAATACATCTCACTGACTTTTGATGATGGACCGAATCCTGAAACAACGCCAAGACTTTTGAACATCTTAAAGGAAAAAAACGTCAAGGCCACATTCTTTATGTTGGGTCAAAATGTTGTCAAAAATGAAGCTTTGGTAAAACGGGTAGCTGATGAAGGACACGAGGTAGCGAGTCATTCTTATTCACATCCTCAATTAACCGGAGTTGATCTACAACGAGTAAAAGACGAGGTTCAAAAAACAGATAAAGCCATATATCATGCAATCGGGAAGCTACCAACTGATTTCAGACCGCCTTATGGCGCTGTAAACAAGGACGTAGCGACAATTATTGGTAAACCGATCATACAATGGTCTGTAGATTCTCAAGACTGGCAAAGTCATAATGCACAAGCGATCATCAAGCGGATTGACGAAACTGCCTATAATGACACGATCGTTTTAATGCATGATATCCATCCGGAAACTGTTGATGCTGTAGCTACCGTAATCGATCGGTTACGTGGGGAAGGTTATGAAATTCTACCTTCTAAAGAATTATTAGGTAACAAGGCTAAACCTTTGCATATGTATTACGGTTCTAAAGATGAGCGTCCTGTACAATAAAGATAAAGAAACTCCGAGGTCATAATCGACTTCGGAGTTTCTTTATCTTTATTGTTCTACAGAATAATTAGGTGCTTCTTTCGTAATTTGAACATCATGAGGGTGAGATTCTTTTAAACCATTCCCGCTCATTTGAATAAATTGCGCTTCGTCACGTAATTGTTTTAAGTTTGCCGCACCGACATAGCCCATACCTGATTTTAAACCACCGATCATTTGGAATACGATGTCTGATACACTGCCTTTATAAGCAACACGACCTTCAATACCTTCTGGAACTAATTTATTTGCTTCGTTGACTCCGCCTTGGAAATAACGATCACTTGACCCTTTTTCCATGGCACCTAGTGAACCCATACCACGATATGTTTTAAAGCGACGGCCTTGATAGATTTCAAATTCGCCTGGTGATTCATCTGTACCAGCTAGCATACTGCCTAACATAACGGCATGTCCACCAGCTGCTAAAGCCTTGACGATATCTCCTGAATACTTGATTCCACCATCAGCAATAATAGCCTTACCGTATTTACGGGCCACGGAAGCTGCATCATAAATTGCTGTTAATTGAGGCACACCAACTCCAGCTACAACACGAGTTGTACAAATAGAACCAGGTCCGATCCCAACTTTAACCACATCCACACCTACATCGTAAAGAGCTTTAGCTCCTTCTGCTGTTGCGATATTTCCAGCAATAAGCGTTGCTTCCGGGAAGGTATCACGAATTTCTTTGATTTTACGAATCACACCAGCACTATGACCATGTGCCGTATCGATAATGATCGCATCTACTCCTGCTTCTAATAAAGCTTCGGCACGTTCAAAGGTATCACTGGTAACACCCACAGCCGCAGCTGCTAGTAAACGACCATGTTCATCTTTTGCTGCATTCGGAAATTCAATTACTTTTTCAATATCTTTGATTGTAATCAACCCACTCAAACGGTTGTTTTCATCAACGATTGGTAATTTTTCAATTTTATGTTTTTGTAAAATCTTTTCAGCGTCTTTTAGAGAAGTACCAACTGGGGCAGTGACTAAATTATCTTTTGTCATGACTTCGTCAATCTTCATTTGATAATCTGTTACAAAACGCATGTCGCGGTTCGTAATGATACCAACCAATTTACGATTATCCATCGTTTCTACGATTGGCACTCCACTGATACGGTATTTACTCATCAGATTTTCTGCATCTGCTACTAAATTCGTTGGTGTTAAGAAAAATGGGTCAATGATTACGCCACTTTCAGAACGTTTTACTTTACGAACTTCATCTGCTTGTTGCGCGATGCTCATATTTTTATGAATAACACCTAAACCACCTTGACGAGCCATTGAAATGGCCATTTTACTATCCGTTACTGTGTCCATACTTGCACTGATCAGAGGGATATTCAACTTAATATTTTTTGCTAGTTGGATACTCATATCCACTTCATTAGGCAACACGTGACTTTCTGCTGGAATCAATAAAACATCATCAAATGTAAGACCTTTTTTCACGAATTTTGTTTCCCAGTTAGACATTTTTCAGACCACTCCTCTATTTAATTTTATATAAGAAAATAACAGATAATAAAAGGTAAGTCAACCGCATTTCCTTGTTTGCAGAGATTTTCTCTTATTTTTCCAAAACATGAGTATTTTCTCATCCGCTTCTTATCATTTTGAAAGGGTAACTAAGGGTTCTTCTTTGATTTCAACCTAGTTGAGATCATCGGTACTACTTGCCATACGACACAGATCAAAAAGGTAAAAACTGAGACACACGCTGAAATTTTTTGAGCCCATGTGGCCTGATAAGAAATAGATACACTTCCTTTTTCTGATAACTGAATATCTACTAATCCGTTATGCTCATTTAATGAAGCTGGAACAACTGTTTCTTTTCCGTTGCTTACGATCTTAGCTTTATAGCCATAATAATAAATAAATGGAATTGTCACCGTCGCTTTTTGCGTATTTTTAGTATGATAGTCAAATGACACTGAGTCAAACGTCATTTTAACAGCCTTTATTACTATTTCATCATGGCTATAAACTACTGTGCGTTTTTTATTTTTCTTAATAGTGGAATAGTCCACTTTATCCGGCAAATATTCATGCCCAGCGCCAATGTAATAACTATTCGTTCGATCATAAGACTGGTGGGATAAAATCCGTTTTCCTTCAGTATCGATACTTTCCTTTTCATACAGCCCTACACCAAGTAAAACAACCATAGCTAAGATTATCTGACTACTTGGAAATTTTTTAAATAATCCCAGATCATCATTTGCGATAAGAAACGCTAGCAACAAAGTCACAATCGATAAAAAGCGCCAAGGAAACTGAATTGTATTAAGCGGCGTATTGTCAAAAAGCTTCCAAGGAAATAGGTCTGTCGTCATAAACATAAATAGCAAAGCAAGAATGACCCACTCACGATTGGACGAATTTCGCTTAAAAAACATTACTGTGTAAATCACCAAACCAAATAACAGGATGACACCTATATTCGCTGAGGATGCATGAAATACGCTATTTTTAAAGCTGTTGGCTACTAGTTCACTCAAAAAGTAGCTCCGATCTGAAATCAACGTCAATGGATTGGACGTCACCTGAAACGTAACATGCCTCATCTGCTCAAAAACGGGGACTAAATAGAAAGCCAGCAGCAAAATAGTAACTCCTGCGGCCTTTAATATCGCAACAAGAACTTTTTTCTTTAAAAAGTGCTTCATATTTAAAAGAATATACAGCCCTATAAAAATGCTGACGATTTCCAATGAAATAAAATGAGCTAATCCAATCCCTGTCATAGCGACTGTCAACAATAGCCATTTCTTCTCTTTCCCATTTTTCAATAAATATAAACTTGCTAGAACTAATGGAAAAAAGCCCATTGCTAAAAGTTCTCCAATAGCTTGGCGGTTAAAAAAGTCCTGTAAACGATAAATCGATAACGTATACAATAATGAAAATAAGTAACTTTTTACTTTCGTTAACGCCATGTACCTTCCAGATACATATGATAAAATAAATGTAGCAAAGTTGATCCCAATAGAAAAAATAACAAAACTAGACGCTAATGAAAAACCGAAAACACGTAGAATTGCCGGAAAATACAGGTAAAAATCTGGATAAAACAAACTAGATGCATACCCATATCCTCCAATAAAAAAGTAACTCACTTTTGGCAACAATATACCATGCCTTAAAGATTCAGCTAGGCCTTCGATCCGATTTTGATGGAAATGATAATCGTCACCAATCATGATATGACCGTTTTGAAGATAAACGATATATAAAGACAGTATACTTAATATAAAAAAACTCAAAAAAATCAGGAAATGACTCTGTTGTTTGATCCATGTTTTCATTGATCCACCTCCTCATAATGAAAATTAATTGTAAATTTCATTCTTAGTTTCTATCGTAGCGCGCTGAGGCTTTTCTTTCAAACATGAACCCTTTTAGTTTGAATTTATTTATCAATATTTAACGATCCTATATTAGCTGAATTTTTGACTTCGTTCATTGGTAAAAAAAGAGACTTAAACAAAACTATTGTTAGCTTTGTTTAAGTCTCTTTTGCTTTTATTTCTTAACGCGCCAAACTACTGCGCATATTGTACTTTTTCTTCAATAAGTAACGAGTACCCAAGCCAATCCCACCAATAATGATAACGACCACTGGATCAAACACAGGGTTGATAACCACTGGCAACATTGCAGAACCTGCAAAGACGATTAGCCATAACAGCATCGAACCAACTAAGATCAAACCAGTTTTAAACCAGCCTGGGCGTTTTGATTTATCTACACCTGGGCGATCATACTGATAGACATATTTATACATTAGATAGAACACATAACCACCAGCCATTGATGCTAGTACTAAGGTTAATAACCCCAAAGGCTGTGTCTTTCCTTTAGACCACAGCATCATCACTGAAAACATGATTGTCATCACACCGAATAACAGCAATGTATTATCCAACCACATCAAAAAAGGAGTTGACTCAGGCAGTTCTTCTGGTTTATTTAAAATAGACTCCGTACGTTCAGCCACTGTTCCGAAAAGCTGACGCGCAGTCTTCCCACTTTTTTGACCTTCTACTAAATGAGGTAGAATTTCATGTAAAGCAAGCGTCTGTGCTTCTTCTGAAAGATTAGCAGCAACTAGTGATTTTTTTAAGTCAAAGATGTATTGTTCATTTCTCTTTGTCAATTTTTGTTCAAGTTCACGATTTTCTGAAACAATATCTCGCAGTGCTTCTGATTCCATGTTTTGCGTCCTCCTCGCCCGTGGCCAACGGGGCAGTCTTTACCTAAAAAGTATTCTAACACATTTTTTAGGGAGAAAAACAGTTTTTAGCAATTTTTTTCTTATACATTAAAACGGAAAAGCATAACATCGCCATCTTGTACAATATATTCTTTTCCTTCTAAGCGAACTTTGCCCGCCTCTTTTGCTGCTTGCATGTTGCCATACGTATTCAAATCTTCAAATGAAACCGTCTCTGCACGAATAAAACCGCGTTCAAAATCTGTATGGATGATCCCAGCTGCTTGAGGTGCTTTGATTCCTTTACGAAACGTCCACGCACGTACTTCTTGCTCTCCAGCAGTAAAGTAAGTTGCTAGTCCTAATAAATCATAGGCAGCACGAATCAATTGATCTAAGCCTGATTCTTCGATACCTAGTGCTTCTAAAAACTCAGCTTTATCTTCATCATCCAATTCAGCTATTTCTTCTTCTGCACGTGCACAAACAACGATTACTTCTGCCTGCTCATTTGCCGCAAAAGTCCGAACTTGTTGAACATATGGATTATTATCTGAATCAGCTACTTCATCTTCTGACACATTTGCTACATATAAAATAGGTTTTGCTGTTAATAAGAATAAACTCTTAACGATTTTTTGCTCGTCTTCCGTAAATTCGATCGTTCTTGCAGATAATCCCTCTTCTAAAACTGGTTTAAGTTTGTCTAAAACAGCTAATTCCGCTACTGCATCTTTATCTTTCGTCTTAGCGATCTTAGCCACTCGTGTATAACGTTTTGTAATAGAGTCTAAGTCAGCTAACACTAATTCTAAGTTGATCGTATCAATATCTGCTAACGGATCTACACGTCCTTCAACGTGGGTAATATTATCATCATCAAAACAACGTACCACATGACAAATAGCGTCCACTTGGCGAATATGGCTTAAAAATTGATTCCCTAAACCTTCACCTTTGCTTGCGCCTTTTACGATTCCGGCGATATCTGTAAACTCAAACGTAGTTGGTACGGTTTTTTTAGGTTTCACTAACTCTGTTAAACGCTGCAAGCGCTCATCTGGTACTTCAACCATTCCCACATTTGGGTCAATTGTTGCAAACGGATAATTCGCCGCCTCTGCACCTGCTTTTGTAATTGCGTTAAAAAGGGTAGATTTTCCTACGTTAGGTAAACCTACGATTCCAGCTGTTAATGCCATCGATTATTCACTATCCTTTATCAGTTTTTTTTCCAAAATTTTCTTCATTTTTTTTTCAAAATCACGGCGTGTCATCATCACGATATGACCGCAGTTCGTACATTTTATTTTAATATCGGCGCCCATTCGAATAATTTCCCAACGATTTGCCTGACAAGCATGGGGCTTCTTCATTTCTACAATATCACCAAGATCATACATAACAGACATATCCCTTCTAAAAATAGTCATCAATCTTCATAAAATCAGACATAAACATACAAAGATACAATACCATTTTTTAGACGATCAAGCAAAACTATTTTATTGATTCTACTTTTTTATATATTTACTAATAAAATACAAGTAGTAAATAAAGGTATTTCTCAAAAAATGAAAAATAAATCAGCTTAAATAAGATTGTATTTACTTTATAGATGTTAGATAATAATCACAATGTCAACGTAAGAATACAGTTGAGCTTTTAGAAGAAAAATATTGACTATAACCTCTCTAGTTTCGCTATACCTTACTTCAATACTGACATTTAAAGGAGTTTTGCTATGAGAAAATTTGACTTATTAGAAAAATTAGAAGTTTATCAAATTGACTTATTAATACATTTAAGCAATGTTGGTGGTACTGCAACAAAAAAAGACCTTTTGCACCACTTAGATATTGGAAATTATTTTTTGTCAAAGCTGATTGAAGGGTTGATAACATCAGCCAAACATTCGAATAACCGATTTGCTATCGAAGTAAACAAACATACCATTACTTTTCACACAAAGCCTGATTACTCCCTTCACACTTTATATAATGAGTTGATTTGCCACGCCCCAAAATACAAAATTCTAGAAGAATTGCTGCTTTGCGGCACGATTGATGTCACCCGTTTATGTGAAAAAATTGGAATTAGTCACTCAACTTATTTTAGAAAAATCAACGAATTGAATGCCTTATTAAATGAATTCGACTTATCCATCCAAAACGGCCATTTGCTAGGTTCCGAATTGCAAGTTCGTTTTTTTTATGTCTCTCTTTACTTAGTCACAGATCCTAAGCACCAATTAAAAAGCCCTCATATCGACCCCAGAATTTATGAAACAGTCAATCGCATTCAGCAAAGCTTAGGCAGCTCAATTTCTATTTTTGCTCGAAAAAAACTTATCATCTACTTAAGCCTATTAAAAAGGAGAAATGCTCAAAAAAATGTCCAAGATTATAGTGATCAGGAGCCCTTCTTCAACAACCAATCAGACATTAGCGGCCAAAAGAAATTTATAAATGCGCTTAAAAACACTCGCCTTTTCAAAAAAGTCAATAAAATACTTGGGGCATTTCTAGTTTATTACTCCTTTAAAATGCCTCCTAATGAAACCATCCTTTTGCTCCTCTTCATGTTTGGCGAAGAAATCATCCCTAGTCATTCTCACTGCTTAAAAGAAATTGATTTAGTTGAACGATACAGTAAGTTTTTTATTAGGAGATTGAATACAGAGTTTTTAAATTTTATGAATAACTGTTATCCAGCTTCTTACCTAAACGAAGCACAACGTGCAACGCTCCATTATTATTTAAATTCTATCGGATATCGCCATTTAATATTCAAAGGAACAATTGATTACTATTGGGAACTCCATTATCCTGAGTGGAAAAAAAGCGAACACGCTGAAATTGTTAACGCTTTTGCTAACTATTTAAAAGGGTGTTTTCCAGGAATTTTTGTAGATGATACGCACGACATCATGCTTATTACAAAATATGCTCATGCGATAAGTTTTTACGAGGAATGCATCAAAACAAAAGTATCTGTCGGTATATTTATTGAAAGTGACCTCTTACGCAAAAAAAAATTTACGGACTGGTGGATCAAATATATTGAGTCGTCTACATTTGCACAAGCAGAACCTTTAGCCGATAACCAACTCTATGATTTAATCATTAGTAATGTAGACTGCGCTCATTTGAAAAAGAGGGGAAAACACTTTTTCGTTATGACCAATTACAAAGAAAAAAAAGATATCTCTGATCTTGACCAATTGTTATATGATATTTATTCTTCTAATCGTTGAATACTACTAAAACATGCTGCTAACAAAACCATGTTTAATCTGAGAAGCGGCTTTTCGAGCTACTTCTCAGACCTTACAACATATGTCAATCGTCTACCACAACAAGGTTAGTCGTAATTTTTTGAATCAAACAAATTCGAGCTTTTCCATCAATTGACGCTCTTCTGTAAAAAATGAGTTTGTATAACAATCCAGCGTCATTTTTGTTGAAGAATGACCTAATAGAGAACTTATTGTTGCAATATTTCCTCCCGCTTCCAAGCATCGCGTAGCAAAGGTATGTCTCAAAGAATGGAAAGAAAATTTTTCTAAGCCAATCTTTTTTCGAATTATTTGAAAACGATAGGCGATTGTACGAGGTTCCAACGCTTTATGTTTATTGGAAATAACATACTCGCTAGTTGACGTTTTTTGAAGCTCTAACAAATTTTCCTTTAACGCGTTAGTAATCGGGATTTTTCGTTGTGAGTTGTTGCTCTTTGGAGTAACCTCCACGATTTCTGTCTTTCTTCCAGCATTATCTTCCGTCTGAATTCTCAGCACAGTTCGATTGACACCTAATGTGTTGTTGTCAAAATCAATGTCTTCCCATTTTAAACCGCAAATCTCTCCAATTCGTAGTCCCGTCTGCAAAGCGAGCATGATAGAAAAAAATTTCTGACTACTGTTTACTTCTTTCACCAATCTTGCTTGGTCTTTGACCGATAATGCTTGCACTGTTTTTCTTCTTGTTTTTGGAAGTTCCACTCCTATACAGGGATTTTCTGACAATAAATTTAAAGAGATGGCCTTACTCAAGCAATTTTTTAAGACTGAAAAGATTGATCTAATCGAACTGGCTTTAAGCGTCTCATCCATTTTTTTAAGTAAAGTATCAACATCTGATTGTTTTAGCTTTTGCAGCTTGATCGAACCTATTGTTGATAAAACGTGTACTTCCATTTTATTTTTATAGCTAGCATACGTACTGCTTTTCACTTTAGGACGGACAAATGTATCCAACCAATAATTCGTCCAATCCGTTAAGTGACCCTCGTAAGGAAGAAGATCTTTGCTATTGCTTGTCTGTTTTTCGTATTTCACCAAGATAAGTTGATGCTTTACTTCTGTGTACTTGTATCCATAAATATAACCATAATGGATTTTTCCATTCTTTTGTCTACCTTTTATGTATCGGCCTTCCCAACGCCCATCTTTTCTTTTATAGATATTTTCTCCTCTTCTTGCCATAACTAAGATCCTTTCTAAAATATTATTTTTATTCATTCAATAAAAAAGAAATGTCTCCAAACGTTTAAATACATTTATGTTATTTTTAGATTTTGGAAAATCATTTTATTAAAAATTAATGTATTTAAATCCACTTTTTATTTACTCCCAACTAAACTAAGCGACAATCTTACAATACGTTTAGTTTTCTTAACCAAGTATGAATGATTATCTTTTTTAATTCGTTTCAAAAATTTTAGAAATAAAGAAAATATTTGGAAGTCTGATATCCATTTTTTTTGTTATACAAATACTATTTGTATAATATTAAAAGCAAAAGAAAAAGGCATGATACATCTGAAACTGTTCTAGTTTCTTGCACACTACCCCTTTTTCAAATCATCTTGCTTCACTAACTAGTAGATTGTTGCTTAGCCTTAAGGAACTGCTTAAAAAATCTTTTAGTGCTGCATATCCTTCTAATTTGACCAAGAGCTCTTGCGAACAATATACCCAGTAACTAAAAATTGTTGGACCTGTTGCAACTTTTTCTACACTATCCATAAATTGACCTAACTCTTCAATCAACTCTCTACAACTTAGTTTACCAGCAATGATGATTTCTTCTTTTCCTTCTAACTCCAACAACATCCATAAATAATCGATAAATTCTACTTTAGCTTTTAAATCCAAAAATTGTTTTTTGGGTACCATTCGTTTTTTATTTACTTCTTCGCTTCGTGTAAAACAAGCTAAAACTTCCAACTCAACCTTAGACACATACCTTTTTAATTCGTTTTTTTTCGTTGGTTTTCTGTTAATTCTTTTTTTTTGCTGGAGCCAATTTGATGGCCAGACTTTCACTTGTAAAGCCACAGAACCTTGTTTGGCTCGATCAAGTTTGTACTTACTTACTATAATTTTTTCTGAACTTATGATTTTTTTATTTGAATGATTTTTATTTATACTACTTAATTTTATTTTTGTTCCTGCTTGTTCTTTTTTTTCAGAATAATTTGGAATACTTTTTAACTTGTATTCTCCTTGACCCAACTGTTCTTTGATTGTTTGGCTGACTTTTGTAAGTTCTGTTTTCAACTGCTCCCCAGAGTCTAAAACAATTGATTCATTTTTTGTAAGTCGATCTTCTAACCCGTCCATTTTCTCAGTCAACTGACTGAATTTTTCTAATACTCCAGAAATTTCAGCTTCTTTTCTTTTATACTCAGCTTCTTTTTCTTGCTTGAGTATATTGTCATAGGTTTCAATAATTTCTTTAGCACATTCTTTTAGTTCCCGTAAACGTTTTACCTGAGTCTCTTCATAAAAACCTATGGTAAAGGTCAAAACAATGTACGCTGTAGATGTAAAAACATTGATTTTTTTTATAATTAATTCATCGTTTTTTTCGGTCCATGTTTCATATATCTTGTTAGCCATCCGCTCAAGTTCCATTAATGATCGAACATCTTTTTTAAAAATCAATTTACATGATAGATACGCCTCGTTTGGAGTATCTAAATGCTTATTGTAAAGTTCTACTCCTAAAAGTCTAGGATTGACTTTTTGATGGAGAATATATTTTTTGATTATTCTTTTTTCCTGTTTTTGGGTGTGTTGCTCTGATTCATTCATATCCTCCAACTCCTAAAGTCTCTATACTGATAAACCTGTTGTTTATGCTCTAAAGACATTGTTTGATCAATTTCTGGTCCTCAATTCTATCACCCAAGCTTAGTCACTACTTGTTAGGAGTTGACTTTCTTTGTCTTTTAGACTCCGCAGAGCGTCTTCTCCTCACACTGTCACTCTTATTTCCTTCAGATTTTCTTTTTCTTTTAGGATTTTTATTATTAGGCTCCCGCTCTTTGTTTTTGTGATACAACGCTTCGGCATAACGCTTTTCTTTACGCTTTCTTAAGATCAGTAAAATTAACAAGAGTAACAATAATGCCACAAATGTACTTACAAAAATAATCGTGTAAAACATGATGCTCTCTTTACTCATTGCAAGATTGTCCTTTTCTTTATCTTCAGCTTGCGTAATTCTCAGTTCCTCATCCCATTGCCATTCCTGATTAGTCGCTTTAGATTTCGCAGCTATCGCAATCTGATAGTTTCCAGGTTGAAGCACCTGATTCTCCTTATTGATAATAAAAGTCAGACTTGAATTAGGTGCCATACGATACCCTGTTAATTTGGTTTGAAAAGATAGCTTATCTGAGTTTTCTTCATAGACTTTCGCTGTAAGTTCGATATCTTCCAAATTGATAGCTTGATCATTTTGGATCGTTGCTTTTATACTATTTTTTTTTGACTCTTTCACAGAAAAAACACCTAGTAAATTCAAATTTGCCGTAATAGGTGTATCTGTTTCTGTTAATTTTACAGCGACGATATATGTCTTTGGCGCGTGATCTTGCTGATTAGTAGACGTCTGCTCCCCATTACTTTTTTCTGATGAAACAACTTTGATTCCCCCTAAAATCATGCCATTGAATTGATTAGGAGGCATTTTTAGATGTACTATTGTTGTCATTGTTTCATGAGCTGGTATTGTAATTTCTGACTCAGAGCTTGCAATGTCTTTCAACCCAAACTTGAGGCTTTTATCTCTCACAACGATTTTTGAGCGATCTGAATAATCGATATCCCCTATCTCATTGGTTGTAGCGTCATTGATTTGCAAAGTAACCTGTTGTTTTTTATCAGAGGTGTTGATTAATTCCAGCGCCAAATCTTGTTCTTGATTTGGTTCCATTCTAAGATCATAATACGTTGCCTCTGGATTATGCTGATTGTTTGGTAAAATAGGCTTCACTGAAACAGCCAATCCGACTTTCATGTTGACTATCATAAATGTCAACAGTAAAAGAAAAGATCCTATTATTGCAATAATCAGGCGAAGTATTTTCCGTTTATTAATCATTGAATTTTAAGCTCCCTGCATAATGAAATCATATGTATGTATTTGAAAAAAATCAGACTTAACAACTACGAAAACGAAATGAAAATTCTGGTCAACCGATTACTTTCAAACCATTACTCCGATTGATTTTCTTTTTAATCTTCTTGATAGTGTCTTTTTGTATGTAGTGATGGATGGGAAAAGCCGACTATTCCCAATCCACTTTGTTCTTTTAGTCAATTAAGAAAGGCATATGTCAATCATCAATAATTGACTCATCATTTAACACGATTTGTTCAAGTAAATAATTTTCTCCCTGTATAAGATCGAAGTATGCTGCTTTATTCAAGATACTGTCATAATCCATTTTCATGATTCGAACATGAGGTTGACGAAACCAAGATTTTTTTTTGATTTTCACTCTTGACTCAATCAGCTTACATTCATCTAAAATCAAGTAAATCTCATTTGTAGAAACTGAATCTTTGAAACTTCTTACCTGTTCTCTTTCATATGTCAGTTGGTTATCAGAAATCGTCATTTTTTCAGATTTTGTCATTAGTTCTTTGTTCATCATCCAAGACTGCTCTAAGAACTTGGCTTTTTGTAACAATTGGGAATACTCTCTCAGATCGACCTTTACTATATGGTCCCAATTCTCATTTTCATCACTATCTGATTTACTTAATGCTTTCATAGCTCTAGATAAATTTTGCCGTTCCATTTGATCGATTACGACTTCTAATTTTTTATTGGCAAGTCGCATCCGCTCTTTTGCATACCGTTCTCTGCTGACTGCTTCTTCCACCTTCAACAAATAGCTAGCATCATTGTTGTCCTCATACTCCACCACTTCGGCTTGTTCTACAGTTGATTTGCTGTCTACCTTAAGAGGTTTGATAAATTTAGCGACAAGCTGCTCGATTTCATAAACAAAGGATTCTAGTACATCGTCTCCACCTTCAAATAGTTGCTGATCCAACGACTGTAAAAGATTAACCATGAAAGGAAAGCCAGTTTCTCTATATGCGATGGGAACAAAATCAATATAGTAAACGACACGAGTATCTTCTTTTTCTTTGGAGCCACCTATCCAGGCAATCTGAGGAAATGTATGGATCAGCTCATCCAACACAGCTGACCAATCAAGATCTACAAAATCTAAAGTAATCTCGACATGCTTGAAAAAAGAAATTATGGTATGAAATTCTTCAAAATATTCTTCCACTTCTTTTTGTGGATAGGGGATTCTTTTATTTCTTTTTTGGAAAATCTCTTCGCAAATATAATAGATATCCCGCAGCATATCATCATCAAAAAGACGCTCGCCTACTGCTGGAGAAGCGGCTTGGTAAATGTCGACCATAATATTTTGATAAACCACTCCTTAATCCCCTTCCCTTAGTCCAGTGACTGGTCTGCTAATCGGCTGGATTTGCTTAATAGGTCTTCCATCAATACACTCGTTTCACTTTGTAGTCGAAGTATTCGTGTATGGTAATTTGCAGCTTCCTGGTTAATCATTTTTAACTCGGTTGAAGCTTCTGAAACAGCTTTTTTAGTTTCGTGTCTGGCAGTTTCTACTGCTCGATCAGCTTCGATAGTTGCCCGTTCAATGATTTGTTGTGCTTTTTCTTTGGCTTCCATCAAGACTTCTGCAATTTGATTTTTCATTAAATCTTGCTGACGTAGTTGCTTTTCAGTCTCTATGCTTTTGTTTCGTTCCTCTAATAATTGTTCATCTAGTTGTATTCTCAACTCTTCTAATCGGTTCACTTGATCTTCTAGAGCAAGAATTCTTTCTTTAGACTTAGATGAACTTGTTAAACGCATCGTTAATTGATCGATTTCTTGTTGCTTGTTCTCGACTTCTGCTTTCAGGCGTTCCGCCATGGTTTTTTGACGCTGCATTTCTTTTTGAAATTGTTGATTCTCATTATTTAAATGGTCAATTACAGCGGCTTGCTCTTGTTGTATCTCTTGCTCTTGTTTTCTCATATTATTTTCTGCGCGCTCTCTTTTAGTTGAAGTTTCTGGACGACTTTTTTTAGGAGGCTCATATACTTCCTCTTCAAATTCATCGTCATCGTATTCGTCGTAATCATCATACTCGTCATACTCATCGTAGTATTCCTCATAATCATCATCGCGATCTCTTTTCTTTTTACCTTTTTTGTTAAATATCGCCAATACTCCCGCTCCCCTTCTTACTGATCATTTTCCTCATAATTACACGCTGCCTACCAGCAGTTCTCTTGTTTTCCCATCATTTTGTTCATCTATTGCTATGAACTCTTGATTTAAGTAATAACCGATCCCTTTTTTATTTAAAATAAATGGTTCAAAAATCGAGGTTTTTTCCATAATTTTTTGTTTGATACGATTAATCAGATTACTCAACAATGCCTGTTTGTTTTTTTGTTGGGCATTGGCCCAGATTGCCTCACAGAGTGCCTGACTAGAAAAAACTCTTTGATCTGACTCAATAAAATGCTCTAATACTTGATGTTCTTTTTTCGTCAATGGAATCAACCAATTATCAATAATCAACGTTCTGTCCTTTAATTGGAATGAGTACTGTCTTTTAGCTTTAACCACATTTGAAAAAGATGAAGCATTTTTAGAAGAGGCTTCATTATCCCCAGAAGAATCAACTGTTCTTTCCTGACTATTTTTCCCTACACGACTAGCTGTTTCTTCAAAGATCGCTGCTAGTTTGCTTGCTAGATCAGTGACGGATATCGGATAGCGGACAAAGCTCACATTAGCATCAGTCAAATACTTAGAGCTATTGACCTGCTCTGATTCAAATGTTAAAACAACAATTGGCTTGTTCAGTAATACTAAATTATCCAGAAATGACTCTTTTAATCCGCTATACATGGACTGTTGATAAATAATAAGATCAAAATTTTGCAGAAAATAGAACTCTTTATCTTTAGGTTGAGTCAATATATCTTTTGAAACCATTATTTCATAGTCCATATTTAACAAACTATTTTGCAACAGTCCATTTGCACTTAATGTGTCGGTCAATATAATAATTTTTTTCCTCATAAATAGAAAATCCTCCTCTTAATTTTTATATAGTAAGTTCCAACCATTTATGTTTGATGCGATTCCTCAGGCTGATGACTGTGACACACGTTTTAACTCGTGCACCGCATAAAACTGCAAATATTAGTATAATAGGAATTTCCTATTCTTATATAAAATAAGAAAAATTTGACACGTGAGCTGATTTAATAATTCTTTATGTTGAATGCTGACGGCTGTATGACGGTTAACCCAACTATTTTAAATAAATATTTATTCTAAAAAATAATATTTTAATAAAATAAATAGAGCGTGTTTATTCATGCACGAATATTGATATTCTGAACGGATTGACTAAAAACACCGTTAGATTTAGTATTCTTTTTTATATTTAAAAAACCGAGAATGTACAACCACAATATATATTTCTTACGTTAATTATCTTCTTTTTTCCTCATAATCAATTAATAAACTATTGTTTATATTACGTATAGTAATAGCTAAAACCATTAATTTCTTTTACTACGATCAAGATTTTTGCTGATTTATTTGACGGTTCATTTGACGGCGTATGAAAATAAGTAAATTTACTATAAGTTGTATTACATGTTAAACTATAGAAATACTGTCAGAATTCACGATATGTTTTAGCTGGTCACATAGCTGCTTAGCAAGGTCTTATTGTTAAATATATGATTTGATCCCCTCAGCCAGCCATAATATAGATAAATTAAATATATTGTTATTTTTCATTCCTCATTGACATGTCCAAATTATTTATTGTATACTCGATGTATAAGTATTTAACTATTAGGTATCTATTTAGCAATATCTATAAGGGCTAATTTAAACAATTATAGATTTTTCTTATTTTATATAAAAACAAGAAAAATAGTAGTTATTTTATATATAATGTTTTTTATAAAAAAACCATTACAAAAATAGCTATTTTAATAACTAGTAAGACCTATACCATTTAAAATTCTTAACACAAAAAAAGAGTACAGGGTAAAACTAAAAAATTAGTTTTACCCTGTACTCTTTTTCTTCTCTAACTACGCTTCATCAAAATGAATTTCTAAAATATCTAAAATTCTGGCCAAATCTGACTGTGATAGGTATTCAATCTCGATTTTTCCTTTACCTTCTTTTTCTTGAATAGCGACAGTCGTACCAAATTTATCCATTAGACGGTCTTCGCTTTCACGAATGTAGTAAGGTTTATCTTTGATATTTTTCTTTTCTTTCCTAGGCGCTTTCTTGCCTTGATTTTCATTTAAGTCATTGACGATTTGCTCTAACTGACGAACAGTCAAATTTTCTTCTACCACACGTTTTGCCAAGATCAAAATCAAGTCTTTATCTTTTAAACCCAACAGTGTTCTAGCTTGTCCCATTGATAATGTTTCACCTTGAACCATTTCTTTAACTTGGGTCGGCAACGTCAACAAACGTAAATAGTTTGCAATATACGGACGGCTTTTTCCTAGACGTTCTGCTACTTCAACTTGTGTTAGCTTCAAGTTTTTCATCAGCATATCGTAGGCTTCTGCTTCTTCTAACGGGTTTAAATCCTCACGCTGCAAGTTTTCTAATACGGCGACTTGCATCATCGCTTCTTCATCGAACTCACGAACAATTGCCGGAATCGTTTCTTTATCCGCTAATTTTGACGCACGGAAACGTCGTTCACCTGCAATGATTTCGTATCCTTTAACGGCAGACTTTCTAACAATGATTGGTTGAAAAACACCAGATTGCTGAATCGAGTTTGCCAATTCCTGAAGGGATGCTTCGTCAAATGTTTTTCTTGGCTGGTAAGGATTTGGACGAAGTTCATTTAAAGGAATTTCAATTACTTCTTCTTTTTGAACATCTACATCTTCCAAACTAGCAAAATCTTGAAACAATGCATCAATACCTCTACCTAAACCTTTTCCTTTACTCATTATCCAACACTTCCTTTGCTAGTGCTTGGTACACTTCGGCACCACGTGAACGGGGATCATAATCAATAATCGACAAACCGTGACTTGGTGCTTCTGACAGACGGACATTTCTAGGAATGATCGTGTCATAAACTTTTTCACGGAAGTACTTACGAACTTCTTCAACCACTTCAGCACCTAAGTTTGTCCGAGCATCATACATTGTCAACAATACACCTTCAATACGTAGCTCAGGGTTAAAATGCTTTTGAACTAAACGAATAGTGTTTAATAGCTGACTTAATCCTTCTAGTGCGTAATATTCACATTGCACAGGAATCAAAATCGAATCACTTGCTGTAAAAGCATTGATCGTTAAATGTCCTAATGAAGGTGGACAGTCAATCAAAACAAAATCATAGATATCATTTATTTCTTCTATAGCCGCTTTTAAACGGGATTCTCTTGCCATCATTGACGTCAGTTCAATTTCTGCTCCGGCAAGCTGAATCGTTGCTGGTACGATATCTAAATTTTCTCTAGAAGTTTGCTGAATCACGTTTTTGATTGGTTCTTCATTCACTAATACATCATAAACATCCGTTGCAACATCTGGCTTACGGACGCCGATACCACTCGTTGCATTTCCTTGAGCATCAATATCGATCAGCAACACTTTCTTGCCGTAATAGGCAAGGCAAGCACCTAGATTCACAGTGGTCGTTGTCTTACCAACACCGCCTTTTTGATTCGCTACAGAAATTATTCGTGCCATTTGTGTCCCTCCATCTTATTTGATTGGTTGTTTATTTGGTAACCCTGGTTTTCTTGGGTATTTTTTGGGTGTTTCCTTTTTCTTTTGGATCACAACGATATGTCGTTCATCTTCTGTGATTGGTAATTCAAATGACACTTCTTTTTGAAATTTACCGCCTAAAGTAGCAATCGCAGGTTTGGCTTCTGTGATTTCTTCCTCACTTTTGGCTGCTTTCAATGCTAAGAAAAAACCATCCTTTTTCACTAATGGCAGACAGAGCTCACTCAATACATTCAAACGGGCAACTGCACGAGCAGTTACATAGTCAAAAGCCGCACGAAAGTCTTCTTTTTGTCCAAAGGTTTCCGCACGATCGTGATACAAAGAAACGTCTTCCAACTTCAACTCATTGACTAATTCAGTTAAAAATGTGATTCGCTTATTCAATGAATCCACAATCGTCACTTGTAATGTGGGAAAAACGATTTTTAGCGGAATACTAGGAAATCCAGCACCAGCGCCAACATCACAAATCGATTTATTTGTTGAAAAGTCTTCAAAAAATGCCAGAGAAATAGAATCATAAAAATGCTTTAAATAGACTTCTTTTTTTTCGGTGATCGCAGTTAGGTTCATTTTTTCGTTCCATTCAACGAGTAATTCAAAATAACGGGCAAATTGTTCCATCTGATGATCCGATAGTTGGACCTCTTTTTGGCTTAATAGTTGTTTAAATTCTTCTGGAGTCATACGTTTCCTTCCTTGCGTGAAACAGAAAATGTTTCACAGTTGTCTTTTCTTACTTTAACGCAAATAGCAATTTCTTGCAATGTTTTTAGTAAGTTTTTTAGCAGTTATAATAAAATGTTTCTTTCTATTATATAGCAGAAAAAAAATCCTTTTTTCACGGAAACATTTTTTGAAAAATAAAAGGACTGAACGCTAACTCAAAGAGTTAGCACTCAGTCCTTTCAAACCCGAATAAACGATGATAAAAATGTCACTTACTTCAAGTAAGCGAAACACTTTCATTTCAACCTTTTGATCGTTTATTTTCTTAGTCTCCGCCAGCTGTTGCTTTGATCATTTGATTGTAAATCGGTTCATGGTTTATTAAATCTTCGATCGTACCAATTTTAACCCCTTTAGAATAATAACCATCTAAAAGACCTAATTTTTGAAAAATCGTTTGTTTATAGGCAATTTCCGCATTCCACTCCACTGTATCCAGAATCGCTAAAGCAGAATGGATCGCTTCCAGCCCAGTTTCGCCGCCTGTGGTAATTAATACACCATGACTGTCCAATAAAAATTCATGCGGTAAAGCTTGGCGGGCCATCGTTTTGATATGATTGCTAACGATTTCCGCTAACTCTTCTGAGCAATTCGGCTCAAATTCCAACACTTCAATATATTCCACCTTCTGAGTTGCTTCTGTCAAATTAGGCATATCCAAGCCACTGGTAGCCCAAAACATACTATTGGGTGCATGAGCATGTAATACTGCCTTGATTTCAGGATTTGCGTCATAAACTGCTTCGTGCATATTGATCTCTCTTGTCAATCCACCCTCACCTGCAATCACTTTTCTCGTATGGGGCTCCACCACTAAAATCTGTGAAGGAGAAACATGTCCTAAATACGCTTGTGACATCATCGTTGGTGTCATAATGATAAATTCTTTGCCCTTGTTATCTGTTGTTTTAAATGAAAAATTACCGCCCGCAACATTGGTGTTTTTACGTTCAAAAATCAACTGTACGATCTTTGCCATATCTTCTCTTTCACGTTCAAATAAGATTCTTCCGTCTGCCATGATTTACTACAGCTCCTTCTTCTTTTTTAATATTTTTCCAGTACGAATCGATTCCTTCGCTGCTTCTTGAACTACTTTATAGTCTTCATATTTTTGTCTTTTTCTGTCATCATATTCTTTAAAAAGAACTGCATTACCATTTCTATAGATGAAAAAAGAGAGGAGTATGACTAAAAAATACAGCGCTATGATATTGAGTGATAGCGCACATATAAAAAGCAGGATATCTATGAATAACAGCAACAACCATTTGCCTTTTTGTTCCATGTCGGCCCAGCCTTTCTTAGCTCTACTTAACGCTTTCTTCATAACGTGCGCTTGGTACTGGTTCTTTTGCCATATACTTATATAACCAAACGAACATTGAAATAAAAATGATAAAGCCGATGATCGCCATAACATTTAAATTAGCTGCTTCTGCAAATAAGATTCTAAATTCTGGCCCTTCGATCGATGACCAGGTAATACTGCCACCTTTTAAGTCTACTGCTCCAGTTTTTTTCGCTAAACCAGTCAATACAGGAGCCAGGTATGTTGCGCCGTACAAGTAAAGCGGCGTGTAAATAACACCTAGCGTGATCATTCGGTACAAATTGCCACCGGTCAATAATAAACCGCCGACTGCAATCGAGTAGTTGATGATCCCAGCGAGCGGCAATACTTGATTACCAGGTAAAATCATTGCATAGCCAATAAAAACTGGCACTAAAATAATCGCTGTTACCCAAATTTCAGAGCGTCCTGCCAAAATCGGCCAGTCTAAACCAATGTAAACCTCGCGATCTTTAAACCGTTTTTTCATCATTTCTGACATGGCATCAGCCAAAGGAGAAAGTGATTGCATAAACATCTTACTGATCATCGGAAACAACGCCATCGCTGTCGCCACTTGGATTCCTAAATTTAACGAACCAGAAATGCCATATGCTGCGCCAAAACCAAGTAGTACTCCAATGATAAAGCCCATCACACTATTCTCAGAAAAGATCCCGATCTTCGCTTTTAAAGCTGAAGTGTCGGCTTTTTTATTAAAGAACGGAATTTTATCCATCACAATATTGACCGGCAGCATCAGTACTGCTGAAATATTCATCAAATGAGTTACGGTTACTAAAGGAATTCCCGTCAGATCTTGAATATGACGCTGGAACATATCCCCCATTTTCAGCTCCAAAACTACTTGTACAACAGCGGCAATAAATCCTGCAACTAGTGAGCCGCTAATGAAGTACACGAGGTAGGCGGTCAAAGCTTTCCCCCAGACATTCCACATATCGACATTTAATGTTTTGGTTAAATTCAATAAAAGCATAATGAAATTCACACCTAAAACAACAGCGAAAAAGACAAATGCATAGGACCAAGACCAGGTAATACTTGCAGCTCCTGTCCAGCCCAGATCAAGAGCTGGCAAACTGATTCCAGTATTTTTAGCCATTGCAACGGACGCTGGACTTACGGCATCTGACATAAATCCGATAACCATGCTCATTCCAGTAAAAGCTACACCTAAAGTAATTGCCGACATAAACGCTTTTTTCAACGGCATGCGAGCGATTAGCCCAATAATCAGGATAATCAAAGGAACAAAAATTGCTGAACCTAGATTTAATATATAATCAATCACAGATTGAAAAATTTCCATCTCTTCTACCTACCTATCTTTTTGATTTTTTGGTATGATTAGTTTGTATTATTATTTACGTGGAGTTCGGATTCGTCATAATCCGAGCTCCTTTTTCATTTCCTTGTATCCTTAACGATTCCTTCATAGATTTCGTCAACGCCCATGCCTGTTAAAAATGGAACACCCGCATAAACAGAAATTCCTAGTTTTTCTGCTTCTTGCAGTACTTCTTCATCTGGTTTTGCGATATAAACATAAATATCCGCATTCGGTAACTCCTGTAAAATAGACTTATAATCCACCGCTTCTACAGGATAATCAATATGATCCGTATCAAACTTACTTTTGATTTTTTCCGCAACTGTCGTACTCGTTGCTACGCCACTACCGCATGCCACAATTAATTTTCTAGCCATTTTTTACTTCCTCCCATTGGTTCATGAATAATTTGAACATGTCCTCAATTTCTGTTGTCATTTGTAATTCAGAAACAAATGCTTCATTTTGAAATAAGACCATTAACTCTTGTAGTAAGCCAACCTGTTTCGAGGGTTCCTTGATTCCTAAAAAAAATAAATCTCTCACCTCCATCTCTTGATTATCTCCCATTTGTTTGACCTTGATCGGCTTTGTTGTTCTTATAATATATATGAAAGGCCTTTCAATATATTTCGTGTCAGAATGCGGCAGCGCAATATTAAGATATTCAGTAATCAATCCTGTTGGAAATACTTTTTCCCTAGACTTGATTCCCTCCAAATATCCATCATTTACATATCCTACCTGCTTTAAACGCTTTGCAATAAGCTCGAATAGCTCTTCTTCATCTTGCACCGTAACTTTTAAATCGATCAATTCTGGTTGAAACATTTGCTGTGTATTCATGATTTCCCCTCCATTTTAATCCTTAATCAAACTTTTTGTGTTCAACTTTGTAAACATATGTTAAACTTTGTTTATACAAAAAGAATACAACTTGTATAAAGGTTTGTCAACGCTTTCTTTTGATTGTTTTTTGTTCGTTTTACGTTTAAAATGTAATAGATAAACATTCCCGAACAAAAAAGGAGAACTTTTTATGTTAAAAAGAGAGCGACATGCACATATTTTAGAATTACTGGAAAAAAATACATTTATGACTGTGTCCGATATAGCAACAGAATTACACGTTTCTGAAATGACGATTCGTAGAGATATCAATGAACTGAGCGATTCTAATCAATTAGTTCGTCTATATGGTGGCGCGCAAAAAATCGATCGAAAAGATAAAGAACTAGCTACCCACGAAAAAATCAATCTACATATCGAGCAAAAAGAATATATCGGAAAAATCATGAATTCTTTGATCCAGGATCATCAGGTTGTTTTTGTAGGAGCAGGAACAACTATTTTATATGCGTTACCTTTTATCAAGAAGCAAAATTTAATGATCGTTACCAATAGTTTGTTAGCGTTCAACTATATCATTGAACACACAGACTACCGGATCTTGTTGACTGGAGGGGATTTTACACCGATTACAGAAGAATTTATCGGAGAGCACGCAGAGCAGACATTTGAAACGATCAACATTGATATTGCGTTTGCTGCAACAAACGGCATCTATAACAATAATGTGACCACTTCTAACTATTTAGAAGGCGGTGTGCAGCGGGCCGCGTTTAAAAATGCCAAGAAAAAAGTTGTTGTGGCGGACAGCACAAAATTCAATGTTAGTGATGTGTATACGTTTTACAAATTATCCGATTTAGACTATGTGATTACTGACGACAGAATGGATGAGCAAACATTTAATTTTTATCAATCTTATGGAAAATTATTAAACAAGAAAAGCTAACTGGGTTTGTCTGAACTTTCAAAAGCCCAGATTAGCAGGCTTTTGAAGGAGAGGAAACTACAATGATTTTAACCGTGACACTTAACCCATCGATAGATTCTATTTATTTTACCGACACATTTGTTTTAGGAGAAATGAACCGCTGTAACAATCCCATCAAAGCGATTGGTGGAAAAGGCATCAATGCCGGAAGAACTGCGGCGATTTTAGGCGGAGACGTAACTACCACTGGAGTTTTAGCTGGAATCAACGGAAAATTTATTCAAGCTGAACTTGAGCAGGAGCCATTTAAATCAGCCTTCTTCCCCATCTCTGGCGAATCAAGAAACGCGGTGACTGTGATGGACCAAGAGAAAAACCAAACGGAAATCGTAGAGCTCGGCCCTGAGATTACCGATACAACTGCAAAAAAAATAATCGATACTGTGATCGACTTTTCCTTTAAACAAAAAGAGGCGCCCGTCATTGCCTTATGTGGTTCTGCTAATACTAAAAACGAGCATTTGTACCAAGATTATTTACAACAACTACAGGATCAGCTTGGTCCAACGGTAAAAATTCTAACGGATATTTCAGGAAAACAGCTTCAAAATGTCGTAAACGGCACAATTAAACCTTATTTTATCAAACCTAATATTCATGAATTTGCAGAACTAGTGAATAGGCCGCTGACAAGCAAACAAGACGTTATCGAACAGCTAAATCATCCGCTATTAGTAGGAATTCCGTTTATTCTAGTTTCTTGTGGCGGAGAGGGTGCCGTAGCAAAATATCATGAACGAATCTTTGATGTTGGCATACCTGCTATCGATATCATTAATCCTACAGGATCAGGCGATGCTACCGTGGGCGGTGTTGCATTTGCTATAGACCAAGGTCTTTCTATAGAAGAAACTTTGCGCTACGGGATGGCTTGCGGTATGAGTAATGCTCTTGAACAAGCGGTTGGTTATGTTTCAGTTGAAATTGTTGACACATTGAAACATAACATTGTTATACATGAAATAGAACAAATGTTTCACGTGTAACAATGAGCGCACAAAATAAAATAAGGAGCTCTTCATCATTTTAAAGAAGAGCTCCTTATTCTATCTATATGATTAAACTACCTATCCCAGCTGAAAGCTTGATCTTTTGCTAAATAAAACGGTCGTAAATATCCCACAGTATTAGACAACGGAATAATATCTTCACTTAAATCGATCTTTAATATTTCCTTGATATACTTTCTCCGCGTGATGATTCGCTCCCATAACGCAGGATACTCTTCTCTAATTTGCTTTTGTAATTTGTCATCAGCCAACGCAACACACTCTTCCGCACTCACTCCTGCATAGCCTGCCACAGATGGAATAATGTCGATTTGTAAAATCATGCCACTCTTCAATCGTTCTTCAGATTCAGCATAAATCGGCGAAGACATCCATTCTTCATCTGATACTAAATGTCCAGGATTTAAATGCCAATGATAGTCAGCTTTAGGAAAAACGGTTTCGATCGCTTGATAAAGCTCTTTTCCTTGCATTCCGATTTTTATCGTTTCCAACCAAGTAGTCACTGCCTGATAGTAAGGTTTGGCAACTCGCTCTAAGTAATCTTGCTGGTTTTCAGGAAGCTGCTCTGCATTTTCTATGACAAAACCAGTTCGACTAGACAAACCACCTTTGTATGCCGTTGTTAAAGACAGCGGATCTCCTAGCGCTACTTTTTTGTGTGTGGGATAAACATTTCCGTATTCAAATCGCTTCCCGGTTGCTGCAATCGTAACAACCGTATTTGTTTGCCCTTCAGCTGTCAACTCGTTCCCTAAGACAGCCTCCGTTTGGCCTATAGCCACTGCATCCATTGCATTTAAAATACAACTAGAAGCTAAGTTAGCACCGTACTCATAATGGGCGATTTCATTCACATTATGAGTCGTGCGAGCGCCTTTATCTCCTCCAATAAATAAATGAGCCGCATTTTTGACAACAGCCTGTTCATGTTTACTTGTTAAAAGTGCCTGAATAATAAAATAAGGAAGATCAAAGTAGGCTTTATTGTCCGACTCAGCTGTAGTAAACATTTTCCAGCCGACAACACCGATTTGGCGTTTTTCAGACAAGCCAATCGTTTCAAAAATAGTTTCCAGTCTCGCTTCATTATCCACTGGCTGATTTGGTAAAGAAAACAATGGACAATGGATCAACTGATTTTCGACCCGAGCAACCTGGGCCATTTTTAAGTTTTCATTTCCAAGAATCAGTGTACATTTACCTGTATCCTCCAAAACCAATAAGCCTTCTTCAAAACGAGGAATAAAGCCAGTCAAATATTCAAAGTTGCCCCCATGCTCTTTATCCGCATAAATCACTAGAGCATCGTAACCTTCTGATTTCATATTGTCCAAAACCTTTTGTTTCCGCTCATTCATCGTTGCATCCGATAAAAAGACTGGCGCTACACCTGGAAAAATCGTAGGTTTAGAAAGCTTTGCTAATTGAATGTTTGATTCTTTCATGTTAATGACTTCCTTTCAAATAAACTATTTTTGTACTAAAAACTCATGTAAACGTCTTTTTTGCTCTCCTTCAGCTGTAAAATTGGTTGGTTCCAACCACGATTCCACCCGCATTTTTACTTGCGGCCATTCACTATCAATGATAGAAAACCAAGCGGTATCCCTATTTCGCCCCTTGTACACTAAAGCATTGCGGAAAATCCCTTCAAATGTAAAACCTAAACGTAGTGCAGCTTTTCTAGAAGGTTCATTCAACGCATCACATTTCCACTCGTACCGTCGATAGCCTAAATCGTCCAACGCATAACAGGCTAAAAGATACTGCGCTTCTGTCGCTATTCGTGTTTTTTTTAATGCATCAGAATAAATCACAAAACCAACTTCGATTGACCCTTGTTCTGCATTTATCCGCATCAGTGCTAGCGTACCCAGTGCTTTCCCGCTAGCCTTATCAATAATTGCATAATGAAAAGGATCTTGAGAGCGACTGATTGTTTCTAAATAGGACAAAAAAGCTACTTTGCTTTCAAACGGATTCAATGGTAAATAGGTCCAATTTTTAGCCTTACTTTCCGGTCCATATACTTGATATAACGCTTCAACATGTTTGCTTGACTCTACCTTTTCTAAGCGACAATACATTCCTTCTAACATGTTTTTTGACGGATACTCTCTTGTTGACCAGTCTGACACTGGAGAACCGATTGGCTGATT
Source organism: Enterococcus silesiacus (assembly GCA_001465115.1). Classification (GTDB taxonomy): domain Bacteria; phylum Bacillota; class Bacilli; order Lactobacillales; family Enterococcaceae; genus Enterococcus_L; species Enterococcus_L silesiacus. Next base: position 3,002,264 of record CP013614.1, on the reverse strand, counting down.
GTATGAATTGTAGTTCAGTTGTACCTTCATTTCATTTCCTCCTGTCACTTCCTTTAGTTTAACAAAAAAAGGAAGCCAATTATAGAGAGAGGTTCCTGGTATTTTCCATTAAAATAAATATTTTTTTAATCATTATAATAATTATCTAAAAACTATGTTTTTAGTACAATTTTTGAGAATTTCTGTACTAAAAATATGCTATAATTAAAATCTATAAAAATATATTGTTAAAAAAAATAATTACCACATACCATACATTATTGATCTTACACTCAAGGGAGATGAGCCATTGAAGATTGCATTGTGTGATAATAACCAGAGAGAAATGGGAAAAATCGAAAAAACGATAGCACTACGCTATTCTCACAAATATGAGTTTGATTTCTTCAGTAATGGGGAAAAATTACTAAGACATCTTAAAGAAAAAGGCAAAAGAAACTATAGCATCTACTTTATTTCTATGGAAATCAACGAAATGGACGGTATCGCATTAGCGCAGCAAATACGCACACTTGATTTAGAAGCACTGATTATTTTTGTTTCTGACGATATTCAGCGCATGCCTGAGGTTTTTAAAGTACAGGCTTTTGATTATCTATTGAAGCCAATTTCTCAAGAATATCTGCTAGAAATAATCGATCGATCTAATCGCTATTTTAACGCCATTCATGCCTACTTTGAATTTTCTTTTAACCGAAAACTTGTTGTCTTAGCGATGGACGACATCATCTATATCGTCAAAAGCGGACGAATCGCGTACATTCATACAACAGAAAAAGTGTATAAAACATATTTAACAATGGCTGAAATTATAGATAAATTAAATAAAGATTTATTTGCCCGAATACACGGCAGCTATGTTGTGAATTTAAATTATATCGTTGAAGTCATGAAAAATGAAGTATTCGTCAAACAGTTTAAAAATAATATCCAGCAAGAGAACACTGTTTCTTTACCAATGAGTAGAACCTTTAAAGATGAACTAAAGCAAACGTATACTATTTTTCTAAAATCAGGACAATCATTGTAAATCTACAGTTTTGACCATATTTTCAAAATAAGAATGATAAATACTTTTCTCTATTGAGGGACTTATCATTCTTATTTTTTTGTTTTTCAGACTAATAGAACACTATAAAATCCAGATGAAGATAAAAAACAATCCTAAAGATAATTTATAATTCTATTATTTTCGTTATTTTTTACTTAAAACATGCAAGTTTTTACATTAAGTCTTTGCCAACTCTTATTTTATGGTAACGTTTAGGTAACTAGCGGGCATTATCAATGCCCTCTAACAATAACGATTTGGAGGAATGACAAATGGCAGGCGATAGAATTAAATTATCCCCACAAGAACTAAGAACATCTTCAACAAAATATACGGATGGTTCGCAACAAGTTCAAGATATTTTACAAAAATTACAAGCAGAGCAAGATACAATTCAAGGTAACTGGGAAGGTAGCGGTTTTGATAGCTTTAACGATCAATTTACTGCTTTAAAACCAAAAGTAACTGAGTTCGCTGAGTTATTAGATCAAATCAATAAACAATTGAACGAAGTTGCCAACATTGTAGAAGAAACAGATCAAAATATCTCTTCAGCAATCGGAAGAGGTCTATAAGAACCACATAACTGAGGAATAGGGAGGGCACTTGCTCCTCACTGTTCCTCTTTTTTTAGGAGAATGATAAATGAACAGTAAAAAACTATATTATCTGTTGAAGTCTGTTTGGATGGTCGTAATATTACTTATTATGCTGATATTTATGAATCGAGATTTTACCGATATCTCTGCAAATAAAGCAAAAGAAGAACAAGATATGCGGTTAAATATTGCTTTAGTAAATGAAGATAACGGGATTAACAAAAATAACATAGACTATAACCTCGGCGCAGATTATGTAAAGAAAATAGAAAAAGATGCGGCCTATAACTGGTTCACCGTTAGTCGAGGAATTGCAGAAAATGGGTTAAAAAACGGCACTTATAACTTACTTGTTACGATTCCAAGCAATTTTTCAAGCAAGCTTTTAGAACTAGATAGTGAAGCACCTGAAAAAGTTCAGGTCAATTATAAAATCAATGCAAATGGAAATGCTACTTTGGAAAATGAATCTAGAAGTGTTGGCCGAAAAATCGTCAATGATCTGAACCAGCAACTCGTGGATTTATATGTAGTCAGTATCGTGGACAATTTGTATACCGCTCAAAGAAACATTGAAAAAGTCTATACAAATCAAACCGATTCAGTTGGCAAGT